>CAYUCC010000025.1:0-62636 GCA_964443225.1 uncultured Anaerolineae bacterium
CCGGGCACCCGGTTGTGCATAACAACCGGGCACCCGGTTGTGCATAACAACCGGGTGCTTTTTTTGACCCCGTGCCGGCACCGCCGGTGAATCGTCCGCTGCCAGGTGAGACGATTTCCACCCCGTTTCCAGGTCGGTATTCCCTACCAAGCTGCTCGTGAGGCCAGTGGCCTCATGATTTCTACAAGAAACTCAGCAGCGAGGAGTGCCGCACCCCCAGGTGCGGCACGACGCCCCCGACGGAGGAGTTCGCAGTTGACTGAAATTCGATGCCACATGATTCTGGTCATAACGCAAGCCGCCTACAGCGGGTAGAATCTTACCAGACGACCGTTGTGAGGAAATCATGTACCAAACGATCCTGGTACCGCTGGATGGTTCAGCGGCTGCTGAGCAGGCACTGCCTCACCTGCATTCGCTGCTGGCCCACGTCGCGGCCACCGTGCGCGTGCATCTGCTGCTGGTGGCGCCGTCCATGCAGGACTATTCCGTCACGATGGTCAATCTGTACCCGTTCTTCCCGGCACGCGACTATGCCGCTGACGCGCGTACCGATGTCGAGCGCATCGAAAAAGACCTGCGATCGTACCTGGGCAACCTGGCCGAGCGGGTGGCCGCGTGGGGTGCCACAGCCACCTGTGAGCTGCGCCATGGCAATCCGACCGACGAGATACTCGACTGTGCAGCCGAGATCGGGGCCGACTTGATCGTCATGACGACCCATGGCCGCTCGGGGGTCAATCGCTGGGTCTTTGGCAGCGTGGCTGACCGCCTGCTGCGCAACGCGCCGGTCCCTATTCTCCTGGTGCGCGCCCGGCGCGACACGACGGTAGAGGTGTAATAACTCAACTTATGCGTTTACATGACGTAGTGTACACACTGCACGGGACCGTGTTGACCCGTATCTATGATCCGGACCTGGAAATCTACTCCGGCGGCGCCGCTGATCTGATGAGCGACGTCCTGGCCTTCACAACCGACGGCAACAGCCTGCTCTTGAGCGGGCTCACCAACCAGCAGGTAGTACGTACGGCCGAAATGGCCAATATCACCGCCATCGTCTTTGTGCGGGGTAAACGCCCCCCACCCGTGACGATCGAGTTAGCAGATGAACTCGGCATCCCGCTCGTGTCATGCCACCACAGCATGTACGAGGCCTGCGGCCTGCTCTACGGGGCCGGGCTGCCCAACAATCGCCTGGCTGCCCTCACATGACCACCGATGCCGCCGCGGACGCCGCCGATACGACCGAGCTCACACCCGCCCATGAACTCGTCTACGAGCTGCGCGTGCGCGAGGTGATGACCACCAACGTCGCTACGATTACGCCGGACGCCACCATGGCCGAGCTCATGGAACTGCTGCGTGTGCGGCGGATTGGCGGCGTGCCCGTCGTGCAGAACGACCGTCTGGTAGGCATCGTCAGCCTGGAAGACCTGATCAAAGCCCTCGATGAACAACGCCGCAGCGACCGCGTGAGCATACGCATGAGCCGCACCGTCATGAGTGTCCGTGCGGATGACCTGGCGGTCAAAGCGGTCAAACTTTTTGCCCAGTACGGGTACGGCCGCCTGCCCGTGCTCGACAACGAAGGTCGCCTGGTCGGTATCGTGACGGGGAGTGACATCACCCGCGGCCTGGTGCGGGCCCTGGGCCAACGTTACCAGGCGGAAGAGATGCGCCGCTATCGCGCCAGTCACATCTTCGAAGACATCGTCTCCGATCAAACCAGCCTGGTGCTGCGTTACCAGGTGGTACCCCTCGATTTCGAACGTGGTGGGCAGGCCTCCAGCAAGCTGAAACGCGCCCTCGATCATCTCGGCGCCAATCCCCGCCTGCTGCGCCGTGTGGCCGTTTCGGCCTACGAGGCCGAAATGAACCTGGTCATCCATGCCGCCCACGGCGGCGAGCTGCGCGCTGAAATACACCCCCAGCAGATTACGCTGGTTGCCGAAGATGACGGTCCTGGCATTCACGATGTGACGTCGGCATTTACACCCGGCTTCACGACCGCACCCGACTGGGTACGCGAGCTCGGTTTTGGCGCCGGCATGGGGCTCACCAATATCAAACGGTATGCGGACGCCGTCGATTTGCAGTCAGCGCGCGGCATGGGCACCCGCCTGACGATGCGCTTCGATATACACCATGGTACCGCCGACCGGCCCGCCTGAAACGCCACCGCGGTCCAATGACCCGGAAGGCGGGTATGGACCCGGTCAGAAGAATGGAGATCACACATGCGCCTGGTTGATATCGTCAACTTGCTCGAGTTGGAAGTACTCACCCCGGATGTGTCACTCGACGGTGGTGTGAGTACCGGTTACGCAGCCGATTTGTTGAGCTGTGTCATGGCACGCGCCCGTGCGGGCACCTTGTGGATCACCTTGCAGACCCACCCCAACGTAGTCGCCGTTGGCAGCATGCTCAATCTGGCTGGTGTGATCGTGACTGAAGGCAGTCACGTGCCAAACGATACGATCGTACGCGCCATCGAGGAAGGCGTTCCGCTGTTGGCAACCACGGCGACCACCTATGCCGTGGCTGGTAAATTGATGGCGCTCGGCATTCCCGAAGCCGAGCTCGTGTCAACCGGTTGAGTCGTCGCACAGGTGGAGCCGGCTATGTCGCTGCGTCCGTTTCGGGTCGATTTGCACCTGCATACTGTGCTTTCTCCCTGCGCCGAGGTCGAGATGATCCCGCCCTTCATCGTGCAGCAGGCCCTGGCGCTGCACCTCGATCTGATTGCGGTGACCGACCACAACGCAACACACAATGTCGAAGCTGTGCAGGCTGCGGCCGCCGGCACCTCGCTGACCGTCTGGCCCGGCATGGAGGTGCAAACCCGCGAAGAGGTCCACGTCCTCTGCCTCTTCGATGACAACCGCCGCGCCGCGGCCTGGCAGGCCCTGGTCGATGCCGCCCTGCCACCCCTGCTCAATGATCCCGACCATTTTGGTGGCCAGTTCGTCGTCGATGCTACGGGCGATTTCATCCGCGAACATGTCCAGCTCCTCCTGACGTCGACCCAGTTCGGCCTCGAAGAGGTCGTGACACACGTGCGGACCCTGGGCGGTGTCGCCATCCCGTGCCATGTCGACCGGCCCACGTTCAGTGTGTTGTCCCAGCTCGGTTTCATACCACCTGACCTCGACGTGCCGGCCATCGAGATCTCGGCTCGATTGACGCCCGCCCAGGCCATTGCGCGCTGGCCCCAGTTAGCGCGCTGGACGCTCGTGCAGAATGGTGACGCGCACCGGTTGAACGAAATGATCAATCGCACCTGTCTTGTCATGGCCGAACCGACGATAGCCGAGCTGCGGCTGGCGCTCACCCACCAGGCCGAACGCAGCACCTGCATCGACTGAACTTTGTACCTTTTTGCACAAATTGCTGTCCTACATGACAAACGTCATACGGCAGGCGTGCGAGTCATGATAGAATGAAGCTTGAAATTTATCTGAATCTCAGGAGAGGAGTGGGTCGATGACGCGACCTGCTGTGGATTTGAGCTTGTTGGAGCCAGTGCTGGCCGAATACGCCGACCAGGCTGGTGCATTGATTCCGATTTTGCAGCATGCCCAGGACATCTACGGCTATCTGCCGCCGGAAGTGCTCGCTGAGATTGCGGAACGCACGGGCACACCGGTGAGTAAGGTGTATGGGGTGGCTACCTTCTATTCGCAGTTCTACCTCAACCCGCGTGGCCGGCACGTGGTTCGCGTGTGCGACGGCACCGCCTGCCACGTCAAAGGTGCCGCCAAGATCATCGATGAGTTGGGCCGGTCGCTGACCATTTATCCCGGCCAGACCACCGATGATTTTCGCGTCACGTTCGAGGTGGTCTACTGCCTGGGATCGTGTGGCCTGGCGCCGGTGGCCGTGGTCGATGAACGCGTGATGGGTCGCCTGACGCCGGCACAAATGGTCAAACGTATGCAAAGCCTGGCGTAACGCCGGGCCCGGATTGAACGACTGAGGATCATACCACCGTGCGCGAACTCGCGTTGCACATTCTGGACCTGGTTCAGAATGCCCGTGAAGCCGGTGCTCACCGGGTCGACGTCACGGTCACCGAACGACCGGGCGACGACCTTCTGACCATCGAAGTGCGCGACGATGGACGTGGCATGGATGCCGCAACGGTGGCCAGGGTCACCGATCCGTTCTTTACCACACGAACGAGCCGTCACGTCGGGCTGGGTCTGCCGCTGGCGGCCGCGGGTGCACAACAGGCGGGTGGCGATATTGCCATCCAATCGGTACCCGGACAAGGAACCTGTGTCACGTTGACCTATCAGTGGCACCATTGGGACCGCCCGCCGATCGGTGATCTGCCTGCAACCCTGATGGCCGTCCTGCTCGGTGACAGCAGCCTGGCGGTGCACTATGACCACAGGGTCGACGAGCAGAATTTTGCGGTGAGCAGTGACGAACTGCGCCAGGCGTTGGGCGATGTGCCCCTGAGCCATCCATTGGTCAGGACCTGGTTGATCGACTATTTGCACGAGGGTGAAATGGCACTCACCCAGCCGTGAACTTCTCAGCGCTGGCAAACGAATAACTTCCAGCAAAATGGCTGGAATTCGTCACAAATCAGGGGAAGTTATTCTGTTACCAGCGCTTACCTGGTGCGAACGAGGGAACGATGACCAAGTTAAAGACGATCGAAGATCTGAAACGCATTCGCGAACAAGCCCAACAGTCGCTCAAGATACGCACCGACACGGGGACGACCATTACGGTGGGCATGGGCACCTGTGGCATTGCCGCCGGTGCCCGCGATACGATGCACGCCATTCTGGACGAGCTTGCGCGGCACAACATCGATGCCCACGTCACCACGGTGGGCTGCATTGGCATGTGCGCCCGCGAGCCGCTGGTTGACATTCAGCAGGCGGGCCGGCCGCGGATTACCTACGGTAATGTCATGCCAACGATGGTGCCGCGCCTGATCGAAGAGCACCTGATTCAGGGCGCGGTCATAGAGGCGTGGGTCGTGGCCCGCATGGAAGTCGAACCGGCAGCTGCGTAGGTAAGGAACGAGGTGATGAACGATGGCTGACACACTGTCCATACAGGAAATCATCGAACGGGCGATTCAGTTCGAAGAAGAATCGGTCCAACTCTATGCCAACGCCGCCCTCGTCGCCAAGGACGGGCACGTCAAAGCCCGCCTGGAGGAGATGGCGGACGAGGAGCGTGCCCACGCAGAAAAACTGCGAGCCCTGCTCAACACGAACATTCGCTGGGCTATTCGTAAGAGTCGCGCCGAACGGGGCACCATTCCGGACTTGCAGCTCGCCGAAACGCTGCGCCCGCGCCAGCTGGGACCCGACTCGGACGCCCAGGATGTCATGGTGGTGGCCATGCACCGTGAAAAAGCGGCCTACGACTTCTACCGCGCAATGACCGGCCTGGTCGACGATTCAATGGCGCGCGGGCTGTTCGAACTCCTGGCTGCCGAAGAGCAGCAGCACAAGTACCGTATCGAAAGCATGTACGAGAAGGCAGTGTACAAGGCCTTCTGAACTGCTTGCCGGCGTGCTGCGCCGTGCAAGCAGGCACGAGAAAGCTGCTGGACGCCAACAAAACTTTCTCGATCATGAGGAGTGAGCAGACAACGATGTCCAAATCAACCTTTCGCGCCAATGTGCTCGTGTGCGGCGGCACCGGATGTACAGCCTCCAATGCGACTGAGCTTGTCGACCGGCTCCAGACCGAAATTACACGGCGCGGTCTGGCCCGCGAAGTAGATGTTGTGCCCACGGGCTGCCGTGGCTTCTGCGCCATGGGCCCCATCATGATGATCTACCCCGAAGGCATCTTCTACACCCAGGTTCAGCCTGAGGATGTGGCCGAGCTGGTCGATGAAACACTGCTCAAAGGCCGCGTCGTACCCCGCCTCACTTATCACGAACCCAAAGACCAGGAAGCGCTGCCTTTCTACAAGAACATACCTTTTTACGGCAAACAGCTGCGTATTGCGCTGCGCAACTGCGGCCTGATCGATCCGGACAGCATCGAGGAATACATCGCCCGCGGTGGCTACGACGGCCTGGCCAGAGCGCTCACCAACCTGCGGCCGGACGAAGTGATTCGCGAGATGAAGGACAGCGGCCTGCGCGGACGCGGTGGTGCGGGGTTCCTCGCCGGCATGAAGTGGGAATTCTGTCAGAAGGCACCCGGTGACGTCAAATACGTGATCTGTAACGCCGACGAGGGCGACCCCGGCGCCTTCATGGACCGTTCGATTCTCGAAGGCGATCCGCACAGCGTGCTGGAAGGGATGGCCATTGGCGCCTATGCCATCGGCGCCACTCACGGTTACATCTACTGCCGCGCCGAATACCCCCTGGCCGTCAAGCGGCTGCGCCAGTCGATCGAACAGGCCACGGCCTACGGTCTCCTGGGCGATCGGATCCTGGACACCGACTTCTCCTTCCACCTGACGCTCAAAGAAGGTGCCGGCGCTTTTGTCTGCGGCGAAGAAACCGCGCTCATGGCGTCGATCGAAGGCCGGCGCGGTGAACCACGGCCGCGGCCGCCCTTCCCCGCCGTCTCCGGCTTGTGGGGCAAACCCACCAACATCAACAACGTCGAGACCTGGGCCAACGTGCCGCCCATTCTCGTCAATGGGTCTAAATGGTTTTCGAGCATCGGCACTGAAAAAAGCAAGGGCACCAAGGTTTTTGCTCTCACCGGTAAGGTCAACAATACCGGCCTGGTCGAAGTGCCGATGGGAATTACGCTGGGCGAAATCATCTACGACATTGGGGGTGGCATCCCCGACGGCAAAAAATTCAAAGCCGTGCAGACCGGTGGCCCCTTAGGTGGCTGTCTGCCCGCCACCCACCTCAACACCCCGGTGGACTACGACAGCCTGACAGCAGCCGGTGCCACGATGGGTTCCGGCGGCATGATCGTGGTCGATGAAGACACCTGTATGGTGGAGTTCTCACGCTTCTTCCTCGAGTTCTCGACCGCCGAAAGCTGCGGAAAATGTATTCCCTGCCGCATCGGGGGCCGGCGAATGCTCGAAGTGCTGGTTCGTATCACCGAGGGTCATGGCACACCCGATGACCTGGAGCTGATCAAAGAGCTGGCCACCGGCATGCGCACCGGTTCGCTCTGTGGTCTGGGCCAGCTGACGCCATCGCCCGTGCTGAGTACCATGCGCTATTTCCTCGACGAGTACATTGCGCACATCGAGGAAAAACGCTGCCCGGCGGGCGCCTGCCAGGCCCTGGTGCGCGCACCGTGTGTCAACGCCTGTCCCGCCGGTGTCGATACGCCGGCCTACCTGGCACTGGTGGCCCAGGGACGGTATGCGGAAGGCCTGGAGATACACCGCAAGGCCAATCCGTTTGCCCTGATTTGTGGCCGTGTCTGCCCCGCCTTCTGCGAGCACAAGTGCCGGCGCGGACAAATCGACGAATCCATCGCCATTCGCATGGTCAAACGCTTCATGGCCGATCAGGAGTTCGCCACGCCATGGGAACCGCCCATTTACCGTCCACCCCAGCGCAAGCGGGTGGCCGTCGTCGGTGGCGGCCCCGGTGGCCTGACCGCCGCGCTGCGCCTGGCGCAGCAGGGATATCAGGTCACCGTGTTCGAAAAGCTGCCGCAGCCGGGCGGCATGATGAACTACGGTATTCCCGCCTACCGCCTGCCCCGTGACCCCCTGATGGCCGAGGTCGAGCATATCAAACGGGCGGGAGTGGAAATCGTGTGCAATACAGCCTTGGGCCGCGACTTCTCGCTCGACGATCTGCAGAAGAATGGCGTGCGTCTTCCAGCCCACCAGGGCAACGGATCGGGATCCAACGGCCAGGACCGGACGATCCCACCGTTCGATGCGGTCATCCTGGCCCTCGGTGCGCACAAGAGCCGCCGGCTCAAGATTCCGGGCGAGGATAAGCCGGGCGTGTATCATGGAGTGCAGTTCCTGCGTGAGATTGCGCTGGACCGGCCGCCCGAGGTGCGTGGCCAGCGTGTGGCCATCGTCGGTGGTGGCGACGTGGCGATCGACGTGGCACGTTCGGCGTGGCGCCTGGGCGCCGCCGAAGTCCACATCATCTACCGGCGCGAAAAAGAAGACATGCCGGCCCACAAAGAGGAGATCGAGTTTGCCGAGGCGGAAGGGGTGCAGTTCCACTTCCTGGCCAACCCGGTGGAGGTGCTGGGTGAGGACCGCGTGACAGGGGTACGCGTCCGCCCACAGCGGCTGGCTGAGTTCGACGAGGGTGGTCGCCGCCGCCCGCGTCCCATCGAAGGGGCCGACTTCGAGCTGGCAATCGACATGCTGGTGCCGGCCATCGGCCAGACAACCGACTTTGGCTGGATTCCGGCCGGTGACGAGTCGGTCAAGACCAACTGGGACAGCGTGATCCAGTGTGATGATGCCTTCCAAACCACCCGACCCGGTGTGTTTGCCTGTGGCGATGCCGTCAGCGGCCCGGCGACCGTCGTGGCCGCAGTGGCCCAGGGCAACAAGGTGGCGATGGTGGTGGAGGAGTGGCTGCAAACGGGCCAGGCGCACAAACCGGCCTACCGGCCGGAGCGTCACGACGTCGCCCAAACGGTCGATCTGAACGATTACACCGATGCCCGACGCCCGATTATTCCTTTGATTCCGGTGCGGGAACGCCTGGCGGGTGATCCGTTTGCCGAAATCGAGCGGGGTTTTGCCAAACAGACCGCGCAGGCCGAAGCGTGCCGCTGTTTGCGCTGCGACCTGGAGTGGCTGGAACGGATGAAGCTGCCCATTCCCCAGCGTGAATTCGCCTGAGGCGGCTGCAAAAGATTGGAGGACTCATGTCAAGCGTAACGCTGACGATCGATGGGCGTGAAGTGCGGGTGCCAGCGGGCACGTCAGTGCTCGACGCCGCACACGCAGCCGGGATTGACATTCCCGTGCTGTGCCACCATCCGGCCCTGCCACCCGAAGGCGCCTGCCGTCTGTGCCTGGTCCAGGTCGAAGGTCAGCGGGCCCTGCAGCCTGCCTGCACCTTCCCTGCTGCCCCCGGCATGGTGGTGCAAACCGAAACCGACGCCATTGTGGATGCACGCAAATTCTCCCTCAATCTGCTCCTGTCGGACCACCCGCTCGACTGCATGACGTGCGATGCGGCCGGCGATTGCCTCCTGCAGGACCTGGCCTACCGCTACGGCATCAAAGAGAGCCAATTCGTCGGGCGGCAGCACAACTACGACATCGACCGCTCGAATCCGTTCATCCAGGTCGATCGCAACAAGTGCGTATTGTGCCGGCGCTGTGTCCGTGCCTGCAACGTCATCAACGGCGTCGAAGCGATCAGCGTCGTCTATCGCGGCTTCGATGCCCACATCGCCTTTGGTGCGGATGGGGGGATGCAGGACAGCCCCTGCGAATTCTGCGGCAGCTGCGTCTCGGTCTGCCCGACCGCAGCCCTGATGCCGATCCAGGCCCTGGGCAAAGGCCGCACCTGGGAGTTCGACAAGACCACGACCACGTGCGCCTACTGCGGTGTGGGCTGCCAGTTCGAGGTCCACGTCAAAAACGGCAGGGTCATCAAAGTCGGGCCCAAATGGGACGCCACCGTCAACAAGGGCTGGACCTGCGTCAAAGGCCAGTTCGGTTACGACTACGTCAACCATCCCGACCGCCTGACGACGCCGCTGATCCGGCGTAATGGCCACCTGGAACCGGCCACCTGGGACGAAGCCCTGGACCTGATCAGCAGCCGGCTGCATCAGATTCGCCAGGAAACAGGTCCCAACAGTCTGGCGTTCCTGGCTTCGGCCAAGTGCACGAACGAAGAAAACTATCTCTTACAGAAAATGGCGCGGCAGGTCATCGGAACGAACAACGTTGACCACTGCGCCAGATTGTGACACAGCGCCACTGTGGCCGGTCTGGCCACTTCATTCGGCTCCGGAGCCATGACGAACTCGATCGAGGACATTGCGGAGAAGTCCGAGTGTTACTTTGTGATCGGTTCCAATACCACAGAACAACACCCGGTGATCGGGATGCGCCTGCGTCAGGCGGTGAAACAACGCGGGGCCACGCTGATCGTTGCCGATCCGCGCGATATTCCGCTGACCGATTTTGCCCGCCTGCACCTGCGGCAGAAACCGGGCACCGACATTGCCCTGCTGAACGGCATCATGCACGTCCTGATTGCCGAAGGCCTGTACGACAAAGAGTACGTGGCACAGCGCACGGAAAACTTCGAGGAATTCGCCGCCACGGTCGCAAAATACCCGCCCGCGGTAGCGAGTGAAATCACCGGTGTTCCGGCGGAAGACATCATCAAGGCGGCGCACCTGCTGGCTGCACACCGGCCGGGGGCGCTGCTCTACGCCATGGGCATCACCCAGCACCGCACCGGAACGCACAACGTCATGTCGTGCGCCAACCTGCAGATGCTGCTTGGCAACATGGGCGTGCCGGGCGGCGGGGTCAACCCGCTGCGTGGGCAGAACAACGTCCAGGGTGCGTGTGACATGGGCTGTCTGCCCAACGTGTACCCGGGCTATCAGAACGTCGCCGTCGAAGAAGTACAGCGTAAGTTCGAAGCAGCCTGGGGCATGGCGATGGTTCCTAAACCAGGCCTGACCGTGGTGGAAATGATGAATGCGGCCGAACGCGGCGAAGTGCGCGCCATGTACTGCATGGGCGAAAACCCCGTGCTGTCCGACCCTGACATCAACCACGTGCGCAAGTGCCTGGCGGCGCTCGACTTCCTGGTAGTGCAGGACATCTTCCTGAGCGAAACCGCGGCAATGGCCGACGTCGTGCTGCCGGCTGCCAGTTTCGTTGAAAAGGATGGCACCTTCACGAATACCGAGCGGCGCGTGCAGCTGATACGGCGGGCGATTGCGCCGCCGGGCGAGGCATGGGCCGATTGGGAGATCGTGACCGCGGTGGCCCAGCGTCTGCTGGCGCTTGGCCAGCCCGCCCAGGCAGCCGTCGCCGGACCCGACGAGGATCAGCCCGAAGGATCGCACGCCGGGTGGGATTACCTGTCGGTAGCCGACATCATGGATGAGGTGGCGGCGCTGACACCCAGCTACGGCGGCATTCATCACCGCCGTCTGGAGAGTGCCGGCCTGCAGTGGCCATGTCCCAACGACAACCATGCCGGCACGCCCATACTACACGTCGGCAAGTTCACCCGCGGCCTGGGCCGCTTCATGGCTGTGGACCACCTGCCGCCGGCCGAGCTGCCCGACGCCGAATACCCGTTGACCCTGACGACCGGCCGCGTGCTGTGGCACTACCACACCGGCACGATGACGCGACGCAGCGTTGGCCTCAACGCCCAGGCCCCCGAAGGCGCGGTCGACATCAATCCGCAGGACGCCGCCGCCGCCGGTGTGCGCAGCGGTGACATGGTACAGGTCACCTCGCGGCGGGGTGCCGTGGAGACGCGTGCACGCGTGACACAGGACGTTCCCCCGGGTGTGGTGTTCATGACGTTCCACTTTGCGGAGGCCCCGGCCAACGCCTTGACCACCGCCGTGTTGGATCCCATCGCCAAGATTCCAGAGTACAAGGTGTGCGCCGTGGCGGTGAATCCGGTCAAGGGTAATGGCAGCAACGGTGCACACCCCTGATCGTATCGTGCGTAGTCAAAGCAAGGGACTCAAGGAGGAGTGACCACTATGGCAGATGAACCTACCCCCATCCGATTCGATGCGTGGCTGCCGCCAGAAATGGCAGATAAGGCAGAAACGATTGGTATCAAAAAGGCCGGCCTCGACGGGATGACGATGTTTGCGCTGTCTGTGTTGGCAGGTGCATTCATCGCCATGGGCGCGATTTTCTCGACCACCACCGTTGCCGGGATGGCCGGGGAGGCGCCCTACGGCATGATTCGTCTCGCCGCTGGCCTCACGTTCACCCTGGGCCTGATCCTGGTCGTTGTTGCTGGCGCCGAGCTGTTCACCGGCAACAACCTGATCGTCATGGCCTGGGCCGATGGGCGGGTCAACACCATGGCCCTGGTACGCAACTGGACCATCGTATACATCGGCAACTTCGTAGGCTCGATTGCCACGGCGGCGCTGATGTTCTTCAGCCGCCAGTACGAGTTTGGCAACGGCGCGGTTGGTATCACGGCGGTGAATATTGCCAACACCAAGTCGGGTCTCGATTTCGTGCAGGCGCTCATCCTGGGCATCTTCTGCAATGCCCTGGTGTGTCTTGCCGTCTGGCTCTGTTTCAGCGCCCGTACCACCACGGACAAGATCCTCTCGATCATTCCACCGATCGCTGCTTTCGTGGCGGCAGGCTTCGAACACAGTGTCGCGAATATGTACTTCATCCCGGTGGGCCTGTTCATCAGCTCGGACCAGGCATGGCTGGCATCCCTGGGCGAACGGGCACCCAACGTGGCAAACCTGACCTGGTACAACTTCTTCATCGGCAACCTGGTGCCGGTGACCATTGGCAACATCATCGGCGGCGCCGTGATGGTGGGCCTCGTCTACTGGTTCATCTACCTGCGACCCAAACGCATGCCAAAGGTCGATACGAAGATCACACCGATTGGGGCGGGGAAGTAGGGAGTACGGAGTACGGAGTAGGGAGTAGGGAGTACGGAGTAGGGCGGAGTAGGGGGTTCGTCCCCTACTCCGCTGGCAGTCTGAATGTAAAGGTCGTGCCTTCGCCGGGGGACGAGCTGAATTCGATGTGGCCGCCCACGCTTTCCACGATCTGTTTGACGATTGCCAGACCCAGCCCGGTCCCCTGGCGTGTGAGGGCTTTGGCGTTGTCGGCGCGGTAGAACTCGCTGAAGATGTACGATTGGGCCTCCGGCGGGATACCGATCCCCGTGTCGGCGACCGCCCCTACCAGATGCCCGTTCTCCCGATTGAGACGGATCGTTACATGCCCACCCGCCGGGGTATATTTGATCGCGTTGCTGATCAGGTTCGTCCACAGACTCTTGATCTGCTCCAGATTTGCCCGCAGGGGCGGGAGGTCGGCACCCACGTCGACCTGGAGATCGACCTGGGCCTCGGCGGCTTGGCCGCGGAACGCATCGAGCACCAGGCGCAGCTGCTCGTCGAGGTGAATCTCCTGAATTTGTGATCGCGCATGCTCGCGCAGCCGGCCCAGTTCAAGCAGGTCAGAAATCAAGGCCAGCTGATCGAGGGCCCGCTTTTCGGCCCGCTCCAGGATCATCCGCTGCTGGTCGGGTGGCACGTAGCCTTCCAGGATCAATTTGATGTAACTTTGGATGGCAGCCACGGGTGCGCGCAGTTCGTGGGTGACCAACAGCGTGAACTGCGTACGGGCTTCCTCGGCGGCTTTCAGCCGTGCATTGAGTTCCATCAATTCCTGGGCGTGCAGTTCGAGTGCGACATTTGCCTCCCGCAGCTGGCCGTTGAGGGTCGTCAGCTGGTCACGCTGCAGCTTGCACTCGGCATTGGCGGTCCGCAGGTCTTTGTTCAACTGCTTCATGCGCTGTGTGCGGGTCTGGATGCGCGCATGGCTGGCACGCAGGTCGCGGTCACGCTGCCGCAGCCGCGAAACGATATTCGAGATCAGAATGGCCTGAAAGAACGCCGTCGAAGCCAGGGCGAACACCTGCGCCAGCAGGTAGGTCACGTTCATGTAGTGTTCGACGTCGATCAGGCCAAACAGATGATGGTGGGGCAGCCAGCCCATGTACTCCACCACTACCAGCAGCACAAAGAGGAAACTGGCCAGACCGGCAAACAAGAAAGCATCCCGGCGGAAGAGCAGTGCGCTGGCCAGACCCACGTGAACCAGGTAATACAGGTAAAACGGATTCTCCGCCCCACCCGCCAATTGGAGCAGCACGGTCACCGCAATCATGTCCAGGGTGATTTGCAGCCTCACGACTCTAAGGGCGCGTTGAATCTCGTGCTCGGTATGCGTGGACCGCAGAAAGTGACGGCGGTAGTACCAGAAACCCAGGTTGTAGCCCGCCAGGGCGCCGGCAACCAGGAGCAGGCGGTCGATGGGCAGAACGCCCGGCAGCTGCCAGGCGCTGACCGCAATGATCAGCAAGGTACACAGCACGGCCACCCAACGCAGCTGAATCAGCCAGTCGATACGCGTTCCAAGTTCCTGGCGAAACGGTACAAAGGGTGAGTTGGTTATTGGTTCAGGCACGGTCACTCTTGACATCTTTTCGTTGCTTCCTGGCCATGGGCTGGCCACTTGCCGGCGGTTCTACCCGGCCGCACTGCCCGCAGGACTCGCGCAGGTCGAGACGCTGCGGCAGCGTCATACCCGGTGGAATGACAGCGTATGATGCCACGCCGTGCAGGCGTCAGGGAACATCAAAATGATCGTGGATGGCAGCGATCGCATCCGCCAGGTGGTGTTCGCTGATGATGCAGGTGACAGTCGAGATCGATGTGCTGATCGCATCGATATTGATCCCGTGCTGTGCCAGCGCCTGGAACATCCCGGCGGCGATGCCGGGGCGCTCGCGAAAATCGGGTCCAAAGATCGCAATACTGGCCACGTGGCGATCGTGCACGATGTTGCGCGCCCGCACGGCCTCGGTTGCCGCCGTGACCACGGTAAGCGCCTGCGGCAGGTCATCTCGGTCGATGCACAGCACGAAGTGGTCCTGCTCGTTCAGATCGATACACTGGACGATGAAATCCACGTTGATGTGTGCGCCGCCGAGCGCCCCCAGAATCGTGGCCGCCACGCCGGGCCGGTCAGGCGTACCGAGCACATTGATGCGTGCCAGGTAGTCGTTCTTGAGTATCCCGCCGATGCGTATCTTTTGATGGGTGCTCACCATACTCACCTCAGCAGCTCGTTGACCTTGACCCGCAGCTCCGATGGGTTGATCGGTTTCGAGAGAAACGCATCGATGTGAATGTACTCATCGGTTGGAAACAACGCCGCGTAATCGGTATTGGCAATCGATGTGACCATGATCAACGGTACATGCTGGAACAGTGGGTTTTCGGCCATACGCTGGCTCATATTCAGCCCGTCCAACACCGTCGACATGATAACGTCGAGCACCACCAGGTCGGGTTGTTCCTGGGCCAGGCGCCGCATGCCCTCCGCACTGTTGCCCGCACTCACGATCTCGTGGTTGTCGGCGCGCAGTATCGTACGAACGACCTCGACGAAATCGGGATCATCATCCACCACCAGAATTTTGGCCATGGGCATCTCCAATCCTTATCCACCAGGAGTCTGTTCGAAATCCCCGAAATCAACCGTACAACCGGGCTCCCCAGTGGGTTTTTGTACAGACTCCAAACGAATCATTCATGACGCGGCAACGTGCACGCGTGCCTCGAACTCGTTACGAAAACGATGCAGCAGGGTGCCAATCGGTGTAGCCATACCGGTACCCATTGGGCAAAACGTGATACCACGGATGTTGTTGGCCAACACCCCCAGGTTCTCCATGTCACGGGCCGTCGCTTCACCGCGTGTGAACCGCGTCAGCGTCTCCAGGAGGCGATAACCGCCAATACGGCACGGCACACACCCGCTGCACGATTCGTGAGCAAAAAAGCTGACCGTGCGCCGCGCCACCTCGACCATGTCGGTGGTCTCATCCATGACCACGATGCCCCCGGTGCCGAGCTGGGTACCAATGGCTTCCAGTGTTTCGAACGCCATCCGCACATCCAGGTCGTCGGGCATCACCACGTTCGTCGAAGCACCACCGGGGATCACTGCCTTGATCGTGTGGCCGTGGCGCACACCGCCGGCATAATCGTCGATAATCGTACGCAGCGGTGTGCCCAACGGCAGTTCGTACACGCCAGGCCGGTTGACGTGGCCGCTCACACAAAAGATCTTGGGACCGGTACTTTGGGCCGTGCCGATGCTGCTGTACCATGCCGCACCCTGGGTGATGATGTGCGGGATATTCGCCAGAGTTTCCACATTCTGAACCAGCGTGGGTTGGCCCCACAGCCCCACCTGCGCCGGGTACGGCGGCTTCAAACGCGGCTCACCCCGTTTGCCTTCCAACGATTCCAGCATGGCGGTCTCTTCGCCGCAGATGTAGGCACCCGCCCCACGATGGACAGACACATCCAGGTTGAAGCCGCTGTTGAGGATGTTTTTACCCAAAAACCCATACTCGTAGGCATCCGAAATCGCCTTGATCCACCGTTTGACACCGAGAAAAAATTCGCCCCGAATGTAGACGAACGCACGCTGCGCCTGCACGGCGTAGGCAGCGATGATGACCCCTTCCAGAATCTGGTGCGGGTCACGCTCGACAATGGCGCGGTCTTTGAACGTTCCCGGTTCCCCCTCGTCGGTATTGACCGCCAGGTAACGCACGAGGTCGCTGCCCTTCGGAATGAACCCCCACTTGACGCCAGTCGGAAAACCGGCCCCGCCACGCCCTCGCAGGCGGGACTGTTTCACCTGCTCGATGATTTCCTCGGGACTGTGCTGCAGCGCGGTACGCAGGGCCTGGTAACCGCCCCGCTCGAAGTAGGTGGTGATCTTTTCCGAATTGGGCAGATCGATGTGACGTGTCAGGATTGGTTCCCACATAGCCCACCTCTAACTTTCCAGCAGCCGTTCGAGCAGCAGATCGAGGCTGCTGGGCGTCAGGTGCTCGTGTAACTCGTCGTTGACGCGCAGCGCTGGGGCGGTGCCGCACGATGCCAGGCACTGCACTTTTTCCAGCGTAAAGCGCCCATCGGCGGTCGTCTCACCCGGGGGAATGCCCAACTTGCGGCTGACGTAATCGGTCACACGGTCGGCGCCACCGCACAGGTAACACGAGAGGCCGTCACAGACCTGGATCACGACCGTGCCCGTTGGCTGCGTGCGAAACAGGCTGTAGAACGAAGCGGTCGAATAGACCTGGCCAACCGGAACATTCAAACGGACCGACACTTCTTCGATGGCGGCCGGGGTGAGATAGCCGTATCGTTCCTGCGCAATGTAGAGCGCGGTGAGCAGCATCGCCTGGCGCGCAGGATCGGTCAGGCGTGCACCGTGCATCACGATCCCAGAATCACTCATTGCTCGCACTCCTATCCCAGGGCTCTCTTAATAAGAACATCTTCCAGCAATACCGTTGGAATTCGTCGCAAATCACGGGAAGTTATTCTTTTCCAGCCCTGACCACTCGCGCGGGCGGGCGCGAACACTCAGGCACCGGCACGCCGGTCGAGCGTCTTTTCGACCTGTTCCAGCACCAGGCTCGGCTCGATCGGTTTGACCAGGAACGCATCGATCGCGTTGGCGGGCAATTCTTCCAGAAGCGCATGCTCGGGCGTACGCAGGACCGCCGATACCAGGATGACCGGCACCGAATGCAGAGCAGGGTCGTCACGTATCTCCTTGATAAGACCCAAGCCCTGGAAATCGTACGACATCATGGCATCGAGAATGACGAGGTCGGGGCGTTCGGCACGCAGCGCGGCGGCGCCGCGCCCGGCATCGGGTTCACAGCGCACGCGGTAACCGTGTGCCTCCAGGATAATGCGGAGGTACTCGCTGAAATCGCTATCGTCATCGATAACGAGCACCGTCGGAGACGCCATGCGTCACCTCTCAGGCAAGCAGTGCTTCAACCTTGGTCAACAACTCATGGGGATTCACCGGTTTGCTCAACCAGACATCGGCATGCAGCCGATCCTCAAGCGGGAAGAGGCCTGCGTGCGGAGTTTCAGCGATGGACGACACCATAATGATGGGCAGGTACTGCAGCTCAGGGTCTTCCGCCAGCTTCTGGCTGACGTTGTAACCGTCGAGCACGGTGGACATCATGACATCCAGGATCATGAGGTCGGGTTTGTCCGCCTGCACCCTGACCAGGGCCTCGGTGCCATTGGACGCCGCAATCACATCGTAGCCCCGACTGCGCAGGATGGTCCGCATGATCTCGACAAAGTCGGGATCGTCGTCTACAACCAGGATCGTGGCCAAAGCCATAGTTTCCTCCGCGTCTCATTGGATGAGGACGGTGTGTCGAGGGCAATTGAATGTTGACTGCATTCTACATGATACAAACAGGGTACGATATGACCAGCGTCATAGGGCACCCCGGCGACATCTGGTACACTAGCACCGAACAGGATGATCCTGCACCTCTCTCACCGCTTTCGTCGGGCAATGGCGCCCGGGGGGGCACAGATTGTGCGGTCGAGGGACGTTGGGGTTTCCAAGAGCACGGGTCTTGGAAACCCTTTTATTTTGTTTGACCAGGCGGTTGGATGACGCTATAATCCACGGACCGTATCCACAGCACGCAGCGAACAACGGTATGACACCGTGGAGAGACCATGAACATGCACAAACGTGAACGCCTGGCAGCCGCCATCGCAGGTGCGCCGGTCGACCGGCCGCCAGTAGCCTTGTGGCGGCATTTTGCGGGCGACGATCAACGCGCCGAGGATCTGGCCGCGGCCCACATCCGCTGGCAGGCGACGTACGATTTCGATTTCCTGAAGGTAACCCCGGCCAGTAGTTATGCGGTCGATGATTACGGCGTCGTTACCGCCTGGATGGGCAACGAAGAAGGCACACGCGACATCCTCCAGCACCCGGTGCGCGAACCGGCAATGCTGGCGGAGCTGCCCACCCTGGACGTGACGCAGGGTGGGTACGGTGTGGCGCGTGCAGCACTGCGGATGATTGCCGGCACCGTGGGTGATGACGTCACCGTGCTGCAAACCGTCTTCAGCCCACTGGCGCAGCTCAAAAAACTGGTTGGGCCCGAACTCTATCCCTTTGTGCGCCTCCATCCCGCCGCCGTGCACGCCGCGCTGCGCCAGCTCACGGCCAACACGGTGGCGCATATCGAATCGCTCGTCGATACGGGGGTCCGCGGCATCTTTTATGCCGTCCAGCACGCCACGGCGCACACCCTGTCTCCCGCTGAGTACGCCGCCATTGCACGCCCCTACGACCTGCAAATCCTCAAGAGCGTGCCCGATGGCTGGTTGAAACTGCTGCACCTGCACGGTCGCGACGTCTATTTTGACGCCTTCGTCGATTACCCGATCGACGTCCTCAACTGGCACGACCGCGAGACTGCGCCCCCGCTCGCTGCCGGTCAACAGCGTTTTGCGGGCGCAGTGGCGGGCGGCATTCGCCAGATCGAAACGCTGCTGCGCGGCACCCCCGCCCAGGTGCATGACGAAGCCTTCGATGCCTGGCAGCAGACCGGAGGGCGGCGATTCATCCTGGGCACCGGCTGCGTCAGTATGATCATCACACCCGAAGCCAACCTGCGCGCCGCACGGGCTGCGGTCGAATCGATGCGGGCCTGACTTGATGCACTTCGTCTATCGCTACTGCCCACGCTGTGCCCATGAACTGCAGGTGATGCTGCTGTTTGGGCGGCCGCGCGCACACTGCACGGCGTGCGGTTTCATTCAGTTCCAAAACCCCAAAGTGGCTGTCGCAGTGCTGCTCACCGATGGCGAACGTGTCGCCCTGGTACAGCGCGCCGTCGTGCCCCAGATCGGCTTCTGGTCACTCCCCGCTGGGTTCATGGACTTCGACGAACAACCAGCGGCGGCCGCCCTGCGCGAGCTGCACGAGGAGACGGGGGTGCAGGGTGAGATCACCGGTCTGCTGGGCATCTTTCCCATGCCGCAGGGGGGTGGCATTGTCATCACGTATGCCGCCGTCCTGGTCGGCGACGGGAACATCACACCGGGCGATGACGTCAGTGATGCACGGTGGTGCACACCGGACACGCTGCCCTCCAATTTGGCGTTCGAGAGTACGCGCACGGTCCTGGCACAGTGGGTGAACCACCGGCACGCCGGATCATGACAGAGCGAGTGAACGTAACCACGATGCGAACCGCTTATTTTGACTGTTTTGCCGGTATCAGCGGCGACATGACGTTGGGTGCGCTGTTGGATGCCGGGCTGCCCCAGGCAACGCTCGAGGCGGTGCTGCAGCAGCTGCCGCTGCCGGGCTGGCAGCTTGACGTGCAGCGCGTCGTCAAACAGGGCCTGGCCGCTACCGCGGTACGGGTCCACGTCGCCGCCGGCGACCACCCCCACCGCCACCTGGCCGACATTCTGCACATCCTGGACGCGGCACAGCTGGAACCCGCCGTCCGTGGGCGCGCCGCCGCCGTTTTCATCCGCCTGGCGCGGGCCGAAGCAGCGGTCCACGGCACGTCACCCGACGACGTGCATTTTCACGAGGTTGGTGCCATCGACAGCATCGTGGACGTCGTGGGTGCGGTGGCTGGGCTGCACCTGCTGGGCATCGAAGCGGTGCAGGCTTCACCGCTGCCGATGGGGCACGGTTTTGTCCGCGCGGCGCATGGGCTGCTGCCTGTGCCGGTGCCCGCCGTCATGCAGCTGCTGGCGCAGCGCGGAATTCCCGTACGCGACGTGGATGCAGCCGCCGAGCTGGTGACCCCCACCGGGGCCGCGCTGCTGGCCGAGCTGGCCGATGACTTTGGGCAGTATCCGGCGATGGTGGTGCGCACCGTGGGCCTGGGTGCCGGCCAACGCGACCTGCCGTTTCCCAACGTGCTGCGTGTGGTGATCGGTGAAACACAGCCGGTACCGCCGCGCGGCCAGGCACGTGGTCCTTATCCGGTCGAACCGCTGCTGGTCCTGGAGACCAACCTCGATGACATGAGCCCGGAAATCATGGCCGACACCAGCCAGCGCCTGCTGGCAGGGGGTGCGCTGGACGTGTGGCTCACACCGATCACCATGAAGAAGGGCCGTCCCGCCATCCTGCTGAGTATCCTGTGCCGGCCAGCCGACGGTCCGCGGCTGACCGACCTGGTTTTGACAGAAACCACGAGCCTGGGCGTACGCCAGCGGCTGGTCGACCGTGTGACGCTGCCGCGGCGCATCGACGAGGTGGAGACACCCTGGGGCAAGGTACGCGTCAAGGTTGGATTGCTGGCCGATGGGACCGCCAAGGGCGCACCGGAATACGAGGACTGCCGGCATGCGGCCGAAGCCGGTGGGATTGCCCTGCGTGAAGTGTATGCTGCGGCCAGCGCGGCCTGGCAGGTGCAGGTGGCGAATCGCGTGCATTCAGCTACTGAACCCGGATAGGATTTTTCGTGAAGATTCTGCACATTTACAAGGACTATTACCCGGTTCTTGGCGGCATGGAGAACCACATCCGGTGGCTGGCCGAAGCCCAGGCCGCGGCCGGGCATGACGTCACCGTGCTGGTCACCCACGTGCAGCACCAGACCACCGCCAGCGTCGAAAACGGGGTACGCGTCGTGCGTGCGGCGCGGCTGGCCACGGTGGCCTCTACCCCCCTCAGCCTGGCCCTGCCGCGCCTGTTGGCCGGCCAACGGCCCGACGTTGCACACCTGCACTTTCCGTACCCGCTGGGCGAAATGAGCCAATGGCTTTTTGGCCACGCACGGCGCACGGTTTTGACCTACCACAGCGACGTTGTGCGGCAGAAGGGTCTCCTGCGCGTGTACGAGCCATTCATGCGGCGCATGCTGGGCGCTGTCGATCGCATCATTGCCACCAGCCCGCAGTACGCCGAGAGTTCGCCCTACCTGCGTCCGCTGCGCCAGAAAATCACCGTGATTCCGCTCGGCATCGACGTCCAGCGGTTTCAATACGCCGACGCCGCACGCGTGACCACGATCCGCCAGCGCTACGAGACGCCGCTGCTCCTGTTCGTCGGACGACTGCGTTACTACAAGGGCGTCCAGTTTCTGCTCGATGCACTGCCCCACGTGCCAGCAGCGCGCCTGATGATTGTGGGCACCGGACCCATGGCTCAGCCGTGGCAAACCCAGGCCCAGGCGTTGGGTTTGACAGACCGTGTGTTTTTCCTCGGCGACATCGACGATACCGCGCTGCCCGCATATTACGCGGCTGCCGATCTGTTCGTGCTGCCGGCGTGCGAACGCAGCGAGGCTTTTGGGGTGGTCCAGCTCGAAGCCCTGGCCAGCGGCACACCGATCGTGAGCACCGAGTTGGGCACTGGCACGTCTTATGTCAATCAAGACGGTGTCACCGGTATCGTGGTGCCCGCAGGCAACGCAGCGGCCCTGGCTCAGGCGCTGCAAACCTTACTCGCTGACCCAGACCGGCTGCCGGTTCTGGGCGCCGCGGCACGCCAGCGGGCGATGGCCGAATTCAGCCTGCCGGTGATGGTGGCGCGTGTCGAAGACCTCTACCGGTCGCTGTTAGGGCTCGAATCGGAATAACACGCCTGGAATTCACCTCGAATCGTAGGAAGTTGTTCTTTGGCACGCCCCCGGCTACTTGATTTTTTGGGTCATGTCGGGTAACATAGCGTGCTTGAATGCCGTGGAAGAATTCGTACTTTGGGACCATAACCCTTCGGGTCTGGTAGACCCGAAGGGTTTCCATGATCAGACCCTGGTCGACAGGTTGGAACATGCAGTCCAAAATCAGTCGCTATAGCGAGGCCGTGATCGAAGCCGGATGGCTGGCGGCACTCATCATCATCCCGCTTTTTTTCAACGTCTTTTCCAGTCGGGTGTTCGAACCGGATAAGCTGAGTCTGCTGCGTTCCATAGCACTCGTCATGGCAGGGGCCTGGCTGATCAAACTGGTGGATGGCGGGGGCGCGGGTGCACCGGTGCCGGCCAGTGCCACGTACACACCCCACGGTAGTCTGTGGCGCAAACTGCGGGAGACGCCGCTCATCCTGCCGACGCTGCTGATCGTGGTGGCCTATTTGCTGAGCACGGTGCTCTCCGTGGCGCCGCGCACCAGCTGGTGGGGATCGTACCAGCGTCTGCAGGGCACCTACACGACCCTGTCGTACGTGGTGATCTTCTTCCTGGTGATTTCTCACCTGCGCCGGCGGGACCAGCTCAACCGTCTGCTGCATGCGATCGTATTGACGTCGCTGCCGATTGCCATGTACGGTATCCTGCAGCACTACGGCCTCGATCCGCTGCCATGGGGTGGTGACGTGCAGGAACGCGTGGCGGGCAACATGGGCAACGCCATCTTCATTGCGGCCTACCTGATCATTGCCTTTTTCATCACCCTGGAACGTACCCTGCGCTCGATGGGACGTCTCCTGGCGGCCCCCAACGGCGAAGTGGCTGACGCCCTCCTGGTGGGCAGCTACGTGTTCGTGCTCGTCGTGCAGAGTATTGCGATCATCTTCACGCAGAGCCGCGGCCCGTGGTTGGGCTGGTTGGCCGGTCTGTATATTTTTGTATTGCTCGGTTTGATTGCGCTGCGCGGCAGCACTTCGACCCTGGTAGCACGCTGGTCGGGCTTTGCCCGCTGGGCGTGGCTGGGTTGGATTGGCCTGGCCATCGCCAGCCTGCTGTTCATTGGCGTTTTCAACCTGCCGCAAAGTCCGCTGGCCAGCCTGCGCGATGCGCCGTACATCGGGCGCCTGGGCCGCGTTTTTGAGACCGATGAAGGCACCGGGAAGGTGCGCGTGTTGATTTGGGAAGGCGCCAGCCAGTTGATCCTGCCCCACGAGCCGCTCATCTTCCCCGATGGCAGTGAAGACTGGGCAAACGTGCTGCGGCCGTTCGTGGGGTATGGCCCGGAAGCAATGTGGGTGGCGTTCAACCGCTATTACCCGCCCGACCTGGCACATTACGAAGCGCGTAATGCCTCGCCCGATCGCGCCCACAATGAAACGTTCGATGCACTGGTGACGACGGGGATCGTGGGCTTCGTGGCCTACATCGTGCTGTTTGGCAGCATCTTCTACTGGATTTTGCGCTGGCTGGGCTGGATCCGCAGCCGGCGCGATACACTGCTCTTTTTGGGCCTGACGCTCGCCGGGGGTGCCATCGGTATTCTGGTGCCGTTGGTGGCGTTGGGCGACCTGCGTTTCCTCGGTGTGGCGATTCCGGCCGGTCTGATCCTGGGTTTCATCGTTTATCTGACGATCAGTGCGTTCCGGCGCGACACACGGCTGCAGGTCGGGCAGGGTCAGGCCCTGCTGTTGATTGCGCTCCTGGCCGCGATTGCGGCCTATTTCGTCGAGATCCACTTTGGGATCGCCATCGCCGCCACGCGCACCCATTTCTGGATCCTGACCGGTGTGCTGTTGGTGACCGGTCTCGGTTGGCTGGACTTGAAAGGCAGCGAAACACAGCCTGCAACGACGAATGTCGAACCGGAAGCGGTTGTCGCGCCATCGGCGGCACGCAGCCAAAGCGGCAAACGCAAACGGCGCACCGGCACCGCGCCCGACACACGGCCGGCGGGCCGCCCGACCCCGCGCGGTCACAGTACGCTGGCACCTGTGCTGCCGTACGCTTTCATGGCCGCGTTGGTTGTCACCACCACGGCCTGGAACTTCATTGCCAACCAGGGCCGCGATACCAACCCACTCAGCATCATCTGGAACGCCCTGACGGTCAAGATGCAAAGCGGCCAACCCGTGACAAGCCTGGGTGTCTTCTGGCTGCTGCTGTTTACGCTGCTGGTCGGCACGATCATGGCGTTGGGTGACGTGGCCAGCGGCCAACGCGGCACCAACCGCAGCTGGTGGTTGAAGAGTATCGGCGCCTACCTGGGCATATCGCTGGGCACTGGCGCCGTGTTTGCCATCATCCACGCCACGCGCATTGGCCTCGGCACCGCCATGC
The DNA here is from genome assembly GCA_964443225.1 of uncultured Anaerolineae bacterium. Lineage (GTDB taxonomy): Bacteria > Chloroflexota > Anaerolineae > SSC4 > Amarolineaceae > SSC4. The sequence goes on from CAYUCC010000025.1 coordinate 24,534, forward strand.
AGAGCGGCAGCCAGATCACGGTCGAATCGCTGAGCAGTTACCTGGTCAGTTACATCTACGATTATTACCTGGCCGCCTTCATTCTGATCCTGGTTTTTGCCTGGTCACTCTGGCGTCTGCTGCCGGCGCGGTCGGCGGCGTGGACGGGGCGCGGCTGGATCAGCGGCGTCGCGGCCGTGGTCGTGACAGCGGTCGTCGCCCTGTTCATCAATCAGGTCAATATCGCCCTGGTGCGGGCCGACACGTTCTACAAACAGGGCCAGGCCTACGATGCGGCGGGACAGTGGGATGGTGCCATCTACCTGTACAACCGTGCCATCGGCATTGCGCCGGACGAGGATTATTACTACCTCTTCCTGGGACGATCGATGCTGGAGAAGGCCAAGTCCGTGGAGGACCCTGCGGAGCAGCAGGAGTGGCTCGACCAGGCCGAGGCAGTGCTGACGGCGGCGCAGCGTCTGAATCCGCTCAACACCGACCACACCGCCAACCTGGCGCGTTACTACCGTTCCCGCGGCGAGCTTACCAGCGAGGCCGAAGCACGCCGCCAGGAATGGCTGAACTCGCTGCAGCTGTACGAGATCGCGACCACACTGAGCCCGAATGCAGCGCACCTGCATAATGAAGCGGGTCTGGTGAACTATCTGCTCGGTGACCTGGAACGGGAAGCGGGCAGCGAACAACTGGCTCAGCAGTACTTCGATCAGGCCGAGACCCGGTACGAAACGTCGTTGGCGCTCGACCAGATCTTTGCCCAAACCTACCTGTTCCTGGGCGACCTGTACCGCTCGCAAGAGAAGATCGACCAGGCCATCGAAACCTATCAACGGGCAACGGAGATGAGCCCCGGCCTGGTCCAGGCCTGGAGTGCACTCGCCTACCTGTTCGTCCAGGAGGACCGGCTGCAGGACGCCATCACCGCCAACCAGAAGGTGACCCAACTCAACCCGCGTGATTCGTTGGCGTGGCGCAACCTGGCGCTGCTGTACGAACGAACCGATCAGCTCCCGGCCGCGCTCGAGGCCGCACAACGTGCCCTGGAAACGGCCAGCAATGCTGAAAAACCGCAGTTGGAAACAGTCGTGCAGCAGCTGCAGGAGATGCAGCCCAAATGACACGCGAAGTGTTGATCGTGGTGACGGCGCTCGTCCTGGCCCTGGGTGGTACACCCCTGGCCCGTCAGATGGCGTTCCGGCTGGACGTCGTGGATCATCCCAATGCGCGCAAGGTGCACGTCAAACCGACGCCGCTCCTGGGAGGCATTGCCATCTACGCCGCCTTCATGCTGGCGCTGATTTTTCTCGGCGACCGGGTTTACATCAGCCAGCTGGTCGGTATCTTCGTGGGTGCCTCGTTCGTATCGTTCCTGGGTCTGATCGACGACAAACGGGGCATGTCGCCGTTCATCAAACTGTGTGGCCAGATTGCCGCCGCGATCATTCTGATCGTTTCAGGGGTCTACGTGGTGGCCGTGCCGTGGCCGTGGATGAACTACCTGATCACGATCGTGTGGGTCGTTGGCATCACCAACGCCATGAACCTGCTGGACAATATGGATGGCCTGTCCAGTGGGCTGGCGGCGATTGCCGCGGCGTTTTTCATGGTGCTGGCTGCCTTGAGCGGCCAATACCTGGTGGGTATCCTGGCGGCGGCGCTGCTGGGCGCGTGCATCGGTTTTCTGCGCTACAATTTCAACCCCGCCAGCATCTTCATGGGTGACAGCGGCTCGTTGTTCATCGGCTTCATTCTTGCGGCACTTGCCATCAAGCTGCGGTTCCCGAGCAACGTAGTTCTCGTGACCTGGATGGTGCCCGTGCTGGTGCTGGGCATACCGATTTTCGACACAACCCTGGTATTTCTCTCGCGCATCCGTCGCGGGTTGAACCCGTTGACGACGCCCGGCAAGGATCACCTGTCGCACCGGTTGGTTCGTCTGTACGATGCATCACGTCGCGAGGCCGTGCTAATCATCTATCTCCTGGCTGGCATGCTGGGTCTGGTGGCGATTTTCGTCACGCGTGCCAGCGTGACCGAGGCGTATCTCGTGGCGGCTTCGGTGCTTGTCGTTGGTATCTGGGGGATCTGGCGACTCGAAAAGGTCCCGGTAACCGATCCGCCGCCGCTGGTCACGCCAGTGTCGCCCCCAGCCGAGGGCAGCGACTCCAATGCGCCGCGCGGCGAGCCGCGTGAGGAACACGCATGACTATTTCAACCGTTTCTGCAGCCGATGAACATCGGTATCGTCATTTGAATCTCCAGTCGAGGTAAACCGTACATGTTGACACGTAATCGATCGCTGGCCGTCATTGTGCTCGTCGTAACCGTAGGCCTGCTTGGCTTGATGCTGAGCGCCTGCACGACGCAGCCAATTCCACAAGCCACCAGTGCGCCTGCCGAGGCCACATCCACCGGTGACACCACACCTGTCGCCGACAGTGGGACGCCAGTCGCCACCGAACCAGAACCAGGGGCTACTCCCACAGGCAAACAGTGGACTGAGCCCCCGGCCATGACCATCGACCCTGAAACCGTTTATTTTGCCACCTTGAAGACGGCCAAGGGCGACATCAAACTCGAGTTGTTCGGAAAGGACGCGCCCAAGACCGTCAACAACTTCGTCTTTCTGGCGCGTGAAGGCTTCTACGACAATACGACCTTCCATCGGGTCATTGGCGATTTCATGGCCCAGGGTGGCGACCCCACGGGCACCGGCACCGGCGGCCCGGGGTACCAGTTCGAGGACGAAATCGATCCGGCCAAGGTGTTCGATGCGCCGGGTTACCTGGCCATGGCAAATTCGGGACCCAATACCAACGGGAGCCAATTCTTCATCACGACCGTACCCACAGATTGGTTGAATGGCAATCACACCATTTTTGGCAAAGTGGTCGAGGGAATGGATGTGGTGCAGCAGCTGACACCGCGTGACCCGGCACAGACCCCAACCATACCGGGTGATGCCCTGCTGTCCGTGGAAATCAGCGAGGGAACGCAGAGTCTGCTGCCGCCGCCCACGCCGACGGTACCGCCCACGGCGACCCCCACGCCCAATCCGCCGCAGCCAGCAAGCGGTCGCCCGCTGGCCAGCGTGCCGGTGGCCGAACGCGAAGGCATGTACAACGTACCGCCCGAGATGGTCATCGACCAGGATAAAAGCTACACGGCAGTCGTCACCACCAACCGCGGCGAATTCGAAGTCGAACTGTTCCCCGCCACGGCGCCGCAGAGTGTCAACAGCTTCGTCGTGCTCGCGGACCTCGGTTTCTACGATGGCATGCCGATTGCTTTCAACGATCAAACCGTGGTCATCGGCGGCTCACCGGGCGGTCAGCCGACCAGTGACGTCGGCTACACCGTGCCGCTCGAGATCTCCCCTTCGGTGACGCACACCCTGGGCGTGATGGGGCTCTACCACACGCAGGATCAGGCGGCGTCGAGCGGAAGCCAGTTCTATATCATGCTGCAGGACATGCCCAACCTGGATGGGCAGTTCAGCATCATAGGGGAAGTGGTGTCGGGCATCGAAGTGGTGCAGGCGCTGCGCGGACCGGCAGCCGGCATTTCCTCCGACGCCACGCCAACCAGTCCTGACGTGATCGAAAAGATCGAGATCGTCGTCAAGTAGAGCGCAGCATTGTGACCGGTACGGTAGAGCGAAAGCATGCTCTACCGTACCGCCGAAACCAACGGAATTCCTATGGAGCCAGCCACGCCACAAACGGCCGGCCGGCTGCAACCAGGCTGGCGCCGGTCACTGCCGCGACTCATGGCCCTGCTGCTGGCCGTTGCCATCAGCGTGGCCGTGTTTGCGTTCCGCGACCAGGTGGAACAGCTGGCTTCATTCGGTTACCCGGGGGTATTCCTGGTCAGCCTCCTGGGCAATGCGACGCTGATCCTGCCGGTACCTGGCCTGGTACTGGTGTTTGCCATGGGCAGCGCGCTCAATCCATGGTTGGTGGGCATCGTCGCCGGCATCGGTATGGCGATCGGCGAAATGACCGGTTACCTGGCCGGTTACAGCGGCAGCGCCATCGTCGAAGACCACACGCGGTATGCCCAAATCGAAGGATACGTGCGCCGTCATGGCAGCTGGCTCATCTTCGTTCTTGCGCTGATCCCGATCCCCCTGTTCGATGTGGCCGGCGTCGTGGCCGGCGCCATCCGATTTCCGGTCATCGCATTCCTGATTGCCGCCGGCGCAGGCAAAATCATCAAAGCGACCCTGGTGGCCCTGGCCGGTGCGGGCGCGTTAGCCGCCTTCGAGTCCTGGCTGCGCTGAAAGAAGCCGAGGGATCAATACGGAAGGAGCGAAATCGTTCATGGAATGGTGGCAAGAGCTGTTCGATGACACCTACTTAGATCTGTGGGCCCATGTCTTGACCCCGGAACGAACGACAAACGAAGCCGCAGGCATCCAGGAGATCCTCAAACTGCCGGCGGGCGCGCCCGTGCTCGACCTGGCGTGCGGTCAGGGACGCCTGACTATCCCCCTGGCCCAGGGTGGGTGGCAAATGAGTGGGCTCGACTATTCGTCCGCATTGTTGGCACGTGCCCAGGCCGCGGCGGCCGCCGCCGGTGTGACTGTATCCTGGCACGAATCTGATATGCGCACTCTGCCCGAGGCGTGGGCGGGCCGGTTTGTGGCGGTGCTCAACATTTTTTCGGCGTTTGGCTATTTCGAAAGCAATCGCGACAACCAACGGGTGCTGGATGAAGTTTATCGCGTCCTGCAGCCGGGTGGTCAGTTCCTCATCGAGAGCAATCACCGCGATAACGTCATGCGCAAGTTTCAGGGCCGTGATTGGTTCGAGATGGGCAATTTGATCGTCTTTACCGATCGGGACTTCGACCCCGTCACCGGGATCACCAGCCAACAGATGCATTGGTTCGACGAACAGGGCCAGCGGCACCGGCGCCATTTTCGCGTGCATTTGTACACGGCTACCGATCTGACGCGTATGCTGTTGGATGCCGGTCTGCAGCCTGTGGCCTACTATGGCGGGCTCGATGGCAGCGAATTTGGCCGTGTGAGCCGGCGCCTGGCCATCCTGGCGCAAAAACCGGCGAATTGAGCTAATTCTTTGCACACCGCGAATGGGCGCAAATCTGCACAAATATTCGGGTTGTGTGATGAGGCGGATTGTGTGTGCAGTGAGCAGTTGTCGGCGTCGGTAACCTGGATGATGTTTATGGCCAGAGTGTGGGCCGGGTGACGCGCGGCGTCCGTCGAAAGTGTGGTATACCAGGGGCAATAAATTCTCGATGGCGCGGAGTCCGCATCCCCAGATGCAGACCCCGCGTGAGCGAGGAGTCCGCATCCCCAGATGCGGACCCTACATGGTGCGGTCATTCGTTTGCGAGGATGTTATGTCAAATTCAGAACCCAGTTTCACCCTGCCCAAAACGTACGATTTCCACAGCGTGGAGCAGCGCCTCTACCGGTGGTGGGAAGAAAACGGCTGGTTCAAGCCGGAAAATGCGATCGATCCGCAGGGTGAGCCCTTCACGATCTCGATCCCTCCACCCAACGTGACCGGTGAGCTGCACCAGGGTCACGCGCTGTTTGTTGCGCTCGAAGACCTGATGATCCGTTACGCCCGCATGCGCGGCAAAGTGGCGCTTTGGGTACCCGGCACCGACCATGCCGGCATCGCCACACAGCTCCAGGTCGAGCGCAAGCTGCGCAACGAAGGCACCAGCCGTCAGGAAATCGGGCGTGCACGCTTCCTGGAGGAGTGTTGGGCCTGGAAAGAAAAATACCACGGTCGCATCGTGGGCCAGCTGCGCCGCATCGGCGCCAGCTGTGACTGGGAGCGCGAGCGCTTTACCCTGGACAATGGTCTGAATGCGGCGGTGCGCGAGGCGTTCGTGCGTCTCTACCGCATGGGACTCATTTACCAGGCCGAATACCTGGTGAACTGGTCACCCGGCCTGCAAACCGCGGTGTCCGATGTCGAAGTGGAGTACAGCGAAGAGCAGGGCACGCTGTATTACTTCAAATACCCGGTGGCGGGTGCCAGTCTCGAGGACGGCCCCGGACGGGGTTATATTCCGGTGGCAACGACGCGCCCCGAAACCATTCTCGGCGACACCGCCGTGGCCGTGCACCCGGAAGACGAACGTTACCGGCACCTGATCGGCGCCACCTGCCTGGTGCCGATGCTCAAGCGCCCCATCCCCGTGATTCACGACACCTACGTGGACCGTGAGTTTGGTTCCGGCGCGCTCAAGATCACGCCAGGGCACGATCTGAACGACTTCGAAATTGGGCAGCGGCACGGCCTGCAGATCATCAACATCATGAACAAAGATGCCACGCTCAACGATAACGCGGGCCCCTATGCCGGCCTGGACCGTTTCGAGGCGCGGCGCCGGATGTGGGCCGACATGGAAGCGGCCGGCCTGACCATCAAGACCGAAGTCTATAATCTACAGGTGCCGCGGTCACAGCGCGGCGGTGAGGTGATCGAACCGCTGGTGAGCAAACAGTGGTTCGTGAACATGAAACCGATGGCGGCCATGGGCCTGGCTGCGGTGCGCAGTGGGCGCATCAAGATTGTGCCCGACCGGTTCACCAAGGTCTACTACAACTGGCTGGAGAACCTGCGCGACTGGTGCATCAGCCGCCAGCTGTGGTGGGGGCACCGGATTCCGGTGTGGTACGGACCGGATGGTACCGCCTTCGCCGCACATTCCGAGGAAGGGGCCGCCGCCCAGGCATACAGGCATTATGGTCACGCCGTGGAACTCAAACAGGACGAGGACGTGCTCGATACCTGGTTTAGTTCGGGCCTGTGGCCGTTCAGCACGTTGGGCTGGCCGGAGGATACCGCCGAATTGCGCCGGTTCTACCCCACGTCGGTGCTGGAAACCGGCTACGACATCCTGTTCTTCTGGGTGGCGCGCATGATCATGATGGGCCTCATGTTCACCGATGACGTGCCGTTCGATACCGTGTACCTGCACGGCATCGTGCGCGACGAGGTGGGACGCAAGATGTCGAAAACGATCGGCAACGTCATCGACCCGATCGAGGTCATGGACGAGTACGGCACCGATGCGCTGCGCTTCACCCTGCTGACGGGGTCATCGCCCGGCAACGACATGAACCTGAGCCTGGAGCGGGTGAAAGGCAACCGCAACTTCGCCAACAAGATCTGGAACGCCACGCGGTTCGTGCTCTCGAACCTGGACCGGCTGGCCGAGCTGCCACCCGCCGATGCGGCCTCACTGACGCTGGCCCAGCGCTGGATCCGCAGCCGCCTGCAGCGTACGATCGACGATGCCACGCGGTTGTTCGAAACGCACCAGTACGGCGAAGCGGGCCGCCAGACGTACGAGTTCCTGTGGAGCGAATACGCCGACTGGTACATCGAAATTGCCAAGGGCGAACTGGCCACCGATAAAACGGCGGCCTCAGCCGCCGATACCCTGGTGATGGTCCTGGACCACTCGCTGCGCCTGCTGCACCCCTTCATTCCGTTCGTGACGGAAGAGCTGTGGCAGCACTTGAAGGCCGCGGTCGAGGCCCGCGGCGGCAGCTGGCCGGCCGCGCTGATCATAGCACCCTGGCCGGCCGCTACCACCGCCACCATCGACACGACGGCGGAAGCGCAGTTCGAGCGGCTGCAGGAACTGGTGCGCGCCATTCGTAACGTGCGCACCGAATACAAGGTGGAACCGCAGAAACGTTTCAGCGCCCTCTTTGCCGCCGGTGAACATACCGCCCTGTTGACCGCCCAACGCGAGATACTCGTCCAGCTGGCTCGCCTGGACGGTAACCAGCTTACGATTGCCGAGTCGGTGGACGCGCCGGCGCAGGCGGTTACGCTGGTGGCCGGGGGCATCACGTGTTACCTTCCACTGGCCGGCCTGGTCGACCTGGATGCGGAACGCATCCGTCTGCAGAAAGAGCTGGAACAGGTTCTGAACGACGTGCAGCGGGTGGAACGGACCTTGGCCAACAGCGGGTTCGTGGCACGCGCACCGGCCGACGTCGTTGCACGCGAGCGGGCGCGCCTCGACGAGCTGGCGCAGCAACGCACCAGCCTGGAAGACCGTATCGCCGGTATGGATGCCGCTTGAAAATCCGAGGTAAATTATGAGCTGGCTGAGTGTGGTGGGGTGGCAAACCGTGACACCGCCTGCCGAAACGATCCCAACGGCCCCGCCGCCCAATTTCCTGTGGATCGGGCTGGGCATTCCGCTGATCATCGTCGCCGTGGGGATCGTCACGGTGATCTGGCTGCGCTGGCGTGAGACGCACGCTGGCGATTCGTAGGCACCACGAACGGGTTATCCGATCCGCCGGCCGGCCCACCACACCAGCACCCCGATGGTGGCGCCTGTGAGCAGGCTCAGCCAGTCGGACCAGACGAACAGTTTGACGCTGGCGAAAACGGCCAGCGCGATCCAGGCCAGCCACCACTCGACCCGCCGGACCAGGCACGGTGGCTGGCCGGCGGTCCACGCGATAAAAAATACGATCAGCAGCACGTGCCCGCTGATCGGGATCAACAGACCCAACCGCGCAACCGACAGTGCAGCCAGAATCAGCAGCTGCCCGCCCAAAACCATCGCCTGCCGCCGTGACCCTGATCCCACGAACAACCACAGATCGGCCAGCAGAATACCAAAAAAGGGGAAGGCCGCCACCATGTAGGTCACCGGCACGGCGGTGTCCTGGGGAATCATGCCGCGCACGATGGGGGTTGGCCCTTTGAGCCAGAGTCCAAGGACACCCAGCAGTGTCGCCAAAATCGCCGCAATCAGGTGCATCCGGGCCAGGCTGGGTGGCACACCGGTGCGCACGTCGGATCGTCCTGCACTGTCCGGTTCGCTCACGCCGGCAGGCTGCTGAGGATTTCGTCGATCTGTTGTTTGGCCTGGGCAACTGCCTGGCGCAGCGCCTCGTCGCGCTCGCGCAGCTGCAGCAGATCATCCTCGAGCTGGTTGAGCGACCGTGTGTAGCGCGCTCGCAGCTGGCCTTCCTCGCCCTGGTCGCGCAGGTTGGCCAGGTTGCCCTGGACCTGCTTCTGCTGGTTGAAGATTTCCTGGCGCCGCGTTTCGTTGCGTTTAATGTCGGCTTCGTGCTCGGCGATTTTGTCGTACTGCGCCAGAATACGTTCGAGCACGGCGTACGTCTCGGCATCCAGCACACGGTCACGCAGCCAACGTTGGAGTTGACCGCCCCGCTGATTACGAATCTCCTCGCGTCGCGCCACCAGCCGGCGCTGTTGGGCGGTGAAGGTCACCGTGCCGTGGGGTTTGGCGCGCACGAGATGCCGGTAACTTTCGGCGGTTGTCTCCACCGCGTCGGGTGTGTCGAACGGTTGGTACTCCGGCAGGCGTGGGTGCTCGACCAGCACCTCCACCGGCTGATCGCTGCGGTTCTCCACCGTATAAATGACCCGCTGCACGTTGTACTCCTGGATGGAGAGCATACGGTTCTGCAGGTTGACTGCCACCAGGACTTGTTCGGCCGCCGGTGCTTCGGTGACCTTCACACCCAGGTCAATGGCGTACGCCAGGAAGATGTCGGTGCCCGGGCTGGTGAAGGGCAAGATCGCTTCACCGGCGTATTCGCCGCCTTCGACGACGGTCAACGGGCCGCGTTCCAACGTGAGACCGGTGTCATTCTTGAAACGGGCGGTGATCACCGGGTTGACCGGATGTTTGCGGCCATTGTAGATGCGTTCTTTGCGATAGGCCAGCCGTGTCTGCAGAATCGGCACCATGGCGGAACGTCCGCGGCGTACCGTGACCGGATTGGCCACGACGTAACTGAAGAACTCACCCTGGGTCTGGCCGGTGGCCGCAACGGCGGTCGATTCGCTGACGTCGGCCATCGTGGCGCGGGCCATCATCGCTTTGCCGGCCGGTGCCGCACCGAACGCCATCGGCGCAGCCTCTTCGGGTGCGGACCGCATCTGGGCGGCCTCGAACGTCACTGGCGCGGCCACGACACGCGCTTCTTCGGTGATTACCGGGCGCTGCGGTGTATAGGGCGTGTACAAATCGTAAATGAAACTCACCGGCATACCCGCCACGAACGACAGCTGCACGTTCTCCAGGTCCTCGTCGAACGTGTTGTCGAAGAGTCCCCATCCCTGCAGAAGCGCCTGACCGCTGTTGCCGGCCTCGTCCGCCACCAGACGGTAGCTCACGCGCCAGGTCGGGCTGGGTGCGATGTAGCTCACGACCAGATCGGTGCGACCGGCGGTGAGGCGGATGGTCACGGCGCGTTTGTTTTCGGCGGCTTTGCTCGTTTCCAGGAAATAGGTCAGGTCTTCGGCGCCGCGCGTGTCCAGCAGGGTCAGTTCCATGAGCTCGTTGAGCGGAATCGAACGGACCTGGGCTGTGGACGGGTCGACCAAAGAAACCAGCGTACCGGCTATCGGCTCGCGCTCGCCAGGCAGGTCGACACCCATCATGACGCCGGTAAGGGTCTGGCTGGGAGTCACCGCCTTGACCTGGCGTCCGCGCAGGTCACGCAGCAGATCGCGCAGGCTGGACGCGGCCGACAGCTGGATCGACGAACGCGCCAGGAGGGCGGGCTTGTCCTCGGGTGTCTGGTAGTCCATTCCCAGCACCTGGCCACCCCCCACGGTAAACGCTGTCAGGCTCTTGAGGATGTCGCTCATTTCGTCTTTCATAAAGACGAGACCGACAGTGTCTTCATCGACCTGGCCGCGGCGCTCGTAGAAGCCAACGCCGTGTTTGTAGAGAGTCATTTTGACGATCGGTAAAGTTGCCATGGGATCACCTCAAGGCCTGCAAAAGAATGACTTCCGGCAAAATGCCTGAAATTCGTGTCAAATCACGGGACGCTGTTCTTTTATAGGCGCTTACAACGTAATGGAATCAAGCTTTGTGGTGCACGCGGCAGAAGTGGTCACCCGGCAGGGCCTTGTTTTTACAGGGTGTCCCGGCTTTGGTGGTCGCATGGCAGTTCTGCGTGCCATTGCTGGAAACCGGTGCTGTGGTTGTCTCGGCGTCATGGGTGACCGCGGGCGGTGCGGCACCGGTCACAGCCACCGCGATGGGTGTGACCGACCGGCCGCGGGACCTGGTGGGTTTATCGGTCTTAGCCGCGGCAGATGCCGGCCGTGGGGATGCTGGGGCCTGGCCGGCTGCGCTGGGCGGTGGCGCCTCCAGGCTGCGCGGAGGCGATTTTTTGGCCAGGGCCTGGACACGGACCCATTCCAGCATGTCGCGAAACTCCTGCTCGAAACAGTCGTTGATCGTTTCCGGGTCCGGCACCAAAGCGGCATCGGTGGCAATGCCCAAAACTACCGCATTATCATAGCTAAAAATGCTCACTCCCATGGCCATACGTCCCGACTGGGGTACCCAGAACATGAGCGTTTCCGCTTTACCACCGGCAAAATAGATGGCCTGTGCGGGGCCCCGCACGTTGGTCATGACCGCCGTGGCTTTGGCGCCAAACATATCGATGAAGCGGTCCGAAATCTGCTGCGGCGTCATACCCAGGGCATTGAGAATCTGGTAGGCGACGAATGCTTCGGGCGTGCTCTTGATATCATCCATGCGCCGTTTGACCTCTTCCAGGCGCTCGATCGGATCATGGATATAGATTGGCAAGGACAGATAGATCAGGCCGAACTTGTTGCCGAGCCGGCGCGCTTCCTCCGGTGGTCGCAAGTCTACCGGCACCATAGCCCGCACGTTGATCTCCGCAGTCGATTCGCCGCGTCCCTCCATGTACCGGCGCAGCGCCCCGGTCACGGCACTCAAAAGCACGTCATTGACCGTGCCGCCCATAGCCTTGCCGATTAGTTTGATGTCGCTCAACGGAATCTTCTGCGACCACGCGGCGCGTTTGCGCACGCCCAGGGGACCTTTATACAGGGTTTTCGGGTCAGGCGGTAATAACAACAGCTTGCCCAACGCCGCGGCATTGCTGACGGCGTCGGCAGCCAGGTCAACGGCATGGGACGGGTTGAAGATCGATTCCAGGCCTTCGTGAACAACAGCGCCGGTAACCTGCCGTGTCGTACTGAACACACCCGTGCTGAGACGCAGCAAACCACCCAAGAAACCACTCGAACCGCGCCGTCTGGGTATGGCCTGTAATACATCCTGTTCAGTCGGCCACGGGGCATCCGGGTCTGTATCGGTCAATGACATCAGCACGTACATCAGGGCTGTGCCGTCGCCAACACAATGGTGGATACGAAGGATGACGGCACACCCGGTGCCGACATTTTCGATCAGATGAAGATGCCACAGTGGCTTGGAAAAATCGAGCGGGGTGCTCATGATGTCGCTGACTATCTCTTGCAGAGTCGCCTGGTCGCCCGGGGGTGGAAGCGCCACCCGATGCAGGTGCGCGTCCAGGTCGAACTTGGGGTCACTGACCCAATAGGCACGCAGGCCCTGCTGGGAAATCTTGTGTTTGAAGCGTGGAAAAGTACCCACCATGCGGTAGCGGATCGTGTCACGCATCCGGTCATAGTCGAGCGGCTGACGAAAGATGTACATGGCTGTGATCATCATCAGGTTGGTGGGATCTTCCATGTGCAGCCAGGCGGTGTCAACGTTGTTCAGTGGGATTCCTACTCGAATGTTCTCGGCCATATCTTCGCACCCCTTGCGGATTCGGCACCGTGTATGAGTCGTGATTCGTTATCTCAACTATAAAACAATCGTTTGATAAAGTCAATCCGAACAGCAGGCATCGCCCTTGCGCCCGCACGAACGCCAACCAGGGCCTCATCGAGGTCGGCCGTTTCCGGTGCCACACCGCCCACCTCGCTTTTTGCCGCAGGCGACGGGCCTGTGGTACGATACTGCGCACTGGAGGGTGTACGATGTCCAATTCCCGCGTGGCGCCAAATCCCCAGCTGGACGACCGCAGCAGCGCACCAGGTGACAGCCGCGACGTGCCCATTTTGATCGGGTTACCGCCTGGCATGGATACCATCACCGAAGGCGCACTGCACTCGGCGGTGTCATCGGCGTTGGTGGGCAGCGGCTACCGGCTGCGTATCACGCGTCCCCACACGTCACCAGACACCGAAGAACCGGTGCTGCCTGCCGCCGAGCCGGCGCCGCGCATCTCCGTGGTACTGCCCGTCTACAATGAAAGCGAGAACCTGCCGGAGCTGACCCGCCGCCTCCATGCGGTGCTCGAAGCACTGGGTGATCCCTATGAGGTCATTTATGTCGACGACGGCAGCCAGGATGGTACATCGGGCATCTTAGGGTCGCTGCATGCCACCGATCCGCACATTCGTGTCATTCGTCTGTCGCGCAACTTTGGGCACCAGGCGGCAATCAGCGCCGGCATCGATCACGCGCGCGGCGACGTTCTCGTGGTGATGGACGCCGATTTGCAGGACCCGCCCGAAGAGATACCAAACCTGCTGGCGCATTGGCAGCAGGGCTACCACGTCGTATACGCCATTCGGCACCAACGCAAAGAAGGGCTGCTCAAACGCAGCGCCTACCGATTCTTCTACCGGTCCCTGCACCAGTTCGCCAGTATCGAGATCCCGCTGGATGCGGGCGATTTCTGCGCCCTCGACCGCCAGGTGGCCGACGTGCTGCGCAGTATGCCGGAACGCAACCGCTTCATTCGGGGTATCCGCAGCTGGATTGGCTTTCGCCAGATCGGGGTACCCTACAATCGCGCCGCCCGCCATGCGGGCAAACCGAAGTACGGCCTGTTCAAACTCACGCGCCTGGCGCTGGACGGTTTTTTCTCCTTCTCCTACCTGCCACTGCGCCTGGCATCCCTCGTGGGACTGTTGGTGTCGATCGCGGGCTTCATCCTCGCCGTGTGGACGATCTACAAGCGCCTGGTGCTGCCGGAGTTTCCCTCGGGATTTGCCACAATCGTCGTTGGCATGATGTTCCTGGGCGGTATCCAGCTCCTGGCCCTCGGCGTCATTGGCGAATACGTCGGTCGCATCTTCGACGAAGTGAAACAGCGCCCGCTGTATATCGTCCGCGAACGGTGGGGCTTCGACCGTTCAACCCCACGCCCAGTCCGCGATGAGTAGCCCATGCGACTGTTGATGCTCGACAATGAATACCCACCCCTCGGTGGAGGCACGGGGGTGGTCAACTATCACCTGCTGACCGAGTTCAGCCGCATGTCCGACCGCACGATCGAGGTCGACCTGGTGACGTCGAGCCGGACACGGTCTACGGTCGAGTACGAGGAGATAACACCGGCGATTCGGCTGCACAAAGTGCCGGTCGATAACCGCAACATCCATCACTCGACCAACGTGGAGCTGCTGCGTTATGCAGCACGCGGCTACCGGTATGCCCGCCGTCTCGTACGCCAGCAGCCGTATGACCTGGCCTTCGCCTTCGCCGGCGTTCCTGCGGGTGGCATTGCGCTCGGTCTGCGGATCACCGCCGGCCTGCCCTACATCGTTTCGCTGCAGGGCCCCGACGTGCCGGGGTTCGAGGATCGTTATCGACTGGTCTATCGTGTGCTGACACCGTTCATCCGCCAGGTGTGGCGGCACGCGGTGGCGGTGCTGGCCATCAGCCAGCGTCATCGGGCGTTGGCCTGGCAAACAACCGCCCAGCTGCCGATCGACATCATCTACAACGGCGTCGATCTGGCGCAGTTCACGCCGATCGACCACGCCACACGTCTGCCGGGTGCACCGGTGCGCATCCTGTGCGCGGCACGGCTCATCGAACGCAAAGGCCAGCATCACCTGCTGGACGCAGCGCAGCGCCTCAGACAGCGCGGTATGGACAACTTCCAGGTGATTTTCGCCGGCACGGGCGACTTCGAGCCGGCCCTGCGCCGGCAGGCGGACGAAAACGGGTTGGCCACGCAGGTGCAGTTCCTCGGTTTTGTGCCGCGGACCGCGATGCCCGACGTGTATGCGCAGGCCGACATCTTCTGTCTGCCGTCGTTCAACGAGGGCATGTCGATGGCCCTGCTCGAAGCCATGGCCAGCGGTCTACCGGTGGTCGTCACCGAAACGGGGGGCGTCGACGAGCTCATCGATGGCAACGGGCTGGTGGTGCCGTGGGCCGACCCCGGGCGGCTGGCCGACAGCCTGGCCGCGTTGATCGGCGCACCGGAACAACGCGCCATCCTGGGGGAACGCGGGCGCATCATCGCCACCCGCTTCACCTGGCCCGAGATTGCGCGCCAGTACCTGGCGATTTTCGATCGTATTCTGGCGGCCGGCCAGACGACACTGGCAGCCACCGCACCGTCCGTGGAACACGCATGAGGTCGCATCATCACCTGGCCCGGACACACGCAAAGGATGCCCCCCCATGCGCGTGACCCTGATCAACCTGTGGCCGCGCGGGGGCATGGCGCACTACAGCGCCGCGCTGGCCAATGCGCTCGCCCGCCAGACGGGCGTCAGCGTGACGGCAGTCGTACCGCACCAGCCGGCGGCCCAGGGATTTGCGCCCAACGTGACTCTGACCACCGTCGATGTACCCACCGGCAACCGGCCGTCCGACCTGCTGCGCCTGCCCATGCAGGCACTGGGTTTACCCGCTTACCTGCGCGCCATCACCGCGTCACAGCCCGACGTGGTACACGCCAACCTCAGCACGCACCCCTGGGAAATCGCCACCCTACCCTGGCTCAAGAAGCACTGGCCGCTGGTCGTGACCCAGCACGAGGTCGGGGTCAAACACGGCGAAGGCGGCTGGCGTAAACGCTGGTCGGTATGGGCCGGTCCGCGTTATGCCGATCACCTGTTCGTGCACGGAACAGCCCTGGCCGAGACGCTGGTCGAGCAGCGCGGCATCCCCGCCGCACGTATCAGCGTCGTGCCGATGGGTGCGCCCGAGGGATTAGCCCCGGCCAAGCCAGCTGCAGCCGGTGAATCGAATACGGTGCTTTTTTTCGGACGCATCAAGGCCTATAAGGGATTGGACGTCCTGGTGCAGGCGATGCCCGCCGTGGTATCGCGTGTGCCGGATGTGCGCTTCGTCGTGGTCGGTGGAGAGGGGGACATGACACCCTATCGTCAACTGCCCGCTGCCGCTGGCGCACCAGTCACCTGGATGAACCGCTTCGTCGACGACCGCGAAATTGCGGGGTTTTTCCAGCAGGCCGCCATTGTGGTCCTGCCCTACACGGACGGCAGCGCCTCCAGCGTGATTACCCTGGCCTACACGTTTGCGCGGCCGGTGGTGGCCACGCGTGTCGCCAGCCTGCCAGATGGGGTAGTCGATGGCGTCACCGGACTGCTCGTGCCCCCACGTGACGCGGCGGCATTGGCTGATGCCCTGGTCCGGCTGCTGCAGAACCCGGCGTACTGCCGCCAGCTGGGCCAGCAGGCGCAGCGGTGGGCGGCAACCCACCTGGCATGGGACGCCATTGCGGCGCGCACGGTCGCCGTATACCAACAGCTGTTGGCCCAGCGCGGGAGTGTAGCAGCATGACCGAAACCCCGATCGCACAACCGCACGTGGTCGCCATCGTGCTCAATTGGAATGGGCTAAACGATACGCGCACCTGCCTGCACAGCCTGCAGCACCAGGATTATGGCGCGCTGACGATCCTGGTCGTCGACAACGGCTCAACCGACGGTTCGGTGGCGGCGCTGCGGGCAGAATTCCCCGGCTTGACCGTCCTCGAGACCGGTGCTAACCTCGGTTTCTGCGGTGGCAACAACGCCGGCATGGACTGGGCACTGGCGCACGAGGCGGACTACGTGCTGCTGCTCAACAACGACACCTGGTTCGATCCGGCCATGACACGGTATCTCGTGGTCGCGGCCGAACGGGACCCGCAGATTGGCATGGTAGGGCCCAAAATCTACCAGGCAAACCCAACCAACGCCCTGTGGTCGGCGGGGGGTGTGGTCACCTTCTGGGGCAACGTAACAGCCATGCGCGGCTTCGGACACGTCGATCGCGGCCAGTTCGACACGCCTGCCGATGTGGACTATCTGCCGGGATGTGGTATACTAGTCCGGCGCCGGGTCCTGGAGCAGATTGGGCTGCTCGATCTGGCCTATTATTGTTACTACGAAGATACTGACTGGGCCATGCGTGCGCGGCGGGCTGGCTGGCGTATCAGGTACGTGCCGGCAGCCGTGATGTGGCACAAGGGCGGGAACAGCACCGGGGGCTACTACAACCCCCGTGAAAAGTACATGGCTGGGGTCAATGCCGTTCGTTTCATGCGGTCCTATGCCCGACCCTGGCACTGGGTGCTGTTCGTCGCATCATTGGTTGTAGGAATTCCCTGGTTATTCATACGTGAAGGCGTTCGAGGCCGCAGTGCGGTCGTACGCGCCAAGGTTGCGGGATTGATCGATGGTTTCCGAAATGTCGAATTACGATCCAGGGTCTGAGCGGCAGAACCGGCGTTCACCGGCCTGGGTGGTTGTGGCGCTCCTGCTCATCCTGCTGTGGGCATTTGGCCTGCGGTTACACCAGCTGGACACGCGTCCCTTCTGGGGCGACGAGGCCCTGACGGGCAACCTGGCCCACATGGGCCCGGCCACGGTGCTGCGGACAACGGCGCCGCTCGAATTTATGCGGCAGTTGGGCAAGGACCTGGGCGGTGAACTGGTCATCGGCTGGGGATACCAGCTGCCGATGCCGCTGCTGGCCTCGCTTACGAGTTCGATTGGCCCCCAGGACATGCTGGTCCGGCTGCCCTCCTTTCTGGCGGGCATCCTGGCGGTGGCCGTGGCGTTTGCCCTGGGCAAACGTCTGTTCAACGCACCGGTCGGACTGATCCTGGCCTTCCTGCTGGCCAACGCCAGTTTCCAGATCATCTACTCGCAGGAAGCCCGCTACTACAGCCTGATGTTCTTTTTGTCGGTCGTCAGTGCCTATTTGTTGTGGCGTGCGCTGGAAGAGAACCGTGCGCTGTTCTGGATCGGTTTCATTGTCGTCAGCATTCTGAACGTGTGGAACCACCTGTTTGCGGTCTTTTTCCTGGCACCCATGGCTCTGTATGCCAGCGTACGCCTGGTGCAGCGGCTGTGGCGCCGGCTGCGTCTCGACGCGGCCCGCACGCGGCGCCGTGCCCTGCCGCCGCGACACCCCACGGCGCGCAGCCGGCTGCTGCACTGGCAGCAGATCGTTTGGAATGCACTGCGCCAGGCACCGCTGCTTTACCTGGGTACGGCGGTCGCGGTGGTGGCACTTCTTTTGCTCACCTCGGAAGTCGCCCTCCCCGTGGTCCGCGCCGCCACGGGAACTTCGGCGACTGCCCGCCCGATCAACGTGGGCTTCTCGTCGGGTACCGAAGGCGCGGTGGCCGAAGAAGTGGGCCTGCACGGTTTTTCACTCTCGGCATCGTCGCTGTTGGGGCTGGCCGCACTCTTCGGCAGCGGGGGCGGTTGGGGCCTGGCACTCTACCTGGCGTTGGCGGGGTTGGGCATCGTCTACATCGTGAAGACACGACAGTGGCGAGCCGCAGCTTTTTTGGGCACCTGGCTGATCGTACCGCTGCTCATGGTGTCACTGATACGCTCAGAGCATTTTTTCCTCGAAAAATACATCATCTTCGTCCAACTGCCCTACCTGGCATTCGTGGCCCTGGGCGTGTACGCCGTATGGCAGTGGCTGCTGCGCCGCCTGCTGGTTGGGCCGTTGAGGCGTTTTCCGTGGCCGGCCCTGGCAGCCACCGCGCTGGCCGCACTGCTCATTTTTGTGAATTCGCAGCCTGTGCTGGCGTATTACCGCCTGGAGGACCGTCTCAACTGGCGGGGCGCGGTGGCCTACCTGCAGGGCAATCTGCAGCCCAATGATGCGGTCATCTATGCCACGTCGCACCTTTTGGACACCGCACCGTTCGAATACTACTTCAAACTGCTCGTCGGCCCCGACCAGTACGGCGACTTCGTCCTGGCTTTCGAGGGCCTGACTGCGCAGCAGCTGCAGCACATCTTCGATACGCACGACCGCGTTTGGATCATCGATCACGACTTTCGCGGCGGATTCCAGGAAATCGGCGCCTTATATGCAGGGGTGTCACCAACCCCGGTCGCCGGTGTACCCGTCTACCTGGTCAACAGCGCACCCGTGATGCGCAGCAGCACGCCGTTCCAACTGACCGCCGGCGAGAATATCTTTCAGTCGGCGCGCGGGGTACTGGCAGGCCAGGACCTGATCGTTGCACTGACACTCGACGATCCAACACGCTCGGAACGATTCGACGTGTTCTTGAGCGGTGAACACCGCGGCGAACTGGACCCCAGCGGTCTGACGGCGCCCGATTACCTCCGCATTCCCATCACGGCCACGCAAGTATCCAGCGTGGACATCGCCCCCATCTCTGGTTCACCCGGTGACGTCTACAGCGGCACACTGACGACCGTCGCCGGCATTGCACTGCCCGACCAGGCTGATACGCGCATCGAAGCCGAACGGTACCCCACCGACAACGGCTTCGTCTACGAGATAGACGAAGCCAGCGGCGGCAAAGTGGTGCGTGCGCAAAGTTTCAATACGATCTCGCGCTTCCCGCTGTGGCTCAGCGAAGCGGGTGATTACCTGCTGACCCTGCGTGGACGTCTGGGCGCCCGCGTCGGCACACCGATTTGGTCGGTCGTATTGGACCGTCAGGCCATTGGTACAATCCCGCCCAAACAGGCCGGCACCTGGGAAGAGCATGCGATCCCACTGCGTTTTACAGAACCGGGTCTGCACGAACTGGTTCTGGGCATCACCGCCAATGCCTACGTTGAAAACGGCTACGCCGACCTCGATTACGTCAGTTTGCAGGAACGTGAAAATTGGATCTGGCGTGGAGCGGCGCAGATCGATCTGGGTGTCAATGCGGAAAACGGAGATGGCACGAATCTCACGTGCAGCAGCGAGGACACGAGTCCCGGCCGCTGGCTGACGGGTGAGACACTGCGCGTCCCCATCACGGTGGATGACACTGCGACGTACGTCGTAAAAACCAGAACTGCCAACAGCAGTGACGCGCCGGTCGCCTTCGACGTGGCAATCAACGAACAGCCATTGGGTGAGATCAAGACGGTACCAGACGAAACCAACACCAACGTCTTCCTGACCGAACTTGGGCCAGGCGAACACCTCATCACGATCCAGGCACCTGCTGAACTGGCTGCCGACGTGGTCTGCCTGCAGAGCCTGGCGATCGAGCAGGTGTTCGTGCCACGCGATGAAAACCCGCTGCGCGTCGACGCCAATGCGATCGTGCTCGGCGAAGGGGCCAAACTGCAACGGATCGGCACCGAGACTGCTGCCACCAGTGCCGGCAGTGGCAACACCATCCAGGCGGGGCTGTGGTTCGAGGACACAGGCAATTACGCCCTGGACGTCCGCGGCCTGAACGATCGCCCAGCGCCTATCAAACTGCAGGTCGAACTGGACGGTAAGCCGGTGGGCGAGCCGTTGAGCTACGACCGCAACGATTACAGTTGGTCGACCGATAGTATGCTGCTGCCGATCGCGACCCCTGGTTACCATCAGCTGCGCATCGATTTCGTCAACGACTTCTACGACCCACAGCTGGTCGCCAACAAGGACGATGGTGATCGTAACGGCGCCGTACGATCCTTTGTGATTACGAAGCTGCAGGCACCCATCGTATCTGTCGGGAAACAGCTTAGGTTGGAACTGGCGCAGGAGATCAACATGCTGGCGCCAGGCACCGACGTGATCGACCTTGACGATGGCTCAGTCGTGCAGCGGGCCGGTAACGGGCGTGTGGTGGACGTGGACCTGGCCTTTGATTCGGCGGGCGGTTACCGCCTCATCCTGGAAGGGCATAACGATTCCCCCGGTCCGGTCGAGCTCGACGTGCTGGTCGATGAGATCAAAGCGGGCACAGTGAGCTTTGCCGCCGACGACGGCAGCTGGAGCGAACAGACGTTATTGTTCACCGTCGCGCTGCCGGGCTATCACCGGCTGTCGTTCGACTATGTCAACGACGTGTACGACGACAGTCTGATCGAACAAGGTTTGGACGGTGACCGCAACGTGGGGCTGCGCCGGCTGACTCTCACCAAGGTTCCAGCCGCCATCGGCAAAAACGACATCACGCTCGATGTGAATTTCGACGACATCCTGGCCGATGTGGGCGAGTCGGCGGTCACGCTGGCGCGCATCGACGGCGAGTACGCCCTGGTCTTCGAGCCGGGCAGCGAGCTCCAAATCCCCACCGCGTTCCTCAATGACGGCGTCTACGCACTCGAACTCGTCGGACGCAGCGAGCGTCTCGCCGGCACCCTGGACATGGCCCTCGGCGAAACGACACGCACGCTGGACTTCGGCAGCATCAGCGAGCCCCATTTCATTGGCATCGAACAGCCGGCGGGCGTCACAACCTTGACACTGCGAAATCCGGGGCGACAAAACGTCTATCTGCAGGCGCTGCGCCTGTATGCAGACCCCCTGTTTGCGGACGAGGGTTTCGCCTGGACACCGGCGCACGGTTACGTCGCCGCGGGCGCAGACGTGGGTCTGGACAACGGTCGTGAAGCCGTCGTACGCGGCGGTGTCGGTTCGATGGTAGAAATCCCTGTGGTGTTTCCAAAGGCGGGTGTGTACCGCGTGGCCGTCCGGGGGCAGCACGACCGGCCAGGTCCGGTGGTATTGAACGTCCTCATCGACGATGTGCGCAAGGGGCAGATTTACTTCAACGACAATAATGGCCAATGGGGTGAACGCACCGTGCAGATCGCCGTGGCTGAACCGGGGCTGCATACGATGACGATTGCGTTCGACAATGACTACTACGACCAGAAGCTGGTCGATGCGGGCGGCGATGGGGACCGGAATGCCTTGATCGACCGCGTCACGGTGACATCGGTTGGTTCGTAGGTGGCTCCCAATGCAGGGATAGATAGAGAGCAACCCGCAGCACATTTCTGGAGGTGCCGCCATGAGCCTACTCAATCTGACATACGAGGTCGAAGTAAAGCCCGGGCAGAAGCTAACGCTGCCGGATTCCCTCGTCAACGCGGTGGATGCCGGACACTGGTTGATTACGATACAGCCTTACCCTGACACAACCCCACCGGCGCCATCAGTCCGCAACCACAGTGCCTTCCTGAATGGCTACGCGCCCGAAGACGAGGGATTGTATGATGGGTTGCCAGCCCGGTGATCTCTGGATAGCAGAAATAGTCTTTACCGATGGAAGCAGGGCCAAGCGACGTCCAGTCCTCGTTCTCTGGCTAGACGGTCAGGATGTTGTGGTAGCTGCGGTGACTTCAGCTGCGCCCCGCAGATCCCTGCGGACCTGTCAATCCTTACGCACCGCGTGCCCACCAAATTGGTTGCGCAGCGCGGCCAGCAGCTTGTCGGCAAACGGTGCCTCGGCCCGCGAGCGCAGGCGGCGCTGCAGCGCGGCGGTAATCACCGGTGCATCCAAGTCAATATGCCGTTTGCAGTCTGGGTCAGCGTCCACGACCGATAAGTGCTGCCAATCAAGGATTTCCTGCGGAACTGCCGCGGGATGAAGTGCAATGACTCGTCGTGGCAAGTGACCCACGAGTAGTTGCCCCCGCATGATCGTATTGTATCGCTCGGCGGTGTAATGCAAGAAACCCCAACCAGGCAGCTGCTCGCCGATCAGGCAGGCACGGCGTCACTCCGAGGCTGATACGCGCCGAGATGGACGGTCAGCGCCTGGTGTCCGGCCAGCAGCTTGATCAGCCCGCGAGCGGCCAGGGCCACCCGCGGCAATGGGCCAGCGGGCGCGTCGATCACAACAGGGATCCAGGGTCTATGACGCCAATCAACACTAGTGACAAGATTAATATCGGTTGGTGAATCAGATAGATTAGAAGAGATTTCCGACCCAGAAGGCTCAAGAATGCGATGGGAGGAAGCGGCGATAAATCTGGCAGTCGAATCGAGAGTTTTGCGACATTTAGCATATTTCCAAGAAAGATGCCGATCAGGACAAGACCGAACCACGGTATGAGTGGGAAATAATCGACGGCGTAATAACCTTCCGGCATGAAGCCCAACCAGACCAGCCACGCGGTTAACACAGTGATTCCATTAGTAAAGTTCCCCAGCACCATCAGCATAAGCCCCACGCCTAGATTGATGAAGCCCAAGCGGAGGAAGGGGAAAGCGATCACGATGGCAAGCCCGATGAAGTGCAGGATGCCGAATTGCACATAGCCCCGGCGCAAGAGCAGCCAGGTCACCACCGTAATCACCATGCCCCAGCCGAATAACTTCAGTCCTCGCCGCAGGTAATGACTGAATGACTTCTTGGTCGGATCGTTTCCTCGGCTGTAGCCGAGCGTGAGGGATAGTCCGACCAACAAGATAAATATAGTGGCTGTCACTCGTTGGAAGTAGTGCCAGAATCCTGAGTGCATGTTGATATCCCATCCGGCCAGGGCGCCCAGGTCCCAGGCGAGGTGGTAGATCACGACCATGATGATGGCAACCCCGCGCACCACATCAACCTCCCACAGACGTCGGCTTCTCATTGTTTGATGGCTATGGTTCAAGATGGGTTTGAACGCGCTTTCCTTGCTCTGCCAGGGAGCGGTTCACCAGCGGGAATGACCAGAAGATGAGCGCGAAGCTGGCCAGCAGCCCTGTCAGTAGGCGCATGAGCGAGTTGAACGAGCCCAAGCCGTCGCCAGCGTAGAAGGACGAGGGCAGGGCGTGGTTGGTCAGCCCCGCCAGCCAGACGTTGGTCTCGCGGAAGCCCACTCCTAACCCCCACAGGTCGCTGATCATGTGACTGACGCCGTCCAGGGCAATGGGCAGGAGGAGCACAACCAGCCAGCGCCAACTTATCCTCCAGCCGTGGACCAGGATGCGCCGGCGCGCCGCCAGATAGAACAGGCCAAACAGGAAGAAGCCGCCGTAAAAGCTGACCATGCGGTCCGACCAGGCCAGCTTCCAGCCCATCTCAGGCGTGCCGATGAACCCACGCATGCCCAGCATGGTCGTCGTGCCCGGCCAGGCCGACGCAATCTGGTCCAGCGAGTATGTGAAGCTCTCGCCAAACAAGAACCACGAGCGCTGTGGCATCTGGTGACAAAAGAGCGAATAGACGGCGTACACAGCCCGGCCCGGCCCGGTCCAGCCAAGATGCATGAACAGCGGCGCCAGCCAGGGCGTCAGCGTCCAGACGCCGAGGAGGAGCAGCACAAGATAGGGCCAGGTGCGCTCGATCCAGGCTGCTGGGCGCGCTGGGGAGCGCCCAGCCGAACGGCGGGAGGGTAAGTTCACAGGAATGTGCCGCATAGTCGTTGGCCTCGGTCTGGCCCGGGATTCAGCGCGCGGCTAGTAGGGCTTCGATGGGCGCGCGCAGCGCGTCCTCAGCCATCTGGCCAACGCCTTGCCACTGCACCTGACCGTCGCTGTCTACCAATACAAAGGCCGGGTGGCCACGCAGGCTGTAATGCCCTCGCAGGCGCGCGCCTTCGGCGGTGTCCACGTTGAGTTGCACAAAGGCGACCTGGTCAGCATACTCTGCCTGAAGCCCATCCACGATGGGCTGCATCGCTGCTCATGGCGCTCAGGGATCGCTGAACAGGAAAAGCAGGCCCGGCTGCGCCAGCGGCGGGAAAAGGGACACCGGCTCTGATGACGTAGCGGCGCTTCCGCAACCGGCGGCGAGGGCTATAGTGATCAGCGCTGCCAGCAATACAAGGCATCTGCTCCTATGCTTGGGCTTGCCTCGCCATGGCGCTCCGCCCTCAAGCGCACGGCCCGACGCCAGCCAGGACTTCATGTCGCCCATCACGTCGCACACGTTGGTGTAGCCCAGCCTGAGCAACTCCTGGCTGGCCTGATTCGACATGCTGCTGCGGCAGAAGAGCACGATATTAGCGTCCATGTCGGGCAGTTCGTCCAGGTGGTTGGCGATCTCGTCGAAGGGTATGTTGGCTTCGGTGCCGGCGATCTCGCCCTCGTTGGGAAGATGGACGTTGTCGCCAACACAGGCAACAATTCACGTCTCATGACATGTCTCCTTGACACCCAACACTAGATTACATCCAGGCGCCCGGCGCTCTTGCGTGATCCAGCGCCAGGCGCCTACCAGCCTCGTTTACACGGTGCTATTTGCCATAACTGGCGTAGACCGTGGTTTTGCCATCCTTGTCGAAAGCGATGACGTCATAGGGCTGGTTTGGTTGGCCAGGCGTCTCCATGCCAGGCGAGCCGATTGGCATACCGGGCACGGCTAAGCCCACGATATTGGTCGGACGCTCGCTCAGCAGACGGTTGATCTCGCTGATGGGCACGTGGCCCTCGATGATGTAGCCATCCACGATGGCTGTGTGGCAAGACCGGAGGGACATGGGAACCAGGCTGATCGTCTTTTGCGCCTCAGGGCTGTCGAAATCCCGGGCCTTGACGGAAAAGCCGTTCTGTTCCGTGTACGCCATCCAGGCGCCACAGCACCCTCAGGTGGGTGAGCGGAAGACGGTCATCTCGGGCTGACCTTGCCCTGCAACCGGCTGGCTGGCCGTCGTAGGCGAAGACGATGGCGTGCTGCAGGCAGGTAACACCAGAGCGGTCAACGCCAACAACACAAGTAGCAACTTACGTCTCATAGAAAACATCACCAATCCTTTCGAGTTGCGTTGTCATGCCACTGCCGCACCCAGGTTCATGCGGCGCAGGGTCTGGGCGTTGATAGCAACAATGATGGTGCTCAGCGACATGAACAGCGCTCCCAGCGCCGGCGACAGCAGGATGCCCAAGGCCGGATAGAGCACGCCCGCCGCCAGCGGAATCGCCACCACGTTGTAGCCGGTCGCCCAGACCAGGTTTTCTTTCATCTTGCGATAGCTAGACTTGCTCAGCTCGAAGACCTTGACTACGTCCAACGGATTGCTCTTGACCAGGATGATGCCCGCCGACTCGATAGCGACGTCGGTGCCGCTGCCGATGGCGATGCCCACGTCGGCGCGGGTCAGGGCCGGCGCATCGTTCACGCCGTCGCCTACCATGGCAACCTTGCGGCCCTCGCCTTGCAACGCCGCCACCTGTTCATCTTTGTGCTCCGGCAGCACCTCGGCGAAAAAGCGGTCGATGCCCAGCTCGGCGGCCACCGCGACGGCCACGGGGTGGCTGTCGCCGGTCAGCATCACCACACGGATGCCCAGCTCGTGCAGCCGCTGCACTGCGAGCTTGCTCTCCGGGCGAATGGCATCGGCCAGCGCGAACGAGGCGGCGACCACACCCTCATCCACAAGGTAGACGACGGTCTGGCCCTTGCTGCCGGCCTCAGCAGCGAAACGGCTGAGTGCTTCGTTCGGCGCCAACGCCAGCAGCTCCAACAGCCTGGGTCCGCCCACATGCACCGTGCGGCCGTTGCTGAGCGCGCGCACGCCACGGCCCTTGATGGCCTGAAAGCTGTCGATGGGCGGCAAGCCCAATCCTCTTTCCTCGACCGATCGGCGTATGGCACGGGCGATGATGTGCTCGGAGTCGCCCTCTACAGCGGCCGCCAACGCCAGAGCCGCATCGGCGTCGACGCTGTCGGCCACAGCCATTCCCACCACACCAAATTCACCCTTTGTCAGCGTGCCGGTCTTGTCAAAGATCACGGTGTCGATTGCCCGCGCCTCCTCCAGCGCCAGCCGGTCGCACACCAGAATGCCGTTGTTGGCCGCCAGGCTAGTCGAGATAGCCACCACCAGCGGGATGGCCAGACCCAGCGCGTGGGGGCAGGCGATCACCAGCACAGTGGCAACCCGTTGCACCACTTCCACGTCGAAGCCCTGCGCCACGGTCCAGATGATGGCAGTCAGCAACGCGGCAGCCAGGGCAATGTAGAAAAGCCAGCCAGCCGCCTTGTCGGCCAGGATCTGCGTGCGCGATTTGCTCTGCTGGGCCTGTTCCACCAGGCGCATAATGCCCGCCAGGGCCGTCTGGTCACCGGTGGCCTTGATGCGCACCCGCAGGCTGCCGCTGCCGTTGATCGCGCCAGCAATGGCGCTGTCGCCAGGCAGTTTCTTGACTGGCCGCGACTCGCCCGTCAGCATGGCTTCGTTGACGTCTGACTCGCCCTCGACCACTTCGCCGTCGGCTGGCACGCTGGCACCGGGCCGCACGAGAACCAGGTCGCCCATGCGCAGCGCAGTGCTGGCTACCGTTTCGACGCCGCCGTCCGGCCGGATGCGTTCAGCTGTATCTGGCATGAGCCTGGCCAGCTCGCGCAGGGCGCCCGAGGCCTGGCGCACACTGCGCATCTCCAACCAATGCCCGAGCAGCATGATGACGATCAGCGTCACCAGCTCCCAGAAGAATCCGCCCTCTGGATCGATGGCCAGCGCGGCCAGGCTGTAGATGAATGCGACGCTGATGGCCAGCGAGATGAGCGTCATCATGCCTGGCTGGCGGTTGCGCAACTCCGGCGCGGCCATGCGCAAGAAGGGCAATCCGCCGTAAAAGAAGATGATGGTGGCGAACAGCGACGCAATCCACTGACTACCTGGGAATACCGGCACGGTGAAGCCAAACCACTCCTGCAACATCACGCTGTAAAGCAGCACCGGCGCGCTCAGCGCCAGGCAGACCCAGAATCGGTTGCGGAACATGAGTTCGTGGCCGCTGTGGTCGACCCCATGGCCTTCGTGGTCATCGTGGCCGGTCCCGCTCAAGGGCTCCCTACGATCCATGGAGTGGCCGACGTGGGGATCACCGTGGCCAGCGTGGGTGCCGTGGTCCTGTTCATGACCACTGTGACCTGTCGTTTCATGTTCGTGATCCACCGTCAGTCGTCCTTCATTGTCTCATGACGTCAGAAATCAGCCATCATTTGCCCTGCAACGCAGGTACTGGATCGTTCTGGCTTACCAGTCATTGCGCTTGCCTCTCTTCAGGCAGCCAATGGCTTTTCAAACCTTGCCGTGCCTGCCGCTCATCCGTCATGATCCATGCCCATGTCCGTATCTTGCTCCATGGACGGCAGCGCCAGGTCGATCTGCGACGCAGGCGCTGACCCTGCTGGCCCAGGCACGAAGCTGACGCCATTTGGCTCTGCGCCAGTCGGCACAACGGTAACCAATCGGCGCGCCGGGATATCCACGACGGCCAGCGTATTGTCATACAGGTTGGTGACGTATGCGAAGCGGCCTGATGGCTCGATCACCACGCCGTGTGCGCCCTTTCCCGTTTCGACAGTGTCGACAACCTTAAACGTCTCTGTATCGATAAATGAAACAGTTGTGCCTGGCTCTTCTGCGACGCCTTGATTGGCGACTAACAGGGTCTTGCCGTTTGGCGTTACGTAGACCTGAACTGGCCCGCTGCCTACCGACACCTTGGCGGTGAGCTGGCCTGACGCCACGTCGATTTTGCCCACGGCGTTCTCGGCGTTGAGCGACACATATACCGATGCGCCATCGGGCGAGAAGCCAACCTGCACCGGCCCTTTGCCTACCGCGATATCGGCAACCCTGGTGTTGCTGGTCGTGTCGATCACACTCACCGTATCGCTCTGCATATTGGCAACGTAGACCCATTTGCCATCTGGACTGGGGCGCAATCCGTGGGGAAATTGGCCTACCGGTATGGTCGCCATGGTCTGCATGGTCTCGGTGTCGATAGCGCTGACCGTATCGTCGCCGCTGTTGGAGGTATAGACCGTCTTGCCATCGGGTGTGACAATGATATGCGCAGGCCCTTGACCGGTGGGAACAACGCCATGAGCCGTGTAACTCGTGGTATCCACCATCACTGCTGCAGCGCCGTGGCCACTGACCGCCCAGGCGCTACTGCCGTCAGGCGCTGCTTGCACATTGTGCGGCCCTGGGATGCCGGTCAGTGTCGCGATGACTTTGTTGGTGCCGGCATCCATCACGCTGATGCTGTCGCCAGCTTCGTTGACGACCCACACACTGCCCTGAACACCGCTTGCCGGCAGAGAGGCTGGGGCCTGGGCGTCGTTGTCCGTGCTTCGGACAATGAACTCCTGGGTGGTCAGAACGGCATCGCCCTGGCGCACCTCGACAGTAATCGTCCAATCGCCGGCCATCTCCAGGGGTGCCTTGGTGGCGTAACGGCCATTGCCCTGGTCGGTAGCCAGGCCCTGCATCGCGTCCATGCTGTGGCCCCCCATGTCGGCGATCACAATAACAGCTGCGCCTTCGAGCGGCTGGCCGCTGACGTCCTTGACGTCGATGATCAGTTCGGTCTCACCCACGGTCAACGCCGGGTCGGGTTGGGTTGCCAAAGTGACTTGAGGCTGGCCGCTGGCTACCCGCGCAGCCGTAGGTACTGCACCGGGCGCAGGCGCTGTGCAGGCGCCCAATAGCAGCGCGCCTACCAGCAATGCCAAACCGGTCAACGTGAATGATCGCATCGTGTCATACCTCCAATAAGTTGTGCTGAGCATAATAACCCTGCATTACTCCACATGTACCGTCATCATCAACCCGCCCGGCTCTTCGCCGTCGTTCGTGGTGTGATGTGAGATGTGGCAGTGGATCATCCACATGCCCGGCTTGGACGCAATGAATTCGATGTCGTAACGCTCACCCGGCGAGACCAGCACCGTGTCTTTGGTCAACTGGGCTGCATCGGGCACTGGATGACCGTCGGTGGCGACGATCTTGAAGGGAGCGCCGTGCAGATGCATGGGATGAACGAACTGGCCGGCGGCAATGAAGCGCAGCCGCACTCGATCACCCACTTTGACGCGAATTTCCTCGGTGTGTGGGAAGAACTTGCCGTTGATGGTGAAGTAGTTGGGGTCCATGCCGGTCATCGGCATCGACGCATAGGTCTTGCCATGATCAAAACGCCATTCATTGAGAATCAACACCTCATCCACAGCGGGCGGGTCGGATTCTGGCGTCTTGGGATCGATGATAAATCCACCGTGCAGCCCGGCACCAATCTGAATATCGCTCGCCACGTGGCTGTGATACCAGAAAGTGCCCGCCGGCCTGGCCTCGAACTCGTAGACGAAAGTCTCGCCCGGCGCAATGGGGTCTTGGGTCATCCCTGGCACACCGTCCATTGCGTTGGGCACTTCGATGCCATGCCAGTGGATGGTTGTGTCTTCGGGTAGATCATTTTTGACCACGACGCGCACCCGGTCGCCTTCAGTAACGCGCAGCAGCGGGCCGGGCACCATCCCGTTGTAGGTCCAGGTTACCTGCTGCACACCACCGTCGAAGTCCCAGCGGACCGGCGTTGCGGACAACTCAAAGACTTTGACCCCGTCCTTGTCCTGGTAGGCCAGCGGCTGGTTGCCCTGGCTGACCGTGGCAGCCGGGACGCCATCGTCTGGCAGCGCAGCCATCATGTGGGCCATGCCCGGCGACATAGTTGGCGCAGTCAAGCTGCTGGGCGCTGGCGTCGAAGTCACCGCTGCCGTTGCCGGCGCAGACTCGGGCGCGCAGGCGGTCAAACCCAGTGTTGTCATTGACAGCAGAACAAGCCACAAAATAGGCCGGTTGATCCTTATCACTCTTGTTCTTTCTCCCAGTTAGGGTTCGCAACAGAAAAAACTTCCTGTGAACTGCTGCAAATTCCGAGCACATTGCAGGAAGTCATTCTTGTTCGATGCTCTACTATCTCAGTTGCTGGCGCATCGCTTCAAACTCACTCGTAGAAATCTCCCCCTGGGCATAGCGTTGCTTGAGGATCTCCTCTGGCGAGGGGGCAGTCTCGCTGCGACCGCTTCCGGTCAGCTGCGAGGAACGGCCGGTGACCTGGGGAAACAGCCGGTTGATCAGCCACACGGCCAGGCCGAAGATCAACACCCAGAACACTATCATGAAGAGCAAGCCAAAACCTCCGAACCCAAAGCCCATCATCGTGGTCACCTCACTTTCGTACCAAACCGCAAGGTGCGGAAAACCTGTTGACAGCAGTCAGTATAGGCCCCGATGTTGTCGCCACTACGAAGGGAATATGTCAGTTGTGTGAAGAAGTGGGGTAACTCAGGGCATGTAAAAGGATAACTTCCTGCAAAATGGCAGGAATTCGCCGCAAATCACGGGAAGTTACTCTTTTACAAGCCCTTAGGATGCGAGTGGCACCGTGAAGAAGAAGCTGCTGCCCCCGCCTGGGCCGGGGCTCTCTACCCAGATGCGGCCGCCGTGGGCCTCAACCAGGTGTTTGCTGATGGTCAGGCCGATGCCACTGCCGCCGCCTGCCCTGGAGCGCGACTTGTCCACCCGGTAGAAGCGCTCGAAAATGTGGGGCATATCGCCCTCGGAGATGCCAATGCCAGAGTCCTGTACGGTAATCAGTAAACGGTTATCGGTATGCGAGGGTTGGTGGTCGATCGCTGGCTTGTGGCTGGCTTCTATGACTTCGTTGATCACCGGTGACTGTCTACTGATTACCGACGACTGCACGCTGACTCTGCCGCCGGGCGGTGTATACTGCAAGGCATTGCCCAACAGGTTGAGCAGCACCTGCATGATTCGGCCTGGATCGACGTCCACAGCCGGCAAATCCGTGCTGGCGGCACTCGTCAGGCTGACGCCTTTGTCCTCGAACTGGGGCTGCAGCCGTTCAACTACGGCCTCGATCAGTTCGTCGATGGCGACCGCCTGGCGATTGAGCGGAATCTGGCCGGCCTCGACCCGGCTCAGCTCTTCCAGGTCCTGCACCAGGCGCTGCAGGCGGGCTGTCTCGTGCTGGGCGCTCAAGAAAGTGGCCGGTTCAGGGGCCAGCACACCGTCGGTGAGGGCTTCCAGGGTGCTACGGATGCTGCTGAGGGGGGTGCGTAACTCGTGGGCCACGTTGCCAATCAAGTCCAGCCGGCGCTGCTCAGTCTGTTCCAGGGTCTGGGCCATGCGATTGAACGACATAGCCAGATTGCCCAGCTCATCGTCACTGGCAACCGGCACCCGCTGGTGGTAGTCGCCGCCAGCGATGCGCTGGCTGGCCTCGGTGATGGCCCGCAGAGACTGGGTAATACGCCGGGCA
Organism: uncultured Anaerolineae bacterium; assembly: GCA_964443225.1. Lineage (GTDB taxonomy): Bacteria > Chloroflexota > Anaerolineae > SSC4 > Amarolineaceae > SSC4. Next base: position 56,373 of record CAYUCC010000025.1, read on the forward strand.
GTGAAGGCGCTGATGGCAATGGCAGCTATACCACCCGCCAGGACCGCCACCAAGATTACTTCGTTGACCGCCTGGTGAAAGCTGGCATCCAGGTCTGAAGCCTGTTGGGGGCCACCCCGCAGAGCCGCCTCCATGTCGGCGAGGTGGTGTTCAATTGCGGTCCCGGCGTGGAAATTGGCCGCACCAGTCACTACGATGAAGGCAACGACAATGATCACCAGATAAGAAAGAAGGATCTTCCAGCCCAGGCTGCGTCGGATGATCGATACCCACTTCATTGGGGCAGATCCTCGAAACGATAGCCGGCCCCGCGCACAGTGACGATCAGCGCTGGCGCCTCCGCGTTATCCTCGATCTTCTTGCGGATACGCCCAATGTGCACGTCCACAACCCGCTCGTCGCCATAATAGTCGTAGCCCCAGACCTGCTCGATCAACTGTTCACGGCTCAACACACGGCCCGGATGGCGCGCCAGGGCGTGGAGCAGGTCGAACTCGATGGCTGTCAGTTCCACCGGCAAACCGTCTTTGATAACTTGCCGGGCCTCGGCGTCGACGCGCAGGCGCCGGAAGACCAGCGCCCGATCCCTGACCTCGACACCGCGGCCGCGGCGCAGGATGGTCTTGACGCGCGCCGTCAGTTCGCGCGGGCTGAACGGCTTAGTCAGGTAGTCGTCGGCGCCCATGGTCAGACCGACGATCTTGTCGCTCTCATCGCTGCGAGCCGTCAGAATCAGCACATAGACATCGGAGTCCTGACGCAACTGGCGCAGCACATCCAGCCCATCCATGCCCGGCAGCATGATATCTAGCACAATCAAGTCCGGCCGCAGCGTGCGTGCCGCCTTAAGACCAGAAGAGCCGTCCTGTGCCACATACACAGTGAATCCATCGCGTGCCAGGTAGGCCTGCACGGTCTGTAGAATACTGATTTCGTCTTCCATTACCAGGATTTTATGGCTCATGGTCGAAAGTATAGCATAGAAGTGCTGCTTTTTGGAAACGCAAGGCACACCAACTGACCTGGCACGGGCGGCGGCACCAACGCGGCGAACGCGGGTTGAAAGACCACATCCACGAAACCAAAGAGCAGGCTCACCGCAAAAATCTGCCACACTTTCGTGCGATTCAAAAACCCCAGCGCGCTGACGCGCTATGACGTATTCCTACCACACCGTTCCGATGTGCGCTCATGGCCCAGGCAAGATCACGGTAAGTCCTCCGCCTGTGCCAACCCCGCCCGCGCCTCTTCCGCCAGCAACGGCAGACTGGATGCCTCGGCCACAGCCAGCGCCTCAGCGTAGTGAGCGCGCGCCGCGTCGGCATCCCCCAACGCCTGCGCCGCCTGACCCAGGTAGATCAGCGTGCGGGCGATGTCCCAGCCGGCCACGAACCCCCGGTGCACGTCCAGGCTCTGGATCAACAGCGCCCGCGCCTGCGCGGCGTCACTTTGGGCCAGGGCCGCCAGCCCCAGATAACGCAGCGCCGTACCCACGCCCCAGCGGTTCCCTATCTCCTGGCACAGTTTCATCCTCTTCTCCGCCCACATAGTGCCCGGTGTCGCGGGTCCCTTCTGTACCACATCTTGGGTTATTTGCAGGGTCACCGGGTCACCCCACACACAGACGCTGGTGTGGTTAAATACAGCCATCGCTTGCACGCAGGCGGCATCACGCAAACGAGGGCCAACGGGCTCCACCACATCATCGGGAGGATCCAAATGATTATCGTCTTTCTTCTGCTCCGTCTCACCCATATCGTCGCCGGTGCCTTCTGGGTCGGCGCAGCCGTCGCCTACTTCCTCTACTTCGAGCCTTCAGCCAAAGGTCTCGGCCCAGCCAGATCGAAGTTCATGGAAGAACTGATCGGCAAACATCGTTACCCGGTCTTCATGAACACTACCAGCATGCTCACCGTCCTGGCCGGGCTGGCGCTCTACCTGATCTCGTCCAACGGCCTCAGTATTGCCTGGATTACCTCCGGACCGGGCCTGGGCTTCACCCTCGGCTCCCTGGCGGCGCTGGTCGCTTTCGGCATCGGCTTTTTCGGTATCCGCCCCCGCGCTGCGCGCATGGGTGCGCTGGGCGCAGCCGTCGCCGCAGCCGGCGGCCCGCCGACCCCGGAACAGGGCGCCGAACTGGGCCGGCTGGACGCAGAGATGCATACCTTCGAACGCTGGGACGTTGGCCTGCTGGTCGTCTCCCTGGGGCTGATGGCCATCTCCCGCTATATAGGATGAAAACGTTACCCATCCTCGTGATTTTGCTCCTCCTCTGCGGTCTGGCCCTGGCGGGCTGCGGCGCTCAAACCGACGAACCAGCCGACCAGGTCTTCAGCCTGCGCACCGGTGTCGTGGAGGGACACATGGCCTACATCGGCGTGGGCGGGACGATCGACGGCCAGGTCAACCCCGACCTGACCGTGCAGACGGGCCAGCGGGTGCGCATCGCCATTATCAACGGCGACGGCGTCTCCCACGACCTGGCCCTGCCCGACCTGGGCCGCCAGACGGCGGCGGTGATGGGCAAAGAGAACACAAGCGCCCTCACCTTCACAGCCTCCGAAGCGGGCGTCTATGCCTACGTGTGTACCGTTGCTGGTCACCGCCAGGCCGGCATGGAAGGCCGGCTGGTGGTGCAGTGAGGGGACTGTATCTTTCTGGCCGAATTCGACGCCGCCGGGCTGTGCTGCTGCTTTCGCGAGTGGTGGCACAGCGCCGCAGACCCGGCAGGTCTCGGTGACCTGTAGGGCCTGCCTGCCGAGGTGAACCATGATCCGCATTGCCGAATACGACGCGGTGGACCCGCTGCAGGTGCTGCATCTCAACCTGCTCTGCCTCGATTTTGCCCTGACGCCGGAGCTGACTGCGGTGATCCGGCGCAGGGACCCGCGGCCCTTCGCCTGTTTTGCGGTCTATGCCGTGGACGGGAGCACGGTAGTGGGACAGGTGGGCGTCTTCCGGCTGCCGGTAGTTTCGACGGCGGGTGCGGCGGAGGTGGGTGGGGTGTGGGCCGTATCCACCCACCCGGCCTGGCGGGGAAGAGGGGTGGCATCGCAGCTGCTCGACGAAGCCCATCGCCGCATGGCCGCGGCCGGGCTGCGTTTCTCCACCCTTGGCACCGACAGCTACCGCGTGGCCCACGGCCTGTACGAGAAGCACGGCTATCGGGATGTCTTCTCCCCGGCCGCAGCCCTGGGCCGGCGCGACACGCTGCCCCAAACGCCGGGGCTGCGCGTCGAACAGGCCGGTCCCGACCAGTTGGCCCTGGCCGACCGCCTCTTCGAGCAGATCGCCTGGGGCCGCCTGGGCTTTGCCCGCCGCCACATGCCCTTTTTTCCCTTCCTGCACGCGCGCAGTTTTCTGAACGCCAACGACCTGTGGCTGTTCCAGCTCGATGGGAAGATGGTGGGTTATGCAGTTGCTGCGGCGCACAACGGTCTGCTGCGGGTGCACAATCTGCTGCTGGCCAGCGGTGGGAACGCGGCGGAGGCGGCGGCCAGCCTGGCCGAGCGCACCGGTGCCCACTACATCCAGGTCCGGCTGGACGACGCCGGTCACGCGGCAGCCTTGGCACAGACCGGTTTTCAGCTCACGGGCCAGAGCTGGGGGACGTTCATGGTCAAGCCCCTGGCCGCCGACGCCACACTGGCGGAGTTCCGCCAGCGCTACGGGCTGGATGACGGGCGGTTTTTGTCTTCGTACATGGACATGACATGAGGCGTGGTGCGTACCGCTTCATTCATACGCACGCATTGGAGGCAATTATGTACAAGCAGATCACCAAAATCGCGTTGAAAGGTATCGCCATTGCCATGGGCATTGCCGTCATCGTCATGAGCACACTCGATACGCTGGAACTGAGCAACGGCGTCGCCATGCTGGGCCTGGGGTTGGCTGCGCTGGCCCTTGCCGGCTTGCAGGAATAGGGGGTGCCTGTTTCTCCGAATCCACATTGGGCTGCACACGGCCTGATAGTATGATTCGAGATATACGTGAACTGCGGAGATGCAATCCGCAGCACATTTCTGGCGCAGGCCGAGCAAGAATGCCTGGCCGGTTGCGACACACGCGAGCGGCGTCTTGCGCATACTCTACACGGGTCTTGACCTTGCTCTCTACTTCACTGTGTGGTAATATGTGTGCAAAACACTGTTTCAAGAACAGCGTTACGCACACAGCATAGGCAGAAACAAACATGACCGCACAGGATTGGGCTGCCAGGCTTTACCCGGTGGCTGAAGGCCAAGCCGGCTATTTCACGCGCCAGCAGGCTGCTGCGGCCGGCGTGGATAGCGCGCGTCTCGCGCGCCAGGTTGCGGCCGGACGTCTGACGCGAGCTGCGACCGGGGTCTACCGGCTCGTACAGTTCCCGGCATCCCCGCATGAGGACATGATGGTCGTCTGGCTACAGACCGGGCCCAGGTCAGTCATCTCCCACGACAGTGCGCTGGCACTCTATGAGTTGTCCGACGCGCTCCCCGTCGCAGTGCACGTCACCGTGCCGCGCAGTGCATCGCGGCGACGCTCTGGGATGCGCCTCCACACGCAGCGGCTCACACCTAACGATGTGACGCGCCGGGACGGCCTGGCGGTGACGACCGTCCCACGCACGCTTGCCGATGTGGTTGCCGCGGGCCTGGCTGAGGAATTCGTGACGCAGGCCGTCCAGCAGGCTATAGCGCGGGGCCTTGCACTGCCTGAGGAGATATGCGCTGCCGGGCGCACTCGCCGGGTGCGCACAATCCTGCAACGCGCGCTGGCGTGCGCCGAGGTCGCATGAGTTACAACAGTGGCGCCGCGTTTCGCCGTGCGCTGGAAGATCGGCTGCTCGCGCAGAGCCGTGAATCCGGCCTGGCCCTCGTCCGGCTGCGCAAGCTGGTCGCGTTCGATCGCCTGCTAGCGCGCCTGGCGACTGCGCAGCCAGAGCAGTGGTTATTGAAAGGCGGTGTCGCACTGCAGCTGCGGCTCGGCAGTCTGGCGCGCACAACTCGGGATATGGACTTGCTGCTGGCATTGCCCCACAGTGCCGTCTATGCAGCGCTGGCGCATGCCGCGCGCCTGGAACTCGGAGACTGGTTCGAGTTCACAGTTGCGCCGGCCCGTGGTCGCCTACCCGGGATCGGGGAGGGCGGCTTGCGCTTCCCGGTCACGGCGTTGCTGGATGGCCGCGTGTTTGAGAGTTTCCACGTCGATGTGGGAAGCGGCGATCCGGTGATTGAGCCGGCAGATATCCTGATGATGCCACGGCTCCTGGCATTCGCTGGCATTGCGCCGGCCACGGTCCCCTGCTATCCACTGTCGCAACACATCGCTGAAAAGGTACATGCCTATGTTCGGCCGCACGTCACCGGCCCCAACACACGCGTTCGAGATCTCGTCGATCTCGTAATGATCGCCCACCATTGTTCGGTGGACGGCGCAAAGCTGCACGAGGCCTTGCAGGCCACGTTCGCGGCGCGCAATCAGGAGGTATTGCCGCCGCGTCTGCCTGAGCCCCCGACCGAATGGCGCATTCTGTACAAAGCGCTGTGCACGGAGGTGGGCCTCGGCGACCTGAACCTCGTCCAGGCGATGGCACAGGTTTTGCAGGCACGGTGGTTCGAGGACCCGCTTAGAACACCATCACCAGGATAAACGCGTCAGGAAGTTTGGCCAGGTTCATCGCCAACCGCAGCGCGATACCCCAGCAGCCGCAGCGCATTCAACACCACCACGATCGTGCTGCCCTCGTGAAACACGACCGCAATGCCGATGCCAATGATGCCGGTCAGCGAGGCAACGACGAGCAAAGCGATCACGCCCAGGGCGATGGCCAGGTTTTGTATGATGATGGCGCGCGTGGCCCGCCCCAGACCCACCGCAAACGGCAGTTTGTTAAGGTCGTCGGCCATCAGCGCCACGTCGGCGGTCTCCAGCGCCACGTCGGTGCCGGCACCGCCCATCGCGATGCCAACCGTCGCGTTCGCTAGCGCAGGGGCGTCGTTCACACCGTCACCCACCATCCCGACCTGACGGTAGGCACCGAGCAGGTCGCGCATGACGACCAGCTTGTCCTCTGGCATCAGGTCGGCGCGATAGTCACTGATCCCGGCCTGCTGGGCGATGGCCGCCGCGACGCGGGCGTTGTCACCGGTGAGCATAATGGTGTGCTCGATGCCGCTCTGCCGCAAACGCGCCATGACCTCACCCACTCGTGGTCGCAGGGTGTCGGCCACGGCCAATGCGCCGACGACCTGGCCGTCGCGCGCCACGAACATGACCGTC
>CAYUCC010000026.1:0-60685 GCA_964443225.1 uncultured Anaerolineae bacterium
TATTCAGTTGGTAAGGTGCAAAAGTCGAGTCCGTACTCCCTACTCCGTACTCCCTCCTCCATTTTTGCCATAAACCCATTCCATGGTACGATTCAGCCATCCCGCCAGTCACGCGCACGGAGCTTGCATGAACGTACCCGCCCACCTCATGTTTATCCACGGTCTGGCCAGCAGCGGTCAGGGCGATAAGGCCACCTTCCTGCGCGCGCAATTTCCTGACCTGGTGGCGCCCGATTTCACCGGCACACTCGAACAGCGTATGGACCAGCTCGTGGTCCACCTGGGCACCACATCTGGCTGGACGCTCATCGGCTCCAGTTTTGGCGGCTTGATGGCGACGCTGTTTGCCTGCCGGCACCCGCTGCTGGTGCGCCGGCTCGTCCTCCTGGCCCCGGCGCTCATCTGGCCCGATTTTGTGCGCAGCCTGCCACCACCGACCGCGGTACCCACGGTCATCTATCACGGGCGCGCCGATGACGTGGTGCCGTTGGGACCCACGCGCGAGATCGCCGCGCGTTTGTTTTCGAACATGACGTTTCACGAAGTCGACGATACACACGATCTGCACGCCACCGTGCGCTCGATCGACTGGCCGGCCCTGTTGAAGGAATGAGTGACGATGGTATCTTTTGGACGTGAAAGCTGCGGTGTGTTGGATGCCGCCCTGCGCCGCGAATGGCTGGTGACGAACGGTATCGGCGGGTATGCCTCGGGCACGATTTCCGGCGCAGCGACGCGGCGCTACCATGGGCTGCTGTTGGCGGCGCTGCACCCACCCCTCGGCCGAACCCTGGTGTGTGCCAAGCTGGACGAATGGGTCGAACACGAGGGGGTCGCTTATCCACTGGCGTGCAACGTCTTCCAGGACGGCACCGTCGATCCGCGCGGGTATCACAACCTGGAGTCGTTCGAGTTGGACGGCACGATCCCGGTGTGGCGCTACGCCCTGGCCGACTGCCTGCTCGAAAAGCGGGTGTTCATGGCGCATGGGCATAACACCACGTACATCACCTACCGCATGCTGCGCGGCGAACAGCCGGTGCGCCTGGCGGTGCTGGGGCTCTTTACCCACCGTGATTACCACGACCTGCTCGAGTCGCCGGCGTGGAGCCCGCACCTGGAGATTTGCGCCGAAGAAAGTGCCGTGACCGGCACCTACCTGGCCGATGGCACGTTGGATGGTATTGTCCAGGTGTTCGACGATGCCACACCGGTCTACATCCGCTGCCAGGTGACCGACGGCAGCGGCCGGCTCGTCTCCTCGATCCAGATCGAGGTCCTGGGTGACACGTACAAGAACTTCTTCTACTCTGTGGAGCGCGAGCGAGGCCAGGACGATCACGAAGACCTCCTGGCGGTCGGCCGTGCCTATTTCGAGTTTGGCCCCGACCAGCTGGTGTCACTCACGATTACGACCGAGACGTCGCAGCCGGATGGGGCATGGACGGTGCTGGCGGCCGAACGGACCCGCCAGGCGGAACTGATGGCCCGCGCCGGCGTGGGCCACGAGCCGGCATGGGTGCAGCAGCTGGTCCTGGCGGCGGACCAGTTCGTCGTGGCGCGCGGTGAGGGTCACACCGTCATCGCGGGCTACCCGTGGTTCACTGATTGGGGACGCGATACGATGATCAGCCTGCCCGGGCTGACGTTGAGCACGGGGCGGCCCGAACTGGCGGTTTCACTGCTGCGCACGTTTGCGCGTCACGTCAGCCAGGGCATGCTGCCCAACCGTTTCCCCGATGCAGGCGAAGCGCTGGGTGACCAGGACTACAACACGGTCGATGCCACGTTGTGGTACTTCGAAGCGGTGCGTGCGACGGTGGAAGCCACCGGCGATGACGCCCTGTTACGCGAGCTCTACCCCATCCTGGCCGACATCCTGGCGTGGCACGAACGAGGGACGCGTTTTGGCATCCGCGTCGATCCGGCGGATGGGCTGCTCTACGCCGGCGAGCCCGGCGTGCAGTTGACCTGGATGGATGCCAAAGTCGATGACTGGGTCGTCACACCGCGCCAGGGCAAAGCGGTGGAGATCAACGCCCTGTGGTATCACGCGCTGCACGTCATGGCCAGTTTTGCCGAACGCCTGGGCGAACCGGCCCAGCCTTACCGTGCGCGCGCCGCGCGTGTGCAGGCTGCCTTCGCCAAATTTTGGAACGACGCAGCAGGCTGGTGCTTCGATGTCATCGGGGGCCCGCACGGCAACGATGCGGCCCTGCGCCCCAACCAGCTGCTCGCCGTGTCGCTGCAGCCCAGCCCACTGACGCCGGATCAACAGAAACAGGTCGTCGACAGCTGTGCCCGCTATCTCGTCACCTCGATGGGCCTGCGATCCCTGGCGCCTTTCGAACCCGGCTACGTCGGCATCTATACGGGCGACCGCTACGCACGCGACGGCGCCTACCACCAGGGCACCGTATGGGCATGGCTGATCGGACCGTTCGTCGAAGCGCACCTGCGGGTCTACGCCGATCCCGTCCTGGCGCGCTCCTTTCTCGACCCATTCAGCCACTTCATGCTGGATGCCGGCCTGGGCAGCATCAGCGAAATCGCCGACGGCGACCCTCCTTTCACCCCCCGCGGCTGCCCCTGGCAGGCCTGGAGTGTCGCCGAAGCCCTACGCGCCTGGCGCCTCTGTCGCCCGACCTGATTCGCGTATTCGCGGACGGCCATTCATTCATTCGTTGACGGCTCATGACACACTTCCTGTTCACCTCAGCTCCCTTGCCCGGCCACCTCGATTGGGGCGGTTATCTGCGTACCGCCGCGGCGCTGCGCCGCGCAGGACACGAGGTCACCTGGGTCAGTACACCGGCGGTGGCCGGCCAGCTGGCAGAGGCGCACGTGCCCTTGACGACGGTCCCCACCACCGGCTGGCACATCCCACCCCCGGCGCCGGCCGACCTGCCGCCCAACGCACGCGCCTGGGCCCGCCAGGTGCGCGCCATCGACAGCTGGCTGGACGTGGCCGAGGTGGCAAAAGGGGTGATCGCACTTGACCAGGTGGTCGCCGATCTGCGGCCCGACGTCATCGCAAGCGAGCTGTTCGTGACGGCGGCACCCATTGTGGCCGAAAAACACGACATACCGCTGGTCATTTGCGGCTGGCCGGCACAGGCCATGCGGCTGCCGGCGCGTACGACGGCGGACACCGCCGGCCAGGTGGCGCACGAGGCTCGCGCCCGCCTGGCGCAGCTCTGGGAGCGGGCGCACGTCGCCGGTCGTTATTGGACCGACGGCGGGTTCTGGCCGGTGTCACCGCATGGGCACGTGGTCTACTTCAGCCGCAGCTGGTACGGCGAAAAGGCCGCCCTGCTGCCGCACAACCAGTTCGTTGGCGGGCAGACCGAAGCGCCCGCCGGCACACCCCCCGCCTGGATGGAAGCGCTGCCCGCCGACCGCCCTCTCGTCATGATCACCCTGGGCAGCCTGTTCACGCACGACGAGGACTTCTTCGTGGCGGCTGCGCAGGCCGTGCTACACGTGGGTGGCTGTCCGATTGTTGCCGCGGGCAGCCAGGAATGGGCCGCGCAGCTGCGCAGCCAGCTGCCCCCCGCTGCAATCGTGCAGCCGTGGGTGGCGTACGACTGGCTGCTGCCGCGGCTCGACCTGGTCATTCACCACGGCGGCGTTGGCACGACGCATGCCGCGATCGTGCACGGCGTGCCGCAGCTCATCATCCCGCATGCGGGTGACCAGGCCAACCAGGCCCGCCGCGCCGCCGCCGCGGGCATCGCGCTGACCCTGCCTGCCACCCAGGTCACGGCGGCTGAGCTGCTGCCCGTGGTGGCGCGCTTGCTGAAAGACCCGCGGTGGCGCGAGCATGCCACCGCCTGGCAAAACGAATTCGCACGTCTGGGCGGTGTCGACCAGGCGGCCAGGTGGATGAGTCAACTGTGAATTTCGACCCGCTGCAGACGACGATCGGTGACCTGCTCGACCGGCAAGCGGTACTGTATGCCGACCACGAAGCCCTGGTCCATCACGAAAGCGGCGAACGCTTGACCTACGCCGAACTGCGCACCGCCGCCGACCAGATGGCACGCGGCCTGCTGGCACTTGGTGTCGCCCAGGGCGATCACGTGGCGCTGTGGGCCCCCAACCGTCCCGAGTGGTTTGTCATCCAGCTGGCGGTGGCCAAAATTGGGGCCGTCCTGGTCACGATCAACCCCGACCTGCGCCCGCCCGAGGTCCAGTACATCGTCCAGCAGTCGGACAGCACGGTGCTGTTGATCAGCGATCGTTTCCGCTACGTCGACGCCGTGCGCCGCCTGGTGCCCGATGCGCTGCGTCAAAACGGTGCCGTGCGGGAGGGCACGTCCTTCCCCGGCCTGCGATACGTGATCACCATCGGCGACCGGGTGCAGGAGGGCATGCTGCCCTGCCCCGAGGTGCAGCGCCTGGGTGACGGCGTCCCCCTGGCTGTCCTGGCCGCACGCCAGGCCGCGTGCGATCCGGGCGATGTCGTGACCATCCAGTACACGAGCGGCACCGACGGTTTTGCCAAAGGGGTGATGCTGACCCATCGCAACGTGGTGAGCAACGCCTTCCACGTGACCGGCTGCCTGAAACTGACCGCCGGCGACCGCGTGTGCCTGCCGGTGCCACTCTTCCACTGTTTTGGTGGCGTCATGGGGGCCCTGGGCTGCCTGACGCGCGGCGCCACCCTGGTGCTGCCCAGTGCGCATTTCGACGTCGATCACGTCTTGGGTGCCATCCAGGGTGAACGCTGCACCGTACTCTACGGGGTGCCGACCATGTTCCTGGTCACGCTGCACCACCCCGATTTTGTGCGCTACGACCTGAGCTCGCTGCGCACCGGTATCATGGCGGGCAGCCCGTGCCCCGTCAACCTGATGCAGCAGACCGTCTCGCGCATGGGCATTCACGGCATGACGATTGCCTACGGCCAGACCGAGGCGAGCCCGGCGATCACGCAGACGCGCATCACCGACCCGTTGGAACGCCGGCTGACCACCGTCGGCCAGGCGCTGCCCGGTGTCGAGGTGCGCATCGTCGACCCGGTGAGCGGCATCGACGTGCCGGCGGGTGTGCAGGGTGAGCTGTGGACGCGCGGTTGCCACGTCATGGCGGGTTACTACAAGATGCCCGAAGCGACGGCGGCGGTGCTGGACGCCGACGGCTGGCTGCACACCGGCGACCTGGCGACGATGGATGCGGCCGGATTCTGCAAGATCACCGGGCGCCTGCGTGACATGATCATTCGCGGCGGCGAAAACGTCTACCCCCGCGAAATCGAGGACTTCCTGCGCCAGCACCCCAAAATTGCCGACGTCCACGTCGTCGGTCTGCCCGACCTGCGTTACGGTGAGGAGATCATGGCCTGGATCGTCCTCGAACCCGGCCAGGGCATGACCGTCGAAGATGTGCACCGCGCCTGCCGCGGCCAGCTGGCCAACTTCAAGATCCCGCACTACATCAAGTTCGTCAGCGCCCTCCCGCTTTCCGAAACCGGCAAAGTGCGTAAGGTCGATCTGCGTTCGTTGGCGATTGCAGAGTATGGGTTGGATGAAGCGGCGCGGGTGGAAACGGCGTGAAATGGGGGATGGGGGTCAGGGGTCAGGGGATAGGGGATAGGGGACATAGGTGAATATTATGAAGAAACGAAACGTGCTCAACCTGTTTGTGGTGATCGCCCTGCTGCTGGGCCTCACGGCCGCTGCTGTGCAGGCGGCGCCGGTGGAGCGGCCCAAGACGGCCCCGGTCATTCTCGGCCCCTTCGTTGGCGACCCCGTACCGGCGTACCGCTGGGACGGTGACCTGCGCGAATTGCAGCAGATTCCTGAAGCAGTGGAGAGCCCCAGCGAAACAACTGTCCATCTGACACCGGTCGAAAAGGCGGCCCGGGCGTGGCGCTTGGCGCCTGAGGCACCGGCGCCCAAGGTCTCCTCAGGGCCTATGCCGCCGCCGATCGCCAACTTCGCCGGCATGCAGTTCAGCCAGTTTGGCGCCGGCTGGCCGCCCGATACCAATGGTGACGTCGGTCCCAACCACTACATCGAGACGGTCAACACCTCGGTGGCCATCTTCGATAAGGTGACCGGTACACGCCTGGTTGGTTTGACCCTGAACAGCTTCTTCACCGGCCCGGCGGGCACACCCTGCGACACCAGCAACGACGGTGACCCGGTCGTTCTGTACGACCCCTACGTCGACCGCTGGATCGTGACCAACTTTGCCTGGTTCAACTTCAACACCGGGCCCTACTACGAATGTATCGCCGTGTCGCAAACAGGCGATCCGGTAGCTGGCGGCTGGTACTTCTACGCCCTGCAGGCCAACACCGGCACCTTTGCGGGCGACTTCTTCAACGACTATCCCAAGCTGGGCGTGTGGTCCGACGGTTACTACATGTCGGCCAACATGTTCGAGGCGGTGGGTACGGGCTTTGGCGTGCGCCTGTGGGGCATGAACAAGACCCCGCTGCTGACTGGCGCCCCGCTGCAGGAAGTCCACTTCGATCTGTGTCTGGACGGCAGCTGCGGCAGCTTCCTGCCCAGCAACGCCCGCGGCACGGCACCGCCCGCCGGTGCGCCGAACTACTTCATGCAGGCCGCTGCACCCAATGCGATGGACCTGTACGAATTCGACGCCGACTGGGTGACGCCGGCCAACTCGACACTGACCGGTCCTGTTTCCATCCCAGTGGACCCGTTCGGGATCGTCGACTACGGCATCCCGCAGCAGGGCACGGGGCAGACGCTGGACTCGCTCAGTTTCCGCCTGATGATGCAGCTGCAGTACCGCAACTACGGCACGCATGAGTCGCTGTACGCACTGCACACCGTCAATGAGGGCGGCCGCGCCGCGACCCGCTGGTATGAAGTGCGCAATCCCGGCGGCACGCCAACCCTGCACCAGCAGGGCACGCACAACCTGGCCGACGGCGCCCACCGCTGGATGGGCAGCATCGCCGCCGACCAGGATGGCAACATCGCTGTCGGTTACAGCGTCTCCAGCAGCACCATGTACCCGGCCATCCGCTACGCCGGCCAGCGTTACGGTGAGTTTCCCGGCCAGCTGACGCAGACCGAGACCACCCTGATCCAAGGCACCGGATCGCAGATGAGCATCAACCGCTGGGGTGACTACAGCGCGATGACCGTGGACCCCAGCGACGACTGCACCTTCTGGTACACCCAGGAGTACTTCGCCGCTACCGGCACCAACTGGCAGACACGCATCGGCTCGTTCAAGTTCCCGGCCTGCGGTGTGCCGAAGGGTACACTGAACGGCCGTGTCTACAACACGGTGAGCAATGCGGGCGTGCCTGGCGCGCCCGTAACCCTGGCTGGCCCCGAGACCCTGACCACCGTCACCGACGCCAGCGGCAACTACAGCATCCGGGTCTTGCCGGGCACCTATGCGATCACGGGCGGTCCGCTGCTGCCTGGTTATCCGACAGCGGTCACGGTGAACAACCGCACGGTCGCCGCCGGTGGCACCACAACCACCGACATCGGCCTGGTGCCGGTGCCGAACCTGATCTACAACGCCGTCACGGTCAACGACAACGTGGCCGGTGGCAACAACAACGGTTACCTGGAGCCGGGTGAAAGCGGCGTTCAGATGTTCGTATCGCTGACCAACAACGGCGCCGCCACCAGCACCGGGATCAGCGCCGTGCTCAGCACAACCACACCAGGTGTCACGATCAGCCAGAACAGCTCCACCTATCCCGACATTCCGCCTGGCCTGACTGCTGACAACGGTACAGCCTATGGAGTGTCGGTCGCCTTCACGGTGGTATGTGGCACGGAGCTGCAGTTCCAACTGGCCGTGACCACCGCCCAGGGCAGCTACACCCTGCCGTTTACACTTCAGGCCAGCGTCCCGCAGCCGCCGATGAACGCCTTCTTCGACAACTTCGAAAACGGTGTCAACGGCTGGACGACGGGTGGTACGCAGAATACCTGGGCACAGACGACTGAGGCCTCGTACAGCCCGGCCCACTCCTGGACCGACAGCCCGGGTGTCGCCTATCCTAATAACTTGAACTCCTGGCTGCGGTCGCCGGTGATCAACCTGACCGGTAAGAATGACATCACCGTCTCGGGTTGGTATAAGTACGCATTGGAGCCTGGTTTCGACTACACCTACTTGGAGTGGTCCACCGATGGAGGCGCTACCTGGGCGCCAGAGCCACTGGCCAGATTCAATGGCGTGCGCAGCACATGGGATCACGACAGCTTCAGTGCACCGTGGCTGGCGAATCAGGCCAACGTGCGTTTGCGCCATCACTTCACGTCAGACTCGGGTGTGGTCAATGATGGCTTCTATGTGGACGACTTTGCGGTTTCGTACGTGCCAATTCGGTGTGAGCCGGCGATCCCTCCCGCCGTTTTTATAGTCTTGATCTACGGCCAGTGACATCGATGGTCCTTGTGCTCTGTCAGGTTGGATGTTGGCACCATTCTGCGCTTGTACAGCGGCAGGAACGGTACACATTCTAACCTGACAGAGCACCAGCCACGCCGCGTATCATTGTGCCCGGACTGTATCTCCCTGGCCAGTCTGCCATGCCATACCCGACCCCCGTGTGATTTGGGTCTTGACGTGTCAATGCGGTATACTTGCTCCATGCCACCGACGCCCGATGGTATGCATGAACCCGAAACACCCTCGATTGTTCGATTCTGTGTAGAGGAGGTGACCGACACAACCGATAATCATCTACCCATCCCGATCTACCGATTCTACCCCCCCATCCTGCGTTCGTTGCAACCTGACATAGGAGAATTCCATGAAGAAACGAAACGTGCTCAACCTGTTCGTCGTAGTCGCCCTGCTGCTGGGCCTCACGGCCGCTGCCGTGCAGGCCGCGCCGGTGGAGCGGCCCAAGGCGGCCCCGGTCATCCTCGGCCCCTTCGTTGGCGACCCCGTACCCGCCTACCGCTGGGACGGCGACCTGCGCGAATTGCAGCAGATTCCTGAGGCAGTAGTGAGCCCCAGCGAGATACCTGTCCGTATGACACCGGGCGAAAAGGCGGCCCTGACGTGGAGCTTTGCGCCTGAGGCACCGGCACCCAAGGTTTCCTCGGGTCCCATGCCCCCACCGATCGCCAACTTCGCGGGCATGCAGTTCAGCGAGTTTGGCGCCGGCTGGCCGCCCGACACCAATGGTGACGTGGGACCGAACCACTACATCGAAACGGTCAACACGTCGGTCGCGATCTTCGATAAGGCGACCGGTACACGCCTGGTTGGTTTGACCCTGAACAACTTCTTCACCGGCCCGGCCGGTACACCCTGCGACACCAGCAACGACGGCGACCCGGTCGTTCTGTACGACCCCTACGTCAACCGCTGGATCGTGACCAACTTTGCCTGGACCAACTTCAACACCGGCCCCTTTTACGAGTGTATCGCTGTGTCACAGACCGGTGATCCGGTGGCGGGCGGCTGGTACTTCTATGCGCTGCGTGCGGACACCGGAACGTTTGCTGGATATCTCAACGACTATCCCAAGCTGGGCGTGTGGCCCGACGGCTACTACATGTCGGCCAACATGTTCCAGCAGACTGCACCCGCCACAGGTTTTGGTGTTCGTCTGTGGGGCATGAACAAGACCCCGCTGCTGACTGGCGCTCCCCTGCAGGAAGTCCACTTCGACCTGTGTCTGGATAGCAGCTGTGACAGCTTCCTGCCCAGCAACGCCCGCGGCACGGCACCGCCCGCCGGTGCGCCGAACTACTTCATGCAGGCCGCCGCGCCCAATGCACTCAAGCTGTACGAGTTCGATGCCGACTGGGTGACGCCAGCCAACTCGACACTGACCGGTCCGGTCTCCATCCCGGTGGACCCGTTCGGGATCGTCGACTACGGCATCCCGCAGCAGGGCTCAGCGATGGGGCTGGACTCACTCAGTTTCCGCCTGATGATGCAGCTGCAGTACCGTAACTACGGGACCCGCGAGGCACTCTATGCGCTGCATACGGTCAACGATGGTGGCCGCGCCGCCACGCGCTGGTACGAAGTGCGCAATCCCGGCGGCACGCCGACCCTGCACCAGCAGGGCACGCACAACCTGGCCGACGGCGCCCATCGCTGGATGGGCAGTATCGCCGCCGATCAGGATGGCAACATCGCCGTCGGTTACAGCGTCTCCAGCAGCACCATGTACCCGGCCATCCGCTACGCCGGCCAGCGCTACGGTGAATTCCTCGGCCAGCTGACGCAGACCGAGACCACCCTGTTCCAAGGCACCGGGTCGCAGACTGGCTACAGCCGCTGGGGTGACTACAGCGCGATGACCGTGGACCCCAACGACGACTGCACCTTCTGGTACACCCAGGAGTACTATGCAACTACCGGCACCAACTGGCAGACGCGCATCGGCTCGTTCAAGTTCCCGGCCTGCGGTGCACCCAAGGGCACACTGAACGGTCGTGTCTACAACACGGTGACAAATGCGGGCGTGCCTGGCGCGCCCGTCACCCTGGCCGGCCCAGAAACCTTGACCACCGTCACGGACGCCAGCGGCAACTACAGCATCCAGGTCCTGCCGGGTACTTACTCGATCACGGGCGGTCCGCTGCTGCCTGGTTATCCGACAGCGGTCACGGTGCCTAACCGTACGGTGGCCGCCGCTGGCACCACCACGACTGACATCGGCCTGGTGCCGGTGCCGAACCTGATCTACAACGCCGTCACGGTCAACGACAACGTGGGCGGTGGCAACAACAACGGTTACCTGGAGCCGGGTGAAAGTGGTGTCCAGATGTTCGTGTCGTTGGCCAACAACGGCGCCACCACCAGCACCGGCATCAGCGCCGTGCTCAGCACGAGCACCGCGGGTGTTACGATCAGCCAGAACACGTCGACCTACCCGAACATCGCCGCCGGCGGTAACGCCAACAACAACACCGCCTACATCGTCTCGGTGGCCGACACCGTGGTGTGTGGTGCGATGCTGGAGTTCTCACTGGCCGTGACCACCGCCCAGGGTAACTACACCCTGCCGTTCACGCTGCAGGCCAGCGTCCCGCAGCCGCCAATGAACGCCTTCTTCGACAACTTCGAGAGTGGTGTCAACGGCTGGACGACGGGTGGTACGGGCAACACCTGGGCCCAGACGACGAGTGCATCGTACAGCCCAACCCACTCCTGGACCGACAGCCCGGCGGGTAACTATCCGAACAACGTGAACTCGTGGCTGCAGTCGCCGGTCATCGACCTGACGGGCAAGTACGACATCAACGTGGCCGGCTGGTACAAGTATGCGCTGGAGTCCGGCTACGACTTTACTTACTTCGAGTGGTCGACCAACGGTGGCACCACCTGGTCACCTACTGCGCTGGCTGAATTCAACGGCATACAAACCGATTGGATACAGGTGTCAAACGCAGCAGATCCACTGGAAAACCAGGCTAACGTGCGCTTGCGCTACCGTATGACGTCGGACGGTGGCGTCGTTGCCGACGGCTTCTACGTCGATGACTTCACAGTCTCCTACGTGCCGGTCGTCTGCGAGCCGGTCGTCCCGACCGCTGTCGAGCTGAGCGAGGTCGACAGCACGACCACGACCGCCCCGTATTCGGCGCTGCTGGCGCTGCTGGCCGTCGTTGCGCTGGGTGGTTTTGTCGTCCTGCGCACGCGTCGCAGTATGTAGTACGGAGTACGGAGTAGGGAGTAGGGAGTAGGGGTGAGACTACCCGCTGCTCCTTACTCCCAGTTGCACAATCCCCACTTAGGGCTCGTGAAAGAATAACTTCCCGTGCTTTTTTTGCACAGTTGCCATCTTTCCAAAAAGATGGCAACTGTGCAACCGCCACCGCCTTCGGAGCGGCGAATTTAGCCATACTGCCGGAAAATTATTCTTTTACGATGCCTCGCTGCGCATACTCCAACTGCGCTGCATTTGTGTCTGCGTCATACGCCTGTAGGGCTGGCCGGTAGTTGACCAGGCGTTGAAGAAGGAGGTGTCACCTCGTCTACTTGACCTCGATGGTACGAATCTTCGTGACCGATGACCTTCCCCAAGTCCAAAGGAGGAACCGACATGCAGCTCCGTTCAATCGTTCGCGCTGGTGCCTTGTTGACAGTGCTGGCACTGGTGCTTTCTCTCGTTGGTAGTGTATTTGCCGCCCCTGCGGCCAACACCTCACCGGCGCCCGCAACTGCCCCACAGTCCCAAGAGTCCGATGCGCTGGCCCGCCTGCAGGCGGATGCCGGCGGCAATGCCACGGTCAACTTTGCGGCCCAAACCGGCGTCGCCCGTTTTGTGAGCTTTGCTGCGCCGCTGAGCACGCTGGATGCATCAGCCGCACCGACCGCACAGGCGGATGCGTTCTTCCGCCAATACGGCCAGCTGTTCGGCGTGACCGACGCCGCGTCCGAGCTCAGCCTGGTCCGGCAGACGACCGATGCGACGGGGGCGACACGCCTGGTGTATGCCCAGGTGTACCAGGGGCTGCCGGTGTTCGCCGGTGAGCTGCGCGTGCACTTTGCGCCCGCTGGCTGGCTTCGCGTAGTCAATGGCTACTTTGTACCGGGCATCACGACGGGTGCCACACCGGCTGTGAGTGCCGCGGCCGCCGAGGCCACCGCCGTGGCGCACGTAGGTAAGGCTGGTGCCACGGCACGCGCCAACACCCTGCTCGTCTTCCGCACCGGTTTGGCCCAGGGCGTTCAGGGTTCGAACCACCTGGCGTACCGCGTCGAAGTCGGCAACGGCAGCACCGTGCGTGAGTTCGTCTTCGTCGATGCCCACAGCGGCAAGGTGCTGGACCAGGTGTCGGGCATTCACGAGGACGAGGCTCCCACGGCGCTCAATCGTCAGATTTCCGAGACAAGCCTGCCCAACGTAGTCTGGACCAACCCACCCGATCCGGAGCCGATTCCGGCGGGCTGGGCCGGCGGCACGGCGCAGCAGGTGATCGACTGGAACGACGAGGCGGCGGGTGCCAAAGAGTCGTACTACCTGTACGCCAGCATGGCCGGCTGGGACTCGTACAACAACAGCGGTGCGACGATGCGCACGGTCAACAACGACCCCGGCATCGCCTGCCCCAATGCTAACTGGAACGGCAACAGCACCAATTACTGTACCGGTGTCACCAGCGACGACGTGGTGTCACACGAGTGGGGCCATGCCTACACCGAATACACGAGCAACCTGATCTACCAGTGGCAGTCGGGTGCGCTCAACGAGTCGTATTCCGATATCTGGGGCGAAACAGCCGACCTGCTGAACGGCCGCGGCACCGATACGCCGGGCCCGGTGCGCAGCAGCAACGTCAATGCCTGTTCGCTCTACACGGTGCCCCCGGCGGTGTTGACAGTGAATGCGCCGCCAGTGATCGCCGGCAACTACCGCGCCCAGGCTGCGGCGTTTGGTGCATCCCTCACCACACCGGTCACCGGTGATGTCGCCCTGGCCGATGACGGTGTGGGACATCCCGGCCAGCCGGCCAATGGCAGTGATCCCACGACGACCGACGCCTGCGAGCCGCTGGTCAATGGGGCCCAAATCGCCGGCAAAATCGCCCTGGTCTACCGCGGCACCTGCGGCTTCACGGTCAAGGTGCTGAATGCCCAGAACGCCGGAGCCATCGGGGTCATCGTGGGTAATTACGTATCGGGCGGCTTTGGACTGCCGGGTATGGGCGGTGCCAACCCCTCGATCACCATCCCCAGCCTGGGTGTCGATTACTTCACAGCGGATGCCGTCGACGATCAGCTGGCCAACGGTGTGGTCAACGTGACCCTGGGCCTGTTATCAGTGGTCACCGATGACTCCTACCGCTGGCTGATGGGCGAGGATTCGAGCGCGTTTGGCGGTGCCATTCGCGACATGTGGAACCCGCTCTGTTACGCCGATCCGGGCAAGGTGTCCGACCAATTCTACTACTGCGATGTCAGCGACGGCGGCGGTGTGCATACGAACTCGGGTGTGCCCAACCACGCCTATGCCTTGATGACCGACGGCGGCACCTTCAACGGCCAGACCATCACCGGTCTTGGACTGACGAAGGCCGCCCACATCCACTGGCGTGCCCAGTCCACCTACCTGGGTCCGGCATCCGGTTTCCCCGATCATGCCGATGCCCTGGCCCAATCCTGCCAGGACCTGGTGGGGGTCAACCTGTTTGCTCTCAGCACGAGCAGCGGCGCGCAGGTGCCCTCCGGCCAGGTGATCTCGCAGGCCGACTGCACGGAAGTGAACGAGGTCATCGCCGCGGTTGAGTTCAACACGGCGCCGACCCAGTGCAACTTCCAGACGATCCTGCAGCCCAATGCGCCACCGCTGTGCACCAGCGGTTCGGCCAACGACATCTTCCTGGACAACTTCGAAACCGGACCTGGCCTGCTCGGCTGGACCCTGACGAACCAGGGCGTCTATGCCGGCTGGACCCCGCGCGACTGGGTGCGTAACACGTCACTGCCCGCCAGCCGCCCCGGTGCGGCCGCCTATGGCATCGATCCAATCGGCGGCCAGTGCGATGGCAGCCCGGCTGACGAGTCGGCCGTCATGCACATGGAGAGCCCGCTGATCGTGATCCCCGGTGGCGCTGCGCCGAAGTTAGCCTTCGATCACTACGTGGCGACCGAATCCGGCTACGACGGTGGCAACCTGGAGATCAGCATCGATGGCGGGGCCTACACCCTGGTACCGGCCGCGGCCTACACCTTCAACTCCTACAACACCACCTTGACCAGCGCGGCGGGCGGCAATACCAACCCGCTGGCCGGCCAGGCCGCGTTCTCCGGCACCGACGGTGGTGTCGTCGGCGGCAGCTGGGGCCAGTCACAGATCGACCTGGCAGCCGTGGGCGTCACACCCGGCAGCACCGTGCGCCTGCGCTACAACATGGGCACCGACGGATGCGCCGGCATCGACGGCTGGTACGTCGACGACGTGCGCGTCTACACCTGCGGTGGGCCGACGGCCGTCTCCTTGAGCGCGCTCGAGACCAGCGAAACGCCAACCCTGGCCACCACGTGGCTGGCAATTGCCGGTATCGCTGTGCTGGGTGCCGCCGCAGTCATCCTGCGCCGCCGCGCACAGGCGTGATCGTCCTAGGGCAGGGCTTGTCCCTGCTCGCGTAGTTGAATCAAGAAGCCAGGGGGACGCGAGTTCTCCTGGTTTTTTTGGGAGTAGGGAGTACGGAGTACGGAGTAGGGAGTAGGGGAGTCAGGATTGGATGCGGCGTTCGGTGCTTCTGATGAGTCCATTCAGAAGGCGGCCCGTTCTTTCAGCTTGGGCGAGAATTTCGGTGCAATCGGTGATGTAGCCGAGGTCCTGCGAGAGGATGAAGTAGTATTTGAGTTCTTCCAGTGATCCTTCGGCCAGGTTGTAGAACCGCATCTTGTCTTTTATGCCCTGCCGTTTGAAGCCCTCGGCGACATTCGCCGGCACAGAAACAGCCGCCCGCCGCATCTGGGAAATCAGCCCGTAACGTTCCTCCGGTGGATACCGCTGTGTCTGCCGATACACCTGGAGCGTGAGCACATGCGCCTGCTGCCATGCCTCGAGCTGCTGAAAGGTTGCGACAGGACCCATGTGTACTCTCACTTTCTCTGGTTTGAAACCAGGGGCGGTCGATGTTGTTTCGTATCATACACCCAATCCCAACACCTGAACAGCACTTTTGTCCCCAAAAATTCCCAAGATTACACTCAGCCTCTACTGGCCCTCCTCTCTGCCCTTTCCACTTCCCGCTCCTTCCTACTCCCTACTCCGTACTCCGTACTCCCTACTCCCCACTTCCCAGAATCGCCATCCTCGTGTAAAATGCACCATTCGAGGCGAATACATGGACCAGAAACTCATTCGTAATTTTTGTATCGTTGCCCACGTCGACCATGGCAAAAGTACCCTGGCCGACCGGTTGATCCAGCTCACCGGCACCGTCACCGAGCGCGAGATGATGGCGCAGGTATTGGATTCGATGGATCTCGAGCGCGAAAAAGGGGTCACGATCAAGGCGTCGGCGGTGCGCATGTCCTACACGGCGGCCGATGGGCAGACCTACGAGATCAACCTGATCGACACGCCCGGCCACGTCGATTTTGCCTACGAAGTTTCGCGGGCGCTGACGGCGTGCGAAGGCGCGGTCCTGGTGGTCGACGCCAGCCAGGGGATCGAGGCGCAGACGCTGGCCAACCTCTACCTGGCGCTGGAGCACGACCTCGAAATCATCCCCGTGGTCAACAAGATTGACTTGATTTCGGCGCGGCCCGACGAGATTGCCCACGAAATCGAAGAACTGCTCGGTACACCGTTCGACGACGTGCTCCTGGTTTCGGCCAAGGAGGGCACCAACGTACCGGCGGTTCTCGAAGCGGTGGTGCGCGAGGTGCCGCCGCCGCGCGGCGATCCCGCGGCCCCAGCGCGCGCCCTGATTTTCGACAGCCACTACGATTCCTACAAGGGGGTCGTGGCCTACGTGCGCGTTTTCGACGGCGCCCTGCGCCCGGGCAGCAACCTGAAGGTCATGTCGACCGGTCTGCGCGTCGAGCCCATGGAGTTGGGCACGTTCCGCCCGGGCATGACGCCGGTCAACGAACTGACCGCCGGCGAGGTCGGTTACGTCGCCACCGGCCTCAAATCGGTGCGCGACTGCCGCGTCGGCGATACGTTGACGACCTGGCAGTCGGCGGCGGAGTCTCCGCTGCCCGGTTACGCCCCGCCCAAGCCAATGGTCTTTGCCGGCCTGTACCCCACCCTGGGTGAGGACTACGGCCTGCTGCGTGACGCCCTGGACAAACTGCAGCTCAACGACGCGTCGCTCACGATCCAGCCGGAGACCAGTACGGCGCTCGGATTTGGCTTCCGTGTCGGGTTTTTGGGCCTGTTTCACATGGAGATCATCCAGGAACGCCTGGAACGTGAATACGACCTCGATATTCTCTTCACGGCGCCGGGCGTGGAATACCACGTCACCAAAACCGACAGCAGCGAAATCCTCATCGACAACCCCGTGGAGCTGCCGCCCGAAACCGAGATTCGCGAGATTCGCGAACCCTGGATGAAGATCACGATCTTCACACCGAGCGAATACATCGGCACCGTGATGGACCTGACCACCAAACGCCGCGGGGAGTTTCTCAACCAGGAGTACCTGGACGAACGGCGTGTGCTGCTGACGTACCACATCCCCCTGTCCGAAATCCTGGTCGATTTTTACAACGACCTCAAGGCGCGCACGCGCGGCTACGCCAGCCTCGACTACATCTTCGACGACTACCGCGCCGCCGACATGGTGCGCCTCGACGTGCTGGTCAACGATGTGCCGGTGGACGCCCTGTCGATCATCGTGCACCGCGAGCAGGCCTATCCCAAGGGGCAGCGTCTGGTGAGTAAGATGAAGGAGCACATCCCGCGGCAGCAGTACGAAGTGCCGATCCAGGCCGCCCTGGGCAAAAAGATCATCAGCCGCGCCACCGTCAAAGCCTATCGCAAGGACGTGCTTTCCAAATGTTACGGCGGTGACATCACGCGCAAGCGTAAGCTGTTGGAGAAGCAGAAGGAAGGCAAACGGCGCATGAAGATGGTCGGCCAGGTCGAAATCCCACAAGCCGCTTTCATGGCAGTCCTGCGGTTGGATGAAGATTAGTGTTGATCCGGCAAAAAGGAACCATCGGTTGACCTCTGGCGTTTGGAGAACGTGTTGTCGACGACCGTAGAGACGAAGAAGCAAACCCCACGACCAGGGCGGCGCTGGCTGGTTGGCGTGGCCCTGGTGGTTATTCTGGCCGCGGCGCTGCTGCTGCGGCTGTACAACAATAACTGGGACGCCAACATGCACGCCCACCCCGACGAGCGGTGGATCGTCATGGTGGCGGGTGAGATGCACCTGCCTGACGGCCTGGCGCAGGCCCTCGACCCGCGCCTGTCGCCCGCCAATCCGCTGTGGAACCTGTCCCAGGGTCAGGTGCGCCACTTTGCCTATGGGCACCTGCCGCTGTACCTGCTCACCATCAGCGCAGCCGCGCTGCATGCCGTGGGGCAAACGCTGCTGGGTGCGGGCGCCAGCGGCGAATGGGTCGATTGGCTGGTGCGCGCCAATTCCTTCGACGGCTTGAACCTGGTGGGGCGTGTCCTGTCGGCCCTGTTCGACGTGGGCACGGTCCTGCTCACATTCCTGATCGGCCGCCGCGTCTACGACTGGCGCGCCGGATTGTTGGGCGCGGCCTTCGTGGCCCTCACCGTGACGCACATCCAGCTCAGTCACTTCTATGCTTTCGATCCGGTGGCGGCCTTTTTTATCGTCCTGGCGGTCTACGGTGGTATCCGCATGGCGCAGGACGGCACGTGGGGCGACGCAGTGCTGGCCGGCCTGGCGGCGGGGGCGGCGGTGTCGTCCAAGTTCAGCGCCCTGCCGATCCTGGCGGTGCTGGTGGTGGGCGCGGCGGCGCGTTATTGGGCCATATGGCGTGCGGACCAATCGGGTGATCGGCGCCCACGTCGCGGCGCCACTACGCCCGGCCAGATCGTAGGCCTGGTCGTCGTCGCCGGCCTGATGGCTCTGCTGGCGTTTGCCATCACGTCACCCTTTGCCCTGTTGGACTGGGACGCTTTCCGCCAGTCGGTGATCACCGAACAGGGTGCGATGGTGCGCGGCGAGGCCGATTTCCCCTACACACGCCAATACCGCGGGACGATTCCGTACCTCTACAATATCGAGCAGCAGGTACGTTGGGGCATGGGCTGGCCGCTGGGGCTGCTCGCATTCATCGGCTTTGGCTGGGTGCTCGTGCGCGCCGTGCTGGGGCGGGCAAAAGGTGAAGAATGGGTGATGCTGGCCTGGTGCGTGCCCTATTTTCTCCTCACCGGCCTCTTCATGGTCAAGTTCATGCGCTACATGCTGCCGCTGCTGCCCTTCTTCAGCCTGATGGGCGCCGCGCTGCTGGTACGCCTCTGGCGCGGCCCGGATTGGCTCAAATCGACCGGCGCCATGCGCGCCGAGTCCGCACCCCCAGGTGCGGAGACAGTCACGGCTGCGGGATTGCTGGCGGAGTCCGCACCCCCAGGTGCGGACGGCGACATTGGCGTTGGCACCCGTGCCGCACCTGGGGGTGCGGCACTCCTCGAGGCAGCGGTTAAGGCGGAGGTCAATGCGGAGTCCGCACCCCCAGGTGCGGAGACGGTCACGGCTGCGGGATTGCTGGCGGAGTCCGCACCCCCAGGTGCGGACGGCGACATTGGCGTTGGCACCCGTGCCGCACCTGGGGGTGCGGCACTCCTCGAGGCAGCGGTTAAGGCGGAGGTCAATGCGGAGTCCGCACCCCCAGGTGCGGAGACGGTCACGGCTGCGGGATTGCTGGCGGAGTCCGCACCCCCAGGTGCGGACGGCGACATTGGCGTTGGCACCCGTGCCGCACCTGGGGGTGCGGCACTCCTCGAGGCAGCGGTTAAGGCGGAGGTCATTGCGGAGTCCGCACCCCCAGGTGCGGAGACAGTCACCGCCGGGGCATTGGTTGTGGAGTCCGCACCCCCAGGTGCGGAGACAGTCACGGTTGAGGCATTGGCTGCGGAGTCCGCACCCCCAGGTGCGGACGTGGCGTTGGCGGTGCCTCCCTCCTCTGTGGACGAACGACGAACACGCCGGCCCGCCTGGGCCTGGCTGGCCCCCATCCTCGCCCTGGTGGTACTCGCCAGCACCGCCTTCTGGGCCGTAGCCTTCGTCAACGGCGTCTACGGCCACGAACACACCTGGGTCACCGCCTCCAAATGGATCTACGACAACGTGCCCGACGGCAGCGTGCTGGCCGGCGAACATTGGGACGACACCCTGCCCAAGGACCTGCAGACACCACCCGGCGCCTTCCGTGGCGCCCACAACTATCGCGTCACCGACATCCCGAACTACGAAGAGGACACGCCGGCCAAGTTCGAGACGCTCAAGCAGATGCTGGGTGAGGCCGATTACGTCGCCCTGGCCACGAACCGCCTCTACAAATCGATCCCGCGCCTGCCCGAACGCTATCCGATGACGACGAAGTACTACGAGCTGCTCTTCAGCGACCAGCTCGGCTTCGAGAAGGTGGCCGAATTTGCCTCGCGCCCGCGGCTGGGCCCCTGGGAGTTTGTCGACGACGACGCCGACGAGAGTTTCACCGTCTACGACCACCCCAAGCCGATCATCTTCAAGAAGGTGCGTGACCTCAGCGATGCCGAATGGGACCAGCTGCTGGGCGGCACCTGGGAAGACGCCCGGCCTGGGTACGTCGGCGAGCCCAACCTGCTGGAGCGCCTGCTGGACAGTCTGCCGCTCTTCGGTGATGGTGCAGCCTCGTCGCCTCCTGTGCAGCCGGCCGAGCGCGACAAAACGCTGCTTCTCGACCGCCCCACACAGGAGCTCCCGGCACCCTACGACCTGGGCTGGAACAGCCTGGCGTCGAATTCGCCCGTGCTGGCGGTGATCGTCTGGTGGCTGGCGCTCCTGCTGCTGCAAGTCATCGCCTGGCCGCTGACCTTCACCCTGTTCAGCCGGCTGCGTGACCGCGGCTGGCCCTTCGCCCGCCTGGTCGGCTGGCTGGTGAGCGGCTGGCTGGTCTGGATCACCGCCAGTCTGCATCTGCCGGTGGTGGGCAACAACCTGCTGACGATCGGGCTGGCCCTGGTCGCGGTGGCGCTCCTGTCGTTCTGGCTCTGGCGGCGCCAGCGTGCGGCCCTGCGCGAGTTCTGGCGCACGCAGCGTGGGCTCGTTCTGCTGGTCGAGGCGATTTTCGCCGGGGCCTTCCTGGTCTTCGTGCTCATTCGTATGCTCAATCCCGACCTGTGGCAGCCCTGGCAGGGCGGTGAAAAGTTCATGGAGTTCGCCTTCCTCAACGCCACCACGCGCAGCACCTGGATGCCGCCGCTCGATCCCTACTACGCCGGCGGGATCATCAACTACTACTACTACGGCTATTTCCTGGTCAGCCTGCTCATCAAACTGACCGGTATCACGGCCTCGGTGGCGTTCAACCTGGCGGTGCCGACCCTGTTTGCGGCCACGGTCACCGGTGCGTTTTCGCTGGTCTACAACCTGGTGCCGGTGCGGCGCGTCGAGACTGACGATGAAACCCCCAACCGCGTGCCCCGCTGGGCACCGGGGATTGGGGCCGGCCTCATCGGCGGGCTTTTTGTGGCGGTCGTCGGCAACCTCGATGCCATGGGCCAGGTCGTGCGGCGCCTGGGAGAGCAGGGCACGACGCAGTTCCAGAGCCAGATTCCCGGCCTGCAGAGCCTGGTACGCGCCGTATCGGGTGTGCAGACCATGGTGACCACCGGCAGCACCCTGCCCTCCTTCGACTGGTGGGCGCCCAGCCGCGTGCTGCCGTTCACGATCAACGAGTTCCCCTACTGGAGCTTCCTGTTCGCCGACCTGCACCCGCACATGATGGGCATGCCGTTTACGATCCTGTTCCTGGCAGCGGCGTTCAACCTGCTGGCCGGCGCTGACCGGCCGACCGAAGAGGGCCGGCTGGTGCGGGTGATCCGTTTCCTGTTCATTCCGCTGACCCTCGGTGCCCTGGCAACGATCAACACCTGGGATTTGCCGACCTACCTAGGCATCGTGGTGCTGGCCTTCATCGTGGGCGACTACCGGCGCAGCGGGCGTCTGCGTCTGCTGCCGATTGGCCTGTTTGCCGTGGCCGTGGCGGCCCTGTCTTACCTGCTGTACCTGCCCTTCTTCCAGAATTATGCCGCCGTGGGCAGCAGCGGCGTGGGCCTGGTCCAGGGCAAGACGCAGCTTAGCCAGTGGCTCTTGATTTGGGGCTTCTTCCTGTTCCTGGTGTTCAGCTATCTCCTCGTCGAGCTGCGCAGCCACAACCGCCAGGGCCAACCGGACCGCCGCGCGCCAGCGGTGGTGCGCTGGCTGCGCCTGCTGGTCGAACGCTGGGATGCGGCGCCGCGGCTGGTATCTCTGCAAGGGGCGCTGGTCACGCAGCCCGCGCCGGTCTTCCGGGCCGGCCGCATCGTTCTGTTGATCGTCCTGCTGCTGGCGGTCGTTCTGGCCATCCTGGGCTATTGGGTGCCCGCGCTGCTGCTGCTGCCGGTGACGGTGGTGGGCCTGCTGCTGTTCCGGCGTGACGCGCCGGCGGGCCGTACCTTTGCCCTGCTGCTGGTTTTTGCCGGGCTGCTGGTCCTGTTGGGTGTCGAATTTGTCTTCTTGAAGGATTTCCTCTGCGGCTGTGCCCCCGGTTCGGGCCAGGTGGGTGACTACTACCGCATGAATACCCTGTTCAAGTTCTACATCCAGGTGTGGGTGCTCCTGGCCCTGGGCGCGGCGGCCGGCCTGCCGCTGGTGTGGCAGACCGTGCAGGAGCGGTTCAACCGGCCCTGGCGGCTGGCCTGGAACGTCGCTTTTGTCGTCCTGACGGTGGCCGTGCTGGCGTTCCCTGTCTTGGGCACGCCGCGCCGCGTCGCCGACCGCTTCCCAGGTGAGCGCCCCGCCTTCGGCACCCTCGACGGCATGGCCTTCATGACGGTCGGCAGCTACACCTGGCCCGACGCGTCCAATACGATCGAACTCAAATACGACTACGATGCCATTCAATGGCTGCTCGACAACGTGCGCGGCAACCCCGTCGTGGCCGAGGGTCGCATCGACTACTACCGCGAGGGCGGCATGCGCGTCGCCAGCTTCACCGGGCTGCCCGGCCTCCTGGGCGCCCACCAGGGCGAACAGCGTTACAGCGACCAGGTCGGCACCCGCGAGAATCAGGCCCGCGAGCTCTTCAGCACCGCCGACATCGCCCGCACGCAGCAGCTCCTGGACGAGCTCGACGTGGGCTACATCTACCTGGGCCGCCTCGAACGCACCGTCTACCCGTCCGAAGGCATCGCCAAATTCGAACAAATGGCGCAGCAAGGACTGCTGCAGGAGGTCTATCGGAATCCGGAAGTCGTCATCTATGCGCGGATGGGGGATGGGGGGTAGGGGTTGGGGATTAGGGGTTGGGGGTCAGGGATTAGGGGTTGGGGACCGTACTCCGTACTCCGTACTCCGTACTCCCTACTCCGTACTCCCTACTCCGTACCCCGTAATGCCTCTGCATCCCACGCATCTTGATTGTCGCGAAATCCTCGCCTATGCTTGACAACGAACAGTTCGGTGCGTTGTACCGGCAGTACCTGCCGCGGGTGTTGAATTACCTGCGGGTGCGGGTGGGTGATGAGGGGTTGGCGGAGGAGCTGACGGCGGCGACGTTCACGCAGGCCTATGCCAAACGGCACCAGCTGCGCGTGATGGAGGCGTTTCCGGGTTGGTTGTTTCGCATTGCGCACAACGAGATGGCGCAGTATTTTCGCCGCCGGCCGGCGATGACCGCCGCCGCTGATTTCGATCTGTTGTTGACCCTGCCGGGTGGTGATCTGCCGCCGGAAGAGGTGGTGCACCAGCGCCAGCAGTGGCAGACCGTGGTGCAGGCCCTGCGCCAGCTGCCGCCGCGTGAGCAGGAGATCATCGAGCTTAAGTTCGTGGCCGGCCTGAGCAACGTGCAGATCGCTGAGGTGCTGGGTATCACGCCAAGCAACGTGGGTGTGATTGTTTTCCGTGCGCTCCAGAAGCTGCGTACGATCCTGGAACCGTAGAGATAGAAGATGAACGCGGGCGACGTACCGATTTCTGAAACCGATTGGCAGCACGCGGAGGCCCTGGAGGCGGTTTTGCTCCACGAGATCACCACCGCGGATGGCGACATGGACGCGCTGCTGCGCACCGCCCGGCGTGTGACGGGGCTGAGCCAGGCGATGGCCCCGCCGTCACCTGGCCTGCTGCGACGCATCGAGCGCCTGGAACAGGGGACAGCCCGCCCACGGTGGGGCTGGTCTGGTTGGCGTCCCTGGCCGGCGTTCGCGGCGGTGGCCCTGCTGGTCGTGCTCGCGGCGCTGGGGCCGGGACGCGGGGCTCTGGCCTCGCTGTATGCCCGCCTGAACCTGGGTAACGTCGACGTCAGCGTGACGCCCGACTCGCTGCCGGTGGGGCCGCGTTATACGACGGCCTACCGCGAATCCTTGCCCAACCTGGCCGAGGCGCAGGCACGCGTCGATTTTGCCGTCTCGGTACCCGCGACGATGCCGGCGGGCTATTCGCTGGACGCCGTGGCGGCGATCACCTACGAAGGCATGCCGGTCTGGTTCCCGGCGCCGTTCTACGTCGAGTTGGACTACCGTGGACCGGCCGGGCAGGCCTTGCTGCATGACCTGACCATTCGCCAGTTTGGTATGGCGTTGGGTGACCACGCGAACATCAGCGACCTGCGTTTTGCCGCCGACCAAGTGGCCGAGTCGCATGCGGTCGAGATGGAGGGCCACCCGGCGCTGATGGTCGTGCACCGTGCGCCGGCGGAACAGCCAATCCGTGAGCTGGTGTGGCAGGAAGGCGACGTGATGTTGGAGCTGTTGAGTCAAACGCTGACACCCGAAGAGATGATGCACATTGCGGCATCGATGCACTAAACCATGCAATTGTTGACACCCGTTCTCCTGTTTTGGTTGGCCGTCCAGCTGTGTGCGCTGGCGGTCCTGCCGCTGACCTGGCGCCTGCTGCGTTGGCTGCCCGACCGCGGCTATGCCCTGGCCAAGCCGTTCGGGCTGCTCCTGGTCACGTTTGGGCTGTGGCTGGGCGCCAATTTTGGCTTTCTGCGCAACAGCACCGGCGGGGTGCTGCTGGTCCTTCTGGTTGTGGCCGGACTTTCGCTGTGGGTCGGCTGGCGGGATCGCACGGGGCCGTCGCTGCGGCAGTGGCTGCGCCAGCACCTGCACGTGGTGATCACCACCGAGGTGCTGTTCCTGGTGGCCCTGGTGGTCTGGGCCTATTTCCGTTCCTTCGATCCGGCGATCTCTGGTACCGAAAAGCCGATGGAACTGGCCTTCCTGAACGGCGTGCTGCGCAGCGAGCGTTTTCCGCCCACGGACCCGTGGTTGTCGGGTTACGCCATCAGCTACTACTATTTTGGTTACGTCATGCTGGCGGTGCTGACGCGGCTCACGGGCGTCGTGCCGGCGGTTGCCTTCAACGCCGGGCTGGCCACCTGGTTCGCCCTGGTGGCGATTGCGGCGTTCAGCGTGGGCTACAACCTGGCCAAGACCCATCCCCTGGCCGGTAACCGCCAGGGTGTGCTGATTGGCCTGCTGGCCAGTCTGTTTGTCGTCGTGATGGGGAATCAGGTTGGGGCTGTCGAGTTCGTCTACCATAACCGCGTGGTGCCGGTCGAAACGATCGCCGCGCTCGACATCAAGGAACTGACCGACACGCCGCCCAGCGGTTTGTGGCACAGCGGCGACAACTGGTGGTGGTGGCATGCTTCGCGCGTGATCCACGACCGTGACCCGGCGGGCCAGACGGTGGAGGTGATCGACGAGTTTCCGAATTTCAGCTTCATCCTGGGTGACATGCACCCGCACGTCCTGGCGCTGCCGTTTGTCATCCTGGCGATCGGCCTGGCGCTCAACCTGCTGCTCGCTACCCTGGCGGCGGAACCAGACGCCGCGCCCTTGTCCCAGGTGCGCACCTGGTTGATCGCACGTTTTCCGCTGGGATTCCTGGGGTTTGGCCTGTATGCAGTCGTCCTCGGGGGCTTGAGTTTCCTCAACACCTGGGACTTCCCGATCTATCTGGCGTTGACGGTGCTGGCTTACGGGGTCGCGCTGGCGATTGCGCACGGCGCCGTGAATCGGCCGGTCATTGTGCGCACCTTGCTGGTCGGCGGCGGGTTGGGCGTGTTGGGTATCCTGCTGTACCTGCCGTTCTACATCGGCTTCCAGTCGCAGGCCGGCGGTATCCTGCCCAACCTGGTATTTCCCACGCGCCTGGCCCAGTACGTGCTGATGTTTGCCCCGTTCCTGGTGGCGCTGCTGGCGCTGCTTCTCGTGGCGTCGGCCGAAACAGGCGGCCGGCGGGTGCTGCGCAGTGCGCTGGGCTGGCTGCCCTGGACCATTGGGCTGCCGATCCTGGTGGTGCTCGTATTGGTGCTGTTGATTGGCCTCACACCCGAAGGGCAGGGGGTGCTTGCGGGCTACCTGAACAACCCGGCCATCAGCGCGGCGCTCGGCAGCCCGACGATGGTTGGGCTGCTGGGCTACATTGGCCGCCTGCGCCTGGCCAACCCGTGGACGTTCCTGCTGCTGGCGGCCCTGATCGCCTGGGTGTTGGGGCTCGTCCTGACCCGCGTGCGGCGGCCGCCGGCGGTGGATGGGCACGCGCCGCCGCCCATCAGCACAGCGCTGGAAACGACCCACGGCGGCCTGGTATTTGCCCTGCTGCTGGCTCTGGTGGCGCTGCTGCTGACCTTTGGGCCCGAATTCGTCTACCTGCGCGACAACTTTGGCACGCGCATGAACACGGTATTCAAGTTCTACTACCAGGGTTGGGTGCTGTTGGCTTTGATGGCGGCCTACGCCGTGACCTACCTGCTGCGCACGCGGCTGTTGACGGCGGTGCGTGTGCCGGCGCTGGTACTGATCGCCGTGCTCACACTGACCGGTCTCTATTACCCGGTGGCCGCCAGCTACAGCAAGGCGGGCCGTTTTGCGGGCGAGCCAACCCTGGACGGGCTGGCCTATCTGCGCCAGTACAACCCGGGTGACTACGGCGCCATTACCTGGATCGCGCAGAATGCACCCGATGCGCGCGTGGTGTTGGAATCGAGCGGCGGTTCTTACGATCGGGATGGTGCGGGCCGCATCTCCATGGCCACTGGCATCCCGACGTTGCTGGGTTGGGATGGGCACGAGTCCCAATGGCGTGGCCGGCGCTACGGGGAGATGGTTGCCGGCCGGCCGGAAGCGCTCGAAGCCATCTACCGCGGTGCACCGGAGACTGAGTTGGACGGGCTGTTGGCCCAATGGGATATCGACTACGTCGTGGTCGGCCGCATCGAACGGGACCGCTATCGGGTGACGCCCCAGGCGCTCGAGCGCTTCGACCGGGTCATGGACCTGGTCTACGACCAGGATGGGGTGCAGATCTACCGGCGGCGCGGTCCCGTGGACGTCGAGCCATCCACGACCACCGTGTTCGAAACGCCCCGCGGCGCGGTCCAGGAGTGAGGTGCAACCCGCAATGGCTGAAAGTCAGGCAGGCATCATGAATGAACCAACCCAGTCCGCCGCAGTCCACGCCGGTGGCATCGCCCCACCGCTTGCCCAAACGCACACCTGGCAGCAGTGGCTGACCGTCGAACGCACGCTCTACCTGGTGGCGGTGATTGTGGCCGTCGGGCTGCGTCTGTTTGCCCTGGACCTGCAGCCCCTGGCGCCGACCGAAGCGCACCAGGCCTGGGTGGCCTGGCAGCTGGCGCACGGTGAATCGATCGCCGCGGTGCGTGACGTCAGCCCGCTGCTCATGTCGCTCAACCGGCTGCTCTTTTGGCTGACCACCGGCGGTGATGCCCTGGCACGTCTGTGGCCGGCGCTGGCGGGGGCGGTGCTGGTGCTGCTGCCCTACGGTCTGCGCAGCCACCTGGGACGGGGCGCGGCGCTGGCAACCAGTTTTCTGCTGGCGGTCTCGCCGCTGTTGGTGGCCTCGGCGCGCGTCGTGGATGGTACGAGCCTGGCAATCCTGGGCGTGGTGCTGGCCCTCGTGGGTGCGGCACGCAGCCTGGTGCCCGCTGATGATGCATCGCCTGATCCCCGCCTGGCGCAGTGGCCGGTCTGGGCAGGCATTGGGGTTGGCATGGCCCTGGCCAGCGCCTCGGCGGCGGTGACCGGTCTGTTGGCGGTGGCGGGCGGTGTGCTGCTCTTTGCACGGCACGAGGTGACAGCGTGGGGCGATTCGCTGCGCGGCCTGGTGCGGCGTGCACTGTGGCCCGCCGTGTTGACCTTCGTCCTCGGCGCCACGGGCCTGCTGCTCTTCTGGCCCGGTCTGGGCGCGGCGGGTGACCTGTTGGCGCGTTGGTTGGCCCACCTGGCGGCACCCGCCGATGCACCGCCGTGGTGGTGGCCCTTGGGGGTCCTGGTGCAGCGCGAGCCTTTCGTCGTGCTGAGCAGTGTCATCTTTGTTATCCTGTGGCTGGCACGTGTTCCATTGGCCCGCACCTGGGTGGTGCGCACGTTCATGTTGTGGGCGGGGATTGCGCTGCTGGTGGCTGTCCTGGGTCGTGACGCGGGTGACCTGGCGATGCTGGTCGTGCCGCTCTGTTTCCTGGCCGGCATGGCACTGGCGGCACTGGCAACCTGGCTGCGCAGCCAGATTGGCGGCGAAACCGGACAGCCCGGCTGGCGCGAGGAGTGGATCATTCTGGCAACCAGCCTGGTGCTGTCGGTCACGCTCCTCTTTTATTTCACACGCTGGACCTACATCCCAGACACGCCGGTGTCGCTGCTGTTGGGCTCGCTGGCGTTGTTCGGCCTGTTGGTCCTGCTGTTTGCCGTGAGCACGTTCTGGCTGGGGTGGCGCAGCGTTTTGGGTGTGCTGACGATCTTTCTGCTGGTGGTCACCGGCTTTGTCCAGCTGCGCAGCGTCTGGATGCTGAATCACGACCCCGCGCTGGCGCGTTACCTGGTCGAGCCGTACCGCACCGTGAGTTCACCCGACGTGCGCAGCCTGGTCGCCACCCTCGAGGAGCGGTCGGCGCGCCAGACCGGTGACGAACACCGGTTTCACGTCGAGATCGTGGATGGCCCGACGGCCGAGGTGTGGCAGTGGTACCTGCGGCTGTTCGACCAGGTGCAGGTGACGATGTCGCCGATTAGCACGGCCAATCCCGATGCCGTGATTACGTCGCTGACCGAGGACCCCGCGGTGCCGCTGCCGGGTGCGACGGGGGCACCGTTTGTCGTCACCAACCGCTGGACGCCGGCGGGTCTCAGCGGGCCGGACCTGGTGCGCTGGTGGTTGTATGCCGAGGCGGATACACCGCCTGAGTCAGTTCAAAACATTGCCTGGATTCGCAGCAGCGAATGAGGACGATTACGGAGTCAGTCATGGAAAATCCACAGACGCTGGAGCGCAAGAATTTCCTGGATAGCAGTCTGCCGGCGTTAATTGCCTTGAATTGGGAGAAGGTGGCATGGGCCGTGCTCCTGTTGGTGGCGGTCGTTACGCACCTCTACATGCTGGGTGTGCGCGCCATGAGCCACGACGAGAGCCTGCACGTCCTTTATTCCTGGAAGCTCTTCAACGGCGAGGGTTACATTCACCAACCGATGATGCATGGGCCGCTGCGGTTTCACCTGAATGCGCTGGGATACGGCTTGTTTGGGGTCAACGACGCCGTGGGCCGGCTGCCGGCGGCCCTGGCCGGTATCGCGACCGTGGGGCTGTTCTGGTTCTTCCGCCCGTACATCGGCCGGCTCGGTGCGTTCCTGGCAGCGGTGATGTTTGCGATCTCGCCCGCTATCCTATACTACACGCGCTACATTCGGGATGAGCCGTTCATGCTGCTGCTGCTGGTCTGGTTCGTGCTGATGGTGTTCCGTTACCTGGATACCCGCCAGCCGCGCTGGCTCTATTTCATGACGATTCCGTATGCGCTGCTGTTCACCGCCATGGAGATCGCCTACATCTTTGCCGGGTTGTTCATGGCGTTTTTCCTGCTGTACACCCTGCTGGACATTGTGCGCGACCCGTGGACCAACAACCGTCTGAAGATCCCGTTTTTTGCTGCACTGGCCTTGAGCGCGGCTGCGGCGCTCGTCAGTTTCTACGTCGTGACCAAGGGCAAGGTGGGCCAGGCCGAGCCGGCGGCGGCCGCGTTGTTTGTGGTGGGTATCGCCCTGTTGGCAGGCGCGATCTTCCTGGCCTGGCGCGGCGTTGGGCAGCGCCTGCACACCCACCCCGCGCTCGACATCGTGATCTGGATGGCAACCCTGGCGGCGCCGCTGTTTGCCGCGTTCCTCATTCGTATGTTTGGCTGGGACCCGCTCGACTACGGCCAGACCGGCATCGTGCGTTCGCTGGCGGTGTTTGGTGTGATGCTGTTGGGTGCGGGAACCCTGGGCATCCTCTGGGGGCGCCTGCGCTGGTTGGCCAGTGCGGCGATCTTCTACGTGATCTACGTGCTGCTGTTCACGACCTTCTTCACCAACGGCCAGGGCATTGCCAGCGGCACGATTGGCTCCCTGGGCTACTGGCTGGCGCAGCAGGAGGTACAGCGCGGCGGCCAGCCCTGGTACTACTACTTCCTGACCACCCCGATGTACGAGTTTCTGCCGCTCTTTCTGAGCATCGGCGGGATCATCACCTTTTTTGTCGCTCGTGTCTGGCGTCAGCCGGCGGTTGCCAGTGACGGTACGGTGGTGCGGGCGTCGTCGGCCGCGCTGTTCATTCTGTTCACGATCTGGTGGGCGCTGGGTTCCTGGGCCGCGTTGACCTGGGCCGGTGAGAAGATGCCCTGGCTCACGGTCTACATTGCCCTGCCACTGACCATCCTTGGCGGGTGGTGGGCGGGCTGGGTGCTCGAGCGGATCGATTGGATCAGGCTGCGCGCCAACGGCGGGTTTTACCTGATGGTGGCTTTGCCTGTGCTGGGTGTTGCCCTGTTGGCAGTCCTGCGGTCGCGGCCTTTCCAGGACCTGAGTATTCCGGGTCTGAGTGCCACCCTGCAGTGGATTGCCGCGGCGGCAATCGTCATTGGCCTGCTGTGGATGGTGGTCCGCTGGATGCGCGCCCTGGGTGCGCGCGGCACCTTGAGCGTCGTATTTCTCATCGTCACCCTTCTGTTGTTCCTGTGGACGGTGCGCGTCAGCTTCACGTTCAACTACGTGACTTTCGACGATGCCACCGAGCTTCTGGTGTACGCCCACGGCACGCCTGACATCAAACGCATCATGAACGAGATCGCCGCCATTTCCGAGCGCACCACGGGTGGAAAACTGATCAAAGTGGCGTACGACGATGATTCGACGTGGCCGTTGGAATGGTACCTGCGCGAGTATCCGAACAAAGCCTTCTTCGGTGCCACGCCGAGCCGGCAGGCGGTCGATGCCCCAATCGTGCTGGTGGGTGACAAAAACGATGCCGCCGTCAAACCGTACCTGGGGGACGACTACGTGCGTATCCCCTACCACCTGGTGTGGTGGCCCAAACAGACCTACTTCGACCTGACCTGGGACCGCATCTGGAACGGCATTCGTGATCCCGAACAGGTCAAGTCGGTGTGGGATGTGCTGTGGTATCGCAAGTACAAACAGCCGCTCGCCGAATGGGACCCCGCGCACCGTGCGTACATGTACGTGCGCAAAGACGTGGCCGAATCGATCTGGCGCTACGGTGCAGGTGTTGCCGGTGTCGAGACGGTGCCCGAGGTCGATCCCTACGCCCAGGGCGTGCGCCAGGTGACGGCGACACGTGTCCTGGGTGGCAGCCAGGGTGAGGCGGAAGGTTTGTTCTCCACCCCGCGCAACGTCGCCGTTGCCCCAGACGGCACGGTGTACGTCGCCGACACCAGCAACCACCGCATCCAGGTGTTCGACGCCAACGGCAACTTCGTGCGCATGTGGGGCAGCATGGGAACCGAGCCTGGCCAGTTCAACGAACCGTGGGGAATCGGTGTATCGCCCGATGGTGAGTATGTCTACGTGTCCGATACCTGGAACCACCGCATCCAGAAGTTCACCGCCGACGGACAGCTCGTCACGGCGTGGGGTGCCAACGGGATCACCGACGGGCAGCTGGGACAGCAGGGGGTTTTCTGGGGGCCGCGCGCCGTGGCCGTGGATGACCGCGGCCAGGTCTACGTCACGGACACCGGGAATAAACGTGTCCAGGTGTTCGACGCCGAAGGCGTCCCGATCACCCAGTTGGGTGGCGGTGGCCTGGGCGATGGCAACCTGGACGAGCCGGTGGGCCTGGCAATCGACGCCGACGGCAACATCTACGTGGCCGACACCTGGAACCAGCGCGTGCAGGTGTTCGACCGCAACTTCCAGTACCTGCGCCAGTGGCCGATCGATGGCTGGTCGAGCCAGTCGGTAGTCAACAAGCCCTACCTGGCGGTGGCCGACACACCGGCCGGCCGGCGGGTCTATGTGACCGATCCGGAGAACTACCGCGTGCTGGTCTTCGACGACCAGGGCACGTTCATCGCAACGTTTGGCCAGTACGGCACCGAGTCAGACGCCATGATGCTGCCGACCGGTATTGCCGTCGATGGGCTGGGGCAGATCCACGTGGCCGACGCCGATGCGCACCGGATCATGATCTTCCCGCCGATTAACGAGTAGACGATCGAAATGGCCGGTTCCTGAAGAGGACCGGCCATTTTTGAGGAAGGACGCCTCGTCGTGCGTTTTGTTGCTGCGTTGGGTGCTGCTGCCGGGCTCGCCTGGCTGGGGATGCGGTCGTTTGCCAACCCGACCACCGTCAATGACGGCTGGCTCTGGATGTTGGCTGCGACCGTCTTCGGCGGTTATGCGCTGAGCAGCACCGAACGCCTCTTCCCCGAACCGGCGGCGCGGCGCTGGCTGGCCGGCGGACGGGGCTGGCGTTGGGCCGGGGCGCTTACCCTGGCGTTGGGTGTAGGGCTGAACCTCTGGGCCAACGTGACCCTGTACCAGCGTGTGGTCGACCCGCCAGCCACGGTGGCGTGGGCAGCCAGTTTGCCGCTGGCGTTGGTGGGTCTGGCGCTCCTGCAGCAGCGAGACCGCGGCCTGATGGCAGGCCACGATGTGGCGGTCGACGCGGAGTCCGCACCCCCAGGTGCGGAGGCGGTCACGGCCGCGGGATTGATTGCGGAGTCCGCAGCGATTAAGGTGGAGTCCGCACCCCCAGGTGCGGACGGCGGCATTGGGGTTGGCACGCGTGCCGCACCTGGGGGTGCGGCGCTCCTCGAGGCGGGGGTTAGGGCAGAGTCTGCAGCGATTAAGGCGGAGTCCGCACCCCCAGGTGCGGAGACGGTCCAGTCCGACGCCCGGCGTGTGACCTGGCTGGAAATCGTTCTGCTGCTGGGCATCGTTCTGCTGGCCATTTTCCTGCGCCTCTACCGGCTCGACACCATCCCGCCCGGCATCTTCATCGACGAAACCAACGCCGCGCTCGATGCGCTCAACATCCTCGAAGGGCGCCCCGATTCACCGTTTGGCACCGGCTGGTTCGAGACGCCGAGCATGTACGCCTACTACCTCCTGGGTCTGTTCCGCGTCATTGGCATCAACTGGGAGGCGTTGAAGGCGGCCTCGTTGATCCCCGCCATCCTCACGGTTGTCGCCCTGTATCCGCTGGGCCGCACGTTGTTCGGGGTACCGGCCGCCCTGGTGGCAACGTTCGTCCTGGCCGTCAGCCGCTGGCATCTAACGATGAGCCGCTGGGGGTGGAACGAGGTTGCACCGCCGCTGTTCCAGGTCCTGGGCACCTACTTCCTGGTGCGTGGCGCCAAAAGCCGGCGCTGGCTCGATTTCGGTCTGGCTGGTTTGCTGTTTGGCCTGGGCATGTACACCTACCTGGCTTCACGCCTGGTGGTGGTGGCCGTGGTCGTCTACGTGCTCTACCGCGCCATCGTCGACCGTGGGTTCCTGCGGCGGGCCTGGCCCGGCCTGCTGCTCATGG
The DNA here is from genome assembly GCA_964443225.1 of uncultured Anaerolineae bacterium. Lineage (GTDB taxonomy): Bacteria > Chloroflexota > Anaerolineae > SSC4 > Amarolineaceae > SSC4. Next base: position 33,447 of record CAYUCC010000026.1, read on the forward strand.
CCGTGCTGTATGTCATGACGTTTGCCCCGCTTGCAGCGACGTACGTGCGCAATCCGTTTACTTTTTTGAACCGCTCGCAGCAGGTCAGCATCCTGAACGACGTACGCCAGGCGGGCAGTTACCAGCCGCTGCAAGAAAACCTGAAGCAGCACCTGGAGATGTTCACGATCCAGGGTGACCGCAACCCGCGGCACAACCTGCCGGGCGAACCGATGCTCGACCCCATCAGCGGTGCGTTGTTCCTGATGGGCCTGGGTTATGCCGTCTGGCGCTGGCGTGACCACCGGCGGGGGCTGCTGCTGTTCTGGATCGGGGTGACGCTGGTGGGCGGTGTGCTGTCGACGGTGGCCGAAGGGCCGCAGGCCTACCGCACGCTGGCGGTTGTGCCGGCGGTGGCGCTGCTCGTCGGCGACACGGTCGTGCGGGCCTGGAGTGTGCTGGCGGTGGGGTGGCGCCGCGCCGTGGCCCAGGATGATTGGTGGACCCGCCGGCCAGCGTGGTTCGCTGCCCTCGTGCCCCTGGCCTTGCTGGCCCTGGCGGCCTACGCCAACGTCACGACCTATTTTGGCCCACAGGCGGAGGCCGAAACGGTATGGCAGGCCTTTTCGCCCGCTGAAACGACCGTCGCCCGCGAGGTGGCCGGCAAGCAGCTGGATCATCAGCTCTACCTGGCGCCGCGCCTGTACCATTTCTCGCCGGTGAAATTCCTCACCTACCGGTCGCCGGCGGACGGAGGCGGTGGCTTGCGGCAGACACCCTATCGCCTGGCGCAGCCGGTCGATGGACTGCCGCTGACCGACCTATCGGGCCAGGACGCGCTGTTTTTGTTGGATCTCCACTACCAGGACCTGGTCGAGCTGTTCACGGCCTACTATCCCGGGACGCGGGCCAACGTCGTGACCGGTCCGCGCGGCCAGCCGCTCTACGTGAGCGTGACGATTCCGGGCGAGGAAATTGTTGCGCTTCACGGGCTGCAGGGGACTTATCCGGGGGTGAGCCGGCGCGATGCGCAGATCGACTTCACCTGGCCGGCCGACTGGCCCGATGGTGCCACCCCGGGACCAGTGACGTGGACCGGCGGCCTGGTCATGCCGGCCAGCAGCCAGGTCGAGCTGATCGCCGAGGGGGACCTGGCCATCACCGTCGATGGGCAGCCGTGGACGGGGGCGCGTTCCCTGGGCAAAGGGCTGCACGCCCTGGCGGTGACGCAGGCCGATCCATTGGCGGCGGGCCGCGCCGTGCTGCGCTGGCAGCTGGCTGGCCAGCCAACGGAAGTGGTTCCAGCGGCTCAACTGGTCGCCGTGTCGCCGCCGCCGCACGGCCTGCGCGCCAGCTACTTCGCCAACGAAACCTGGTCGGGTTCACCGGTCTTCAGCCAGGTCGTGCCGGTGGTGCTGTTTGCATGGGACGAAGGCGAACCGTGGTTCGGTCCGTTCAGCAGCTCATTCACGGGTTACCTGGATGCGCCGGTGGATGGTGTCTACGGGTTCAGCGTCAACGGGGATGATGGCATTCGGCTGTGGCTGGATGGGCAGGTGGTGGGTGAGGCGCTGCAGGCCGATGCCGCCAATCAATTTGACATAACCGTTCCATTGACCGCCGGCCGGCACGCGATCCGCGTCGATCATTTTCAACGCGGGGGCGGCAAGGCGTTGGAACTGTGGTGGCAGCCGCCGGGCAGCCCGCGCCAGGTCGTGCCGCCGCACGTCCTGACGCCGGATTGATCGACTATGACACGTATCCTCGTTGCCGGACTCATCAACATCGAAACCACGCTGCGGGTGGATGGGTTTCCCATCCCGTATGCACCGGTGCACTATCCGTTTTTTGGTGTCAACAGCAGTGTCTCCGGGGTCGGTTACAACATGGCCAAAGCGCTGACCACCCTGGGTGATGACGTGACGCTGCTGTCGCTGATCGGCCAGGACCTGGCCGGCGCCTCGGTGGAGGCGACGCTGCGCGCCGAACGGATTGCGGGGGAACACGTGCTGCGCGCCATTCCACACACCGCGCAGTCGGTCATCCTGTACGAGCCAGGTGGCCGGCGCCAGATCCACGTCGATCTCAAGGATATCCAGGAGCGTAGCTATCCCGCGGAGCGTTTTCAGACTGTACTGACCCGGTGTGACCTGGCGGTGCTGTGCAACGCCAACTTCACGCGGCCGTTCCTGGGCATGGCCAGGGAGGCCGGCAAGCTGATCGCCACAGACGTGCACGCCATCAGCAGCCTGGAAGACGAATACAACCGCGACTACATGCAGGCGGCCCGCATTCTCTTCATGAGCGACGAACGGCTGCCGGTTTCTCCAGAGGCATGGGCCCAGGCAGTCATTGCCCGCTACGACCCGCAGATCCTGGTCATTGGCCTGGGTGCACAGGGGGCGCTGCTGGCCGTGCCGCGTGACAACTTCATGGCACGCTGGCCGGCGGTATTCACACGCCCGGTCGTCAATACCATCGGTGCCGGCGATGCCCTGTTTTCGGCCTTCGTGCACAGCTACGCCGCCGAGCCCGATCCCTACCGGGCCCTGCGGCGTGCGATGGTCTTTGCATCGTACAAAATCGGTGCCACCTCGGCCGCCGATGGGTTTCTGACGACCGGGGAGCTGGATCGGCTGGTGGCAGCGTCAGCCTTTGACGTAGGATAACTTCTCGGCGATCAACCCGTCGCGCACCGTGTAGAGATCGATGCCGCGGATGTGGCCGGTTTGGCCGGCTTCGTCGGTCCAACGATACACCCAGCGCATGACAACACGATCACCAGCGGCGAAAATCTCCTCGGGTTCGATCCTCGATACCGCTGACCCGTTTAAGAACTCTTCCCAGAACGCACGCACCGCCGCCTGGCCGACGTAGCGCGTGCCGTCGGGCGCCGGGTAGGTGTTTTCGAAGACACCATCCGGGGTCATCAGCCGCATCATGGCGTCGACGTCACGCGCGTTGAGTGCGTCGTTGAAATCCAGGACAAGTTGGGCGATATCATGCCCGGAGCCGAAGTGAGCCTTCATATGCAGTTCCTTTGAAGTGGCCTTGGGAAAATGAACAGGCCGGTCATACTACGCATGGTGCGCCTACTGCGGCGAGACCGGCGGGGCCGCCGCGACCTCCTCCCACACCAGCCGCGCGAAGCCCAGCCCAACCACCGCGTAGGTGCGCAGGCGCAAGGTCTCACCGTAAGCCGCCTCCAACGCGGTCCGATAGCGCTGAAGCTGGGATTGGGCCTCGGCCAGACTGGTCTGCACGGCGGGTAGGGCCGCCAGGGCCAGCCGATCCATCTGGCGCGCTTCCTCGCCAGTGATCCCCGCTTTCTTCAGCTTCAACAGCTTGAACTCCAGCAGAAAGTCCCACAGATGTGGCTGCTGCCACAGCTCAGGACGCCGGATCAGGCTGAGGTCGGCATGGCTGCGCCCGATGGCTGTTTCGGAATCCACGACGTAGAGCCGGTCGTCGAAAAGCAAGGTCAAAAAGGCGGTCTTAAGGGTCAGCTCATTGGCCCAGCGATAGTCGCGGTTGTCGAAGATCGGAAAGTAGCGCTGCTCCACCATATCGCAGACGGGCTGCAAGTCGCCGCTTTGGAACAAGATGCGAGTCGCCGCCCAGGCGGCATCGCGATCCCGGCCGTCGGGCAACAGCATCTCTTGGATGCGTTCGACGTACAGCTTGCGCACCACCAGGTTGGGAATGCGCATCAGCACCTCGCGCAGAGGCGTGCTCCCAGCCAGGGTCAGCACCCCCAGATAGGTGAGCAACGAGGCCATGAACGTGCGATCGTGGGAGGGGGCCAGCATCTCGGCCACGCCGAAGCGATCTTCCAACCGCGCCACGACCAGTTGATCCTGCTCCAGCGCCTCCAGGATCAGCTCTCGGCCTCCAGGCAGGCCGGCCACATAAGCGATCTTGGCCCGGTCGGTGGCGAAGTTGCTGTCCAACATCGTGCGCGGCGCTGCGCAATGGCGCTGGAAGTGATCGAAATAGTACAGCGCCAGGGTTGGGTTGTAGATCAGCTCTTTGGCGTCGTGGGTGAAGGCATAGCCGTTGTAGAAGCTGCGCATGGTCGCCAGCGCCTCCCCGGCCCGTTCGGGGGGATAGCCGCACTCCCGGACGATCTGGGCCAGCACTTCGGCTACCTCGACATCCCAAAAGCCACACAGGTCATGCAAAGCCGGCTCGAAGGAGATGTGCTTGGCCACGTTGTAGCCGCTTGTGGCGTCGCTCAACACCACCGGCGACACCCCGGTGATGAACACCCGCTCCAATCCCCGGCCGGCCGCAGCCGACTTGACCACCTTGAAGAGTGTCTTCAGCAGGCCATCCCCATAGAGCAGCGCTTCATAGCGCTCCCGGCTGCCGGGGCCGCTGCCCATCAGAACTTCGTTGGCGAAGTTGTCGTACTCGTCGATCAGCAGATAGAAACGATGTCCGTGTTTCTTGACCACCGGCAACACCGCTTCGAAGGAGGCAATGGCGTCATCGGGATTGACGTCGATGGCTTCGGGCAAATAGTCCTGATACCAAAGCACAAAAGCCTTGACGGCATTGTTGATGTGGTTGTGCAGCGCCTGCTTGACCTGCTCAGGCGAGCCTTGGGGATCTACTACAGAGAAATCCCAGCGCATCACCAGGTACTGATTGTGGAGTAGGGTTGGGTTTTGGCCGATAGCCAGACGCCCGAAGAGCTGCTCGAACTCGCCGGCTCGCGCCACGTCATAGTAGTTCTCCAGCATCGACAGCAGCAGGCTCTTGCCAAAGCGGCGCGGGCGCAGGAAGAGCAGCTGTTTGCCCATCTCCTCCAGGGTGTGGATGTGATCGCTGCGGTCTACGAAGTAGTACCCCTCGCCGATGACCTGTCGAAAATCACTGATGCCGTAAGGGAACTTCATCGCCAGTCTCTCCTGCTTCTTCGCCAAAGACCGTCCAGCTGGACGGCCTGCAGCCATTATAACACAGAGATGGCTGGCACTCAATACGCCCGCAAAACCGCAAAACCGAACCGTGAGCAATGGACTTTGGACCATTTTGTTTCTGCTGGTCGTGATGGCCATCGCGGGGGCGAGCGTGTTGTATGCCGCCGGCAATGGCACGATGGATTTGCCGGCATCGGCCGGGCAGACCCAGCAGCTGGCAGGGCAGGACCAGGCGCCACTGACGGCTGCCTGCACGCCCGGCGCCGCTCTGCTTCGACAATGCCAACCGCTACGTAGACTGCGGCAACGGGAAGGTGACCGACACGGTGACCGGGCTGGTGTGGCTCAAGAACGCGAACTGCAACTATGCTGACTATGCCGGCGCAAACGCCTGTGCGGCGACGCTGCAGAACGACATGTGCGGCCTGACCGACAACTCCTCACCCGGCGACTGGCGGTTGGCGACGAAGGCGGAGATTGAACCCAAGACCGTCCACCACACCGTCTGGCCGGTCCGGCGCGGGAAATGAGACGCGGGTGCTTGGGCACGTGAACCTTTGCACGGGGGTGAGAGGGCGAAATGCCGGTTAGGTGGGTGATGGGCTGGGTCAGCCTTTCCACTCATAGGCATAGGCATCCGTCAGCACCTGGAAACCGTTCTGCGCCAGGATCGGCCGGCTCATCGGGCTGGCGCCCGTAGTGAGGTAACGCGTGCCGCGGGCGATGGCTTCCTGTACCCGCGCCGCCAGCACCGCCGTGTACAGACCACGCTGGCGGTGCATCTCAACCGTGCTGCCGCCGTACAAGCTGGCGAACTGGCTGTGCGGATGGAAGTATGTCCAGCCGCTGCACGCTGGCTGGCCGTCGACGTAGGCCACGTAGAGGCTGAGGTAATCCGCGATGGCCATGTGACCTTCGACGCGCGGTCTGAACCAGGCAAAGTCGGCACCCCAGACCTGCGCCAGCACCGTGACCACGTCCTCCAGTTCATCAGGTGTGGTGAGGCGGCGCACGTCGGCGGTGACGGGGGCCAGCAGGGCGGCCGGTGCCGCGTGCAGGTCGAGCACCATCACCGTGTCGGGGTCGTCGTCGGGAGCAAAGCCGTGGGCCAGCAGCCGGTCTTTCAGGTGGGGTGGCCGGTCATGCGCATAGACTTGCCACGAAAACGGCTGGTTCATGGGCGCAAAATAGGCGATCTGTGCCTCGATCGTCGCGTCGAGCTCGCTGTCGTCGAGGCGGCTGTAGGCGATGAAGTTCATGCCCGACACTGGTCGGGTGAAACGCACCAGCCGCGGGAAACTCTCCTTGCGCATGTCGGGGTAGTCGATGTCGATGCGCAGTTCCTGGTCGTACAGTGTGAGCAGATCGTGCATCAGGCCGACCTATGTGGCGAGTTCCCAGGCTTCGTGTAGCCAGGTGAGTACCAGGTCGTCGATGTCGGTCGCGGTGAAGAGCTCCAGGTGATGGGTGAAACGGCCGGGCGCCGGCTCGACGATTTCTTTCCAGCGCGATGACGTGTCGCGCCGGCGCAGGGCAAGCGTCAGCACGAGCGGCGCGGATTGGCCGTGCAGGTATTTTCCTGGAATCCAGGCCCAGGCAAACGCCGTACGCCGGCGAAAGGCCACCTGGCTTTTGGTGACGCGCAGTTCTGCCGGACCGATCACCTCGATGGCGGCGCGGAGGGTATCGAAAATGAGCTGGGCTTCGTCATAGCCGGCGAAGTACGTGTCCAGAGGTGTAGATGCGGTCATTGTCGGGCGCTCAACCGTTTTCGCAGTATCAGCCTGACGTCGCGTCTCAATTGCCTGGTTCCCCCAGCGGTCCTCATCGTTTCCAATGTCTTCAAAAAGATCCTCGATGGTGGTGTAGCTGACCAGTCTCTGGCGGGTTCTGGCCTGCTCCAATGCTTCGATCGTCTCGGGATTCGGAACGCGCAGGGTGTCAAGAATTAAACGGTCGTCCGATGTCAGCATCGGATCAGTCCTCCATTTCGCGCAGTGCCCTCGGCAGCATGCCGGCAAGTGTGGCTGGCGCGGACGTTGTGGGTGTCATTGGTCAGCGTCAGGCCGGTGTGGCCAGGGACGTTGGCAGAAGGGGTTGAATGCGGGCCAAAACCTCTTGTTCGGCCTGCTGCGCCCAGTACAGATCCCAGCGCAGCTGCAGGTTCATCCAGAAATCGGCCGTCATACCGAAGAACCTGGCCAATCGCAGCGCCGTGCTGGGTGTCACTCCCCGCTTGCCATGCACAATCTCGTTGACGCGCTGGTACGGCACCTGGATCGCATCCGCCAATTCGCGCTGACTGATGTTCATGGGCAGAAGAAACTCCTGCAGCAGCATCTCGCCAGGGTGTGTTGGTGTGCGATGCGTTGGAATACGGATCATAGTTTGGCAATCCGCTCACGTGCAGTTGACGATTTGCGAAGGACCGAATCAGGTTCGCATGATAGTTCAGAACTCGTGCGAAGTCAATAATGCCCGACCCATGATCGTGCCGCGATTTGTCCTGGCATGGCAGGAGCTGGCCGGCACATCATGTCACGCGCAGGTGCGGAGTAGAAGAAAATGGAGCGGGTTAGCGGGGCAATCCGTCACTCGAACGTGTGATAAAGGCATTGGTGGACTCTTGCAGGCGCCGGTGAACCACGTCTTCGATCACACGCTTCATCACAGCATCCGGGATCAGCTTCCACTCGATGCGCTTGGGCACGCTGGCCTTGATTTCGACTTCATGCGTGACGCTGGTGTGTGCGCCGGCGGGCAGGAAGATGGACTGGCTGCGGTAGTAGCCTTGACCGGTCAGCGAATTGAACGTCGCTTTGGGTGGAACAGGCGCCATGCCGGCCAGCGGGATCACGCGCAGGATCTGTGCGGCCTCATCAAACTGCACGCCAATGTCGCAGTAAAATGCGACATGATAAACGCCGGCCTCCGCAGTGCTGTAGAGAATGCGGTATTGATTGCTGGCATACGTCTTGACCAGACGCAGGTGAGGCAGGTATCTGAGCACGTTTTCGAAATCGCGAAAGTACGCCGTCGCCGTCGATAATTCGGCCGGAAAGGTGAAGGTGCGCCGGGTAGACACAGTGATGTTGATCATATCAGACGAGCACTTTCCCCGCCAGGCAAGGGCAGCCAGCAGATGTGATTCGTCGCAAACACTGACGACTCGCGTCAACGCGCACGGGTGGCATCCGACGCGCAGGCGATCTCGATCGTGCCGGCCGGCGCAAAATTCGACGCCAGGTAGGTTAAGGATTGCTCCCGATCTTCACCGCCCTCGGTGGTTCCAAGCAGCTGCTCGCAGAAGACCGCGATGTCGTCGATGATGCGTTCGTAACGATAGTAGGCCAGGGCGGCAGAATCGAGCGTCGTGGATCCATAACCCTGGTAAAAAAGCCTCTCTTCTTCCTGCGGACTGCGCCAACCACCCATCAAACCGGCACCGATCGACATCAGATCCCGTTCTTTGGGCGCCAGGAGCGGGTTGTCCCAATCGACGATGTAAAAGCGCCCGTCATCCTGAATCAACAGGTTGCCGGCATGGATGTCCGCATGGCACAGCACGAACTCGGGTGACCGATCGATCAGTACCTGCGCCAGCCGTTCGGTCCGCCCGACGAGATCGAGAATGACCGTACGCTGCTCGCGCAGTAGGGCCGCCGTCTTTGCGGCCACCGGATCGTCGAATACACCCGCCGGCGCCCGATCCAGGTAGGTCTTCACGGTCTCACGCCACTGGGGGGCATAGCTTTCACGTTGAATGTGCCCACTGAGCGCCGCCGGCAGCACCACCGTGTGAATTCGTCTGAGCGCACGTCCCAAATCGACCCACTGGCGGTCGGCGAGCAGCACGGCGTAGGCGTCCCGACCGGTGACGAACGGATACACCATCACCCTGAACGCGCCCAGGTCTTCCCACAACCGCCCCGTGGTGGTGACCAGCGGCGCGATGATCTGGGGAATGCCCTGCTCATACAAAAACCGCGGCAGCATCACCGCAGTCTCGTCGAAGGCGCCCTTGCGCAGCTTGACGAAAAAAGACGTGCCATCCCCGGCCGCCGCCCGGTAGACCGCAGTATCCCGATCAGCACCCAGCGGCAGGAACGCGAGCTCGACGACACCCACGCCATAGCTATGTCGCAGGCAGCCGATGATCTCGTCGTCCGGGAGCTCTGGTTTCTCGAGCATGGCGGGAATACCCCTAATATGGACAAGCCAGCTCTGAATTTAACACTCACATCCCAGCGCTGTCAATTTTGGATTTTGGATTTTGGATTTTGGATTTCAATCCAAAATCCAAAATCCAAAATCCAAAATCAAAACTAGCCTACTCCGCCTGATCTATGCTACAATCAGGCCACCTATGCGTCGCGTTGCTGCCATCCTGTTTGCTTTTGCCATTGCCCTCTGGGGGATTTCTTTTCTGCAAAATCCCCAGGGTAATCCGCGCCTGGATACTCTGCTGCTGTTTATTGCTGCCGGTGTCATTTTTGTGTTGGCCGTACGCGCGCCGGTGGCTTGGCCCACCTTGCCCGCACGCCGGCCCTGGCCGCGCGCCGGTGTCGGGTTGACGGTGGTGGCACTGGTACTGGCCGGCATTGCCATGATCCTCTTCTGGCGCAGTCCCGGCAGCCCAACGCAGTTCAGCGGGCTGCCGCTCTGGTTGTGGCTGCTCAGTCTGCCGCTGTTTGCCATTGGCGCCTGGCTGGAGCACCGCACGACTACCGACGAGGCCAGTGTCAGTTTGCCGGCAGATGACCGCCCCGCCTCACGCTGGCTCGAAGTGACGCTCCTCCTGCTGATCGTATTTACCGGCCTGTTCCTGCGTGTCCACCAGATCGACACCTTCCCCAACGGCTGCCAGTCCGACGAGTGCAACAACGGGCTCGATGCGCTGGAGTGGCTGCGCGGTGCGCCGTACCTGCCGTACGCCGAAACCAACGAGGGTCAGGCCACACTCTTCACCTACCTGCTGGCGATTGCGTTCAAGGTGCTCGGCGTCGGTGTACCGCAGATGCGCCTGGTGTCGGCCCTCGTTGCCACGCTGACCCTGGTGGTCTTCTATTTCCTGGCGCGCGACTGGCTGGGTTGGCGCATTGGCCTGGCCAGCACGGCGCTGTTTGCCGTCAGCCGCTGGCATCTGACCTTCAGCCGCATCGTGTACGAGCTGATCCTGGTGCCGCTGGCGGAGATTGTGCTCGTCTTTTTCCTCCTGCGTGCGCTGCGCGACGGCCGGCGGCGCGACTGGGCCCTGGCCGGCCTGGCGATCGCCTTCGGCATGAACACCTACACCGCGTTTCGTATCGTGCCGATCATGATTGCGCTGTTCCTGGTCTACTGGCTGCTCACCCACCGTGCCCGCTGGCGGCGCGACCTGGAGGGGCTGGCGCTCTTCGCCGGCGGGACCTTCATCGGTTTGGTGCCGTTGGGGGTGTACATCGTCCAGCACTGGGCGGTCTTTGTGAGCCGTACGCAGCGTATTTCGATTTTCACCGACATCGCCAACGCCGGCGGCTCGCTGCAGCCGCTGCGCGACAACCTGGATAAGGTGCTGTGGATGTTCCACTGGCGCGGCGACCTGGCGGCGCTCAACAACCTGCCCGGCGCGCCCCTGCTCGACATCGTGGTCGGTGCCCTGGTCGTGCTCGGCCTGGCCTATGCTGTGCGCTACTTCTATAAGCCGCTGCCGCTGCTCTACCTGCTGTGGATCGTAACCGTGGGCAGCGTGGCGGTGCTGTCGGTGGTGCACGAAGCCCCGACGGCGCGCCGGCCGATTGGTCTGCTGCCGGTGATCTTCCTGCTCGCCGGCACGGTGCTCGAACGCACGTGGGACGTGTACCTCACGGCTTGGCGTCTGCCCGCGGCCGGCCCGCAGCGTCAGCAGCTGCTGCGCCGCGCCGAACGAGTTTTCGCCGTGGCGCTGGTCGTGTTGGTGATCTTCGCCGGCGTGCGCAACGTCGATGCCTACTTCGGCGTGCAGGCGCAGGACCCGGCGGTGTGGCGCGCCTTCAGCGCCACCGAGGCTGCCATTGGCCGCTACCTGGGTGAACTCCCGCCCGACGCCGCCGTCTACGTGGGGCCCGGTTTCGAGCGCCACTCGGCGGTCACACTGCTCAGCGGTGACCGGCCCTACACCGTGTTGAACCTGGCGCGCCACGTCCCTCTGCGTGACGCACCCGCCGGCGTGGATGCCGTGTACGTCCTGGACGTCGCCGACCAGCGCCTGCTGCCGGTGCTGCAGCAGATCTACCCGGCAGGGGTGGTCGAGAGCCACGACGATCCCTACGGTGCGCCGCTCTTTCTCACCTTCCGCGTGCCGGCCGCCGCCCTCGATGCGGCGCGCGGCCTGTTTGCGCGTTATTACACCGGCGATACCGCCGAAGGCTCACCGCTCGTCGCCCGCCAGGACGCGGGGATCGATTTCGACTGGAGTACGGCACCGGCACCGCTGGCCGCACCGTTCACCGGCCTCTGGCGCGGCGCGTTCCTGGCGGCCGACGGTTACGGCGAGTACACGATGGAGCTGACCGCCGACGGTGACGCCGAGCTGCTGCTCGACGGTGAGCCCGTGGCGACCGTCACCGCTAATGCCGCCGATCCCACGACGGTCGTCACGACCACCCTCACCGGCGGCTTCCACCCCGTCGAGCTGCGCTACCACAGCGGTGAGTCGCCCGGCCGCCTGCGCTGGACCTGGCGCGGCCCGCAGACTGCCACCCGCGTCGCCGGGCCGGACGTGCTGTACGGATTAGAAGTTGCCAATAATGGATTGATCGGGTATTATTATGGTAACCCAGACGCTGCCGGGACGCCATCGCTCGTCCAGCGTGACCTGTTCATCCTGGCCAACGATGCCCTGCCCGAACCGTTCAGTGTGGTGTGGCGGGGCAAGCTAGCGGCGCCGGTGACTGGCCAATACGTCTTTGGCCTGCGCGCCGACGATGGCGCGCTGCTCAGCATCGACGGTAATCTGGTCGTAGACAACGGCGGCTCGCACGGGTCCGAATACCGCGAGGGCACCGTCTTCCTGGACGAGGGCTTCCACGACATCGAACTGAAATACTGGCAGGTCGGTGGCTCGCGCGATTTGCAGCTGTCATGGCAGCCGCCGGGCAGCGGGCGGGAGATCGTCTCGCCGGTCTATCTCTTCCCGACCGAGGACGAGGTGCCGGAGGGCATTGCCCTGCCGCCGCCCCCGGCCTCGCCCAGTGTGGGGCCGCCGGAGGGGGTTACGGGCGACGTGCCGGCGCCGGTGCCGGTCCAGCCCGCAGCAGATGCCCCGCTCGGTGCGCTGCCCGTGCTGCCGGCGACGGTGGCCTGGCAGACTGGCACCTGTGGAACCGACACCGGGCAGTTCAGCGAACCGCGCGGCGTGGCGGTCGACGCGGATGGTGACGTCTACGTGGCCGACACCGGCAACCGGCGCATCGTCAAGCTCGACCCATCCGGGGAATTCGTAACGGCCTGGGGCAGCCAGGGCGATGGCGGCGGTGAATTCCAGGAGCCATTCGACCTGGTCGTCGCGCCCGACAACACCGTGGTGGTGTTGGATGCTACCCAGCAGGCGTTGCAGCGTTTTTCGACGGACGGCGAGTTCCTGGACGCGTTTGCGGCGCAGAACACCTTCTACCGCCCGCGCGGATTGGGTGTCGCCGCCGATGGACACCTGTGGATTGCCGATACCGGCGGCATCCGCCTGGTGCAGGTCGACCCGGCGGGCAGCCTCACGTCACAGCTTGGCGGGCGCGACCAGCCGCCGGTTGGCCAGGGGCAGCCGACCGACGTCGCGGTGGGTCCCGGCGGGGACCTGTGGGTTGCCGAAGCAGAGAGTGGTCTCCTCTGGCACCTGGCGGCCGACGGCACGATTGTGCGCAGTGTGCAGCTGAACAAAGCCAGCACCCTGGATGGCCCGCACCTGGCGAGCACGGCTGATGGACGGGTCGCGATCACCGATCCCGAAGGCCGGCGCATCGTCGTCCTGGCCCTCGACGGCACGCCGCTCGGCCAGCTCGGCGCCGCCGGCAGCGACGTCGAATTCCAGAAACCGATCGGTGTCGCCACCGGACCAGGTGGGCGCGTCGTGGTGGTCGATACCCCGGCCTGCCGGGTGATGGCGCTGGACGTTGTTATGCCTTAGCGATGGTGAAACCCAGCCGGCTTTAGCCGCCTTTAGCTATTAGCCTGGCGTTTGAACGCCAGGAACGGCGCGGGATGTCCGGCCAAAACCCAGCCGGCTTTAGCCGCCTTTAGCTATTAGCCTGGCGTTTGAACGCCAGGCGGGGTTTGAACGCCAGGCGGGGTTTGAACGCCAGGCGGGGTTTGAACGCCAGGCGGGGTTTGAACGCCAGGCGGGCGTTCAAACGCCAGGCCCAAAACAGGAGGAACGATGCCAAAAACCAAAAACCCATCCAAATCTTCTGCGCGCAGCAGCCCCGCGCGTAACGGTGGCATCGACCTGCGCGATCCCAAGTTCTACATCAACCGCGAGCTGAGCTGGCTCGAATTCAACCGGCGCGTGCTCGAAGAAGCGCAGGATCAGAACGCGCCGCTGTTGGAGCGGGTCAAGTTCCTGTCGATCTACGCCTCCAACCTGGACGAGTTCTTCATGATCCGCGTCTCTGGTTTGCAGGAACAGATCGCCGCCGGTGTCACGATGCGCACGCCCGACGGCATGACGCCCGCCGAGCAGCTGATTGCCATCCAGGAAGCCCTGGCACCGCAGCTCGAGGCCCACACCCAGTGCCTGCTCGACGACGTCATTCCCCAACTGGCGGCCCAGGGCATTCGCCTGCTCAACTACAGCGACCTGACGCCGGCGCAGAAGGCGGCGATGCGCCGGTATTACGAGCGCGAGATCTTCCCCGTGCTCACCCCGCTGGCCTTCGATCCGGCGCACCCGTTCCCGCGCATCTCCAACCTGAGCTTGAACCTGGCGGTGCTGATTCGGGACCCCGAGTACGGCGAGCGGTTTGCGCGTATCAAGGTGCCACCCAGCCTCAACCGGTTGATTCCGCTGCACGAGATCGCGCCGCTGACCCGTGCCCAGAACGGCTCGGCGCCCTACCCGCAGCGCAGCGTGGCCTACGTCTGGATCGAGCAGATCATTGCCGCCAACCTGGCCGACCTGTTCGTTGGCATGGACGTGATTGCGGTCTATCCGTTCCGCATCGTGCGTGACACCGACGTCGAGATCCAGGAAGACGAGGCCGACGACCTGCTGGTGACGATCGAGCGCACGATTCGTGAGCACCGCTTCGGCATGGTGGTGCGCCTGGAGGTCGATGCGGGCATGCCCGACAAGGCGCGGCACATGCTCCTGGACAATCTGCTGCTGGACGAGAGTGCCCTCTACGCCAGCCGCGGCCCGTTGGGGCTGTCGAGCATCATGGAGCTGCACGGCATCGACCGGCCGGACCTCAAAGACCCGCCGTACCAGCCGGTCGTCCCCGCGGTGTTGGGCGGCGAAGAGGACATCTTCACCGTCCTGCGCCGGCACGACGTGCTACTGCACCACCCCTACGACTCCTATTCGCCGGTGGCCAACTTCATCCGCAGCGCGTCCGAGGACCCCAACGTCCTGGCAATCAAGATGACGCTGTACCGCGTCGGCAGCAACTCGCCCATCATCGACTCGTTGATCGAGGCGGGGCAGAACGGCAAACACGTCGCCGTGCTGGTCGAGCTCAAAGCGCGATTCGACGAAGAGAACAACATCGTCTGGGCGCGCGCCCTGGAGCGTGCGGGCGTGCACGTCGTCTACGGCGTGTTGGGTCTGAAGACGCACTGCAAGCTGGCGCTTGTCGTGCGCCGCGAGCGTGAAGGCATCCGGCGTTACGTGCACCTGGGTACCGGCAACTACAACGCAACCACGGCGCGCATCTACACCGACCTCGGGCTGATGACCTGCCGCGACGACATCACCGCCGACGTGTTGGACGTCTTCAATTTCCTGACCGGCTTCTCCAACCCGCGCGAGTTCCGCAAGCTGTGGGTGGCGCCGTCCTCGCTGCGCCGGCACGTGCACGACATGATCCGGCGTGAGACGCAGCTGGGGCCGGAGGGGCACCTGATCTTCAAGATCAACTCGCTGCTCGATCCCCAGATGATCGAGGACCTCTACCGTGCCTCGCAGGCCGGTGTACGGGTCGACCTCAACGTGCGCGGCATCTGTTCGATCCGGCCCGGCTTGCCCGGCTTGAGCGAAAACATCCGCGTCACCAGTATCGTTGGCCGTTTCCTCGAACACAGCCGCATCTACTACGCCCGCAACGGCGGTGATGAGCTCGTCTATCTTGGCAGTGCCGACCTGATGCAGCGCAATCTGGACCGCCGCGTCGAGGTGCTGTTCCCCGTCGAGGACCCGACGCTCAAGCAGTTCCTGCGCAAACAGCTGCTCGACATCTCCCTGGCCGACACATTGAAGGCGCGCGAGCTGCGGCCCGACAACACCTATGTCCGGGTCGAGCCCGACGCCCAGCGTCCGCCGCTCAACAGCCAGGACTGGTTCATGCACCGCCGGACGTCGATTGTGCGCGAGGATGTGCGGCGCGAATGATTTTGGATTTTGGATTTTGGATTTTGGATTATGGCAGATCGGGGCGGTCGCGTTGATGTCGTCCATCGTTGTGTGAACAGGGGATGCGCCCAGGATGACCGACACAATCGATGTCTATCTGGAAAGCGGTGTGCGCCGGGCCTTTGCGGGTGCACTCGAGTGGCCGGGCTGGTGCCGCATGGGGCGCGATGAGGCGTCGGCGCTGCAAAACCTGGCTGAGTATGGCCCGCGTTATGCGCGCGTGTTGTCCACCGCACCCCTGGACTGCCCGGCACCGCACGATGTATCAGGGTTCGTCATCGTCGAACGCCTGCCCGGCAGTGCGACGACCGACTTTGGCGCGCCTGATGCTGTGCCTACCGGCGATGCGCAGCCGCTCGGCGCAGCCGAACTGCAGCGTCTGCAGACCATCCTGCAGGCCTGCTGGCAGGCGTTCGATACGACCGCGGCGCTGGCTGCCGGCAAAACCTTGCGCAGCGGTCCGCGTGGCGGTGGGCGCACCGTGGATGGCATCGTGCAGCACGTGCTCGGCGCCGAGGCTGCCTATCTCACGCAGTTGGGGGGCAAAGCGCCGCCGCCTGCGTCACCCCTTTCCCCAGACCTGCTGCGCCAGGCCATTCTGGAAACCCTGACCGCCGCGGCGCAGGGTGAAATTGCCCCGTACGGGCCGCGGGGTGGGAAACGCTGGCTGCCGCGCTACTTTGCCCGGCGGGCAGCGTGGCACGTGCTCGATCACACCTGGGAGATCGAAGACCGGCTGGCATAGGCACACGGATTGCGACGAGACGAGCGCGGTCGTGACCGGCACCTGTGCGCCAGCCGGCGCAAGACACTCGACGAATTGACGGTGCCGGTCACATGCGCGCGCAGTGGCCGGCCCCGATGGGGACGTCTGCATAGCCCTGACGTCCGGACCCGACTGTTTTCCAACCCAGAAACGTTTGCAGCTCCAGCCAGGTTGTGTTATAAAGTAGACAGCACAATCGTCCCGTGTTGACCTGACGAGGTACCCCGTGGCCATACCTGCCCACATCCTTTCGCCGCTCGTCGACGTGCTGGCCGAGCTGTACCCGGACCTGGCCAGTATACGTGCGTTGGCGCAGACTGCCGGCCTGGCGCCGGGGCAGATTCCCCTTGATCCCAAGGCCAACAATACCTGGGTGTTTGTGCTCAACGAGGCCGAGGCCCAGGATTGTACGTCAGCGCTGCTCGAGCGGGCGCAAAGCCAGTACCCGGTGGAAAAACGCCTGCATGCGGCCAGCCAGGCGTATACCGCGTGGGTGACGGCGGGACGTCCGACACCACCGCGGGGTTCTCAGCTTCTTCCGATGCCGGACCAACCTGCTGTGTCGCCAAAGCCGCGGCCGGCGCGACGCATGCCGGGTTGGGTATGGGTGGTGGGTAGTATCGCGGCCGTGGTATTGCTGGTATTGGGCGTGTTGAACGGGCCAGGGCTATCGGGCGGCAGCCCCATGTCCACTTCGGCAGTGTCTGCGCGCTTGACTGCCATGCCGACGTGGAAGCCGCCAACCTTGCCTATTGCCTTCGACTGGGTTGAAATCCCCGCCGGCGAGTTTACCATGGGCAGTAATCCCCAGCAGGATCCGTTGGCTTGGGAAACCGAACGGCCCCAGCACAGCGAATATGTAGACACCTTCTGGATCGCGCGCACCGAGGTGACGGTGGCCCAGTTTGCGGCGTTTGTCGACGCGACGGGACATCAGACCACGGCCGAAAAGGAAGGTTCCAGTTGGACGTGGACTGGTTCTGAGTGGAAGGAAGTTGCAGGAGCGAACTGGCGCGCGCCGCGTGGGCCGGGCAGCAGCGTCGAGAAAAAACAAGATCACCCGGTGACGCACATTTCCTGGGACGATGCGCAGGCCTTTAGCCAATGGGCAGGTGTGCGACTGCCGACGGAAGCGGAGTGGGAACAGGCATGCCGGGGGGCCAAGGACAGTCCCATCTACCCGTGGGGTAACAGCGGGCTGGACAAGGACCTGAGCAACTACAACATGAATGTTGGTGACACGATGCCGGTGGGGAGCTATCCGGCCGGTAAAAGTCCGTACGGTCTGCTCGATATGAGCGGGAATGTGTGGGAGTGGACGCAGACAAAGTGGCGGGACAACTACAACACAAAGGCCGACGATAGCCCAGAGGGCGATGCGGCGCGCGTAGTACGGGGCGGTTCCTTCTACGGTACTGGGAGGTACGTGCGCTGTGCCCTCCGCCGGAGCAGCTTCCCTTTCAGCCGTGGCGGTCACTACGGTTTTCGGGTCGTTGTGACCCCGTGACCATTTTGGATTTTAGATTGCCGATTTTGGATTGGCCGCGGTAGGCGGGCAATTCGGCGTGTGCAAGCAGGTGCAAACGCCGGGAGAGTTCATTCTTTGTCGTGACACATGACCAACAACCTGACCTACGCCCGGCTCTACGACTTCGACAACCTCTGGCTGGCATGGCACAAGGCTGCGCGCGGCAAACGCGCGTGCGAATGTCGCGCAGTTCGAATATCGTCTGGAAGACCGCCTCTTTGGGGGTTGGATGTTGGATTGTGGTCCAGCCGCCGGGTCGGGTTGTGCCACGGTCGAAGGCGATCCGCAGCCTGGCGCAGGCCAGGCTTCGTTTGGGTAGCCGCGGTTTCCAACCGCCGGTAGCCGCAGCCTGGCGCAGACCAGGCTTCGTCTGGGTAGCTGCGGTTTCCAACCGCCATTGATCCAACCGCCCGGTAGAGTCGCCTCCAGCCTGGCGCAGGCCAGGCTTTGTCTGGGTAGCCGCGGTTTCCAACCGCCGGTAGGTCCAACCGCCATAGGCCCAGCCACCGATGCCGTGCCATGCACCGTATGGTATAATGGCCTTGTGACAAGCAACCTAACCCGAGGACACGCCCACCATGACCGAACACCACCGTCTCGTTGCTGCGTTACGCGATGCGTTAGCCGAGCTGTATCCTGACGAGCCCAGCGCCCGCCGCGTTTGCCGGGATACCGGCCTCGATGTGCGCCAGATCTCGTTCAGCACGCATGCCGTCAACAACTGGACCGCAATCCTGGATGAGGCCGAAAAACAGACGGTCGTGCCCGATCTTGTGGCCGTGGCACGTAAGGATTACCCGAAGTACACCCCTCTGCTCAACGCGGCCACAGCCTACGAGCAAGCTTTGCCGGCCGCGGTGCCATCCATGCCACCAACGACGCCGCCAGCACCGAGCGCGACATCCCTGCCAGCCTTCGATGTCTTCCTGAGCTACAGTCGGGCAGACAGTGTGTTCATGCGCCGTTTGTATGCAGACTTGAGGCAGGCTGGCCTGTCGGTCTGGATCGACGACGCGGGCCTGGAGCCGGGAACGCCAGTCTGGCAGCAGGCGATCGAGAAGGCGATTTATCAGGCGCGCTGCATGGTTGTTGTGCTGTCACCGGCCGCCAAAGCCTCTGAGTTCGTCACCATCGAGGTCGCCATCGCCAAACGGCGCGGCCAGCGCGTCTTTCCGGTCCTGGCCACGGGTGATGAACACACGGCTGTGCTTTTTGTCCTTGCCACCACTCAGTTCGTGGACGCGCGCACGGATTATCCCCAGGCGGTCAGCCTCAAGCTGCTGCCCGCGCTGCGCAAGCACCTGCAGCTCGCGCCCACATCCGGCTCGCCAACTGGGGGTGGGCCAGAGCCGGTATCCCGCGTGACACCCACGCCAACACCGGTTTGGCGCCCACCCACGGTGCCAATCGCCTTCGATTGGGTCGAGATCCCGGCCGGCAAGTTCATCATGGGCAGCGATCCCAAGATGGACGCGTTGGCTTTTGATGATGAGAAACCACAGCACCGCGAGCACGTGGCGACCTTCTGGGTGGCACGTGTCCCGGTGACGGTGGCGCAGTTTGCAGCCTTCGTGGAGGCAACGGGCTACAAGACCACGGCGGAGGAAAAGGGTTCCAGTTGGGCGTGGACCGGCGCGAAGTGGGAGGATGTCAAGGGGGCCCATTGGCGTGCACCGCGCGGCCCACGCAGTCATGTGAATGACAAACGGAACCACCCGGTGACGTGTGTGTCCTGGCTGGACGCGACCGCCTTCTGCCGCTGGGCGGGGGTGCGCCTGCCGACAGAGGCCGAGTGGGAAAAGGCGGCGCGCGGGACGGATGGGCGTATCTATCCCTGGGGCAACAACGGGCCGGACAAGAATCTGTGCAATTTCAACATGAATGTGAAGGATACGACCGCGGTGGGGAGCTATCGGGGGGGGGCCAGCCCGTACGGGATATTGGATATGAGCGGCAACGTGTGGGAGTGGACGCAGACGAAGTGGCGAAAAGACTACGGCACGTCGGCTGAGCTTGTCGAAACCGACGACAGCCCAGGGGGCGATGCGGCGCGCGTGGTGCGGGGCGGTTCCTTCGGCAATGATGCGGGGCTCGTGCGCTGCGCCGTCCGCGACGACTACTACCCGGTCAGCCGCTACGAGGACTACGGTTTTCGTGTAGTTGTGTCCCCTTTTCATCCATGACTCTGGACTCTGGTGAATCTGGACTCTGGCCCAGCACACACGACATAGCATGTCCAGACAGACTCTTAGCCGCGCACAACTTATGATTTTGGATTTTAGATTTTGGATTTTGGAGGGGTGATTTTGCTGTGACCGCCTTGACCTACGCCCAGCTTTACGACTTCGACAACCTCTGGCTGGCCTGGCTCAAGGCCTCGCGCGGCAAACGGGGGCGGGACGCCGTGGCGCTGTTCGAATACCGCCTGGAGGACCGCCTCATCGGGCTGCAGGCGGCGCTGCGCGAGCAAACCTATATTCCTGGCGCCTACACCAGCTTCTTCATCCACGAGCCCAAACGGCGCCTCATTTCGGCGGCGCCGTTTCCCGATCGGGTCGTGCATCATGCCGTGTGTAACCTCTTGGAGCCGGTCTTCGAACGCGGCTTCATCGACAACAGCTTTGCCAACCGCGTTGGCAAAGGCACCCACCGCGCGCTGAACCAGTGCCAGGAATATGCCCGCAAGTACCGCTATGTGTTACAATGCGACGTGCGCCAGTTCTTTCCCAGCATCGACCACGCCATCCTCCTGGCCAATCTCCACCGCAAGGTGCGTGATCCCGACCTCATGGGATTGATCAAGCTCATCGTGGCCAGCGGCACCGGTGTGCTCAGTGAAGAGTACGACATGATCTACTTCCCCGGCGATGACCTGTTTGCCGCCAACCGGCCGCGCGGTCTGCCGATCGGCAACCTGACGTCGCAGTTCTGGGCCAACTGCTACCTGAACCCATTCGATCATTTTGTGCTGCGTGAGCTGCGCTGCCCGGCCTATGTGAGGTATGTGGACGATTTTCTGCTGTTTGGCAACGACAAACGTCAGCTGTGGGACTGGAAGGCCGCCATCATCGAGCGCCTGGTCCGGCTGCGGCTGACGATACACACCGGGTCGGCCCAGGTGCGCCCGGTGACCGAAGGTATCCCGTTCCTGGGCTTCATCGTCTTTCCCCAGCGGCGCCGGCTCAAGCGGCGTAAGGGCATCACCTTTCGCCGCCGGCTGGAGGGCATGGCGGAGCAGTACGCCGCCCGCAAGCTGCCGCTGGCCCGCGTGCATGCCAGCGTGCGCGGCTGGATCAACCACGTACGCTACGGCAACACGATGGGTCTGCGTCGCGCCATCTTCCGCAGCGTACACCTGCCGCCGCCGCGTGGTTGAGCCGGGTCTTTGACGAGGAGGGTACGACCGATGAACCCCACCCCGCTGTTTACGAAAACGTTCGATTTTGTGACCTGGCTGCTGCCGCTGACCAACCACTTTCCGCGCAGCCAGCGTTTCATCGTGACCAAGCGCCTGCTCGATGCGGCGCTCGATTTCCAGGAACGTGTCCTGGAGGCCAACACGGCGCGCATGCCGGCGCGCCTGGAGAAGCTGAACGAGGCCGATGCCGCGCTGGACAAAGTGCGCATCTACCTGCGGTTGGCGCTGAAGTGGCAGTGGATCAATTCCGGGCAGTACGAGCATGCCGCCGCCATGGTGACCGAAATTGGACGCCTGTTGGGCGGCTGGCAGCGCATCTTACGACAGTCTGCGGCCCCTGACCAGGCCGCTTGATTGTGGGGCGGGACCGATGGCGCGCGTGGTGCGGGGCGGTTCCTTCAACAATAATGCGAGGAACGTGCGCTGCGCCGTCCGCAACAACAACAACCCGAACAACCGCAACGAGAACAACGGTTTTCGTGTAGTTGTGTCCCATACCATCCCCAAGAGGCAGTCGGGCCCCGCTCCTGTACTGCCGGCTGGCCAGAAATGCCGGGTGGTGACCCTACCTGGCCGAGGCGATGGATGATAGCGCGGTCCGTGTCCTGGCCGCGCCCTGGTTCCCCGATCCAGGGCCGGGCGCATACCAACCGGCCCGTCCCCTGCCGGTTTGACCCCCGGTTGGGACGGGCCATTACTTGGATTTTGGATTTTGGATTTGAGATTTTGGATTGTGGTCCAGCAGCGGGGTTAGGTCGCGTCACCGTCGAAGCATGCCACGTCAATCCGCATGCCTGGCGCAGGCTAGGCTTCGTTTGGGTAGCCGCGGTTTCCAACCGCCGGTACCCGCAGCCTGGCGCAGGCCAGGCTTCGTCTGGGTAGCCGCGGTTTCCAACCGCCATTGATCCAACCGCCCGGTAGAATCGCCTCCAGCCTGGCGCAGGCCAGGCTTCGTCTGGGTAGCCGCGGTTTCCAACCGCCATTGATCCAACCGCCCGGTAGAATCGCCTCCAGCCTGGCGCAGGCCAGGCTTTGTCTGGGTAGCCGCGGTTTCCAACCGCCATTGATCCAACCGCCCGGTAGAATCGCCTCCAGCCTGGCGCAGGCCAGGCTTTGTCTGGGTAGCCGCGGTTTCCAACCGCCATAGGTCTGCCGGTCCCTGAATTGTGCAGAGGTGAAGGAAAGGGGCTCACACTTATCTTGGCTGGATCAATGCGTACAGATTCGCCATCTCGTCCCACGCCAGCAGAAAATCACCCGCTGCAACCTCGATGGCACCTCGCTGCTGGCCCGGGTCATTTAGGGTGACCACTCCTTGCTCAATGCCAACAACTACTACGGCGTGAGCTGCTGCATAGTGCCAATACGGAAGCTCGCCAGTGTAGACAAGCGCGATGGGCGGGATGCCCTGGTGTATGGCGAGACTCAATCCAGCCAGTGATCCACTCTGGTAAGACACTGCCAGCCGTCGCGAGCTCAACCGATGTAATCGTGAGGCGGGAACACCGGCACCCCGAATCAGGCCCAGTTGCCGGGCGAGCCTGGTTTGGTCGACTTCGATCCCCCAGTATGCCAGGACCATTTGCACACATGCGGGCAGGCAATAACCGTCAGCCAGCTGGAGTCGATGCGGCACCTGCAAGATGGTCGACATTGTCCAATATCCTGGCTCGCAGCTGGCTGCTGCTGTAGAGTTTCCCCGTATTGGCGTCGACGTCCACAGTACCCACTTCGCCGATGGTGCCGGCCTCCGAGGAGGTCAATACCACAGGCACACGCCAAACCGTGTGCTGCCCAATCACCAGCGACGGTGCGCCGGCAACCAGCATGTTTCCGACCGCACTGACCAGCCAGGCTGTGGCGCGGCGCCGGGCCGATTGGGGATCGACATCGATCGTTGCCAGGACCGAGATCTCCAGGCTGCCAGCCGGCAGAGCCTCAATCCCTTTGCCTTGCAGGGTGATGGTTGTTTGGGCTGTCATCGTCTTTCTCCATGCTCAATCGCGTGCGATCTACACCTGGCCCATTGTACCGTTGACCACCCATTTCGCCAATTTGCGGACGGTCAATCTGGCGGATTGGCCTCGTGGTTGGGATGGGCAGGCCAAGGCGGCAGCGTGGTGCGAATAGGCGAAAGATGCCTTTTGTCATCAGAGCGAGTTCCTGTTATACTTCAGCCACGAGAAGCATGAGGTAATGTGATGCAGCTTGAAGACTATTTCAATTTCCTGGCACCCGACGATATCCGTGTCAAGGGCACGCGCGTGGGTATCGAAACGATCCTGACCGATTACCTGGAGTTGGGCCTGTTTGCCGAGCAGATCGCAGCACGCTATCCAACCCTTTCGGTAGAGCAGGTGTATGCAACCCTGACCTACTACTGGCACAATCGTAGTCAGGTGGACGCCTACCTGCGTACTGTTGAGCAAGAGCTCGAACAGCAGCGTCGCGAGCAGGACCTGCATCCCTCGCCGGCCGTACAGCGGCTGCGCGAACTGGCGCGACAGCGCAAGCAGACAGCGATCCCCGCATAATCGTGATCGGCTTTCTGCTCGATGAGCATGTCCCGCCCTTTATCCAGGCCCAACTTGCGCGGATGGAGCCTGCCATGCGTGTGCGCTTGATTGGTGAAGAGACCACACCGGTCAAGGGCACACCCGATCCAGACATCTTGATCTGGATCGAAGCCAATGACTGTATGCTGGTCACTAACAATCGCGCCTCCATGCCGGGCCATCTTGCCGATCACCTGGCCCTTGGCCGCCACGTGCCCGGCATCATCCAACTGCCCCGACGTATGAACATCCGCACGATTCTTGATGATTTGTGGCTCATCTGGGCAGCAGTCAGACCCGGTGAATTTCAGGACCAAATCATCCACCTGCCACTGTCGCGTTGATATCCAAGGACCCGCCCACGATGAAACACCACCAGGCAGTTGCCGCCTTGCGTGACGCACTGGCCGAGCTGTACACCGACGAAGCCAACGCACGTCGCGTGTGTCGCGACGCCGGCCTCGATGTGCGCCAGATTGCGTTCAGCAACCATGCCGTCAACAACTGGACCGCTATCCTCGATGAGGCCGAAAAACAGGGCGCCCTTACCACGATCGTGAGCACTGCGCAGAAGGACTACGGCGCCTACCCGCCACTCCAGGCTGCCATCAACGCCTATGCCGAAGCCTGGGTGACCGACCCGCAAACGCCGGGCGCCCGTGCCAGCGAGCTGGCCTACCTGGCGAAAATCATCGCCGACTACGAGTACTGGGCGCAGCACTATACGCCGCTGGCCGGCATCGCCGAAGTGCGCCGCGCCGCCCAGGGCGGTCCACGCCTCGACCTGCCGCTGCTCTTCATGCCCACGGGCTTCGAGAAGCTGGCCGAACACGACTTTGGCCCCGACCGGCGCGTCGAGCGTGTGCCGGTCGACGACCTGCGCCAGGCCGTACACGACGTGCGCCGCCTGGTGCTGTTGGGCGAGCCGGGCGCCGGTAAGACGACGACCCTCTGGCGCCTGGCCTATGACACGGCCCAGGTCGCGCAGACCGACGCCGCGGCTCCCCTGCCTCTGCTGGTGCCCCTGGGCGGTTACAACGGCGACGAGCCGGCCATGGTCTATGTCCAGGGCTGCTTTGCCGCGCTGGCACCCTATCTGCCCGCCTACCTGCGCCACCAACGGGTGATCCTGCTCCTGGACGGGCTCAACGAGATGCCACCGCACGGTTATGCCAAACGCGTCGAGCGGATCCAGACCCTCCTTGACACCTTTGCGCAGGCCGCCGTGGTGGCTACCTGCCGCGCCCTGGATTACGTCGAAACGCTCAACCTGCAGAAACTGGAAGTCAAGCCGCTCGACCCGCCGCGCCAGCTCGAATATGTGCAGCACTACCTGGGTCCCGCCGAGGGTGAGCGTCTCTTCTTGCAGATGGCGGGTGACGAGGTCATACGCTTGTGGGAGGAATGGCAAGACGCGGGTGCCACCTGGGAAGAATTTTGGGTGGTCGACAAGATGCCAGAGGCCGTCCACAAACGCACCACCGGTACGCAAGACAGCCTGTGGGAACAGCTGCGCCGGGGTGACCTGCCGCCGCTGTGGGCGCTGGGCCGCAATCCTTTCATGCTGGTGATGTTTGCCCAGATCTATACGGCGGGCGACGGCACTCTGCCGCAAAACCGCGCCCGCCTGTTTGCCGCCTTTGCCGACACACTGCTGGCACGCGAGGCCAGGCGACACGAGGCGGCGGTGTGGCCGGGGGCGGATGTTATCCTGCACTGCCTGGCCCAACTCGCTTTTGCCATGCAGCAGGCGGGGGCGCGCGGCACCGCGGTCGAAGAGGCGTGGGCGGTTGCACAGTTGGCCCCGCATATGCCCGATCCGGCACAGGTCCTGTACCTGGCCGCCGGCGCGACCCTGCTCGAACGCGGCGGTGGGCAGGTGCGCTTCATCCACCAGCTTGTGCAGGAGTACTTCGCCGCGCGAGCCTTGGACGCTGAGCTGCAGGCCGGTGCCGATCTGCACACCTACTGGCCTGACGGCTGGACAGAATCGAGTGGCTGGGAAGAGACGCTGGTTCTGCTGGGTGGTCTGGCGCCCGATCTCAAGTCACTGGTCGAGCAACTGCTGCCAGTGCACCCCGTGCTGGCGGCACGCGCCATCTCTGAGCGTGGGATCGATTGGGTGTTCGCTGAACCCGTCCGGGCTGTGCGGGATACCCTGGTGACCATTGCGACGAGTACCACGGAGCCGGTGCATGCCCGTCACGCGGCCGGCGATGCGCTCAAATTCGTGGGGGATTTGCGTCCCGGTGTGGGGCTGACCTTTGACGGCCTACCAGATATCATCTGGTGCGATGTGCCGGCGGGGTCGTTTACGATGGGGAACACGAAGGAGACCGACTTCATGGCCCTTGATTGGGAAGGGCCGCAGCATGAAGAGCCGATGCCCACTGCCTACCGAATTAGCCGCTATCCCATCACCAACGCCCAGTACGGGTCCTTCGTGCAGGATGGGGGTTATGGCAAGCGCTGGCGGTACTGCTGGACCGATGCCGGCTGGGCGTGGCGTACCGGGGAAGACCGCAATGGACATGACCGTTACGGCAACGTATTCGAACTTGCCAATCACCCCGTGGTCGGCGTCACCTGGTACGAGGCCTATGCTTTCTGCCGCTGGTTGAGTGAGCGGTCGGGCCTGGCAGTATCGCTGCCTACGGAGGCGCAGTGGGAAAAGGCTGCACGCGGCACCGATGGGCGGCGCTACCCATGGGGACCGGAGATCTCACCTGAACATACGAACTACTTCGACACAGGCATTCGCGCCACGAGCGCTGTGGGCATCTTCCCGCGCGGCGCGAGCCCCTACGGTGTCTTCGACATGAGTGGCAACGTGTGGGAGTGGTGTCTGACCAAGTGGCGGCTCAACTACATCACGTCGAATGATCCTGCGGCAAGGCGGGCACGACTGACTTCGGCGAGTTCAGTCGTGCCGAGCTTGCCGAAGTCAGTCGAACCGCTTGTCGAAGCCGACGACCATCCAGAGGGCGATGCAGCGCGCGTGGTGCGAGGCGGCTGCTTCGTGCAAAATGCGAGGCAGATGCGCTGCGCTGAGCGCACCTCCTACGACCCGCACTACGGCTGGGACTATGTCGGTTTTCGTGTTGTGGTGTCCCCGTGACCATTTTGGATTTTGGATTTTGGATTGGTCGCCGCGTGCAACGAATGCTGTCAGCGAATGCTGTCAACGCATGGTGGCGGCGAATCAGCGAATCAGCGAATGGGGCAGGTCTCTCACGGGTGATCTGGCAGCCATCTTCAACCCAATCGACCCGGTGATACCGGCGCCGCTGCGGCACTGGTAGAGACAGAAGAGGGTCGAAGGGGGCGTGTCGCGGTCAGTGTCGTGCGGACCAATGCCCACAGGCGTAACTGGGTTGTGGGGAGACGTAGGATGGCAAGCACACACAACCACCCACCCAATCATAAAAATTATCGGCATGGTTCATTCGTTCACAGAGTTAGCTTTACATTAGCCCGCAATGCAGGCAG
>CAYUCC010000027.1:0-12107 GCA_964443225.1 uncultured Anaerolineae bacterium
AGGCAAGGCTCTGGCAGCCTAACCAAAGGCTGAATTCAGCCGACGTGTACTAGGGCCTTGACCGCCGGCCCAGAGTCTCCTGCCATTCCACTAGCAAGGGGATGCCACTGGGTGCCGTCCCAGCGAGCGATGTAATTGGCTGGCACGCCGCCAGCCGTAGTGAACCTGCCTCCGGCGTAAAGCGAGCCATCAGCCCCGACCGCCAGGGCATTGACCTCCCTGTTCACCCCGCTGCCTAAAGGGTGCCATTGGGCGCCATCCCAGCGAGCGATGTAGTTGGCTGCCACCCCCCCGGCGGTCGTGAAACTGCCTCCGGCGTAAAGCGAGCCATCAGCCCCGACCGCCAGGGCATAGATAAAGTAGCCGTTCATCCCGCTGCCCAGGGGATACCACCGGGCGCCGTCCCAGCGAGCAATGCGGTTGGCGACGGTCTTGCCGGCGGTCGTGAAACTGCCTCCGGCGTAAAGCGAGCCATCAGCCCCGACCGCCAGGGCATAGACCCCGTCGTTCATCCCTGGAGCATTGAACCCCGCGTCCCAATACTCATCGCCAGGGATAGTCGATGTGTTGGCACGAACACTGTGGTCACTGGCTTCAGCCAGGCTAACCAACGGCATGACCAATAGACAGACCAGAAAGACGACCAGGGCACGGCCGAAAACCAGACCGACGCGACGAAGGCGAAATTTATTGGTGGTCATGATTGCAGATAGCTCCTTCCATTCAGATCGCGGAAATCGTCTGTGTTCTACCCGGTGCGCCCACCGTGGATGTGGCAGCCCGCCTCTGTCTCTGAATCAACCAGGTACTGCGGTTACGCCAACCCGGTCGGACACAAGTAAACGCTCTGACATGCCGTTCCCTGCTGGCTGTCATGCGTGCCAGCTAACTCGCACAGCTCAAACCCTTTACCCTATTGTAAGCCCGTTTTTCCTTCTTCAGTCTGCAAAAAACCTGCAAACTTCTTTCAGCCCAACCGGTCGCACGTACAGGCACGTCATGGATTCTGCCGGCACCCCTCCGCCAAAACGTTCTCACCGCTCATTCTGGCCACACTGTGCAACGACCCGCCCCCGGTGGAGACGTGCCTGGGGTGCGGAGCGTCCTGGTTCGGGGAAGTGTGAGCAGTTCGGGGACCTGACCGCTCACGGAACGTGGTGATGGGTTTGAGATCGTGACAGCGGTTTGCATGCTCAGGGTCGCGTTGCGACCGCAAACAGATTGGCGCGCAGCGGCTCGTGCTCGAAATGCAGCGTGGCCGCGCCGAAGGAGGTACGGGCGAAGATCGCCCGGAAATCCGCCTCGGTGCGATAGTGCAGCCGCCAATCCAACAACCACTCGATGAGTGTCCGATCGCTCGAGTGGGTCTCCTGGCTGAAGTTGCCGACGTTCAACATGCCGCCAGGCGCCAACAACCCGTGGCAGTCCGCAATCAAGTGCACCGCTAAGTCGGCACCGAGATAGTCGAACAGCCCGGCCGCGTAGATCACATCGAATGGCCAGGTCGGACGCTGGGCGCCGCGGGCAAAACGCAACGCATTCTCGCAGACATACTGTACCTGTCCATCCAGCCGGCCTTCGATGCGCTGCCGGGCGTACGCCAGCGCGGCCGTGTCGAGATCCAGGCAGGTGACCTCGACCGCCGCGGCGAAGTCGGGATGCCGGGCTATCACAGCGCCATGACCAGTCGGCACAAGAGCGCTGCAACTGGCTGCGACATGCTGCACCAGATTGGCAACCCATCCGAACCTCTGCCGCACCTGGTCAGCGTGTGCAAGGTCTCTCTGTTGTGCTGTTTCAGGCTGCATAGCCCGCCTCCTTGATTGTGCCGAAACCCGGTTCCTGGATTCGAGAAATGAAAGGAGTCCGGCAACCGCTCACGGTGCTGAGCCTCGCTTCCCCACGTGTCAGGGCCGGAGCGGTTGCCTCGAGTTTTTGCCCTCAGAATGCGTTTCGGCCATCAAGGGTTACCGGTTTGCGCACCGTTGTAGCCGGTGAGCGTGTTGCCGTTGACCGACGAGTCCTGGAAGGTAGTCGAACCGATAGTATCATTGAAATGCCATCGTCTCTGGCATCACGACGTGGTCCGGCAGAGCTGTTGCGCAGTCTAACCACCGTAAGGATTCCATTCCGGGGGAGGTTGTGGTTCGGAGAAAACGTACGGCCCGTAATACTCTTCTTCATTCGGCCCAAAGCTCATCTCGCGGTAGGAAGTGAAGATGAAGCCGATCCATTCCTGCCGCTGAGCAACCCAGAAAAACTCGATGCCCGAATAACCCATTGGCTGGTAGTACGCCTTGTGAATCGGTACGATAAAAGTCTTATCAAAGGGGATTGTCACAGTTCGATGGACGTCAGGCACGCGGTACGGCTTTGTCTCGTGAATATGAAACGTGATGTCGTGATCCGATTGTGTGGATGAAATGCTGCTCACGCTGATTTCTCCATGCGCAATGGCTGGCTAAGAAGCTCTAACAGGTTATTCCCCACCAGGACGCTACAATCATCACGTCGCGAACTGTCACCCGTCCGTCGCCATCAATATCGAGCACGGGGTGAAATCCTGTCATGTTCCACGCCCCTGCCACCAGGGTGAGATCCGCGAGGTTCACGGCGCCATCGTGATTGACGTCGGACGTGTGGCAGGTATTTGCGATCGAATGGGCGTAGCGCGCTGTCCCTTTCAGGGCAGCATGGTAAACGCCATAACGATCGACCGTCACCACAGGCTGTCCAGGGCCAGGTAGATCGACGATGCAGACGGGTGTGCCCCAGCCATAGGCGACCGAGCGCTGCATCACGCAGTCATTCGCATCGGCATTCCAGATAACCAGCACTTCGCCGGACGGCGCAACAGCCAGGGATGGCCCATCACCAATAAACTGCTGGGCGAGTGACAGCCGTGCCGGCAGCGTCCACGCGCTGCCACCGCTGCGTTCCGACACGAAGATCTGCTGCTGTGGACCAACCTGTTGCCGCCAGGCCGCGATGAGGGTGCTGGCGCCGGTGGTGGCAATGTCGGGCCGCCAAACCGAGTTGCTGGCGTGGTGCACCACCACCGGCGCTGACCAACTGCCGCTCAACGACCGGGTGCTGTACGCGACATCGGTACCACTCTGTTTCCAGATCAGGTGCAGCACGTTGTTTCCGTCGATGGCCAGTGCCGGAACATAGGCACCGGGCGGCGTATCCCACACATCGCTCGGCGCCTGCCACGCGCCACCTGGCGGTTTGTAAGCGTACTGCAAGTTGTTCTCACCATCATAACCATACTGCCAGACGACATGCACTCCACCCAGGCTGTCGACCGCAACATCGGGATAGGTGGGAAGCCAGGTGTTAGCGATAAGGCTGATTGGCGTGGTCCAGGCGCCCCCCGATGCACGGTAAGCGTAGTAAATCGAACCGGTCGAGGCGGTTGCCTGGTCAGCCCACACCGCATGGACACCGCCCGTCGCATCCGCACCGAGGGCTGGATAACGAGCGTCGTGGCCGGCCGGCGACAGCTGCAATGGTGCGATCCACACACCGTCCAGGTCACGAGCACTCACCTGGATGCTTCCCCAGTTGCGCTGCCATGCCAGGTGCACCTGGCCCACGCTATCGGCGACAATTGCAGGATTCTGGGCAATACCAATGCCGCCATTAACCATCGTGGGCGCAGACCATGCGGCCGGGTCGAAAGGATAGTACTGCACCCAATCGTAGACTGCCTCGATCGGCGATCCCGGGTAGTTGAACGTGCCGCACCAGGAATCGACCCCAGTGCAGGCCCAGAGATTGAGCATGATTCTGCCTGGCGTCGCTGGCAAAGGGCCAGCCGAGCCGTCTTCGGTGTGCACATTCGAATCATCCACGTACCACCGGATGGCGCGTGGCGTCCATTCGATGGCATAGGTGTGGAAATCGAGCGAGGCATCGAACCAGAGCGGAATACTCGTGGCATGCTCGACATCGCCATCTGTGAAGTAGTTGACCTGCATGACCTGCGGATTCTTGCCGAGGATTTCGATGTCGATTTCGTTGTGCAGGCTGTCAGGCGGACCGGTGTAGAGGAAGAGCGCCGTCACCGTGCCTGGCACATTCGTCGCCTTGAGACGTGCGCTGATGCGGCCATAGCCAACTAACGTGTTGCTGCGATACTCGCCGGAGGCGTAGGGCCGGCCGCCGCAGCCAGCCGGACAGGGGTCATCGTCCAGGCGTATCGTCATCTGGCCGTTGGTGAACCCGATATGATCGGGTCGCCAGTAGTTCGAGAACGGCGGATTGGGATTTCCCCAGTCGGCCTTGTGCCAGCGATTCGCGTCGAAAGCGTCCAATGGGTCGAAGAAAGCCGGTGCCAGTGTGTAACTCGTTTCCAAGGGGGCATCCGGCAGCGGAAGAGCCACCAACGGCTCACGGACATTCATCCCGGTCAGAATGAGAATGGCGATGATTGAGAGATTAAGCTTGTATCGCTGCATCGTGTACTCCTATTCGCCCACAATGAAACCTACCTACTTTATGGTGAACCCCTTTCGTGGTTAGAATTGGCGCTCACACTTTCAGTCAGTGAATACAGTCAAGCTGCAAATGATGGGGCAGCATTATCCCGATTAGCCATGATCTCACCAGCCGCTACACCGGCTCTGCTATTGGCAGCTGACCCATTGCCACACATCGTGCGACCGGTCATAATACACGTCAACGGCCCGGTGCAGATCGGATCCTTTCGCCCATTGTAACCCCGTTTGTTCGTCTTCAGTCTGCAAAAAACCTGCAAACATCCTGCACAACACACGGTCGGGCAATCCACAGGCGGCATGGATTCTGACGACACCAGCATCCGCCAGGCGCTCAGCGAGTTGGTTCAGCATGCCCACGCGTCCACCGCCACGACGCCGATTAGGCCGGCCTGACCCGCAACACCCGCTGAACTGAAAATGCTTGCTCTGGCTCGTCAC
The DNA here is from genome assembly GCA_964443225.1 of uncultured Anaerolineae bacterium. Taxonomy (GTDB): domain Bacteria; phylum Chloroflexota; class Anaerolineae; order SSC4; family Amarolineaceae; genus SSC4. The sequence goes on from CAYUCC010000027.1 coordinate 4,944, forward strand.
CTGATGTATAATCTCGTACAACCGCTGCCAAAGGAGTCTCGCCATGCCACGCTGGTTCAATGTGGCCGGCCCGTGCAACCCGGACATTCACTACATGCTGGCGCCGCTGGCCCGTATCCCCGAGGTAATGCCGCTGATCGAGCGGCAGAGCTATTTTGTCATCCACGCACCACGCCAGACGGGGAAAACGACCGCGATGATCGCCCTGGCGCGCGCATTGACAGCGGCCGGACGTTTTGCCGCGGTTCTGCTCTCAGCGGAGGTCGGCGCCGCTTTCAACAATGACCCCGGCGCCGCGGAGCTGGCCATCCTGAACTCCTGGCAGCGCGCGGCGGCCTTCTTCCTGCCGGCCGAGCTGCGCCCACCACCCTGGCCTGACTCACAGCCAGGCACGCGCTTGGCCGCAGCGCTCGATGCCTGGGCCCAGGCATCCCCGAGCCCCCTGGTCATCTTCCTGGACGAAATCGACGCGCTACAGAACGAAGCGCTGGTTGCCGTTCTGCGTCAGCTGCGTGAAGGCTACTTTCGCCGGCCAGCCTTCTTCCCCTGGTCCCTCGCCCTGATCGGCCTGCGCGACGTGCGCGACTACAAGGTGGCCTCCGGCGGCAGCGAACGGCTGCATACCGCCAGCCCCTTCAACATCAAAACCGATTCGCTGACCCTGGAGAATTTCACGCACGAGGATGTGTCAGCCCTGTACCAGCAGCATACCGACGATACCGGCCAGGTGTTCACGCCCGCGGCCACCGCGCTGGCCTTCGGGTTGACGCAGGGCCAGCCCTGGCTGGTCAACGCCCTGGCACGGCAGGCAGTAGAAAAGCTGGTGCCCGACCCCGCACAGCCGATCACCCCGGAGACCATCGAGCAAGCCAAAGAAATCCTGATCGAACGCCAGGATACGCATCTCGACAGCCTGGCCGAACGGTTGCGCGAACCGCGCGTGCGCCGCATCATCGAACCCATGATTGCCGGCCTGACCCTGGGCGATGTGCCCCAGGACGACATACGCTTTGTGCTCGACTTGGGCCTGTGCCGGTACGATCCGGTGGCCGGCCTGGTCATTGCCAACCCCGTCTACCGTGAAGTCATTCCGCGCGTGCTGGCTTCGACACCCCTGGCAACGCTTCCGTTCCAAAGGCCGACCTGGCTCAAGCCTGACGGCACCCTCGACCCGGACCGCCTGCTCGCAGCGTTCCTCGACTTCTGGCGCGAACACGGCCAGGCCCTGCTCAGGAGCGCACCCTACCACGAGGTCGCCCCCCACCTGGTGCTGATGGCCTTCCTGCACCGCGTGGTCAACGGCGGTGGCAGCCTACAGCGCGAGTACGCAATCGGGATGGGACGGCTGGACATCCTGCTGCGTTTTGGCGACGTGCGCCTGGCCATCGAACTCAAGACCTGGCGCGACCATGAGCCGGATCCACTCGGCAAGGGGCTGGGCCAGCTCGACGCCTACCTGGCCGGTCTCGGTCTCGACACCGGCTGGCTGGTCATCTTCGATCAGCGCGCCGACCAGCCGCGCATCGCCGACCGCACCAGCACGTCGGTGGCCCTCACTCCGGCTGGCCGTTCCGTCACCGTCATCCGCGCGTAAGCGGGGAATCTTCTACCCGGCAAGCCTGGCGTTCAAACGCCCGCCTGGTGTTCAAACACCAGGCTTATAGCTCAAGGCCGCTAAAGCGGGCTGGGCGGGTTGGGCCGCGTGTTAGCCTGGCGTTCAAACGCCAGGCTCATAGCTCAAGGCCGCTAAAGCGGGCTGGGCGGGTTGGATCGGATATTAGTTGTTTCCGTTCACTTCGGCTTGTTGCGTCACCACCATCGACTTATCTTTCAGTCTGCAAACAATCGTACCCAGCAAACATGACATAGCATGTTTTCGGCTAGCCGATTGCCGGGTATAATGCACATAGCAGGAGCAAGGCATCACGAGCTTCTGTCTATTTGTTCCCTGCCTGTGACCCCTGGTCTACGGAATCGCGAGACCCACGATGACGGCACCATGTGATCCTGAATGGCAAGATAGCGGCCCTTGCACCACCAGCAACGTCTCTAAGGCTGGCCTGGTCGAAGAAACGCGTCTGTATCCTCCAAACCTACGCCAAAACCCAAGACGTGCGTTCCACTTACCAGGCGCTCATTGCTGGGGCGTTTGCCTAACGAGCGCGGCAAACTCGCGAGAGCATTCTGGGAATTATCCAGCCAACGTGGCGCCACTGCAGAAGGCCGGTTTGCTGGCCGGCGAGGTGTTGAACAAAAAAGACATCGACAAAGCTATCGCCGACCGCGCCCGCTAGCGCAGCGGCGAGCGTCGCTGGATGCATGCTGGCAAGCTGCCGAGGCGCGGGTGGATGGACGAGAGCGTGCCAGAGAGTCCGCGCTGGGCCGAGCTTGCGCTGGAGCGTGAGGCGGAGCGGAAGCAGCGCCTGTGTGACAGGCAATACCCTATCCGCCAACTTTCCCACCACACCCGGCGTCTTCGATACAAGCTACAACGGCAACCACGGCGCCTTCGCGGTCAAGCTGGCACAAGTGCCAAACGTGTGTCTGTATTTGCCTTCGGTTCTTATCGAGTTACCGGGAAGTCAATGGCTGGTTAGCGTGGACGGACATGCGCCAGCAAGCTCAGTCGCCAAGGATGAAGGGATCAGGCTGCGCTGAGATGATCCATGAAGTATTTGCTGCCGGTAGTGCACCATGGTATGATGCGGTGTGCTTACAGCGTATAGACAGGTCCCAACGGGAGTTGAATCCAATGGTACGCAAGATCTTCAAAACCGGCAACAGCATGGTCGTCTCCCTGCCCAAGGAAGTGCTCGACTCGCTCCATCTGGGCGAAGGCGCCGAAGTGGACGTCGCGTTCGACCAGGCGCGCGGCGTCATCACCATAGTGCCGGTGCAGGTAGCGGTCAAGGGCGTGGACGAGGACTTTGCCCGCCAGGTCAGCGCGTTTATCGAGCAGCACCGTCCCGCCCTTGAGGCACTGGCCAAGGCATGAGCTATCTGACTGTCGAACAGGTCCTCTTCATCCACATGCGCCTGATCACCGAGACCGGCGGCAGTTCGGGTCTGCGCGATCTGGCACTGCTGGCATCGGCCGTGGCGCGACCCCAGGCCACTTTCGGTGGTGAAGACCTCTATCCCGACCTGTTCAGCAAGGCGGCGGCATTGATGGACTCCCTGATCCGCAACCATCCCTTCGTGGACGGCAACAAGCGCGTCGGGATCACGGCTGCAGGCCTGTTCCTGCTGCGTAACGGCCAGCACTTGACAGCCACCAATGTCGAGCTGGAGATCTTCACGCTGCAGGTCGCCCGCTCCGAAGCGTCCGTAGAGCAGATAACAACCTGGTTACGCGACCACAGCACCGCCACGAGCAACTTGTCATGAATGCAAGCTTGCAGCAGCGTCTCCTTGAGACAGTTCACCGGACCCTCGCCAGCTACCCCGGCGCGTGGATGGTCTGGTGCGACTCGCGCAGCGACTGGTTGCCACTCTGGGTGCGCATCGGTAATCGAGGCGTCGCGCTGGTCAAGTTGGCGGCACAGACGGCTGGCCAGTTCGGCAGTCCACAGCAGCGCCGTGAGCCGCAGGCGCGTCTTGATGCCCGCCAGTCGTTCGCCCTGTGGGTACCCAGGCCGGCGGATGAGCTGGGCTGCCTGTGGGCGCAGGCGCTGCTGGCCAAGCGTATCTGCGACCGGCCGCTGCGTGCGCGGCTCCTGGATTGGAGCTGGCACCCGCAGAGCACGACCATCGGTGATGATGAGCTGACCGTTCTGGCGTAGCAGCACCTGCACGAGGACCCGGCCGCGTGGGGTGACGGCGGCTTACAGCCTGACATCTCACAGCTGTTAAAGGTGCTCGCCGGCGGCGCCCAACCGGCGCCCTAGCAGCGCTTTGTGCTCGACCTGACCATCGAACAGGCCGGCCTACCGGCGCTGGCCGAAGATGCCCCGGCACGCTGGCGCACGCACTGCCTGGGGTGCCTGTTGACTACGCAGGTGGCTGTCGCTGCCCTCCAACATCAGCGATGACACCGTCTTCTATGACTGCTGGGCGGCCTTCTTGCCTGGCTGAGAGATCCCCACGCTAACGCCGAATCTGTTGACCGCATACGTGGGCTTTATTCTCGACTACACCAGCGAGCTATACCATCGCGAACTGCGGCGCATCAGCCATTATGGGAGCCTGTGGGAGAAGTGGTTGGTCGCGCAGCCCGTTCAATGGAGTACGCGCGACCATCAAGGCGTTTCGCGCACCTTTTCCGGGTTGACCAAGCTCGTTTTTCCGTCTGGCGTCATGAACAAAGAGGATGCCGAGCTGATGCTGAGGCTGGCCATCGAGCCATGAGTTGTCAAAATCCCCGCGCAGGCCGAACGGGCGGTAGTCGTAGCACTTCGTGACATGCACGTTGTTGGTCACCGTGTAAGATCCGTTAGCCGCACGACCTCTGGGGCATCGATAAAATGGCTATGATCGAGCGTGATCACGTTAGTCAGCCCGACTTCGATGGCCTTAGCCAGAATCGGTGTGCCGGCCTGCTGTACGATGGGGTTATCCGTCGAGATCCAGGTCTTCGTAGGTCTCTGGACCTGTCTTGAGGCGGATACCAACGATTAGCAGCACGCCCGCTTCGTCGTTGACCAGGTAGATGATGCGCCAACCGTTCAACCAGATACGGAAGACCCCTGGCCGGCCCCGTAGTTCCTCTGCTGCGGCCGGTCGAGGCGTCTTGCATAAATCCTCAATGGCGCGCCGGGCGCGCTGGCGATAGCGCCCAGGTAAGCGCGACAAAGCGCGCCGGGCCTCGTCCGAATACCTAATCCGGTAGCTCACCGGCTGCCTCGCGTTGTTCGATCTCCGCCCACACTTCCTCATGCGAGTAGGTGGGCGCGCCCTCGGCAATACGAGCCAAAACCCGATCGGCAAAAAGCACGTCGTCCGATGCGCTTTCAGCGCGAGCAATGTAGTCGGCTAACGCCGTGCGTACCACGTCGGAGATCGTCTCGCCGCGCAACACGGCCATCGCCCGGGCGCGCCGGCGCAGCACCTCGGGCACCTTCACGACAAGATTGACGGTATCCGCAGCCATGGTTTACCTCCAACCATAAAGATAACATTATAGCTTTACGGTTGACAGTATATCACAGCTCGTAGGTATTGAGAAACGACACGTCACCAAGCTAGCCTCATGGTCAGCTTGGTGACGTGTCATTTCTGGAAACAGGCTTAGCGCCTACCCGCACCCACCCCCGCTCTTGTCGCGCTGGATTTGCAGTTTGACCTTGGGCGTATACTCGAACTCCCACTCGTGCGGGGAAGGGTCCGACGCGGCGAAGCGGTCGCCCAGAGCAGCGGGGAAGCTGAAACAGAGGGTGTCGTCACCGCTGGGCGCGGCGACCCGGACGATGTCGCTTTCGGCGTGACCAAAGGTCGCCAGCCACGCGTTGATGCCCCCCGCCAGGATGTAGACGTTGGGCACACTCTCGGCGCTGAGGACTTTCCACGCTTCGGTCGCGGCCTTTTCGTCGTTGCTCATCAGCACAAACACCGTGTTGAGCGCCTGCTGAGCGTGCAGCTCGGGCACCAGGGCGTTCACCTGCGCCAGCGGCACGTTCTGCGCACCGGCGATGTGGAACTGGTTGTACTCCGCCTCCGGCCGCACGTCGAGCATGACCACCTTCAAGGTGTCGTTGGCCACGGTGTCCAACAGCTCACCCGGGTCGATCTGCACGTCACGGCTGGCCAGGGCCGTGTCCTTGGCCTCGGCAACCAGCGCATACTTGTCCTCGGTCGTCGGCATGCCGATGACGATCGTGCTGGCGGCAAAGGTTACCAGCCCCACCGCCAGGTAACGCCGCCAACGCGGCTCTTTCTTCAGGTCGCGGCCACCAAAGATTCGCTCCAGCTGCTCGGCCCCCCAGAACATGAACAGCGCCATGAGCACGACACCCACCACCACCACGCCGACGGGAAGACCCAGCCATTCGGGGATGGTGATGCGGCCCATGTACCCCGCCACGTTCCACCAGATATCGTAAAAACGCTCGGTCTCGCCGAAGAGAAAGATGCCAAACAGCACACCAAAGACAAAAAACAACCCGTCGATCTTACGCGTGGCCATGGCCACCAGCGACGTGCCCGGACAAAAGCCGCCGATGATGAAACCAACGCCCATGATCAGCCCGCCCACGATGCCGGAGGCCAGGTAGGTCGGGTTGACCCAGACCTGGTTGAAGTCGAGCAGCCCCAGACCAATGGTGATGAACAACAGCACCATCGCCGTCACGATGGCACCGAACATCACCTTGAGCACGGTCATTTCTTTGAAGTAGAACTGGGCGGCCAGCTTTTTGGAGTTACCAAACCCGGCGCTCTCCAGGACAAATCCAAAGAGGAAGCCGATCAGACCAAACACAACGAACATCAACGGCTTGCCGATCAGAGTTTCGAGCTGCAGTGGAAACAACATGGCAGACCTCCTAATTCCACAGCCGGCGTACAAAGTAGGCCAGTGCATAAGCACCGGCAAACACCGCAAACATAAAGACCCACGCCCCCAACGAGAGCACCGCCCCACCCGACAGCGCCAGGCCCGACGTGCAGCCGCGCGCCATGCGCGCACCGTAACCCATGAAGCTGCCCCCAATGAAGGCCATCAGCCAGCGCGTGCGCACCGAGATGCGCGGCCCCTTGTTGGTCTCGACCTTCAGCCGCCCGTTGAACCAGCCCGAAGCGAAGCCGCCGACCAGCGTGCCAAAGATCATCGGCACGATCCAGTCATCCAACGGGTTCTTGTCACCGCCGGCCAGTTTGATCAGGTACGGGATGCGGTCGACGTGTTCGGGTGCAAAGATGTCCTGCACGAACACGACGATACGGTTAAGCCCGCCCGACGCCCCCAACCCGTTGCCGGTCAGGAAAAAGGCCAGGAACAGGACCAGGCCTAACAACAGACCCCCCAGGTAGGGGTGGATGTAGTCGCGCGTCGGGCGGTTGAAGATGCGCGATTTCCAAGACTTGTCAGGTTTCGTGATTGCAGTTGCCATAATTGCTCCTTTTGCTTCTGCCCGGCACGCCCGCCTGGCGTTCAAACGCCCGCCTGGTGTTCAAACACCAGGCTCATAGCTCAAGGCCGCTAAAGCGGGCTGGGCGGATTCGGTCCGG
>CAYUCC010000027.1:12207-58653 GCA_964443225.1 uncultured Anaerolineae bacterium
TTAGCCGCCTTCCACCCGACACGCCCACCTGGCGTTCAAACGCCCGCCTGGTGTTTGAACACCAGGCTCATAGCTCAAGGCCGCTAAAGCGGGCTGGGCGGATTCGGTCCGGTGATAGCCGGCTTTAGCCGCCTTCCACCCGACACGCCCGCCTGGCGTTCAAACGCCCGCCTGGTGTTCAAACACCAGGCTCATAGCTCAAGGCCGCTAAAGCGGGCTGGGCGGATTCGGTCCGGTGATAGCCGGCTTTAGCCGCCTTCCACCCGACACGCCCACCTGGCGTTCAAACGCCCGCCTGGTGTTCAAACACCAGGCTCATAGCTCAAGGCCGCTAAAGCGGGCTGGGCGGATTCGGTCCGGTGATAGCCGGCTTTAGCCGCCTTTCGCTTTTAGCCTGGAGCTTGAGCTCCAGGCTTGATCTCCAGGCTCTATTCCCCCGCCTGGTGCACCGGCACGTTTTCCCAACCGGTAACCATGGCGTTGATATCCTGCCCCACCGTCGCCCCGGTCGTCGTCAGGTAGACGTGGGCGACGACGAAGGTCGCCAGCAGCCAGGCGATCAGTGTATGCAGCGGTGCCAGGAAGGGCAGCCCACCCAGCATGCCGGCAATCCCCGGCCACTGCTGGACCCCCCACATCAGGGCACCGGTGATGATCTGGAAGGGCAGCAGGACGTTGAGCAGGCCAAAATAGCTGATCTGCTGCAGCGGGTTGAGCTTCTTGCGGTACGTCTTTTCGAAGGGGTGCTCTTTGCCCCTGAAAATTCCATCCAGATAGAACTTGGCCTGCACGATGGCCTGGTCGAAGAAGCCGCGCGGGCGCGGGATGAACTGGCGGATCTGGCCGCTGGCCAGGTGCCAGAACAACGCCAGGGCCGCGTTGGCCACCAGCACGATGGCCAGCAGGTTGTGCAGCGTCACCATGTGCGGGAACGAGAACATGCCGAACAGGTCGGGCCGGTGAATCACCAGGCCGGTCAAGAGCAGCAGGATGATGGTGACCGTCTGCAGCCAGTGCCAGAAGCGCTCGTAGGCATCGTACATGTACACCGGCTTCGTTTCCAGCACCTCCTTGGGACGCCGCCGCGCGCTGATGACCCGCAGCGTGGCGTGGGCGGCAATCAACCCCAAGGCGCCAACGAAAAACAGGGCGCCAACCCAATCGAGCCAGCTGACGCGGTTGTGACCAAAGACGTACACCCCGTCAGCCGCCGGGTCGGGCTGGTAGGTCAGCGCTTCATCGGTGATGGCCATTTTGCCGCTGGCGGTGACGTTGACGTTCTGCACGAATTCGGGCAGCACACCGCCCGGCGTCTGGCCAGCCAATACGATCGGCGCAACCAGGCTGGAGTCGTCGGTGTGACAGGCCTGGCAGTCACGCGTGGCAGCGTCGCCGCGCACGACGTTGTGGTTGATGCTGTAGGGCTGCACCTGGCCGTAGATGCGCGGGTTTTGCAAGCCCAGCGCCTCCAGCCGCGTGCGCACGGCGGCGGTTTGGGTCTCGGTGTCGATGGCCAGCTCGGCATCGCTCAGGCTGCCGTCGCCATCGTCATCGAAGGCGGCTACGATGTCGGGATGGTAGGCGCCGTTCTGCAAAAAAGCGGCCTGCAGATCGACCTGGCGCACCGGGCGGACGTTGCCATTGGCGTCGTCGTAGATCCAGAACCAGCTGCTGATCAGGTTGTACGGCGCCAGCATCGATTGGCCATCGATGTTGGTGCGCTGCATGAGCACTGGCTTGTAGCCGGTCACCAGATCGGTCACGGTGCTGGCACCGTCGATGCCGCGGCAGGCGGTGAGCGGCGAGCCATCGGGTTGGATCACCGTCCAGTCGTAGGACTCGATGGCGGGCGCGTTCAGCTGCGGCACGTGGCAGGTTTCGCAGGCCACTTCCTGCATGTGGCGTTCGGTGTAGGGCAGCCAACTGCTGTGCGTGGGCACGGCGTCGTGGCACGACTCGCAGCGGCGCATGGTGGCTTTGCTCTCCGGTGCGACCTCGAACTGGGCGCTTTGGCCGCGCGCCAGGGTGTGGTCGGGACGTTCGAGGTATTCGCCGATCTCCAGCCGTCGCGGGTCGTAGAGCAGGTGATCCAGCGCGGCGTCCTGGGATTCCTGGTAATGCACCGGGTTGTTGAGCGAATAATGGCAGTCGGTGCATTTCAGGCCGCGTTCGGCGTGGATGTCCCAGGCGTACGCAAGGTCACGTTTGTCTGTCAGGTTGAGGCCCGACTCCGAGATCTTCTGACCGGAGATGACCTGGCCGGTGGTGGCGGTCTGCGGGTTGTCGAGATCGCAGGCCGCCAGGGTGAGCGGCGTCTCGCCGTCGTGCACCACACCGTGACACTGGGCGCAGTTCTGGTTGGTGGGATCCTGGATCTGTACGAACTCCGGTTTGAGCTCGCCGTCGGCCTCGAAGGCATCCTGGTTCCAGTCCCAGTCGTCGCCGGACGCTTCCACGATACCGGAACCCAGCAGAGTCGCCGTGACGGCATCACCGAACTGGCCGGCCCGCAGACGTTCCAGGCGTGCCGCGTTGTTGGGTGTGGCGGTGTGGCACAGCAAACAGTTCATCTCCATCGTGCCGGACTGGGCCCAGTCCCACGCCACCGGCTGGCCGCTGACCGGGTCGAGAATCGTGGCCTCCGGTTCGCTCAGCACGGTGCTGGTGAGCGGTGTGCCGGCGCGGGCGGTCGTGGCCGGACCGCCGCCCACGGCACGGGCGCCGGACACCATTAGCCACTCGGCGGTCGAGAGATCAAGGCGCTCGTCGCCGTCCGCCGTCAGGTAGCGGTAGGTGAGCGGATCGAACTTACCAAACAGGCCGCTGGACAGATCCCAGGGGCTGCCGGAAGCAGCCTGGCCGGCGGCGGTCAGGCTGCTGAGCCCCAGGTCGGCGTGAAAGGCGTGCGCTTCGATGAACGCGGTGTCATGGCAGGCGCCGCAGGTCTTGTTCAGCGAGATTGCCGCGTTGCCGTTGAGCACGTTCTCGCCGCTGGCGTCGAGCAGGGGAAAGGTGGGATGAACCGGAGAGGCCTGCGGGGCCGGCAGCGCCGCCCGGCTGGCGATGACCCGTTCCACCGCCCAGGCACCAGAACCAAGCAGCACGAGCAGCGACAAAACGAGCAGCCAACGGTAACGGGGCGGAACGAGCTGGTAGCGTCGATAGAGCCTATTTTTGATCATGCCGGTTTCCTCCACCTACGGTTGGGGCGGCGGTGCCGTCGTGGGCGACGCGTTGTTTGTTTTGATCACGTCGCGCACCCCCCATTCCATCGGGTCGCCGTGGTAACCGAGGGCCTGCCAGTCCAGGCGCGTCGTGCTGGCGCTGCCGTGGCAGTCGTTGCACTGCAGGGCCTTTTCTTTGGGCTGCACCATGTGTGTTGCCGGGTAGGCCATCGTGGTCTCGGTGAAGCTGTAATGGCCCGAGTAGTCCAGGCCGGCGTCCTGCGCACCAAGCGCCAGGGCCGAGGGCCAGTCGAAGGTTGTCCACAGGCCGCCGTCGCCGGCGGTGCGCGGCGAGAGCAGGATATTGTTGACCGTGTCGTAGGGTTGTCTGGCCACGTGGATCTTGAAGGGAAAAATCCTGGCGTTGGGATCGTCGATACTGCCCGCCGGGGTCACCATATCGGTCGTTTGGGACGGGTCGATTTTGTCTCCCAGCAGATAGCGGTAGTCCACGTTGCCATTGAACCACTGGTAGGTCGGCGTCAGGTCGTCTTCGTAGACGAACGAGCCTTTGATCTTCAGGTAGGTGTAGTGATCTTCCGGCCGGTCCTGGCCGGCGGTCGACCAATCCCAGAAGGTTTTGGTTGGATTCTTGAGCGCCACCGCTGGGATGTGGCAGGTCTGGCAGGCGACGCTCTGGGTGTGCAGGTTGATACGTTCGTCTTCGTGGATCGTGCCCTGGTGGCAGTCGCTGCATGCAACCTGTTCCTGGGGATCGATAGTGAAGTTGTCGGCCAGCAGTTTGCCCTTGATGGCATGATCGGTCGTCTGGTGGCAGTCGGTGCAGACGAAATCGAGGCGGCCCATGTGCACGTCCAGGTTTTCGGACGGGAAGTAGAGGCTTTCGTCCAGGTCGCCGTGTTTGACCCCGTTGCCGCCGCCACCGTCGAAGTGGCACTTGCCGCACTCCTCGCGGGTTGGCGCACGCACGGACTGGGCAGCCGCCAGCAGGTCGATGGACTCAGCCGGCAGGCCGTAGTCGTCCTTGTTGTAGATCGCGGCATTGGCATGGCAGGCCAGGCAGTCGACGTTTGTTTGCTCACCGAAGTCGAAGGTTTCGTCCGACCAGCCATAACCGGCGTGGCAGGTCATACACTGTTTTTCGTTGCCCTGCGCGCTGATGCAGAAGTTGTTGATCTGGTTCTTTTTGCCAATCGTCACCGGATCCTCGCGCCAGGGGACCGTCACCGGCTCACCTTCCCAGGTCCAGTGCGTGGTATGCATGACCTGGTCGGCCGAGTCGGCGTGGCATTCCAGGCAGGCCTGGGTCACTTCCTGGCCAGAGCTGAAGGGGCCTTGGATGATGCTGGTGTGGTCGGTGTGAATCTGATGCGTGGGCACGTACGCCCAGGGGTCGGAGGATGCGGTCTCTTCCTGGGGTCTGAGGACCATCGTAAGTACGCCGACCAGACCAAGAATGGCCACCAGGATCAAAATCCAGGCATACTTTTTACGCATCACTTCCTCCTACTCCTTTCACGCGCTGCGCCGGATGGCTGGTGCGGGCGCAGTGGTCGCCGCTCCCAGGGGTGCGCCGGCCTGCGCAGTCAGCTGCGCAATCCGCGTCAGCGTCTGCCGCGCCTGGTAACTCTGGTAGCCGATGCTCGAAATCGCGTTGGCGATCGTCTGCAGCAGCGCCGTGATCTGCAGGGCGGTCTCCGGTGAAACGAGATTGATCGAATCGATCGCGTCGGCCAGCTGTTCACCGGAGACGCCGATGCGCTCACCGGTGGCCAGGGCGCGCGTGCGGAACTCTTCTGGATCGGGTGCTTCGGTCAGGAACTGGCCGGCAGTGACCATACCGAGGCGCTGGCCGCCCACACTGACCGGTGCGCTGGCGTATTGAATGCCGGCGTGGCAGACGTGAATCTGGGCCCCTTCTTCATCGAGCCGCGAGATACTGCGCCACGACGCCTGGCAGGCCGCCATGCCCTCCGGCCGGCTGTGGACGAGCTGGCAGAAGCGGCTGCAGCGGCTGCACGGCGCAAAGGGCTGGCCCTCGAGGTCGGTGATAAAGGCGGCAACACCCACCAGGTGGGCGAACTGGTTCTGGATGTTCTGCAGGGTTGGCAGGTCGATCAGATCGTTGAGTTGGAGGTTGGTCAGATCGGGTGCCGGCTCGCTGCGGGCTGGTTTGGCCGGCTGTTCTGCCGGCTGCGTCGCCAACCAGGCATCGATGGCCTGGGCCGAAAAGCGCCACTGCCCGCCCACGCGGCGTGCCGGCAGCTCCCCGTCCTTGACCATGCGGTAGATCGTGACACGATCGAGCTGCAAGAGTTCTTCGATCTCACGGGTGGTCAACAGTCTGTCCGCCATCGTACCCTCCTTTGCCAGTCAAATCACCCTACCGTCTCAATGCCATTGGCCCGCATGAGCTTGTGAATTCAATTACAGCATACACAACGAGTTAAATCTTGTCAAATTTTATAAAGTTCTGTAGAATGAGAATGATTGCACAAGTGTACAGGGGACTGATTGATGACGGGCACGCGGGGGATGTGCCCAACATCGCCCGGTTTGTGGGTGATGACCATTCAACTGTGAGGGGCGAATCATGCCGAAGATATCGACGTACTACAAGGGTGACATGTTGTTCGAGAGCAAGATGGGCAAGCACAGCCTGCTCATCGACGTGCCGGCGAGCATGGGAGGTAAGGATCGCAGCCCGACGCCGCCGGAGCTGTTTGTGGCCTCGTTGGGGTCGTGTGTGGGGGCGTTCGTGGCGCATTACTGCCAGCGCACGGGCATCGATGCCAGCGACATGACGGTCGACGTCACGTTCGACAAGCTGGAGAATCCGACACGGCTGGCGAATCTGAAGGTGCGCATCGACCTGCCGCACGGTGACTGTGCCGACCGGCAGGCGGCCATTCAGCGTGTCGCCGAGCACTGCCCGGTGCATGAGACGATCACGACCATGCACGATGTCGAGTTCGAGATTTTCGACCGGGCGGCGCACGAGCTCGTGTTGGCTTGAGCGGGGCAGCGCGAGTTTTCATCGGTACTCGTGGGTCACTTGGCTTGAGCATAACCAGCGAGTAGGAGTAGGAGTACGAGTAGGAGTAGGGGTAGGAGCACGAGTGCTGTCCTACCCCTACTCCTACTCGATCACTTCGCTCGATCAATGGCTGCAGTCGTGCCAAGTGACCCACGAGTGATCCAGCGCGTGCTCGACGGCGGGATGGTGATCATCACCAGGGCCGGCCGACCGGTAGCGATCTTGTCGCCGCTCGTGCGTCGCGTTCCCGGCCATGATGCCGGCAAGGTCATCATCACACCGGCTTTCGACGAACCGCTGCCAGAATTCGATGTGCTGTGAGGAAAAAAACGAACTGCCATTATTCATGTTTTTTTTGGAAGACACCGTCCCAGTCGAACTTGCCGGCAGCGGCGGTGTAGTCTCGACCAGCGCCGGATGGTAGTACGTGCCCATCAGCGCCACGATGGCCATCACGACGCGAAGCGCTCGCAGCGTCTACGCCGTGGCCGGACAAGCACGGCCAGCAAGGCGCCGAGGGCCAGTCCCGTCAGGATGAACGGAATCCACTGCACCGCACTTTCGGTGTGTTCGTTGAGAATCAGCTCGACCAGGACGGCACCAAACATCAGGCCGGACAGGATGAACAACCAGGTGCGCAGGCGCTGCAGCCCAATAAGAGCGGTCCGGTCTTCGGTGACCGGACCGCTCTTTGCCTACTGCGCGACCAGCGCTGGCAAATAGACCCTGTTGTGCAGGTAGTGCCACAGCCGGCCGCCGCCATTGCCGAGGGTGTAGGTCCCGATGTACAGACTGCCGTCGAACACGGCCGCGTGATTGTCCCACGCGGCAAGCGTTGTACTTCCGCTTCCGAAGCCGCCGTCGATGACCTTGCGCCAGCTACCGCTGTCCCCCGTGGCAGACCGCCAGACTTCGGCGCCAGTGACGAAGTTACCAGCCAGGGCAAAGATCTCGCCTCGGAAAGCAACCAGCGCAGCGATCTGTCTATTGTCGACGTTGCCAAAGCCGCCCTGCAGGACACGTTCCCAGGACGTGCCGTCGGTCGTGCGCCAGATTTCGCCGCCGCTTGAGGCATTCCGCGTGCCCGCGTACAGCTTGCCAGCAAAGGTTTCCAGCGATATCGTCTGGGTATTACCGGCGCTGCCAAACCCGCCGGCATTCACCTGGGTCCATTGCATGCCTTCGCCGGTTCGCCAGATTTCGCCACCACCGACCGAATTGGCAGTTGCGGCATACAAGGCGCCGGCGAAGACCCTCATCGAAAGAATCGCCCCGTTGTTGGGGTCGTTGTCAAAGCCATTGCTGGCCACGCGTATCCAACTGCCACTGTCGCCGGTGCTGCTGCGCCAGACCTCGGCACCGTGGATGCCGGTATTAGCCACCAAAGTGCCGGCGTACAGATAGCCATCGAACGGCGTCAGCGTCATGAACTCGGAGTTGTTGGTGCTGCCAAGCCCACCTTGCGCCACCTGGCTCCAGGTGTTCATGTTACCGGTGGGACTGCGCCAAATCTGACCCCCGCTGTTATCCCCGACCCAGGTACTGGCATAGAGCTGGCCATTGAACTCCACCAACCGGTCGATGCCGATGTTCGAGGCATCGCCAAAACCACCGCTCGCCACGCGCTCCCAGGCGCCCGCGGGCGACAGTCGGTACACTTCGGCACCCGAGTAGTTGCCTGTACTGGTGTAGAGCTTGCCGCCGAAGGTGCCCAGCGACCACGCGCCCCAGTTGTTGTGATCGCCGAAGCCGTTGAGATTGACCTGCGTCCACCCCGGAACGCCCAGCGTGTATTTCTGCACACGATGGGTGCCGTATTCGGCTACGTAGAGTGTGCCGTATTGATCCACCGCAACGCCATGGGGATCCATCATCTGGCCGCGGCGTATTCCCCACCAGCCACCAAGGGTGGTCAGGTAGGCGCCGTTGGCATCGAAGACCTGGACACGGTCATTCCAATTATCAGCAACAATGACGCGCCCATCTTTGTCCACAGCCACACCGATGGGGTTGAGATGCCCGTAGTCACTGCCGAACACGCCTGTCTCACCGGCAAAAGTCGTGCAGGCATAGTTGGGGGCGGAGAGCGTGCACTTCTGCACGCGGTAGTTATTTGTATCGGCGACGAACGCGATTCCGTTGGCATCCACGGCCACGCTCTGCGGCCAGTTGAAATGCTGATTGTCGGTTCCGGTCACGTCCAGGGTGCCCAGGGTCATCCGGTAGACCCAGTTGCTGGTATAGACCTGGATGCGCTGGTTGCACTTGTCTACTACGAAGATGTCGCCGTTGACCGGGCTGATCGTCACTCCTGCCGGGCAATCGAACTGGGTATTGCCCGTGCCATACTGGCCAAAGCTCCTGTGGAACGCGCCATCGGCGTTGAAGACCTGGATCCGATGGTTGCCGGTATCGGGCACGTAAACGCGACCGGCGGCATCGATAGCCAGATTGCCTTCGGGGCCGGCCCAGAAGCTGCCAAAGTGCGCATTGTCGTTGCCGTGGATGCCGGGCTCGCCGATTGTCCACTGGGGAACGCCGTTACGGTCGAGCTTGATCAACCGGTAGCCGCCGCTTTCGGCGATGTATGAACTGCCATCCGGCGCCACCGCCACGCCCCACGGGCGGTAGTAGTGCACGCCGTCGGTCAGGTAGGGCACGCCGCTCCTGCCTGCGACGATGCCCAGGAAGCTACCACCGCTGCTGTACTTGCGGACGGTATAGTTGTAAAAGTTGCTGACGAAGACGCTGCCACTGGTATCAACCGCCACGTTGGTTGGCCAGTTCAGCCCGGTGATGAAGGTGCTGCACGCGCCGTTGGTGGTGCATTTTTTGACTCGGCCGTTGGCATTGTCGGCGATGTAAATCGTACTGCCAGCAGAATCGATGCCCAAGCCGTAAGCCAGGTTAAGCTGGTTGGTGCCGCCTCCGGCCGTACCTGTGCCATGGAAGGTCGAGCACGCCCAGGTAGTCGTGTAGGTGCAGCGCTGTACGCGGTGGTTCAGGGCATCGGCCACGTAAAGCCGGCCGCTGGGGTCGACAGCAATCTCGGCCGGGCGATTGAAGTGGGCGTTGTCGCTGCCTGCGACACCGGTCTGACCGATGGTCGATTGGTAGGTCAGCGTGCTGCCGCTGACGGTATAGATCTGGATGCGGTGGTTGTTGCCATCGGCGACAAACAGGCGGCCGGCATTATCGAAGGCAAGACCTCTGGGCTGGTCGAAGTGGGTGTTGTCGGTGCCGGAGCTCCAGGGATTGTCCGCCGGCAGCATCAGGATCACATTGCCTGTCGCGTCGAACGCTTTAATGGCGTTGTCGATCGTCACCCAGATGTTGCCGGAGGGGTCGACTGACACGCCCTTGGGAGAGCTGAGATAGGCGTCGTGGGTCCAGGCCAATCCCGCCTGCCCGATGGTTAGGGTATTTGCACCGCTCGAGTTGTACTTCAGTAGGCGGTGTCCTGCTTCCTCGACCACGTAGAGCGAGTTGCTTCCATCGACCGCCAGGCCGTTGGGGTGATTCAGGTGTTGTGCGTCAGCCAGGTACGGCGTTATGGTCTCGCCAAACGTCTGCGCATAACTGTACGCGGTCCCTGGCTGGCCGAGGGGGACGTTGGGTGAGGCCGCAACTGCGGTGGTCTCCAGCGCACGGTGTGGCCCTGTGAAGGGTTGCTCGTCAAGGAAACCGGCATCGTCGACAGGTGGTTGGGATATCTGGGCGGCTACTGGTCCGGTGAGGACAATGGCCAGAACCAGGATGGGCAATAGAATACGGCGAAGTTTCATTGAGAAGGTCTCCTGTTGAAAAGCGTGAATGGGCTCATGGCGATGTGCGCACAACCGGCAAGTAGACGGGATAAGGCGGTCCCTGGAGCTCGGTTGCCCGCTGCTCAATGCGCTGCAAGACCAGTGGAATCTGATCCTGGTGGGCCACAAAGTACATCAACTGCGCCCAGAGATAGGTCTGCAGCTCATAAGGCAGTTGGTCGTCCAGATCGAACAGGAAGTCGGGAGCTGCCAGCAGTTCCTGCGCCACGGCGTGGGTGATCGGATTGGTGTAGACAGCAAGGTTGACGCCGTTGTTGGGCGAGATGTGAACGTTGGTACTGGTCACCCAGAGCTCTCCGGCTGCCGGTGTCGCCAGGAACTGCATGAACGCCTGCGCTGCACCCGAATTCTCGAACAGGACTGCCAGGTCTGCACCACCGGTTATTGGGCTGCCCCAGGTGGGGTTGATCTCCGGGAATGGGAAGTAGTTGTAGTCGACGAGTGGGGTGAGTCCTGGATCGATGAACCACTGAACCCAGGTGGCGCCAAAGTACATATTGGCAGACGGTGTATCGCCCAAGACCATGTCGATTGCGTCCCCAAACGACGTGGTCAGTATTCCCGCCGCGCCCCCGGCTACATAGGCGTCGTCCCCGATGATATCTGTGAAGCGCTGCATCGCAGTGATGACCGCCGGATCTGTCCAGGCGATGCGGTGGTCCACCAACCGGCGCTGCACCTCGGGTCCACCTGTGCGCACGAGGAGGTTCTCGAAGATGTCGGTCAACGGCCAGCCAGACGCTGCACCGCTCTCCGCGCCGATGGCAAAGGGCGTCTGTCCATCTGCGACGAAGTCGTCGGCCAGGCCGAGCAAGCCCGCCCAATCATCCGGCGGCGTGGCGCCGATGCCCGCCAGCGTCTGGGGCCGGTACCAGACCATATTCTTGGATGACACGTCGATGGGCAGGCCCACAAGGGTACCGCCAACAGATCCCAGGCGCCGCCACATTGCAGCGTAGTACGTATCGAACGAAGGAATGACCGGATCCAAGGGCTGGAGTGCGCCTCGCTGCGCCAGTTGCTTGATCAGACCCGGATTGGGCACGATGGCAACGTCAGGGCAGGTGCCGTGTGTCTGGCAATCGAGTAGGAAGGTCCACAAATCATCATTCTGCCGGTAGGCAACGACGAATCCGCTCTGGTCGACAAACGCATTGAGCACTGGCTGGAGTGCGGCTGCTCTAGGGCTGCCAACCACACTGACCACCGGCGTGGACGCAGACGGAGGCGTGTAGGCCTCGTTTGCGTTTGGGTCCCCGGCACCGGACCATCCCCCGATCACGTACTCTTTGCCTGCAACAATCTCCGCAATCGGATCCCACCGACGCGTCGGCAGCGATGCAAGCGTCTGCCAGATGCCTGTCGCCGGATCGAACCGCAGATGGGCGGTGTCGCCACCGCCGGCAATGTAGATCTTGCCATCGATGTTGGTCGCGGAAAAGGCGTTGCGGGAGATCGGCAGCGAGACACCAGGGGTCCACGAATTGGTCACGGGGTCAAAGATCTCTACCGTGTCGAGCGTGTCAGGATTTTTTCCTCCCAGCACGAAGATCTTGCCGGCTACCACTACAACCGCCAGGTCATCCCGTGCCGTCGGCATCGAAGAACGTGTGGTCCAACTGTTGGTAGCTGGATCGTACATCGACACGGCGTTGGTTGTCCCAGTGGCTCTCCAGCCGCCGAAGACGTATATCTTGCCACCAACCGCTGCCGCACCGAGCCCGACAGTAGCGACCGGCAGCGGTGCTGCGCTAGACCATGTATTGGATACCGGGTCGTAAACTTCCACAGCATTGGTGTTTGCGGTGCCGGACCACCCACCGATGGCGTAGATTTTTCCGTTTACGACGGCCGCGGCCAGACCGTTGCGCGGCGTGGGCATGCTGGCTTTTGTCGACCAACTGTTGGTCGAGGGATCGTAGGCTTCTACCACGGCCGAGTCCTGTGTCGTCCAGCCACCGATGACGTAGATCCTGTTGTCCAGGACGTTCGATGCTGCATTTCCGCGCGGTGTAGGTATAGCGGCCCTGGTCACCCACGAGTTGGACGCGGGTGCCGCAGGCGAGGTGTAGGCAGCAGTGCGGTGTGCAATAGGAAGTGAGTTGTCCCGGGCTCGGTCTTGCGGTGGAGGGTATGCGTGCGTGGTACTGCGGGTTGACCCCTGCGCCCATGCCGGAGTCGGTCCGGGCAGCAGCAGGGTGACGACAACGAGCACAACAAACAGGATTTGACGTTTCATAGGGATCCTTTCGGTTGGGCAAGAGATGCCCGCGGGCCTTACATCACGAGCGCCAGCAGCAATCGCTGCGGGCGTCCGGCGAATACCTGAAAACCCCTGTGCCGCCCGGCATCGGAGCAACGCACTTGACCAGAAAGTCTGGCATGGTCCCCGGCCTCGCTCTCATGCATTCAACCGCCAGCAAAGTCAGAGCATCCCCAGGTATTAACTCACCTCAAGGATAGTGGCAGATGTTACCGGATTGCTACCTCGTGCTCTGTCAGGTTGGATTTGTCACCACTCTGCGCTTGTACAGCGGCGGGACCGGTACACATTCTAACCTAACAGGGCACTCGTGCTGGCGTGGGTAAAGTTGTACATGTTTCCTTCACTACGTCCCCAGCTCGGCCTCGGCGTTACGCAGCCGCTGCTCGACGATACGCAGGCCGCTGGCGTTGTGGAGACGGCGATAGTGCGCCAGGAGCCAGGCGGTAGCCTCTTCGTCCAGCGGCTCGGCCTGATGGATGGTCTCCCACAGCTCGACGGCACGGCCGGCCTCCTCCTCGCTGCGCGCCAGGCGCCGTAAGCCGCCCAGCCAACGCTGCCGAAGATGCTCGCGCAGAGGCTCGACCGCGGGCGCCGGGAGGTGTAGTTCATCGGGCAGCAGGCCGCCGGGCGCATAAAGCCTGACCGCCCGACGCCAGCACGCCAGGCCGGCCTCGGTTTGGCCCTGTTTGAGCAGTGCCTCGGCCTGGCTGGCCAGTGCCTCGAACTCCCACACGTCGACCCATACGTGATCGATGCGCAGCGCATACCGTTCCCCGGCGCGGACCACCCAGCGGTTGCTGCCGCGCGGGCCGTCCGGGTCCAGCACCCGGCGCAGCGTCGAGAGATAGCTGCGGAATGCTGAAAAACTGGCACGCTCAGCCTGGGCATCTGCGTCGGGGTGCGACGGCCAGAGCGCATCGATGATTTCGGTCTGAGTCTCACCCGCCGCGCGGCACAGTGCCAGGTAGGCCAACAGCGAACGCGTCTTGGTTGAACGCCAGACTTCGGCGGTGTTAGGCAGTGTTTCGCCATCCCTGACCACGCGCATCGGGCCGAAGAGATAGATACGGAGGGGCTGGGGTGCCGGGAGAGTCGCCGTTGCAGGGGCTGGATCAACGGGCAGCGGTGATAAGGGCATCTCTGCTGCGTTGGCAGTTGTGGCCGCATGATGCACCAGCGAGTTGATGAAGATGGCACCAGCACCGGCAACACCGGCCGTCAGGACGACGACGGTCCACACGGGTGCACCTGGCCACCCCCAACTCAAATCCAAGGCGACAGCACCAATGAGCACGACCAACCACACCAGGATACGCCAGCCGTGTAGCGGAAAACGCACACCGGTCTCTTCTTCTTCCAGGGCGAGCAGCATGCGAATCCCAATCAAGATCGCCAGCCACGTCGCTGGCTCGCCGGGGATCACGCCCAGGCTGTTGTAGCCGGCAAGTGTCAGGAACTGCAGGGCCAGGCTGCCACCCACAATCAGCAGCACCACCCAGACCATGTAGCGGCGTAGAATGTGACGTTTGGGTTCAACCGCCGTGAGTGTGGTGCTGACAAACAGCGCCGCCACGCACGCACCCGACAACATGCCGGTAGCGATGGCCAGCCGGTCCTCGGGCGGGCAGGTGAGCCTGGGCAGCCCGTGGGTGGTCAAACAGGTGTTCCCCAAACCGGTCCACATGTGCGTGGCCAGCCACGGAACATCGATGGCCATGCGCACGACGATAAAGCCGACAACTGCCCATTCCCACGTTTTCAGGCGCCGGTCACGCAGTAGAATATTTAGAACGAGTGCCGACAAGACGGTAATAGATGCACCCTGGTGGTGGATGAACTGCCAGATCAAGCCGGCCTGTACCGAAATACCGGGCTGATACAGAACGACGTCGGCCAGGTAAAAAGCGACCAGCCCCGCCATCACTCCAACAAAGGTCCACGTCAGCGGCTGGCGTGGCCGCCGGACCAGGACAAATATGCTCATACCGGCCAACAAAGGCAAGGTAAGTAGCGAAAAAAGAAAAGGTGGATTATCTGACATGCAGGATGGCGAATATCAGGTTATTCGGATAGGGTCGTAGCGCGTCAGCCAGTTGGGTCAGGACATCGGCGCGGTCGGACACCGGGGTCTCGGCGAGTTTCCTGCGGCGGGTGGTGGTCAAGAATGTGGCTGGCTCGACTGAGACTTCGGCGTGGTGAGCCTGGTGGGCAGTGCCGAGACGGTTGGTGTGGATCAGAAGGATGCCGGCGCGGCCGCGTGGGCGGTAGTGATCACGGCGGATGATGCCAATGATGCGCTGTCGGTGACAGTGACGGAGGCGGCGGGGGGCGGCTGTCCGCTGGCATGCGGTGATGCAGAAAAGTGATGTGGTGTATTGAAAAGTCTGACGGCCGGCCTCACCTGCGGCTGCGTCTCCGTGACTCCCGCGCCCCCTGATCCCACCTGCGCAGCCGTCAGGTGGAAGCAATAATAGGTCCGTGGCCCCGCACTGCGCTCTGACTCGCGCCACCAGATGAGCGCACGTCAGGTACCAAACGATCGCATCTCCACCCTCTACCGTCAAGGTGTTTCTTGGACGGCGCTGGTCTTGCGTCGAAACTGATAGTGAAAATACGTTTGTGTTTGAGTGCCCCACACATCACCTGCGATACCTAATGGTTCCCAACCGTGATGGCACAGTTGTCTTATCACGAAATACTGCATCTGATACCGATTCACTGGCGGCTTGCCATTGGCGAAGTTTTCAACGGTGTAGCAGAATACTTCACCTGAGGGAAGCTTGGCAGGCGACAACTTGAGTTTTGGTTCGTACTGCGCCATCTGCTTTATCAGTAGCTCCAACTCTGCTGGATCAGTGCATTCGATTGTAAGATCCTTCTCGCCACGTGATACTTTGGCATAATCGTAGCACTCTATGATTACGTTGGTCTCATGAAGATGCATAATGACACCTCTTATGAATGAAGATCGCCTAACTACTTGGTGCGCGGGATCATCCCGCCTATTCCCCCGCACGGGACCATAAACACGAATCTCGTTCGCTTGACACCCTCCTGCGGCAGGATATCCGGACAGATTTCCCGCGAAGTCGCCACACCGATGTTGTGGCCAGCATTCAGGTTCGCGCCGTATGCGTGGTTTTCCGCGCGAAATGCAAGCCAGGATCGGCGTAGGGGCTATTATTTTGTTCCCCGATTGCCTGGCGGGGCGGCAACTGTGTCCTGAAAGCTGGATCCCCGGCTTGATTCTGTGCCCATAAAACAAAAACGACAGCCGGCGGCGCCTCACACAAACACCACGGGCTGCCGCATCACCGGCATCCGCTTCAATACGCTGAATTCTAATTTCTCACGGGGACAGGGGCCGTCCACGGCGAGCTCCTCGGTTGCACCAACGCTGGAGTCTATGCTCCTGCAACGTCAATCGCCACAATTGGATTTATGATAACACCGATTCTTTGTGTTTGTCAATCATGCGCCGGCCCCAAACACCCTCCGGCCCCCGCCCTATCTCGTCCACACATCGTGCTAAGCCGCCGGGTGGCTTAGCACGGGACACCATCATCTTATGAAACCTGGTTCCGAAAACTGAGCCAATATGACCGTGCCATGGTGCGCGCCGGCACAGGATGGTGTAAAATGCTCTCAGGGCATGTTCCACCACTCTGCGGCGGGATCTAGTTCTGTGCTTCGGCAAGGAGGCCGGCGATGTTCAGTCATGCCACCCGCGTTCTGTTCAGTGTGCTTTTCGTCCTCAGCCTCATGGTGTTGCAGGCTTACGGCGAGCCAACCGCCCCGCAAGCCTGCACGGGTCTCTTTTTCTCCGAGTACGTCGAAGGCTCCAGTAATAACAAGGCGCTGGAGATTTTCAACGGCACCGGCGTGGCCGAGAACCTGGCGGCCGAAGGCTACCGGGTCGAGTTCTACTTAAACGGCGGCGCCATTCCTGGCAGCATCATCCCACTTACCGGCAGCGTGACCAACGGTGACGTCTACGTGTTGGCGGACAACGACGCGGCCGCCGCCGTGCTGGCCGTGGCCGACCAGACTGACCCTGCCAACTTTTTCAACGGCAACGACGCCGTGGTGCTGAAACGGGGCGGCACAGTCATCGACGTCATCGGTCAGGTGGGCTTCGACCCCGGCACAGCCTGGGGCAGCGGCATGACCAGCACCCTGGACCATACGCTCAGACGCAAAGCCAGCGTCAATGTGGGCGACCCGGACGGAGGCAATGCCTTCGATCCAGCACTGGAGTGGGATGGCTACCCGCGCGACACCTTCGACGGTCTGGGCCAGCACACGGCCAGCTGCTTTGGCCAGTCGGCCCAGGTCCTGATCAACGAGCTGGACTCGGACACGCCGGACACCGACGCGGCCGAGTTCGTCGAGCTCTACGATGGCGGGGTTGGTTATACGCCGCTGGATAGTCTGGTTCTGGTGCTTTTCAACGGCGGCAACGACACATCTTACACTGCCTTCGGCCTGGACGGCTACCACACCGACGGGGCCGGCTATTTCGTGCTGGGCAACCCGAGTGTCGTGCCGGCCCCAGGTCTGACCTTCCCCGACGGTCTCCTCCAGAACGGCGCAGACGCGGCCGCCCTCTACCGTGCGGACGCCAGCGCCTTTCCCAACGGAACACCGGTGACCACGACCAACCTGGTGGATGCCGTGGTCTACGACACCGACGACGCGGACGATCCCGGCCTGTTGGTGCTGCTCAACCCAGGCCAGCCGCAGGTCAACGAGAACGGGGCCGGCAACCGCGAGGGCCAGTCGATCGGGCGTTGTTCCAACGGGGCGGGGGGTCTGCGTAACACCGCGGGCTACCTTCCCAGCGCGCCGTCGCCCGGCGTGGCCAACGTCTGCCCCAGCGACTTTGGCGTCTGCGGTGATCCAGCCACGCGGGTCCACACCATCCAGGGCAGCGGCGCGGCCAGCCCGCTGGTGGGAATGGTGCGGATGGTGGAGGGACAGGTGGTGGGCGACTTCCAGGACCCGCTCACCGGTCTGGGTGGGTTTTTCTTGCAGGAGGACCTGGCCGAGATCGACGGCGATGGGACCACAGCGGAGGGCATCTTTGTCTACGACAACGGCCTCGGCGTGGATGTAGTCCTCAATGACCGGGTACGGGTGCAGGGGACGGTCACCGAGTTCCAGGGTCTGACCCAGCTAAGCGCCGTGGATCGGGTCGAACTCTGCGGCCAGGCGCCAGGTTCGTGGGGTGCGGCGTTGTCGCTGCCGGTGCCCAGTCTGGATGCCTGGGAGACCGTCGAAGGGATGCAGGTCGGCTTTACCCACGCTCTCACCGTGGCCGAGGTCTACGACCTGGGGCGCTATGGTCAGGTGACGCTCAGCGGCGGCGGCCGGCCGGTGCAGTTTACCCAGGTGAATCCACCCAGCGTGGCCGGCTACGCCGCCCATCTGGCTAACCTGGGCCTGCGCACGGTGATCCTGGACGATGGCAACGGGCAGCAGAACCGCGATCCGATCATGTATCCCGATCCGGGCTTGAGCGCGGCCAACACCCTGCGAGTGGGCGATACAGTCAGCAGCCTGACCGCGGTGGTCGACCAGCGCTTCGGCAGCTACCGTTTGCAGCCGGCGGGCGTACCGGAGTTCGTGGCCAGCAACCCGCGGACGTCTGTGCCGGCGGGGGCGGGTCTGCGTGTGGCGAGCTTCAACGTGCTCAACTACTTCAACGGTGACGGGCAGGGCGGCGGATTTCCCACCCCGCGTGGCGCAGACACGCCTTCGGAGTTTGCGCGGCAGCGGACCAAGATTATCAGCGCCCTGGTCGAGGTGCAGGCCGACATCGCGGGCCTGCTCGAGATCGAGAACGATGCTGGGGTATGGAGCGCGCAGGCTGACCTGGTGGCTGGGCTGAACGCGCAGCTGGGCGCGGGGGCATATGCCATGGTGGACACCGGTGTACTGGGCAGCGACCAGATCAAGGTGGCGCTGATTTACCGACCGGCCGCGGTGACGCCTGTGGGGTTGTGGATGAGCGACAACAACGCAGTGTGGAGCCGGGTTCCTCTTGCGCAGGTTTTCCAGGACAATACCACCGGCGAGCGTTTTACGGTGGTGGTCAACCACTTCAAGTCCAAGGGCTGTGAGGGTGCGACCGGTGCGGACCTGGATCAGAACGACGGCCAGGGCTGCTACAACGCCCGGCGCGTGCAGCAGGCAGAGCGTCTGGCGGCGTGGCTCGCCGGCGTGGTCATCCCAACAGCGAACGACGCGGACGTGCTGCTCGTGGGTGACTACAATGCCTATGCGCGTGAGGATCCCCTCGCGGTGCTGGCTGCGGCCGGATACACCAATCTGGCGCTGCCGGGTGATTACTCCTACGTCTTCTCCGGCCAGTCGGGTGCGCTGGACCACGCCCTGGCCAGCGCCAGCCTGCTCCCCAAGGTGGCCGGCGCGAACGTGTGGCACATCAACGCGGACGAGCCGCGTGTGCTGGACTACAACGAGGAGTTCAAGTCGCCGGGGCAGCTGGTGAGTTTGTACAGCCCGGACGCTTACCGATCGTCCGACCATGACCCACTGGTGGTGCGGCTGCAGCCGGAGCAGATGCGTTCACTGTGGCTGCCGTTGGTGGTGCAAAGTCGGTAGTTTGGGGAGGCGCGCGGAACCGGGTTGGGTTGGGCAGGCTTTGGCCCGTTACAGCCTTGTTGTGTTTGGTATGCTGGTGGCGATGGCATGCTCGACACAGTCGATCTGACGGGTTGCAGGCGCCGGCAGCCGCGATTCCTATTCGGCGCAATGCAGCCGCCGTGGTCGGGCCGGCGCGCTTGAAGGCGCGGCCGGTCGCCTCGTGGGGTTTGTCGTCACTCTCGGCGACGGTGATCACGATCATGGCGAGCTCGCCGGCCGGCCAGGGGTTTTGGAGCACGAAGGCACGAAGATGCGCGAAGAGGACGAAGCACGAAATCGCGAAATCGCGAAATCGCGAGGTGTTGGCGGTTGGTCCTTCCAAACAAATAGCCATCAGATAAGAAGTTCCCAGCCTTACAGCCAGGCGTAAGCGATTGGCGACCAGGTGTTGGCTAAGCAGTGCGCGCCTATGCCGATCGAATACTCTGACCGTCAACACATTCTGCACAAACGGTGCATCTCGCTCGAACAACCGCCTGGGGCAGCGGTAAGATAACGGCGCGCGGTTATTTTAACCGCGCGCCGTTATCTTAACCGCTGCGCTCATACCATGCCGCCTTTTTTACGCCATGCCGCGTGAGAAATCCCTTCTTGACGAGTCGCATAAGCAGCCGATAAGCTTGATCAAGCGAAAGGCGACACAATTCAGCCGCCTCACGCCGGGTAATGCGTTTGTATTTCTCCACATACTGCAGCACCATCTGCTCTTGCTGGAGAGGCTCAAAACCGCGCTGGCGTACGTAGGCGGCCTTCTCGCCCAGCAAACGATAGGTGGCGGCGGAAAGGTGCCAGATACGGCCCTTCTTCTGGCCGCGCTCCTCGATAAGTCCCGCTTCCACCAGACGGTGCAGCGTGGCCCGTGTCGCAGACTCTGGTTTCTGGGTGAGCCGGGCGGCTGCTTCGACACTGAGGCTGCGGTCCTGCCACAAAGCGTTGAGAATGAGCAGCTCATCCAAACCCAGCACGCGCCCACTCTGTGCCTCGGTGACCAGCAGCCGCACGAAATCAAGGTTGGCCTCCCCGCCGGGTATCACAACAACCACACCGGTGCTGTCACTGCGCGCATAGGATGGCGCCGACCGGCCATTGCGCAGTTGCTCATAGTAGATGGTGTCGATGCCGCGTGCAGTGCGCTCGACAATGCCGGCGCGCTTGAAGGCGTCGGCCAGCAGGGGGTTGCGCGGGCGCGGCGCGGTGACGAGCAGATTGTCGAGCCGCACACCTTCGGGAAAGCCGCCTGGATTGCTGATCTCGATGTGGTCGGGTTGCCACTGGAAATGTACCGCGCCCAGGCGCTGGTAATCGCGGTGGATGAGGGCGTTGGCCACGGCCTCGCGCAGTGCGCGTTCGGGATAGTCTGGCACACCGACGCGCAATAGGCCCACCATTAGTTCTTGCTCGCGATTGCGGGCGCGAATACGCGTTTCGATCTCTTCCATTACTCGCACGAGAGGCCAGCGGAGGAAATCGTTTACTTCCACATCGAGTCCACGCAGAACCTGGAATGCTACTTCGTGGACCGGTACGAAACGGCGCAGCATCTCCTCCTGGCCAAAAAGCAGCAGGCCTGCCAGCCGAATGCTATGCACATCGCCATTGGCTTCGATTGCGCCCAGTGCCTTGGCGAGTTCCATGTTCGACAGATCGAGCAGTGCCTCATCGCTGCGACCGCGCCGCTCGCGGATCGCACGGCGAAAGCGGTCGAACTCCAACGGGTCCAGGTCGTCCCAACGTGCTCCGGCGACGACCTGGGCCGACGGGTCGATCCGCCCCCGGTCGGACAGGAGCGATTGGATAGCGTAGGCATCCATCGGTAGGCAGGCCGGCTTGCCGTCGCCACCGACTGCCCGTCGCAGAAAGAGGCCATCGCTGGTGCCGATCGGCTGGGTTTGCAGCGGGATTTCGATGGCCAGGACATCGCGACCATCGAGCAGCAGGGGATAAACGTACACGGTCAACGGTGGCCGAGTGCGAGCAGCAATCAGTGCCGCCACCTTGTTTGGATCGGTGTCGTGTCCGTGGCGCGGCCGTGTGCCGGTGATGCGGCCATCATCTTCGACGCCTACAAAGAGCCAGGCCGGCTCATGCCCGGTGCGGTTGGCCAGACATACAACCGCCTCGACTAAGTCGCGGTCGTTGAGGCGTTGGCGCGCTTCTCCCTTGAACTCAACGTTCAAGGCCTCACCCTGGCCGATAAGGCGAACTGCCTCTTCAGAAGTCATGATCCCTCCTTTCGTAAAAGCCCAGACCCCTCAGGTTGGTGGCGATGCCACCGCAACTCCGCCGACCTCCCCACCCCACTCGAGCCGCCGGCGAATTGCTTGGATATCCTCCGGAATTGCTTTTTGAGAAGCTCTGGAATGGGTGTCCCGAGGCTGTTCCGTTTGGTTCTTCACTGCGAATATCCGGCGGAATTGCTCACGGAATTGCTTCGATTGCTTCGGAATTGCTTTTTACGATACGTTTGAGATAGGTATCCTGGGACTGTGGTGGTCAAGATCCCCAAATTGGGATGCCAAGCCGACGTCATCGCGCCATCACCCTTGGCCGCTCATTAGCTTGTCCTCAAGACATTATATCACGTTGCGCTTTTATGCCGGGCCGGCACAACGCTGAGAGAACCGCCGCCCCACCAGAGCCAGTGGATTGCGTGTAAACCACAGAAGATTGCGTGAAAGCCCTTTGCTGGGCCGAATAATTCCGACACTAAGGGCTCGTAAAAGAATAACTTCCGCTTTTGGCATGGGAATTCCGGACGGAAACCGGGAAGTTATTCTTTTACGATGCCTAATTCCGACATTTTTGGCCTGATTCCGACATCGCGATGCCAGGTTTTTGCGGGGATTGCGTGCGAATTGCGTGTCGATTGCGTTTTTGACTGTGGCCACGCAATACCAACGTGCGGCATTGGTGCGGCCCACGGAATAGATCAAGGTAGCCTGACCAGTGTTGACGAGCTTGAAGGCACGGCCGGCCGCCTGGTGAGGTTTGTCGTCACTCCCGGCGACGGTGATCACGATCATGGCGAGCTCGCCGGCCGGCCAGGGGGTTTGGAGCACGAAGGCACGAAGATGCGCGAAGAGCACGAAGCACGAAATCGCGAAGTGGTGGCGGTTGGTCCCTCCAATCAAATAGCCATCAAATAGAAAGTGGCTCCCAGCCGCGTCTCCAGGGCACAGCGAAAGGCGGCGGCGGGCTGGTAGGTCATAGGCTGGGAACTCCATGAAGCGCACGCTGGATCACGTTTGTCACTGCCGGGCCACGCGAGGCGGCGGCAGCGAGGAGCTGTTCGGGCGAAGCAAGCCCGCGGGCCACCGCCTCCTGCACAGCCTGGATGACCAGGTCGTCGGCCAGGCCATCGGCGGCGATGTCGGCGATGGTGCGGGGAACGGTTGTCACCTGCAGCGCACCATAGTGGGCGATCTCAGCCGCGGTGATGCGGCTGGTGTGTACGCGGTAGCCTGGCCGGCGGTGCGATGCGCTGCGCGGCACGGTGATGTGGATGCGCGCCGGCAGTGCGTCGGACAGCTCGTAGAGCGCCAGCGCGCTATCGTGTGAGATGACGGCGGCGGGGCCGGCAGCCAGCCAGGCAATGAACAGGTCTTCGTGCGGCATGCGTGGAAAGGGGGTTAGCCGGTAGATGCCGTGCTGGCAGCGCTCCAGTTGGCCGGCAGCGACATAGCGCGAGAGTCGGGCACGCTCGATACCGCGCGCGAGGGCCTGCGCGGTTGTGAAGTAGCCGGCTTGCGCTTCGGCAATTTGATAGAGCCGGTTGTAGGTTTCGAGTTGCATGGTACCGTAACTTTGTGTGCAAAATGTTGTATATATAATCAATGTAATGCACACATTATAGTCAAAATCTCTCACCGGGCAAATTGGCGACGGGCCCGCTCAGCTCCTGCATCAAACCATCAGCCACCTCTCCTGCACATTCTGGTTTTGTACCCTGGTGCAAGATAATCGATAATCCTGTTGGCGCAGGTCCAGGCAAACTGCGTAGCCGGTGAACTGTGCATCGTCGGCGGACAAGGCGCACAGCCAATCGACATCGTAGGCGGACATGTGGTTGGCTTTCCACTCCAGTATGGCGAGCGGGTAATTGTTCGTTTCTCCCGCTGCATTCCAACACGTCATGCCCGGTTCAGGCCAGATGACCAGGTCTTTACAGATTGCGGCCTTTTTGCCCCGTCGAGCCGGTTTGGGAACGTGCACTTCGATGCCAATTTGACGTGGATCGTGGAGGATAGAACGAGAGCGGCAGTACCTGAGCAGGTGTCCAAATGCATAATAGCTGATCGCTTCGCGCTCCTTACCGCGCCATGACTGCTGGCGGATATCCTCGATGAAGTCGGTGAGCGATTGCCGGATGATGTGATCAAGCTCGATGGTCATTGATGCGTCCGGATTCTCTGCGTGTCGTCTTGATTCTGAGGCGGCAGCTTACCGCTTTCGCATACTTCCACCATGCTGCAAACGAAGGTGAGTGTTTCTGACGGTCGTCACTGGCTCTAGGGCGCCACGACTAACGCTGCCTGAGCCTGTCGAAGGCAGCGGGGCCTTTGTCAGATTGTCTGTTCACATCTCCGCATCGAGGAATGGCTGGGTTTCTTCGCCGAACAGATACGGGGTGATGATGGGCGCCGGCCGCGATAAAGACGCAGCGCCGGCCGAATGCGCGATTTCGTACGTGGAGTGGCCGTCGCAGCCCCCGGCCCCAACGCGCGCCTGAGAACGAGACCAGCCACCGTGCGCTGCTTCCGGAACCACCAGGGCGCTCAGGTTGGTCTCAGCTTGTGCGCGTACTTCTGACGGAACTTGGCCACCTTCGGTGCGATGATGGCGCGGCAGTAGCCCTGGTAAGGGTTACGGGCGAAGTATTCCTGGTGGTAGGCCTCAGCGGGATAGAAGACAGTCAAGGGCGCGACCTCGGTGACGATCGGCCGGCCCCAGAGGTTGGCCGTATTCAGCTCGCGGATGATCTCTTCGGCGAGGGCTTTCTGCTCCGGGCTGTGATAGAAGATGGCCGAGCGGTACTGCGGTCCAACGTCGTTCCCCTGCCGGTTGAGCGTCGTGGGATCGTGGATGGTGAAAAAGACCTCGAGAATCTCGCGCAAACCCGTCACCGTCGCGTCGAACGTCACCTGAACGACCTCGGCATGCCCGGTGCGCCCACCGCACACCGCTTCGTAGGTCGGGTTGACGACGTGCCCGCCGGCATAACCAGAAACCACATCGGTCACGCCAAGCATCTGATCGTACACCGCTTCCAGACACCAAAAACAGCCACCCCCCAGGGTGATCGTTTCACTCGAACTGCCACCGTTCGTTGGCATGGGTAGACTGGGCATCGTTTTCCTCCGTTTCGACAGGGTTGGTGCCATATGCACCCAACCACCGGTTCATCTGCATCTCGCAACTATCAGACGCACGCCAGCCACATACGTCACAGCACCACCCGACAACGTGGCCGCCCATTCGTTCATTCGTTGACGGCCCATTTGACAGTCGCGTCAGGGTTGTTGTACACTCATTGGCGTCGACTATCCTGCCATCAGGAGGCGTCAAAAAAACGCCTGATGCGTGTGCGGTTCCTCACCCGCGAAGATGTGCCACCACAGCCCCCAAATACCACCTCGACGCGGCGGGGACGGCTGACCCGGACACTCCGCACCCACCTTGGGGCCATCGTGGTTGGTGCGCTCTTTTTGCTGTTGACCTCTTACTACCACCTGAGCATTCCACTCTGGGAGTCCGACAACGAGCTGTCCCACTATCAGTACGTGCAGTACATTCTGAATAACCGCGCACTGCCCACACCCGACAGCCAGGCCCCTCCCCCCCTCTTCGTGGATCAGTGCGAAAGTGGCAGAGTGCGCCTGATGGACGAAGCAGTCCATCAGTTCACCCAACCCCCGCTGTACTATCTGTTGGGAGCAGCAGCCACTTTCTGGGTCGATACGCGCGAACCCTTCCCAGTAAGCGCCAATCCGTTCCGAATGTGGGACCCCACCCAGCTCGGCTACAATTTCCTGCTCCATACGCCAACCGAAACATTTCCCTGGCACGGCGCTGTACTGGCCACCCATGTCCTGCGCCTCTTGTCGGCGGTCATTGGGCTGACGGCGTTGGTCGCCGTTTACCTCAGCGGACTCCTCCTGTTCGAAGGCCGGCGCGACCTGGCCCTGGCAGCGATGGCACTCACCGCCTTCATTCCACAGGTTGTTTTCTCCAGCGCCACAGTGAACAACGACATCCTGCCCGGCGCCCTGGGCGCCTGGTGCGCCTTCTTTTGTCTGTTAGCCATCTGCCGGCCTGCCCGGCGTTGGGCCCTCGTGGCAGCCGCGATCACGGCCGGCCTGGCAGTCATCGCCAAATACAGCGGGATCGTCCTCGTGCCCCTGGTGATCGGCACCGGCGTGGTGGTTCTGGTGCAGGCCGCACGCCAGGGCAACGGGTCACTGCGCCAGGCTACAGCCGCCGTGGTAGGCGCCCTGGCAGTGATTGCTCTGCCCGCCATTTTCTGGCTCGGGTACAGCCAACCGGAGGTCACTCAGTTGCTCGACCGCTATCCTGCCACGGATGTCCTGGTCGACAACACCGGCCCTTCATTGATCACGACATTGACGCAGTCCGTCGAAGATTCGCTGACCCGGTGGCTCAGTGGGGCACGGCTCGGTTTTGCCACCTTCTGGGGGTACTTTGGCTGGGAGACGATCAAACTGCCGGCGGCAGTGGTCCTCTTGCCACTCGGCATGTACCTCCTGGCGGCGGTCGGCGTCGTGCGCTACACGCTCGATCGTCACCAGCCACGTATCCTGCGTACGGTCGTGGTGCTGTGTGTGCTCTTCGTCCTGCTCGCGTGGGCCGTCGAGTTCCTACGCAGCGGCGGCGCCATGCCCTACCGCGTGCGCGGGCGCTATCTGCTGCCAGCCGTTTCGGTGCTGAACTGCCTCGTGATCCTGGGGCTTCATCGCCTGCTGCCGCGCCGGATCGAGCCCGTGGCACGGTGGGGACTGTGCGCCTACCTGCTCGCAGTCACGATCGCCGTTCCACTCCTGCTGCTGCAGCCGGCCTACCGGCCACCCGCCATCGAGACCGCCACCGCGCTGCAGGAAGGCGAAAAGCCAGTCCACGCGACGTTTGGTGGTTTTGCTGAGCTGCTCGGCTACAGTGTCCAGCCGGACCGCCTGGCGCCCGGCGATCCAATCCACGTCACCCTCGTGTGGCGCAGCGTGCAACCGACGACCAACAACTACACCCTGTCCATCCACCTGTTGGATGCGCAGCAGCAGCCGCGCGCGTGGGTCATGTCACACCCCGGCCACGGTAACTATCCCACCTCGGCCTGGCAGCCAGGGGCCGTCTTCCGCGATACGTACCACCTCTACTGGTCGGAGACACCCTGGGAGGGCTTGCCCACCGCAGCCTCGCTCAAAGTCGCGCTCTTTTGTCCCGGCTCGGAAACGGTGCGCGAAGACTATCTGAATGTGACCGATCCCGAAGGGAATCCCGCCGGTGATGCCGCCCTGTTTGGACGGGTCAAGGTGGCGCCGGCACAGCCGCCTGCGGACGAACCACCCACCGCAGCACCGCAGCACACCTTTGGCAATCAGATTGCACTGGAGAATTTCTCCCAAATACCCGAAGCGCCCGTACGCGGCCAGGATATGGAATTCGCGATGACGTGGCGTGCCCTGGCACAGCCGGCGAGCGACTACACCGTGTTTGTCCATTTGCTCGACGAGCAAGGCAACCGGGTCGCCGGCAACGACCAGCCGCTGACCAACCTGGTCTATCCAAGCGGTCTGTGGTCACCCGGTGAGCGGGTGACACATACGCACTACCTGTCGCTGCCCGCCGATCTACCGGCAGGTATGTATACGATTCAAATGGGCCTGTACGATCCCCAAACCGGCGCTCGCCTGACCACCGGCACTCAACCACCCGGCGATGCCGTCGAACTCACCACCCTGACGATCGCCGCGCCGCTGTACTTCATGTACATTCCCGAGATGCTGGTCAAAACGGAGGCGCTCGCACGGTAACCGTGCCCAATTCGATCGCGTCCTCACCATCGGCTGTCAGCACACGCGGCGCACCCGCCAGGCCCGCATCGTACAGCCCACCCAGCAGACGGTACGTGCCCGGCGCCAGCGTTGCGGGCAGCAGGATGCCGTGGCTGGTCACACCGTCACGGTTGGGTATCGACGTCACGAATTGATCGGTCTGCGCCAGCGGCCTGCCCGCCGCGTCCACCAGGTGTAAAAACAGCTTCGTATCAGGGTCGAAGTCGTCCATCGCACCCTGCCATCCGAGGTGAACGACGACGAGCCCCCCCGGCACCGTGCCCTCGGCCGCGGTTGCCGGCTCGATCGCATACCCCACGAGCCCGGCACCGTTGGCGAAGCGGACATCCACAGGAACCATGCCCGCCACATCGGGCCGACTGTACACCCGTACCGGCCAGCGGCCGACCTGCGTCGCGCTGGATTGGCTGTAGAGACCGGCCAGGGCCTGGCTGGCAATACCCGTGGCGTCCCACCACGCCGCCGGCTGCTCGGCCAGAATCACGCGCTCAACACCGTTGGCCGCCAGGTTGGCCACTTCCTGGTTCGCACCGGCGCGGTCATTGGGCCGCGGCGGCAGGACGGAATGAGCCACCGGACCGCGGTAGTAGTACCAAAGCGCCGGATCGGGGAAGTTCTCGAACAGGTGAACCGCATCGGGCGCCAGTCCGGCCGCCAGCCTGTCCATCGCCGCCGCAAGCTCACGCCAGCCGCGGCTTTTGCTGTAAGCAGGATCAAAGAAGTAGTTCTGTAATGACACCACCACCACCACCAGCCACAGCAGCAAAACCGCCCCCCCCACGACCGTCCAGATCGACCGCGCGCGCGCCGCGAGCCTGGGCACGTGCTGCAGCAAACGAAACCCATCGACGAGACCGGACGCGGCCAGGAGAAAAAACGGCGGCGCCGCTGCAATCAGGTAGCGTTCGTTGAAGATGGGCCGGCTCTGCGCACTCACCCACGTCGCAACCAACGGCACAACCAGGTAGAGCAGCAAAAACCACAGCGCCCAACGCCGGCTGGAGGGACCTGGCGAGGATTCGCCTGGACGGGGTGTCGCAGCCAGGCTGCCAATACCGAATAACAACAGCACCACAGCCAGACCCGCCAGCATGGGGCGCTGCGCCGCAGGTAACGTCTCGCCCACCGCCAACGCACTCTGCGCACGCACCAGCATCTGCCACAAGCCGGGCGAGTCACCGGTGCCCGCGTAGTTCGCCAAAACCGAACGCGCCGCCAGCAGCCACGGCGCATAGGCGGCTGCCAGCAGAACCTGGACGAGCAGCCAGGGCACCCACTGCCGTCTCTCCTGCTTGACGAGCAGGATCCGGCTGAATACGAACAGGTTCTGCGCCAAGACGATGAAAACCGAAAAGTAGTGAGTGTGCAAGGCCAGCCAGGTGACGAGGAGATAGGCGCCCCAGACCGGCCAACGCCGCCGTGCCAGCGCTTCCAATGCCAGCCAGGTGCTGGCGATAGTCAAGGCCAGGCTGATCGAGTACATGCGTGCATCCTGGCTGTGCCAGATCGCATAGGGGCTGATGGCCAGCAGGCCGGCCGCCAGCAGGCTGCTGCCCATCGACAGATCGAGACGGCGCCCCAGCCGGTAGAGCAGCGGAACAGCCAGGACACCGCCGCAGACGCTGAGGAAGCGCAAAGCAAATTCACTGTGGCCGGCCCATGCCAGCCAACCGTGCTGGATAAAATAACTCGCCACCGGATGCGGTTCCTGCAGGGCGAGCGTCGCCGAGACGATGCCGGTCAGGGGCCGCAGACTGAAGAAATAGCCAAAGGCCTCGTCGCCGCGCAGCTCCTGGTAATCCAACAGCAGGACACGCAGGGCAAAAGCGACGGCGATTGTACCAAGCAGACTGGCCCACAACAGATGTTGGTTTCGATCTCGATTCATGGCGTCCCGGACCGTCACAGATCGCCGATTTGCACTGACTGCCCACGTCTGTCTTTCGTGGCGCATCCACATCAGCCGATCTGTCCTGACGTAGGTGGTGACGATTGTACCATCGGCGATTTCTGGGAGCAAGCTGTGTGGCATGAAAGGTGACCTCCTCGAAAAGACTTGCAGATTCCATGATCGTATCCTATAATTGTGGCTTATGTGGCATAGCTCATCGGCGCGCATCGGTCAGCTTCGGCTGTGGTGGAGCGTAGTTATCCTGATCGTCCTCGCGCTCGCGCTGCGGGTCTGGCAGCTGCACACGCTGCCCCCGGGTCTCTACTACGATGAAGCGTTCGATGGTCTGGATGCCCACCGCATCGCCAGCGGGGGATACTACC
Organism: uncultured Anaerolineae bacterium; assembly: GCA_964443225.1. Classification (GTDB taxonomy): domain Bacteria; phylum Chloroflexota; class Anaerolineae; order SSC4; family Amarolineaceae; genus SSC4. The sequence goes on from CAYUCC010000027.1 coordinate 41,550, forward strand.
CGATCTACCTGCCCGCCAACAACGGTCGCGAACCGCTCTTCATCTACCTCCTGGCCCTGGCGGTGAAACTCTTCGGCCCAACCGCCTATGCCCTGCGTCTGACTTCGGCACTGGTGGGCGTTCTCCTCATCCCCGCCGTCTATTTTGCCGCGCGCACCCTGCTGCCGCGGACTTCGGATCGACTGGCCGCCGCTGCGGGCAACCTCTACCTGGCGGGAATACCGGCCCTGGTTGCCGCCGCCGGCATCGCCGTCTCCTTCTGGCACCTGAGCCTGAGCCGGTTGGCCTTCCGCGTGATTCTGCTGCCGGTGCTCAGCGCCCTGGCCGTGGCGTTTTTCTGGCGCGCCTGGTCGGAACCGCGGCGATCGAACTACGTCTGGTCGGCGGTGTGCCTGGCACTGGCGATGTACACCTACACGGCGGCACGGCTGCTGCCGTTTGTCATCGTGCTGTTTGTGGCCATCGAACTCCTGGTCGAACTCTGGCGGCGCAGAACGGCGCATGGCCCATGGCCGGCGATCTGGCGGCCGCGGCTCCAGGGTCTGGGCATCATGCTCCTGGTCGGTGTTGTCCTGTTGGCACCGCTGCTCTGGCTGTTTGGCAGCAATCCGGAACTCCTGTCGGCCCGTACCGGTGACGTTTCCGTCTTTACCGTGGCACAGACCGACTTTCCGGGCACGCCGCTGCAGCGCATCGCACACAACCTGGTGCAGGTGGCGGGCAATTTTTACGTGAGCGGTGACCTCAACCCACGTCACAACCTGCCGGGGCGCCCGGTGAACGATCCGCTGCTCGCTGTGCTGTTCACGGTGGGGTGGCTGGCAGCGCTCTGGCGTATCCGGCAGCCGTGGGCACGTTTGCTCCTGATCTGGCTCGCGGTGATGCTGCTGCCGACAGTGTTGAGCAGCGGTGCGCCCCATGCCCTGCGTGCGGCGGGCGCGCTGCCGCCGCTGGCGCTGCTGTACGGTGCCGGTGCGGCTGCCATCATCGGGGGGGTGCTGCGTCTCGGCCAGCGGCGGACACCCGTGCGTGGAAGAGCGTGGATGGCCCCCGCCGTTGGCCTGGCCCTGCTGGCCGGCGTGATCGTGGTGAGTGGGACATGGACGGGTGTCGATTATTTTGTACGCTGGGCACGGCTGCCGAACCTGGGTGCCGAGTTCGACCTCGATCTTCAGCTGGCTGCCGAAAAGACGGTCGACCTGCTCCAAACACCCGGCCAGGACGTGCTGCTGCCCAGTTCGCTGTTTGTGCAGCCCCAGATGGCCTACGCCCTGGGTAAAATCCAACAACAGACCGCCGTTCCCCAGAATCTATCCGCGGCCGGCGGGCCACCGGTAGCCATGCTGCATGCACAGGACCCCGATCCCCGCGCATCGTCGTACCTGCTCTGGCAAGATGGCAACCGTCCCCAGGCTGCCTGGATCGAGCCAGCACCGGTCGAAACCCAAACCAGCGATGTCCTGCGGTCACCCCGCCATCAGCCTGGCTGGCCGCAGGTGACGCAGAGCGAACTGGCCGACAGCAGCGTGCTGCGGTCCAGGCGCATTCGTTACCCGCTGGCGTATACGTTTGCGAATGGCATGCAGCTCGTGGGGTACGCCGTGGAGCCAACGGCCACCTCACCCGGTGATGCAGAGGCGCCCTTTCACCTGACCCTGTTCTGGAAGGCGGCCAACTCGACCGGCGACTTCGACGTGTTCGCCCACCTGGCAAATACGCAGGGGGTCTGGCAGACGGACAACGGTCCCATCGGCCGCGGCTTTTTGCTCACCTGGCTCGATTGGTTGGGTCCGGAGGCGATTGCAGAGGACGTGCGCCGCCTGACCGTGCCCGCCGATATGCCGCTCGGCAAAGCATTCTTCGAAACCGGGCTCTATCGCTATCAGCCCGGCGAGACTGCCCCAACCGGTGAGCGCATCTCGATCGTGGACGACCAGGGCCAGGCCGTCGCCGACAAGCTCGACCTGGGCGCTGTGCTGATTGGGGACCTGGCCCCCCAGGCCGACCTGGCTGATCTGACCGACATCGGCGTCCAGTTCGACGACCGCATCGAGCTGACGGGGTGGGCAGCTCGTTCTGATCCGCAAAATCCCGGGCAGCTGATCGTCGACCTCGGCTGGAAGGCCCTGGACCGGTCCCTGACCGATTACTCGGCGTTCGTTCACCTGATCGATCGTGAAGGACAAATCATCACCCAGTCCGACGCCCCACCGGGTGGGTTGGACAATCCTACTCGCTTCTGGGTGCCGGGTGAAACGGTCCGCACGACCTATTCGCTCGAACTGCCCGCAGGTCTGACCACGACCGGCACCAGGCTGCGCATCGGCCTGTACGAACCGGTCAGCCAAAACCAGCTGCCAATTACAGCCGCCGCCAGTTCCGCTGCCGGCGCCCGCGGGGACACCTATGTGCTGTTACCGGTGGAGTGACGCATGAGCCATCTTGTGACACCGGCACCGGGTGCTTCACGCCTCGCCTGGCCGCAGCGGCTGCGGCAGGTGGCCCATTGGCTTGGGCAGCGACCCTGGCTGGCCCTGCCGATCCTGGCCATACCGGCGTTGTGGCCTTTTGTCGATCTTGGGCTCGTCGGCTCGGCCGATGGGACCCTGCACCTGCTGCGCCTGGCGGTGCTCGATCACCACGTGCAGCAGGGGATGTTGTACCCGCGCTGGGTGCCGGAACTCTTCACCGGCCTGGGTTATCCGGTTTTTAACTTCTATGGACCCTTCGCCTATTACCTGGCCGAGCTGCTGCATTTGCTGGGTTTGGACATCGTTGCGGCCCTGATCACTGCCTTTGCCGTGTTCCTGCTGGCCAGCGGCTTCGGCATGTACCTGCTGGCGCGTGACGTGTTTGGACCGGAGCAGCGTTGGGCGGCCCTGATTGCCGCCACCGCCTACCTGTACGCCCCTTACCTGCTCACCAACGTCTACATTCGCGGCGCCGTCGCCGAAGTGGGCGCCCAGGCCTGGCTGCCCTGGGTGTTCTGGAGTACGCGCCGGCTGCTCACCACCCACCGGGCACCGCGGTACGTCCTGCCGGTGGCCCTGACCTTGGGGGGGCTTGCGATCACCCACAACATCACCCTGCTCTTTACACCTCTCGTCCTGGCCGGGTACATCCTGGTCATCTGGTGGCAGCAGGGTCGTCCGCGGTCACAGCTCGCCTGGATGGGGGTGGCCGTGGCGGCGGCGATGGGGATCAGCGCCTTCTTCTGGCTGCCCCTCGTGGGTGAACGGCAGTTCCTCGCCGAAAACGCCTACAAAACAGCATCGTTGTTTTTGCCGGAAAACGTATGGACGTGGCGCAACTTCCTGGATACCACGTTCACGTTCGAACATACCATCGACGTCCCCTTCCAGCTCGGCCTGGTACAGGTGCTGCTGGCATTGACCGGACTTATTGCGGTGCGGCGGCGCGACGCCGAATGGCTCTACTTCATTGTCCTCGCCGTACTCTGTGGGCTCGGCATCGCCACCTGGGCGCAGCCGCTGTGGCTGAGCAGCCAGATTCTGCTGGTCGCCCAGTTCCCCTGGCGGCTCCTGACGTTCATGACCCTTTCGCTGGCCCTGTTCACCGGCGCCATCGTAGTGCGCCTGCCGCGCAGCTACCGTTTTGCCGTCACCTGCGCCGTGATCGGCCTGATCGTCTTCGTCAGCTGGCCCCGGGTGGGCTGGATGCCGGTCGTGGCCCGCGCCGGCGACCCGGTTACACTCCCCGCCATTACGCAGTTCGAGTCCGACACTGGCGCGGTCGGCACCGGCTCGGCGCAGGAATTCCAGCCGCGTTGGAGCAGCGGTCGTTCTTACGTGCCATCGGGTTCCGAACAGCCCCTTGCGCAGGCCGGCATCACCCTCGGTCGGGCCGATGCCTATGGGCTGGCCTTCACCGCGTCGACACCCATCAGCGAACCGCTGCGTTTCACCAGCCTGTACTACCCCGCCTGGCGCGTGACCCGGGCCGATGGCCAGGTCTTGCCGACCTACCCCAGCACCAACCTGGGTCTGTTGACGGTCGATCTGCCGCCTGGTACGCACGAACTGACCCTGGAATGGGCCGGCACCGGCTTACAGCATCTGGCCACCTGGTTGAGCCTGATCACACTGGCACTCCTGACCGTCTTTGCCTGGCGTGTCAACCGGCCCCGCTGGCTGGCGCTGCTTCCCCTGGGTCTGCTGGTGTTTGGCCTGCTGGCAGCGTTGAGCCAACCGGCGATGGTCGATGTGCAGCCGCCGCCCCAACCGGTTGCCACGCGCAGCCTGGAACTGCTGGGCTATCGAGTGGAACGGGGTGATGCTCATCATCTGTACATTTACCCATACTGGTACGCGCGACAACGGCCATCCCCCAATACGCTGGTCCGCTGGCAGGTGCGTGATGCGGCAGGACACCCTGTGAGCGAAACAACCGCGCGCCCATATTTCTTCGGTCAGGAAGCGAGCAACTGGCCACCCGGCACCCTGGTCGATGATGTCTACCGCCTGGCCCTGCCGCCTGGGCTGAACGAGGACCGCTACACGTTGGCGCTTCAGGTCGCCGAAGGTGACGAGACAGCGGACTGGACTGCGCTTGGTGAGATCGACCTGGCGACCCCGCGCCCGGCTGCGCAGCCGCCGGCCCAGACCCTTGCCGTGAATTTTGGCGATGTGCTGGACCTGGCCGGCGTGGACGTGCAGCACAACCGCCGGCCCGTCGATACGGGGGCGCCGTCCCCGCCCGCCGTGCGCCCCGGCGACCGGCTGGACTACACTCTCTACTGGCGCGCCCGCCAGCCGCTGCTGACGAACTACCACGCCTTCGTTCACCTGGTCGATCGCCTGGGGCAGCCGTTGGCCAAACAGGACCAGCTGGCCGGGTCTTTCCTCTGGCCATCCACGCTGTGGGACACCTTTACGCTGCGGACCGATCGGTATCCGGTGCGCCTTCCCGCCGATGCGCCAAACGGCTTGTACTGGCCGGCGGTGGGCGTGTACGAGTTCGCAGACCTGGCCCTGCTGTCCGTACAAGATGCCAGCGGCCAGCCCGCGGGCGACACCTACCGTCTGCCACCCGTCAAGGTACTGGGGGCCAACCCCGTCGTCACACCGCAGCACGACGTGTCGGCGCAGCTGGGTGACCTGGCCACCCTGTTGGGTTACAATCTGAACTTGCCGGCTGATGGGCTGCGTGCCGGTGACCCGTTCAGCATCACCCTCTATTACCAGGCCACGGGAACCACCACACAGGACCTGACCCAGTTTGTGCAGCTGTACAGCCCCGACCTGGGCATGGCTGCCCAATACGACGCCCCGCCGCGGCAGGGGGGCAACCCAACCTGGGCCTGGGTGCGCGGCGAAATCATCACCGACACGCTCACCCTCACCGTCGCTCCCGACGCCAGCCCCGGCCCATACCGGCTGCAGGTCGGGCTGTACAACCCGCCCGACAACACACGCCTACCCACACGAGACCGCGACGGCAATCCCCTGCCCGACGGCCAGGTCGTTCTCAGCGAATTGGCCATCCTACCCTGATCCGCCATTTTTTTGGGCAATTTCCCTCTTGCGCAAATGGCAGAGGTCTGATATAATCAATCAGAACAAATGTTCTTTTGCGGGTCGAAAGGAAGGTCGCCATGGCTAACTACACCTGCTGTGTCTGCGGCAAACCGTGTGGGGCAGACTATCGGATCGTGGGGCACGTGATCGACGGCTGGCCGCATGAGCTGCCGCGCAACGTGGCGGTGCACCGCGCGTGCGCACCGCAGCTGGCGAGCACCGAGTTCGGCCGTCAACTGGCCGCGCTGGCGATGCCGGTCCGGCCGGCGTTGCATTGAGTAGGGGGCAGCGTGGCACCGCGGCAATCTTGGGAACGGCTTGTGTTGGGTTTGATCGTGATGTGCTGTCTGGCCGGCTGTGCCGCGCAGCCGTCACCGCAGGACTACGCCGAGGCGGAGGCGATACGCCAGCGCAGCGCCGATGAGGCAGCGCAAGCGGCGATCGACCGTGCGCAGGCCCAGGTTACGCTGGCAGCGGCCCAGAATGCTCGGCCGTCGCTGACAACCCGCTACGTTTTGCTCAACCTGGGGGTGGGTTTGGGTGGTCTGATTCTGCTGGTGGGGGGTGCGTTGGCTGCCACGGCCTGGCTCTACAAGCAGGCTTCGACCGTTTACCCCAACGCGGCGGGGCAGTATCCCCTGATCGTGCAGCGCAGCCGGTTGACGGGGGAGACGATCATCCACGATCCGGCGCGTATGTTGGGGCCGGCGGCGATTTACACCAGCCAAAATCGGGTGCGGCGTTGGGTGCAGGCCGAGCCGGCCGAGCTGCAGACACCGGTCGCGACCGACCACGTGACCCAGGCGCGCATCACGAGCCAGGCGCAGGCCGCCGGGCTGCTGGTGGCGGCCACGCGCGGCAGTGCAGCACCCCAGGCACGTCCGATGGTCGAAGCGGTGGCGCGTCAGGCTTTCGGTGAGCACGCGCTGCCGCGTATGCCGGTGGTTGAGGTCATCGAAGGGAGCAGCGATCCCCACAGCCAGATCGACGTCAAACAGATCGAGCGCGCCTTCGCCAACAGCCATCAGGCGTGGACGGCGGCGGCGACCGCGTCCGACGCCGGTGAGGACGAATGACACAGGACGGTGTGATCCCGCGGTATGTGCTGGCGTACCGCACGAGGTGGTTCAGCGATGGACGCGCCGATCGATCTGCAGGCCGAAACGTACCGTGTCGGCGAGCTGATTCTCAAATGCCTCAGTGACCTGGGTCACGTCTGGGAAGCGCGCGACGGCACCCTGGTGGAGGTACGTTTTGCCGCGGCGCGCGTGGTGGCCGGCCAGTATGCCCTCTTCGAGGTTGACACGCTGCGGCTGCCGCGTAAGGTCACGGCCGCCGATCTCACCCATCCGCGCGTGATTCATCACCTGGCCACGGTATGTGGCCGCCCCGTGAGTGCCTTCAACACCCGTGGAATCACCTACATCGTAAACCTGGTACCGGCCGCGCCCAAACCAGCGCCGCGGCTGCCGCGTCACGCGGCACTGACGTGGGACCGTCTGCTGGCGTGGAGTGAGCAGGGTGAGACCCCGGAAGTGGTTGGGGGTGTTCCTGGGGAGGAAGCGAGCCCGGCACAGCCTGGGGACGGCATCACAGAGGGCAAATCGGCCCGTGTGGGGGGCGCCATACAGGGCGCACAGGCATCGTACAGGCTGCGTGTGCCGATTGGTATTGGTTCGCGGGGCGAGGTGTGGTGTGCGCTGACGACGCTGGGTCACACCCTGATCGCCGGCACCACGGGATCGGGCAAGTCGACGTGGGTGCACGCCGCGCTGGCAACCCTGCTGCTGCACAACGGCCCGGCACAGCTGCAGCTGGCGCTGGTCGATCCCAAACGCAGCGAGTTTGCTGTGTGGGCGGGGGTGCCGCAGCTGGTAGAGGGAGTGGCGCACGACGAGGCCACAGCCGGCGCACTGCTGGCACGCCTGGTGGCCGAGCTGGACCGGCGCAGTGAGCTGTTGGCGGGAGCGCTGGCGCGTGACCTGGCGCGCTACAACGGGCGGGCAGCGGAGCCGTTGCCCTACGTGCTGCTGGTCATCGACGAGGTCTTGGACTTGCTATTGACGGCTGGCGAGCGGTCGGCGCTGGGCAAGGATCTGACGCGGCTGGTGGTCAAGGGGCGGGCGGCGGGTATCTTCGTGTGGGTCGCCAGCCAGCACGCGCGTTTCGATCTGCTCCCGCGCGCCGTCAACGTCAACCTGGGCAGCCGGCTGGTCTTCCGCGTGGCCGATGACGCTGCGGCGCGGCTGGCGGGCTGCCCGGGGGCGCAGCAGATTCCGCGTACGCGGCCGGGGCGGATGCTGGCGCGGCTGGAGGGGGAGCCAGTGCCGGTGCAGGGATATCATGTGGACGAGGCGACCATGCAGCAGGTAGTGGCGCGGCTGCGCGAGCCAGGGCCCTCGGCGCGTCTCAGCGCGGCGGAGCTGGCGCTGGTACGTTATGCGATCGAGCAGCTGGACGGTTGTTTCATCGTGGGTAAGCTGGCGGCAGCCTTTGCCGGCGAATGGACGCACTACCGCATTGCGACTCTTGCGCGCACCTGGGAGGCGCGCGGTTGGCTGAGCAAGCCGGCGCACGCCACCGATCCGCGGCGGGTGGGGGAGGTGTTGAGGGGGGAGTGCGGAGTAGGAAGTACGGAGTAGGGGCGTGTGTGGTGTGTGTGGACCTGTGTGGTGTGTGTGACGTGTGTGCCTGTGCAAGCGCGATGGGCAGCAGGGCTACCTTGCCAATTTCCTTTGATCGTTGTTCAGTTGCTGGTTATCCTGCTGCTGGCAGTCACTTTCACGGAAGCCAGCAGCCCGATGACCGTATCCACGGCATCGAGCGCAGAGCCGCGCGTACCCGCACAGCATTTGAACAGAACGGCCCGGCTTTCACAAAGAAGCAGGCCGTTTTTGTTACCGGTCGGTCATTCAACCAGCAGCCGGCGCAACATTCACAACCGGTAGTCGCGGGAATACTCCCATAGGGTATTGACACCCCAGATGGCTTGTGTTAGAATGGAGCCAGGCTGCGGGACAACAAACCGCACCCGAGTTGGCACCGGAGTCATGTCAAGGTAAGTTCCAAGGTCTGGTAAAGATACAGGCATCAATTGACCAAACTAGCTGCAGAAAAGGCTAGGGCCCAAGAAGCCAGGACTCAGACTGGCAAAGAATTGCTTGAAGCAAGCAGCCTGTCTAGACCAGAACCATATCGTGGGGAAGATTGTAGAACGCCGAGAACGCGGCGTGATAGGCACTGGACACAGCTGGTAAACGGGTACGGGTAGGAAAGTTGGTTCGTACCCAGGTGCAGTGAGAAGTGGCCACGATTGCGTAACTGTCCGATCTCTTGTCCAGGCACGAAAGCCCACGAACCCCAGGAACGCCAGGCAGTCAAGGCTCCGGTGCTCCTTTTTGCCCAGAAACCGCTATGAGCCGCCAGTTGTCGACCACGAATTGCGCGAATCTTCGCCAATAATTTCTACAGCCTTGTAGGTGGCTGTGTGGGTATTGGCAATCAATCTTGCCCTGACCGCCTACTCAACATGCAACGCCTTCGCCCACATACGCCATAATTTGGCGCCAATGCGCGTCAATTCGCGGTTGACCAGCGATTCGCGGATCATCACCACAATGAAAAACTCCGGCCCGCCCAGACCGGAGTTTTTCGTCGTTCGTATTGAGGAGGAAGGAGCTTTCACTTACTCACCAGAGCCCCGTTAACTCTGGCATCTCTCGTGCAACCCTAGGGCTATGATCGCATGCCTGGCTTAATCTCACGTGAGAACAAGTTAAATGTTCGCGAAGAGATGCACAAAGGCCAGGATCGACGCATGTCGCTATCAGAGGCCGGCAAAGCGGTCCTTTTCGTTGACCCCTTCGACAGCGTGACGGGTCAGGGTACTGCCAGGACCGAACGACCCTTCGTCGGGCTGGGCAGGAACCACCAACGGATCCACCATGGCCCTTGGTGCCGAATGATGGCTGGCGCCGGTCAATTATCCTGCTCGAACCCAATCGCAAACATACTCTCCAGATCGTGGCGCGAAAAGACCCGGAAGGCAATCAGGGTCTCGGAATCGATGATTCCGGAGACCTGGAGCATCTTTTTGGTCACGAGGTCGGCCAGTGCCTCGTTGTCGGGGATGCGCAGAATGGCCACCAGGTCATAGCGGCCGGCGACGGAGAACACCTCCGAAATACCAGACAATGCGGCCAGTTCCTCGGCCACCTGGTTGATACGATCGCGTTCGATGCTGAGTAGAACGACGGCTGAGACCATGAGTTCCTCCGTATGGTCGGGGTGGGGGTGAAGCAATCACGAGTTTACATAATAAACGAATTGTTTTTGTAATACGCTATATTTTAGGGGTGGGGCGGAGAAAGTCAAGTTGCGGGATGGGGGTTAGGGATCAGGGGTTGGGGATTGGGGATTGGGGGTTGGGGATTGGGGCCAGAGCGATAACGTGTGGAGGTGGAAGGGGTGTGAATGTAGTTGGTATTAGCAGGTGGCTGATGATAGGGTGGGGGGAGGTGGCAGTGGGGGGGTGGAGTTGGGCGGTTGCGAGGTGGGGATGGGTCTTGGGCGGAGCGGATCATCCGTTGTGGTGCAGCGGGATGGTGGACACATTGGTTGGGAGCGACCAGGACCAGCACGTGGCGAAGGCCAGGGTCCAAGGGGCAGGAGGGCAGGGGGGAGGAGATAGAAAGGTTTATACTTCGCATAACTGATCTTATGCGAAGTGTAAAGTATAGAGTACGGAGTAGGGAGTAAACGGGTTAATTTGACATAAATATGTATTCGTGGAGTGGGGGAGGGGAATAACGGTAATGTGGTGCGGAGCCAGGTGATTCTTGGCTGGTGCAGCAACGGTTGGTGATCGTCAGCTGCGCGAAGTGTGTTCATGTGAACACAGTACGATCGAGAATGATCAGCGAGCCCCGCCTGGTGATCGGTGATGCCCGGTGTGTTCATGTGAACACAGTGTGACGGAGCGCGATCAGCGGCGGTCAGCTCATGGTCGACGGCGTGAGTGTGTTCAGGTGAACACAGGGCGGAGAGTGTGATCTGCGGCGATCAGCTCGGGAGCGACGGCGTGGGTGTGTTCATATGAACACAGGGTGGCAGAGAGTGATCAGCGGCGCTCGTCTGGTGAACGACGGCGTGGATGTGTTCATGTGAACATAGTACGGCAGAGAGTGATCAGCGGCACTCGTCTGGTGAACGACGATGCCTGGTGTGTTCATGTGAACACAGACTGTAGGTCACAGCACCCGCTGTGACAGATGGGATGCACACAAACCCTCGTCCAGGAAGCGCTGACCGTGAGTTCAAAAATCCAAAATCCAAAATCCAAAATTCACAGCCTCCCGCGGACCTGGTCGACCGGAAAACGCGTCTCGTTGCGGTCGAGCTTTTTCTGCACCGCCGCGCTTATGTCAACCTGGCATTGGTTAGCAAAACTGAAGCAGTAGATCAGCACGTCGGCCAGCTCGTCGGCGACGGCGGCGTGGGCGGCGGGGTCGCCGAGCAGATCGGCGCTCTCGGCTGGGGTGAGCCATTGAAAGTGCTCGAGGATCTCAGCCGCTTCGATGGCGATGCTCATGGCGAGGTTTTTGGGCGTATGGTACGCCTCCCACGCCCGCGCGTCGACAAACGCCGCCACCGCTGCTTTCAGCTCACCCACTGTGGTTTCTGCATCCATAACGCCCCTCCCCCCCCCACTGGTCTTGCCTTGATTGTACGCGTTTTTGGTCCAGGGCACAAAAAGTGTGTTCATATGAACACACCCAATCAGCCAACGCCTCCAAAATCTAAAATCCAAAATCCAAAATCCAAAGCAGCAGCGGCTCAGGCGGTGACGGGGGCCAGGGCTGGGCGGTTGAAGAGTGTGGTCGCCGGCGTCGGGTTCTCGACCACCTGCCAGACCAGGACTTCGGCTTCGATCTGCTGCTGGCCGATGGCCCGGGCAACCGAAACGCGGTGGTGGCCATCGCGCACAAAGTAGCTGTCACCAACCTGGATCAGTTCGACCGGCGAGAGGGTCAGGCCCTGGAACCAGGCGCTGGCCACGCTCAGCCAGCGCTGTTTGGTGTGTTCGGTCAGCGGGCGGAAGCTGGCGTCGAAGTCCTGGCTGCGGCCTTCGCTGCCGCGAATCTGGTCGATGCGTACCGTCTGCAGACCGGCGTCGTGCTGGCCTTTCACTGTGCTGTGCCTGGTCAGGCTGGCCAGGTCGGGCAGGCGCTGCGAGCGACCGAAGAGGGTGGCCAGGCGACTGTGCAGGCGGGTGGTGGCGTAGAGTTTGACGGCGGCCCGGCGGGCGGCGCTGCGCCCGGCGTCGGCTTTGCTCTGGCGGTACTGCGTTCCCTGCTGCGTGATGAGGATGTTGGCGTCGAACATGGTCCCTGGCTCCCCTTCCGTGGGTCTCGACCGGCTTGTTTGCCTGTCTGAGCCGATTATGCCAGGTGGACGTTGCGCCGGTGTCGCGTAACGCGTTGCGCGGCGCGTTGCGCGCGAGGAATTTACGGCGAATTTGCGCGGAGGGGGTGACCGCGAATGGACGCCAATGGGCGCGAATGATTTTTATGTAAATCTTAATACGTGAATGGGGTTGCTTGCTGCGAAGATGCAATTACCCTGTTACATGTCGCGTACCAACTCACCCAGCGCGACGTTGGCCGCGCCGGCGGTCTTTGCGCGGACCTGGCCGGACTTCTTCTCCGACCCCCCCACCCTACCGGTGGGTGAACGCGTGCTGCGTTCGTAAAAGAATAACTGCCGCGTTATGCCAGGAAGGGGCCGGGCGGGTTGGGGTTATTCTTTTACGAACTAGTGGCCATCGACTTCACGGGGAACACACTGTACCATCCGTTCTGTTGGGTTGTGGTGGACGCCGGCCGGCTGTGTGTGGTGGACGCCGGCCGGCTGTGTGTGGTGGACGCCGGCCAGGCAATGGCGCGCAAGGAGATCATGTTCGGTCGCTTCGACGAGCGAGTAACGCAGTTATGTAGAGTTCTTTCAACCGTGATTATCCAGCACAACGTGGGCCGGATCGTCTACCTGGTGCCCAAGCAGGGCAACGATATAGACGGTAATCCTGCTGGCCAGGCGCCCTGCTTGGGCACTGGAGCATCGCTATATTTTCCACAGTTGGAAATCAACGGCGTCAAAGCGGTGTCCGTCGGCCGGCGTGAGGCGCGGCGGGTTTTGTGCGGCTGGACGGCGATGCTGCACGAACTGGAGGAGCAGGTCGAGACCTTCTTCGAGTTCGACGTCACGATTGGGGGGGGGTGTGGCGAATGCGCTGTGTGCGGCGTGGTGGCTGATCCAGCAGGGGTCGGCGGGCGAGGATACGGCGCCGACATCATGAGCACCAGGTGCTCATGATTTCGGCCTGCGGGCCAAGCCCAGCCCACAACACACCGTCGACGAAGTGCTTCTTCACCTCGGGGTGGGTAGCCAGGACGGCGGCTAGGGTGCTCTTGCCGACGCCGGGCGATCCGTGTAGAGCCAGTGTTGGATCGGGGTGGGCGCACAGTTTATCCGCAAGTTGCCGCACGAGCTCAGCGCGACCAACGAAGTGGCTAGGGGGCGAAGAAGTATTGAGCCGGTAGGGCTTTTCCGCTGCGTCATGCGCTGTCATGCACTGCCGCCGGCCGGCAGCAATCCAGCCAACATAGGCCCGACAGGCTGAATCCAGACCCTCATGCATCGGGTGCTGCGCTTTGGCCCGGTCGAACACGGCCTGCGTGCGCCTCTGTGCTTCGGCCTCAGTGAGGAGAAAGACCCAGGTGTTGGAGGCCCTGGAATCAAAGGAAATCTGCCCAAGTGTGAGGCCGGCGATCAACCCCATGGCGCGTACACTGGCCTGGTCAGAGTACAGCTCGGCCAGCGCGCCGGCCAGTTCACTCAGGATATCACCGCGGACGGACATCGGTTACATCGCTGCTGTTTTCAATGGCGTGGCCCGCCGGCCGCTCCCCTCCTCGCCGGCGAGAAACATGATCGCCCCCTGCTGCTCATGGACGACTTCGCCGTAAATTCGTTGCAGCTCGGCGCGCTGGGTCTGACGGATACGTGGGTCGGGGCGGTGGCCCTGGATGGTTGCCGGCATCGGGTCCTCCTCGGTGGTGTGCCGCTGCCTTCGACAGGCTCAGGCAGCGGGGGTATCGTATTCGCCGTCGGCTTCGACAAGCTCAGCCGACGGGGGCGCCGGCCGAAGTCGGCTCTGAGCTCTGCCCTACCGGTGTGTGAGCACCTTCGATAATGTCTGCTTCTGGACTCCAGCGGTTATCAACGGCAGGTTACGCACGAGCAACGCAACGGGCCAACAGTATGGGGCTGCCGTCAGGGTACCGGCCAGACACGTGTCGCCTCGCCTCGCCGCACCGCCTCCACGCGGTTCAAAACAGTCTGGTCATATTCCAAATCAGAATGACCGATGGCTTCGTCCAACGCAATGATCTCGATGAATTGGGCTTCGACTTCGTCAAGTCGACCCAGTGTATCGGACCTCCGCGCAATTTCAAGCCGGGTCGAGCGTTCGTACCATTTGCCGCCTAACTCGACCCACAGGGGCAGCGCACGCTTATAGACTTCCACCGCTTGTGCTTGGTCGTTCATCTCGAGAAATAACATGCTGGCCATGTTGTCGAGCGCGGTGGCTTCGCCGGCCTTATTACCTACCTGCTGAAAGAGGGATGCGGCTTGCTCAAAGAGACCAAAGGCCTTTTCCCTCGCGCCCCATAAGTCAGATTCAGCCACTCCGATGTCATTCAGCATCTGGGCTTCGCCCGCCTTGTCTCCTCGCTCACGAAAGATTGTGAGGGCCTGGCTGTAATAATCAATGGCGTCCCAATCGTTCCGGTCAAGGCGTGCATTCCCGATTTGGGTAAGGGCTTCTGCGTTTTGTGCGTAGTCGTCCATTTCAAGGATGATCTGCTCGGCCTGGTGAAACAGCCCCAATTCCCATGCCAGCTGTTGCTGTCCTACAGCCCGGTACGCTTGACCTGTCTCGTTGAGAATAGTGGCTTCACCCATACGGTCACCCACTTCACGCATAATCGGCAGGGCTTGTTCGTATGGCGGCAGCGCTTTGAGCGGATAGCCAACTTGGCTGAGCGCACGACCCATCATCATCAGTGCGTTGGCCTCTTCCCCGTGACTGCCGGCAACCTGCGCCGCCGCAACGGCTGCTTCGGCGATTGCCAGTGTTTCAGCAAAGGGGTAATACTCGTAGGTCTTTTCGGCGGCCTCGCTCAGGACAGCAGCTGCGTGGGCATAGTCCGTCGGCCCCCACCCTTCCTTGGGGGCGGCTATCAGGCGTCGAGCTTCAGTGTACCAGTCGGTCGTCGATGTGGCTGCAAACGGTTCTTGGTTCATTGTTTTCGTCCTGGACCTGCCGGTTACTGCACAGCGTGCCGGCATTGGGTCCTTCTCAGTGGTGTGCCGCTGCCTTCGACGACTCGACCGAGCTCGTCGAGGTCAGGCTCGGCGTCGGCAAGCTCGGCCGACGGGGGGCCGGCGATGGTGTCGTACGTTGGACACCTGCGGGGGTGCCCGCCGACTCGACTGAGACCTCAGCGAGCACGGTCGAGCCGCTCGTCGAAGTCAGTCGGGTCGGAGGGCACCGTCATGAGGTCCGCTGGCTGTTCCGGGTCGAGCACGAGGTCTTTGAGCGGGATGACACGTGTGGCCATGGGTTGGGCTGCATTCGTCTGGGCCGGGCGGCCGGCTAGATTGCTGCATGTATGATAACCAAGCCTGGCCTGGGATGCAAACTCAGTGGGGTTGATGCGGTCCACAGATGGACGATATGCGCTGGATGGTCCTGGAGAGGCTGTGTGGGGCCGGAGAGGGACGTGCTGACTGCAACTAACTCCGTTACATCAAAGCTTAATGCATGCATGTGCATAGAACTCCGTTACATCTGACATCGGTGGATGAAGCACTGGTGTCATCAACAAGCTCACACGAGACCTGATGACCGTTGGCCCTGACGCCAAAGTAGGTGGTGCGAAGTCACAGGCCCGTACTCCCTACTCCGTACTCCCTACTCCCAACAACTCCCCCACCACCCGCCGCGCATCCGTTGCGTGCGCCGGCTTTGAGAGCCAGCCGCGGGCTTCCCAGGTGCGCGCCAGGGCCGCAATGCGGTAGTGCGTCCATTCACCGGTAAACGCCGCGGCCAGTTTGCCGACGATGAAGCAGCCGTCGAGGTGCTCGATGGCGTAACGCACGAGGGCAGCCTGGTCGGGCGGCACGAGCGGCGCGGGTGTGGTGGGGGCACCAAGACCCTGCGCAATCTGGCGCAGCTGTTCGTCGTCGACGTGGTAGGCCTGCACGGGAACCGGTTCGGCGTCGAGGCGTGCCAGGAAACGGCCGGGACGCTCGCGCGGGATGCGCTCGGCACCCGGACAGCCAGCGAGCGTCGCGGCGTTGGCATCCTGCACGCGGAAGACCAGCCGGCTGGCCAGGTTGAGGCCCACGGCGCGCGGGAGCAGGTCGAAACGCGCATGCTGGCTGGCAATCCAGAGTAGAATGCCGTTGGATCGCCCCTTGACCGCCAGGCGGGTCAGGGCGCGCGCCAGGTCGGAACGCTCCCCGCCGGCGGCAAGCAGGACGTCGAGCACTTCGTCGATGACGATCAGCAGATAGGGCAGCGGCTGGACGGCACGCCGGTTGTAGCCGGCCAGGTCACGCGCCAACGCACCAGCCAGCAGCTGGCCACGGCGGTCCATCTCATCGATGAGTGCGGTCAGCAGGACCACCGCCTGCTGCTCGTCGTGGGCGATGCCATCGGGCACGGCGGGGATCCGCCACAGGTGCGGGGTCTGCGCCCAGGCGGCAAATTCGCTCACCTTGGGGTCGATCAGGGCCAGGCGCAGGGCATCGGGACGGGTCGTGGTCAGCAGCGCAGCCAGGGCGGCGTGCAGCCAGTTCGATTTGCCGCTGCCGGAAGCGCCGGTGATCAGCGTGTGCCCCAGGCCGGGCAGCGGCCGCCAGAGCGGGCCGGCGTACCCGACGCCGAGGGGCACGAGGAGTTCGCCGGGCTGCGCCGGCGCCTGGTCCAGGTCGAGCAACACCTGGCGCGGCAGGCGGGGCGGCGGCGGGCGATGGGTGGGGGTGAGCTGGATGCAGTAGGTGACCCCGGTGCTGTTGAGGCAGCGCACCGGGTGGCCACAGACCGTCGCCAGGTGGTGGAGCGTCTCCGATTTGGTGAGGTCGCGCGCTGTGACCCGCCGCGGCAGGCGGAGCGTATCGACCTCGCAGATCGCCCAGGTGGCACCGAGCAGGTCGGCCAGGCCGATCGAGTCGAAGCGCACCTGCACCACATCACCAACCTGGGTCTGCCAGGCGTACCCCAGGTCGGTGAGCGATTTGATGACCAGCCCAGCCACACGCCGCGCCTCGGCCGCCGGATCGATCAAGGGCGGGCTGAGGTCCTGGGCGGCTGGCAGTTTAACTGGCGCTGTCGTGGTCGACGTCATGCTGACCTCCTGCGGCTAACAGCAGCCGCTCCAGGTGAGGCAGTCGTTCGGCGGTGATGATCACCGGTTCGGGGATGGACGGATACAAGGGCA
>CAYUCC010000028.1:0-56516 GCA_964443225.1 uncultured Anaerolineae bacterium
CGGCCGGCGAGGAGGAGGGGGGGGTGGGGGTTGGGGGTTGGGGGTTGGGGGATAGGGGTTGGGGATTGGGGGTTAGGGGTTGGGGGGTGGGGGGTGGATTTGAGTTTGGCCCAGGCCTGGATGAGGGTGGGGAGGTTTTTGTGGGGTTTGTTGGAGCCGACGAAGAGGACGTAGGTGGGGGGGAGGTTGAGGCGTTGGCGGACGGCGGCGAGTTCGGCGGGGGAGGCTGGCCGGAAGCGGGTGTCGGCGGCGGCGGGGGTGACGGTGATGCGGTGGGGAGCAACGCCGTAGACGCGCTGCAGGTCGTGCGCGGCCGAGTTGGAGAGGGTCAGCACGTGCTGCGAACGGGTCAGGGCCAGGCGTGTGGTGAGCTCGAAGATGGCACGGTGCCAGGGTGAGGGCAGGTAGGCCGGATAGAGGTGCGAGATGATGTCGTAGACGGTTGTCACAGTTGGACGCGGGACACGGTAGGGACGGATGTAATAAGGAAAATGCACCAGGTCCGCCGCTGCCAGCTGTCCTGGCAGCTTGAGCTGTTCCTGCCAGGAAAAGACTGTGGGCGCCACGTCGAGCAGGCGTGCGTTGGGCGGCTGCGCCAGGGCGGGGATATCGAAGCGGGATTCGGTCCCCTGCGCCGGGTTGGTCGTGAATACGAACTGCCAGTCGGGCGCTGCCGCAGGCAAGTGACGCGCCAGGTCGTAGGTGTAACGGCCAATACCGGGAAAATGGTCGGTGATGGTGCGGGCGTCCAGGATGACGGTCGGAGACATGCTGTTACCTGTTCACTGGCCCGGGCATGGCCCGCAGCAGCAGATCGAGCAGGCGCTGGCGGGTGCGGCTGTAGTGTTTGGCGTAAAAATAGCGCAGGCTGGCGTAATAGGCGGCGGGCGCCTGGCGGTTCTGGCGCAGCGATTGGCCGCCGACGTGCACCACGTGCGCCGCCGGCTCGCGCCACACCTGCCAGCCAGCCTGGCGGGCACGCAGGCACAGCTCGTTGTCCTCGAAATACATGAACATCGCCTCGTCCAGGCCACCGGTCTGCGTATAGACGGTGCGCCGCAGCAGCAAACAGGCACCGCTGACCCAATCGACCGGCGCCGCAGTGGCGGCGCCCCAGTCGTGCAGGGGGCCCAGGCGCAGGGCACGCTGCGCATTGCGGCGCAGCAGGTAAACCGGTGTCGGATCGCCGCCAAACCCGTACGGCTGCGGGGTGCCGTCGGGCAGAACCAGGGCTGGCCCCACGATGCCCGCCGCGGGATGATTCGCCAGGAAGGCCATCAGGGTCGCCAAGGAATCGGGATCCGGCTCGGTGTCGGGGTTGAGCAGCAGCAGGTACTCGCCTCCGGCCAGGGCAAGTCCCTGGTTGTTGGCCCGCGCATACCCTGGATTGTCCGGGTTGGGCAGCCACTGCACCGCGGGAAAACGCAGCGCCAGGCGGTCGACCGTGCCATCGGTCGAGCCATTGTCCACCACGATGACCTCCCAGGTCAGGTCGCCCACGGCCGCCGGCAGGCAGGCCAACGTGCGCGCCAGGAGATCTGATACGTTCCAGGAGACGATGACGATCGAGAGGTCCACCAGGTTTTGTCCTTCGCTATTCCACTGCCATCAGTCGCGCTGGGCCGTGGCCAGCAGCTGGTCGAACCGCTGCGCCAGCGCACCGGCCAGGGCGCGGCGCTCGAACTGGGCCTGGGCGGCGGCAAAACCGGGCCAAGCCTTGCCGGCCCGCCAATCAGCCATCATCGCCTCGATGGCGTGCGTAATGGCCAGCGGATCGTCCGGTGCGGCGGTGATACCCAGGTCGTATCCCTTGACAATCTCCGCAGCGGCATTGTCGGCGGCCAGGGCCAGGATCGGCACCCCCGCGCCGATGTAATCGAACAGCTTCAAGGTCGCCACACTGCGCTGCCCAACTGCGGTCACCAGCAGCAAAGCATCCGCATCCAGCTGGTATTGGTGCGCCTCACGCCGTGAAACGGGCGGCAGAAAGGTCACGACATCCTGCAAACCGTGCGCGTACGCCGCCGCCCATTCGGCCGGTTTGGTATCACCCACCACGTGCACACGCAGCGGCTGCTCCGGCTGGCGCTGCACGACCTCGGCCACGGCGGCAAAAAAGGCCTCGGCCGACGTGCCCTGGCGGCTCGATCCCAGCGCGCCGGTGTAGGCGAGCAAAAACGTGCCGTCGGGTGCGCGCTGCCGCTGCAGGCCGGCAAATTCGGCGGCGTCGAACCCGTTCGTGATGGTCTCGATCTTCTGTGCGGCCTGAGGGTAACGTGCCCGCAGGTCCTCGGCAATGGGTGCCGTGGCGGTCACCACGGCCTGCGCGGCGGTCACAACCCCCCGTTCCAGCCGGTTTTCCAATGCATGGCGCCGGGTCCCGACGCGCAGGGGCGCATTGGGCGGCTCGAACAGCCAGCCATCGCGCAGGTCGGCCACCCAGGGCAGGCCGCTGCGGTGATGCAGGCGCTGCGCCACCAGGTGGGCGGTTTCGGGCGGTGACGTGCTGAAAAGCAGCGCCGGCTGTTCCCGGGCAATGACCTGCTGCCCGCGACGCACCGCCGGCCACCACCAGCCGATTTTCGTATCGGGCACCATCAGCTGGTCGCGCAGACGGCCCAGGGTGCTGCGGTTGGAGACCGTTGCGACGCGAAACTGCGTTTCCTGCGACACCGATTGGGTGCGGTTGCGGCGCAGCGGGCTGAACAGCGTATGCACCAGGTCATTGGCCCGAAATACACGGGCATCCCCGTCACCGGCCAGGCTGCCATACCGTCCCGTCGTCAGGATGACCGGTGTATAGCCGAAGTCCGGCAGGTAGCGGGCGAATTTGAGGATGCGCTCGGCACCGGTAGATGTGATGGGGGGGTAGTCGTGGACGACGATGAGCAATTTGGGCATTTTAGATTTTGGATTTTGGATTTTGGAGGTTTTGGTAGGTGGTGAGTAGGGTTTGGGATTGATGTTCCCAGTTGTATTCGGTGCGGGCGGCGTGGAGGCCGGCGGCGCGGAGGGTGGCGCGGCGGTGGTCGTCGGAGAGGACCTCCAGGATGCCCGATGCAATGGTCGCGGGGGCCAGGTTGGGGATGGTGACGCCGGCGTTGGTGAGACGGGTCAGGCGGCCCAATTCGGGCCAGTCGGTGGCGACGAAGGGCAGGCCCGCCATCATGTATTCGAACAGTTTGTTGGGCAGGGTGTAGCGGTGGTTCTTGTTGTGCCCGGCCAATAGAATCATGCCGACGTCGGCTGAGGCGGTGGCGGCGAGGAGCTCGCGGGCCGGCAGTGCGTCCAGGAAGTGCACGCGCATTTCCAGGCCAAGCCGCGCCACCGCGGCGCGGATCGCGGGCTGCAAGGTCCCCAGGTTGAAGCCCAAAAACACCAATACAACGTGCACCGGCAGGTGTTCCAGGCTCTCGACCAGCTCGACCTGGCCGCGGTCGGGGAGTACGGCGCCTTGCAGCAGGACGATGCGTTGTTCGTCGGTCAGGCCCAGGCGGTCGCGCAGGTACGTCGATCCGGTCTGCCAATCCTGGAACGGCGGTGTGTTCAGCAGCACCGCCGGCTGTGCGATGTGATAGCGGCGGGCCAGCTCGGCAGCACTGGCCTGGCTGACGGCGATCACCGCGCCGGCGCGGCCGATCAGGGAACGCTCCAGGCGGGCGTAGTTCTGCTGTGCCACCCACTGTTTGAGCCGGCTGGGCCAGGGGAACTCACGCGCACGAGGGCCCAGGTTGAGCTGGTCGACGAACAGCTCGTGTGAATCGTACACCAGGCGGCTGCCGTGGTGCTGCGCCAGGGCGGCGGCCACGGGCAGCGTGTCCAAATCGTGGGCGTGGAACACGTCAGCGGCGGTGTGCTGCGCGGCTTCGAGCAGTGCGGCGCTGCCGCCCCAACGCAGCAGGTCGGCGGCATGGTGACGCGTGCGCGTCAATCCCTGCTGGCGCTGCCAGGCCGCGCGGCCAACCGGCACGGCGCGCAGCCGCGGGTGGTTCGCCCACCCCAGGCGGTCGACGTCGGCGGGTGCGATGTGGCTGAAGACGGTCACATCGTAACCGTGCGCGGCGAGCGTCTCGGCCTCGCGCCGGACGCGGTTGTCGTGAAGCAGGCTGCTGGTGACGGTCATGACGACGTGCATCGGTTCCCTATTTGAGCAATGTCGTGATGAATTTGTACAACACGGTCGGTTCCACCGATTCCTTGTTGCCGACGATGCGCACCGCCAGGGCACCGACGCAGTTGCCGATGAAGCCGACCAGGTCGGCCGGAAAGCCGGCGGCGACACACGGTGACGTGATGGCCAGGTAAGCATCGCCGGCGCCGATCGAGTCGATCACCTCGTTGGAAAAGACCGGCACCGCCGCCACACCGTCCGCCGGCGTATAACTCAGTGAACCTTCGGTACCGAGCGTCACGTTGATCGCCCGCGCGTGCAAACGTTCGGCGAGCGTTGGGATCAGGTCGGCCACGGGGGCAAAGCGTTCGCGGGCCGCCAGGCGCATCTCTCCCTCGTCGATGCAGACGTAATCGGCGCGCGGGTAGTTCGTGATCAGGTTGAAGCCCTGGTTCAGGCTGTTGGTCTGCGTATTGAGCGCCAGGTAGCTGGCCTGGTCGGTCAGGAGCCTGATCGTGCGCGGGGCGAGCATGCCATGGCCAAAATCGGCCACCAGCACCAGGTCGTAGTTCGGCAGCACGTCCTGAAGGTGGATCCGCAGCGCCTCCTGCGCGGCCAACGGCAGCTGGGTATCGTCCACGTAACAGACTTCGAACATCTTGGAGAGCAAAAACGGATCGACGAAACGCCGTTTGACGACGGTCGGTGCGTCGGGCCGCAGGACGAAGTGCGGCGTGACGTTGGCCTTGAGGTGTTCACGAATGAACGCCTCGTACGAATCGGCGGCACCGAGCACGCTGACCAGGTGCACGTCCTGGCAAAAACCGGCCACGTGATTGGCCACCGCCAGGGCGCCGCCGGCGTAGGTCTCGTCGTACAGGAAACGCGACGAGAGGTTGGACGATTTCGACGACTTACCGACCGCCTTGCAGTAGTGGTACTGGTCGATGATGGCGTCGCCGATGACCAGCACCCGCAGGTCACGCAAGCCCTTGAGGCGCTCGATCACCATATCGGCGCTGTAGCGCGTACGAAACTCGCGCAAAAAGGCATCGGCCGGCGCCGAAAAGACGTTGAAGAACGAATTGAGCAGCTGCGTCGAGCTGAAGGTGATGTCGTCGGTAAAAGCCAGGGCACCGCCCACCGCCTGCACCGCCGTCTCTTCGTCGTAAATTTTGCCGGTGAGGTCCTTTTCGCGCGCCGCGTATTCGCTGCCCTTGACGTACAGGTTCGGGCGCAGCTTGTGGATCGTATTCACCGCCGTGGGCCACTCGTTGATCGCCACGTAATCGACCGCGGCCAGGGCAGCGATCGACTCGGCGCGCAGGCGCTGGTTGAACACGGGGCGGCCGGGGCCCTTATTCACGAACTCATCGCGCGTCAGGGTCACGATGAGCAGATCGCCCAGGCGCCGTGCCGCCTCGAAGTGCCGCAGGTGGCCGGGGTGCAGCAGGTCGAAGACGCCGTGGCAGTGCACGACGACCTTGCCCTGTGCCTGCGCCCGCGCGACGATGCCGGCCAACTCATCCAGGGTTTTGATTTTATCGTCTGTACCAGGCATATTCAGCGTTCTTTTTCTGGCCCTATCCAAGATACTGGAACCACTCGCGCGTCGCCACCGCAATCGTCTCGGGCGTCCAGGCCGGCGCCGTGCGCCAGCTGTCGATGTGCTGCAGCATGGTGGCGACGCCCTCCTCGAAGCTGACCTTCGGTTCCCACCCCAGCACGCGGCGGATCTTGCCGATATCGGCGAAGGTGCAGTCGGGTTCGCCGGGCCGTTTGGGGATGTAGGTCACCGGGCCACCCAGCAGCTCGACCAGGCGGTTGACGCTGTAGGTGTGACCGCTGCCCACGTTGAGCACCTCGCCTACGACGTCGGACGCGGCCGCCGCCGCGCACGCCGCCGCCACGTCGGTGACGAAGGTAAAATCACGCGTCTGCGTGCCATCGCCGACGACGGTGTAGGGCAGGCTGTTCAGCTTCTGCGCCAGGAAGACACCAAAGACGGCGCCGTAGGTGCCCGACGTCCGTGCGCGCGGGCCGTAGACATTGAAGAAGCGCAGTGACACCGCCGGCAGGTGGTAAACCTGGGCCCAGTGGCGGACCATCTCTTCACCCAGGTACTTGCTCAGCGCATAGGGGTACTGCGGCCGCACCGGCGCGGTCTCCGGTGTCGGGTAGATGTCGGGGATCCCGTAACACGACGAGGACGCCGCATAGACGAACCGTTTCACGCCCGCCAGGCGCGCCGCTTCCAGCACGTTGACCGTGCCGTCGACGTTGGCCCGATGATAGTCCAACGGCCGCTGTATCGACGGCACGATGTCGGCCAGTGCCGCCAGGTGAAAGACCCAGTCCACCCCAACGAACAGGTCCTGGATGGCCGCCGCATCGGCGACGTCGACCTGCGCCAGCGACAAACCGGTCGCCTGGCGTAGATGCGCCAGGTTCTCCGGCCGCCCGGTGGCAAAATTATCCAACACGCGCACCTGGTGTCCCCCGGCCAACAGCCGGTCCACCAGGTGACTGCCAATAAAACCGGCCCCGCCGGTCACGAGACAGTCCATAACAGTTACCTCACGCCCGCCACTCGACATCCTCACGCAGCACCCGCACCGGCACGCCGGCCGCCAGGCTGCCCGCGGGCACGTTTCCCTTGACCAGGCTGCGCGCCCCAATGATGGCGCCGTCGCCGATCTCCGTCCCCGGCAGGATATCGACCCCCTGCCCGATCCAGACGTGCTGCCCCAGGCGCACGAAGGTCTCACCCTGGTTGACAACCTCACCGCGCTGGTAGATCGTATGCCCATCGGCGTCGCGCAGCGTGACACCCCAGGAAATCAGGGCATCGTGGCCGATTTCGATCTGGTGATGGGCGAAAAAGTGGCTGCGCCCGGCCACCATGGCGTCACCCAGGAAGCGCAGCACCCCGCCGTCCTTGACGAACACGCGGCAGCCCTCGCCAAGCACCACGTGCCCGGCAATCTCGAGCGTGCCGTCCAGAATCTGCAGCAGCCCGCGGTCGATGTGCCAGTCGAAGCCAGCACCGTGCCGGCAGTCCAGGGACAGCGAACCGCCGGGGTGAATCAGCAGCCGGCCCCGCTCTCCAATTGTCCACAGCGTCGTCGGGCGTATACGAATGGCACCGGGCGGCGCGGTGACACCGCGCTGCCGCGTCAGGGTCTGGCTGGCGCGCTGAATGCGCCATTCCTGCCAGGTGCTGCCTGCGCGGCGCCGGATGCGCTCCCACCCCGTCATATCACGCCTCGCGCCGGATGGCCCAGGCCACCCCTTTGCGCCACTGCTTCTCGAACCAGTCGAACTGCCCGTCGTGGGCAGCCTGGAACTCACGCCACACCGGCAGCAGGCGGTAACTCTCCGGCCCAATGTCGTCGAAGATCAGAATACCGCCGGGCGCCACCAGGTCGGCAACGTTACGCAGGTCGGTGCTGGCAATCGCCACGTCGTGCCCACCGTCGACCAGCACGTAATCGAACCGGGCACCGGGATGGCGCTGTTTCCACTGCGGCACCGTCACCGTCGAGTCGCCGCTGACGAACTCGATGAAGTCACCGGGGATATTGAGCCGCTTCAAATTATCACGCACCCCGCGCGGCGAACCCACCTCGCGCCACAGATCGAAGCTGACGACCGACAGATCGCTGAAACGGTGGTACGCACTCAACAGCTGCACCAGGCTGCCCCCGTTGCGCGTACCAATCTCCAGTACCCGCCGCGGCCTTATACGCAGCCCGGCCCACAAAATGACCTGGTACGTCTCGAAAAAATAAACCTGATCGGCCAACCGCATCAGCTCAGCATAATAATTATCCTTACGATTATGCGGCGCCAGAATCCGGATATTATTCAGCACCGCCCCCCGCAGCAGCTCCATCTCCGCCAACATCGTCTCCTGGTTCCAACCCATCGTTCTCTCTCACTCCCATCCCTTCTGCGCCCGCCATTTTTGCCTACCGCACAGAGCACACAGGTCTCAAACCTTCTTTATGCGTATTGACAGCAATCTGTTCCAAATCCGTTCAATCCGTTCCCCCCTCCGCCTGGCGGTTGGAAACCGCTGCTACGCAGACGAAGCCCGCCTGCGCGGGCTGGGGTGGCCACGATCCACCCTCCGCCTGGCGGTTGGCGGTTGGAAACCGCCGCTATGCAGACGAAGCCCGCCTGCGCGGGCTGGGGTGGCCACGATCCACCCTCCGCCTGGCGGCGGGATCGGGACTCCGTCCCAACTCCCTACTCCGTACTCCCAACTCCCTACTCCGTACTCCCTACTCCGTACTCCGTACTCCCTACTCCCTACTCCCTACCTCCTCACCGCCCCCCGCACCTGACCCACCAGATCCCCCACATCGCGCCGCGTCAGCACCAAAAACAGACCCGAAGACACCCCCGCGCTCACCGCCGCCACGCCCCACACCGGCCAACCAGCCCTCGTTGTTATAACATGGATCACCGCGAACGCCAAACCCATCACCACCGTTGCCAGCCCGACTTCCCGCCAGCCCGCCCAAAACCCGCGCCAGCTCAGCCCCAGCTTGCGGTTGAGGAAACCGATCAGGAACGGTGCCTGCACGACCCAAATCACCAGCAGCACCACCGCCGTCGTCAGGATGTCACCGCCGTTGAACCCCAGGTAAAGCAGCGCCGGCACGGTGAACAGCAAACGGAACAGATTGAACACAAAAATCGCCTGCGCGTAGTTGATCGCCAGCAGGCTGGGCAGCACCAGGGCTGCCAGCCCGCGCACGAAACCATACGCCGCAAACACCTGGAAGACCGGCACCGCCGGCCGCCACTGCTCCCCGAACAGCCACGGCACCAGCGGATCGGCCAGACCGATCAGCAGCACGTGCAGTGGAAACACGATCAGCGTGACCAGGCGGATGCCCCGCAGGTAGGCACGGCGCAGGCGCTCGCGGTCGTCCTGGATCTTGCTGAACGCCGGAAACAGAACCGAGCTGAGTTGGGCGACGACGATGTTGAACGGCTGCCGCGCCCGTTCGAAGGCAAAATAGTACTGGCCAAAACTGGCCGTCGTCCAGAAACGCCCCATGATCAGGTAGTCGCTGTTGTCGCTGAAGTAGGTGAGCAGCTGCGAGCCGAGCATGGAGAAGCCAAATACGGCCACCGACTTGATCTCCTGCCAGCTGAAGGCCCGCGCCGGCCGGTAGCGTGTCAGCCAGTAGGCGCCGACCACCGTGGCCAGCGCGATGCCCAGGCCCGGCATCATCAAAGCCCAGTAGCCAAAGCCGGCAATCGCCGCCCCAACGCCCAGGATCGCTGCGATGATACCGCCGCTAATGCCGATCAGGTTGATGTCGCGGAAACGCATGTCACGCTGTAAGAGGGCGTTCGGCACGACCCCCAGCATGCTGATGATCAACGTGAAGGCGAGAAAAACCAGGAGCGGGGCCATCTCGGGCTGGCGGTAGAACTGCGCAATCAGCGGCGCCACCACGACTGCCACCGCCGCCAGCAGCAGCCCCTGCAGCAGGGTAAACCAGAACACCGAGTGGATCGTGATGGGGGTCAGCTGCGGGCGCCGCACCAGCGCCTGTCCAAATCCCTGCGCCGTCAGCACGTTGAACAGCCCCATCACCGACAAGGCCAGGCCGGCAATCGCATAATCGTCCGGCGTCAGCAGGCGCGCCACGACGACGGCCGACAGCAGGGTGATGCCCTGCTTGACGATCGCACCCACCACGTTCCACGCCGTGCTGCGCAGAATACGCACCGCCAGCATCGGCTCGACCGGCGCCCGCGGCGGAACCACAGGGGTTTCGTCCACGGGCGCTGGAAACTCGCCAGGTTCAGTCACGATCGTAGAAGCTGCGAACCTGGGCCACCACGGTTGCGCGCTGCGCGTCCGTCAGCTCGGGATAGACCGGCAGGCTGAGGATACTCTGCGCCTGCGCCATGGTGACCGGGAAATCGCCGGGCTGGTAGCCCAGGTCCGCCGCGGCACGCTGCACGTGGATCGGCGCCGGGTAGTGAATCACCGTGCCGATACCCTGTGCCGCCAGGTAAGCCCGCAGGTCGTCGCGCGCCTCGGCCTGGATGACGAAGGTGTGGTACACGGCATACTCATGCGGCTGGTCGACCGGCACGCGCACGACGTCGGCCAGGTGCGCCTGGTAGTACTGCGCATGGGTTCGGCGCGCCGCCGTCCAATCGGCCAGGACGTCGAGCTTGACCAGCAGCATGGCGGCCTGGATTGTATCCAGGCGCGAGTTATGGCTCCACACCACGCAGTCCTCGCGCGAGCGCAGGCCGATGTTGCGCAGGATACGAAACTCCTCGGCCAGGCCGGCGTCGTTGGTGGTGATGACACCGCCGTCACCGCAGGCGTTCAGCGTCTTCAGCGGATGCAGGCTGAAACAGCCGGCATCGCCCAGGCTGCCCACCGGCTGGTCGTGGTAACGTGCCAGCACGGCCTGTGCACAGTCTTCGATCACGGCCAGGTTGTGGGCGCGGGCGATTTCGAGGATCGGCCCCATCGCCGCCGGCCGGCCGGTCAGATGCACGGGCAGGATCGCGCGCGTGCGCGAGGTAATGGCCGCCTCCAACAGGTTGGGATCGAGGTTATAATCGTCGCCCACGTCGACGAATACCGGGCGTGCGCCGAGCACGCCGATGCACGAGGCCGACGCCACGAACGAGTTCGGCGGCGTGATGACCTCGTCACCGCGGCGCACACCGAGTGCGCGCAGCGCCAGGATCAACGCATCGGTGCCGGAATTGACGCCGATGGCGTGGCGCACGCCGCACAAATCGGCAAAACGCTGCTCGAATGCGGTCACCTCGGGTCCTAAGATGAACTGGCCGTGGTCCAGGACACGACCGACCGCCTCCAACAGCGCGGGCTTCAGCGGCTGGTGCTGCTGCGCCAGGTTGACGTAGGGAATCGCCGGTTGGGTCATTGCAGGTCGATCTTCTGCATCATCTTGATGTTGAAGTAGCGCGGGTCCTGCATCGAGTCGGGCAGTTTGCCGGCGCGGAAGGCGGCGACCAGGTCACGCACCGCTTCGTCGATGGTGTGGCCGGCGGTGAAACCGAGCTCGCGCGCGATTTTGGCCGATGAAATCTGGTACGAGCGGTTGTCGTCGGTCGGCACGGTTTCCAGCGCCACGTCATCGCCGACGTTGCTGCGCACCATCTCGGCCAGTTCGCGCACTTTGTGGTTTTCGTAGCCAGCATTGAAAACCTTACCGGCAATCTTCTCCGCCGGCGCCTCGAGCAGCAGCAGGTAGAGATCGACCATATCCTGGATGTGGATATTGGGCCGCAGCTGGTCGCCGCCGAAGATCTTGATTTTGCCCGTATTGATGGCGTGATTGGTCAGAATATTGACGATCACGTCGAGGCGCTGGCGCGGCGCGTACCCGCACACCGTCGCCGGCCGGATGATGACCGTCGTGAAAGTCGGCGACTGGTAACGCAGCAGGACCTCTTCGCACAGCGCCTTGTACTTCGAGTAGTCGGTCAGCGGCTCCAGCGACATCTCCTCGGTCACGTTCGGCACGTCCTTGACGCCGTAGACGCTGGACGAAGAGGCGTAGATGAAGCGCTGCACCCCGGCGGCCTGGCTGATCTGTACCAGCGGTTCGAAGGCGTCGAAATTGATCGATTTGCCCAATTCGGGGTTCAACTCGAAGCTGGGGTCGTTGGAGATGCACGCCAGGTGAATCACCGTCCGGCAGCCGGGCAGGATCGAGCGCAGCAGCGCCTGGTTGCGCAGATCGCCCTTGACCAGTACGAGGTCGGGGTGATCGCGCACGGCGTCGAACACGTCTTCGCCGTAAATGAACAGATCGAGCACTTTGACGCGGTAGCCAGCGTCGAGCATTTGCGGTACCAGCGCGCTGCCCACGTAGCCAGCGCCACCGGTGACCAAAATGGTTGGTTTCATACGTCTTCCTTCTGTTTTTTGATCGATCGTGCCGGCACGCCGGCGACGACATCGTACGGCGCCACGTCACGGATGACGACGGCGCCCGCACCGATATAGGCACCTTCGCCGACGCGCACGTCGGGGATGAATACGGCACCGGTGCCGACGAACACGTCCTTTCCCAGGACCACGCGGCCGGCGGTATGCACGCCGGGTGACAGATTGGCCCCGTCTTCGAGCACCGAATCGTGATCGACGGTGGCGGCAGTGTAGAGCGTCACACAATCCCCCAGGCGCGCACCGGGCATGACGATGGCGCCCGGGCAAAGGCAAACCCCCTCACCCAACTGGGCGTCGACGGCAACGTAGGCAGTGGGGTGAATGGCGTTGACCAGCCGCAGCCCCGCCTGACGGATGCGCTGGCCCAGGGCACGCCGCTGCGCATTGTGGCCAATCGCCGCAAAACCAGCGTCGAGCTGGTGGGTCGCGATGAGAGCTTCGAGCTGGTCGATACCCCCGAGAATGGGACGTCCGCGAATGGCCTGGCCCCATTTGCCGGCGTCATCGTCCAGGAAACCGACGACGGGGATGCCGCAGGCATCGAAGATGTCCAGCACCACCTTGGCATGGCCATCGGCACGTGCGCCCAGGATGATCACGCGCATAACAGCTCCCGGTAAAAACGCCCCAGGCGCGGTGCCTGGTAGGCCAGCGTCACCGATCGCCGGCGTGGATAAGGTGTGCCGGCTTCAGCGCGCAGCCGCGCCGCCAGGCCATCCAGGGTGCGGATCGCGATCGCGCGGCCGTAGTGGCGCACCAGTCCCCGCTGGTGAAAACCATCGTGCATGATCACCGGCAGACCAGCTTCGATGTAGTCGAAAAGCTTGTTGGCCGACGAGTAGCGCAGCTTGTCCGGCGAGTTCTGCCCGGTCTGGGTGTCGATACCCGGACCAAAGATGTGCATGGCAAAGTCGTACGCCGGCAGGGCCGCCATCAGCCCGGCGTAGGGCAGGGGTGCGTGAAAGTGAAAATAGGCGTTGGTCTGCGCTTCGGCCAGGTAAGCGGCAAAAAATTCGTCGAACGGCACGCCGTCGCCGCGGTTGGCGGGGTAGACGTGCAGGTGCAGCTGCTGCGCCGCCAGGCGGCGGGCCACCTCCAGGTACTGGGCATACCCGTGCGTTGCCGCCGGATAACGGTCCTCCGGCCACACCCCGCCGCAGTAGACGATGTGGATTTCAGGGCCAGGCGGTGTTGCGGGTTGGGGCAGGTGCAGGCAGTATTCGGGGAAATAGATCGACGGTGCCAGCCGGTAGCCGAAACGCCGCTTCAACAGCAGCGGTTCGAGGCTGCGTGCACACAGACGACTGGCGTGCTCGCAGAACCAGCGTTCGGCGCGCAGCTCCAGCCGGTAAAAACGGGCGGCGCGCGGCGTGCGGAACATGCCCTGCCAGACGTCGTACGGGTCGTACACCAGCGGGCACGGTGCCAGCAGCCCCAGCGGCAGGTAGAGCAGGTTGTCGCCGTGGGCAAAGAGGTGAATGGCGGCGGCGCCGGTGTCATCCAGCAGGCGCAGGATGTCGGTGTAGTCGTCGAAGGTGGTCACCTGGTCGAACGGGGCGGGATCGAACGCGGCGGGCAGAGGCGCTTTGGCCATGAGCACGGTGCGCAGCCCACTCAACCGCAGCGCCTGGGCGATTTTGACCTCGCGTGCGGTCACGCGGCGGGTGACGAGGGCAATGGTGGGTGGTTCAGCCGCCGCGCGGGGGTTTTCTGGGCTGCGCCGTACCCCACGACGGGGGAGTCGGGTGACCGCTGTGTGGACAAACCGCCAACCATACCGTGCGGCCCGCTGTACCTGGTTCATGACCGACCTTCCACCAGCTCGTTAAACGAGAGCCTATCCAAATGACCCGGCAAACTCGTCGGCGGGCACGGAACGGACGGGACGGGCCGGCACGCCCATGACCAACGTGGCCGGCGGGACGTCGCGCGTCACGATGGCACCAGCGGCGACAAACGCTTCGGCGCCTACTTCGACGTTGGGCAGCAGGGTGACGTTGGCCCCTACCCGCGCCCCGTGCCGGATCGTGCAGCCCCCGCGTGCGGCAAAACGCTGCTCGGTGCGGCCCATGAAGTTGTCGTTGGTAGTCACGACACACGGGGCGATAAAGCAGTGGTCTTCGATCGTGACCCACGCGCAGAGGTAGACGCCGGTCTGCAGCTTGGTGAAGTCGCCGATGCGCACTTCGTTTTCGATCGTGACGTGGCTGCCGACGATGACGTGGCTGCCAATCTGGCATCGGTCGCGCACGAAGGCATGATCGCCGATCATCGTATGGTCACCAATCGTCGTGCCCTGGTAGATGACGGCGCCGGTGCCTACGATGCTGGCCGGGCCGATGTGCAGCGGCGGTAGGGACGGCGGCGTGCGCACGGCGCTGGTTGGTGCCGGACGTGGGGCGCGCCCCAGGACAGCGTGGTCACCCACCCACACCCCGTCATCCAGAACCGTGCCGGCGTGGATGACCACGTGATGGCCCACGGTCACATCGGCGCCCAGGACGACGCCTTCTTCGACAACGACGAACTCGCCCAACTGCACGTTGGGTCCGAGCACCGCCGTCGCATGTACGATCGATGTCAACTGCAACTCCTTTAACGCTGTACAGCCACCGGCGCACCGCCGTTTTGCAGCGACTGCTGGGCGGCGGTCAGGACGCGTAGGACACGCAAACCGTCCTGGCCGTCACTCAACGGCTGTGTGCCGCGCCGCAGGCAGTCCAGGAAATGTTCTGCTTCCAGGCGCAGCGGTTCGCGCAGGTCGAGCCGCGGCGAGACGATGTCGCCAAAACGCAGCGTCAGCGCTTCGCCATAGCTGGCATAATCGGGCGTATCGACCCCGTGGTCGTAGATGCGCACCTTCTCCGTGCTCTCCATGTCGTCGAATTCGGCCATACGCTGCGTACCAACCAGGGTCAGGCGGCGTACTTTGTGCGGATCCAGCCAGCTGACGTGGATGTGCCCGATGTGATTGTCGGGAAAACGCAGTGTCAGAAAGACGACATCTTCGACCCCGGGGCGCAGGTAAGCCACCCCATGCGCCGCCACGACCTCTGGCTCACAGCCCAGCAGGTAGAGCATGATGGAAATATCGTGCGGGGCCAGGCTCCACATGGCGTTTTCGTCCTGGCGCACCACACCCAGGTTGAGGCGCTGCGAGTAGATGTAGCGCAGGGTCCCCAGGTCACCCCGATCCAGCATGGCCTTGAGGTAGGTCACGGCGGGGTGGTATTCCAGGAGATGGCCCACCATCAGGATGCGCTGCTGCGCAGCCGCCAGCTCGACCAGGCGTTCGCCTTCGGCCAGGTTGAGGGTCAGCGGTTTTTCGACAAAGACGTGTTTGCCCGCCAGCAGCGCCAGGCGTGCCATGTCGTAATGCCGCACCGCCGGCACCGCCAGAATGACGGCATCCACCTGGGGATCGGCCAGCACGTCGGCGTAGTCGCTGCTCAGCGTGGCGTCGGGCGCCAGGGTGTGTGCCTTTTTCAACGCCTGTTCATCGGCATCGCACACCCAGGTGACGGCGCTGCCACGCAGGGAGGCAAACGCACGCAGCAAGTTCGGGCCCCAACGGCCCAGGCCCACGTGGGCCAGCTTGATGATTGACACCGGCTATACCTCACCCACCAGGTAGCGGTGATGCGCCCAAATGGCCTTGATCTGCCAGGGCAGCCGGGCGTGGTCCAGCCAGGCGTATTTCATCACGCGGTCGTACAAATCGGGCTGCTGGTTCAGGTAATAGGCCATGGTCGACCAGGTCCAGCCCTCGCCGGTGAACTGGTTTTCCAGCTGGCGGGAGCGAATGCCCAGGCGTTTGAGCACCTCGTTGGCCGGCATGACTGTATCGGGCCAGGGCGGCACGTCGAGCACGCCTTGTTCGACGAAACGCACGCCCTGCCAGCTGAGCTGGCGGCGCACCAGGTTGATATCGACCCAGCGCTCGTCGACCGTCGGGAAGAAGTCGCGCTCGAGCACCAGTTTGCGCATCCAGTAACCCACCTGCAGGTTGTTGGGCATGGCGACGAAGACGACGCGCCGGCTGACGCGGGCCAGTTCGCGCAGCAGCTCACCGGCATCGGGCAGGTACCACAGGGCGGCCCAACACCAGGCCAGGTCGAAGCTGCGGCTGGCGAAGGGCAGGCGCCCCCAGCTGGTGGCCAGCTCCAGGGTCACGGGCAGGTTGAGCTCCTGCCAGATGCGTTCGACGCCCGCCAGGCGGGTGGGATTGTCATCGACCAGGGTGACGTCGATGCCCGCCTGGGCCAGGGCCACGCTGTTGATGCCGCTGACGCCGGCCATGCCGTAGAGCGGGGCCTCCAATACGGACGTGACCTGGTAGCGGTGGCACAGGTCACGCAAAAAATCGTTGAGTACAAACCGCTCGTACACGAGGCCCAGCCCCTCGTTGTAGTCGATCAGGTAGCGCTGCCACGTTGGCTCGCTCATGTCGGTCATTTACCTGGCTGCCTCACTCTGCCCGTTGGCGGTGCCGTCGAACAGCACCACCAGGCGGTCTCCCTCGTATTTCGCACCAATCACCGGCCGGCCCGACAAGGCGCGCGGCAGGCTGAGGTTACGTTTCCAGTTGTCGATGTGGATGATCAGCTCATCGGCCAAACTGCGCGAGAGCTTGATCTGATTGCGCTCGACCATCGGCAGCGGCAGGCTCAGTTTGTAGATGCCGTTTTCTTTCGTGACTTCCTGCGGTTTGCCGACGTAGAAGATGGCGGTTGGGTCGACACGATCATCGTACGTGGCTTCGGCCATACGCCGCAGCATATCCAACCCCACCACTTCCTGGTCGAACAGGGGGATACTCATCACCGGCAGGGGATCGAAGGCCTCTTCCACCATGACCAGGTAACGCGCCTGTGCCTCTTTCCAGGCGGCAAAATAGGCATCGGTGACGCCCGCCGGGATCATGCGGTTGCAGAAGACGGCATCGGTGGCGTAGCCGTACAGGTTCAGGTAGGTGTACGCCCGCTGCGCCTCTTTGATGACCATTTTTTCGGGATTGAGCACCAGGCGCACCGACGTCAGCTGCGGGTCGGTGAGCAGGCGGCTGATGCGTTCGAGCTGGCGCAGCAGGTCTTCTGCCGAGTCGTAGAGGGCCTCGGAGGGCATCGGCATGTCGGTTATGCGCTTGATGACCGGCATGGCGGCTTTGAGCACCTTTTTTTCCCAGGGGAAAATGCGGTCCAGGTACCAGCGAGCCAGGTCAGGCAGGGCCAGCAGCTGCAGCGTCGCCCCGGTCGGGGCGCAGTCGACCACAATGACGTCGTAGTCACCCGACTCGGCCAGGTAGGTAATCTGCATCAGGCTGGCCAGTTCTTCCATGCCGGGTAACACCGCCGTCTCTTCGGCCACCAGGTCATCCATGCCGCGCCAGGCGAAAAGGGCCGAGATGTAGTCCTGCACGGTGCCCCAGTGGCGGTCCATCTGGTGCAGCAGGTCGATTTCCTGGCCCCACAGGTTGGGACCAATGGCAACGGGCTCGTTGCCCAGGGCTACGTCGAACGAATCGCCCAGGCTGTGGGCTGGGTCGGTACTCAGAACGATCGTGCGCAGGCCACGCTCGGCGCAGTGGACAGCCGTGGCCGCGCTGAGGCTGGTTTTACCGACGCCGCCTTTGCCTGTGTAGAGTAGAATTCTCACCGTTGGCTCCTTGGTCTCATACAAGAGTCGCCGTTCGCGTCATTCGCTGCTTCTCAGGTGAAACGTGGCGGGCTCCGGCACGAACGCATACATGAACTGGAGTGGACCCGGCTGCCAGGCCCACCCCAGGGTGTTAGCGGTCAAAATTGTACTCGAAAGCGGGTGAATGGTCAAAGGCGTGAAGGCGCAAGATTATCCCACGAAGCGGTCGCGGAACACCTGGATTTGCCCACCGTGTTCGCGTTTGTGACCGTAGTACGTGTAGACGATGAAGTCTTCCAGATCGTACGCGGCACCGTACCAGGGCAATACGCCATTTTGCCGCCATACCGCAGCCGGCAGCTGTGCCACCAAGGTGCGCACGCGGGCGTGGGCGTGATCGTATTCTGCAAGCACCGCCTCGTACGTCATGCCCTGCCGGCGGTCGACCTGGGCATCGTTGAATTCTCCGCCGGCCTTGAATTCGTCCAGGGTCGGCGTGGGGCCGGGCGTTTGCAGGTTCTCCAGGATCTCCACGAGCACCCACTCGTAAGAGGTGATGTGCGCCAGCAAGTCCTGGACCGACCAGCGCCCACACGCCCCTGGGTCAGTGCGGTGATCTGTGGGGACAACTGCCAGAGATTTGAGAAAGAACGTATGGCCGTATTTGAGGATGTCTGAGGGATTCATGGATAGTCTCCTTTGGTTGGGGGTTGGGGGTTGGCGATTGGGGGATAGGGGTTGGGGGATGGGGGGTGGGGGTTGGGGGAACGAGGCGGGGGACGCATGGGCGTGGGGCGGGTTGGGGGTGGCATCGGATGCCTCGGAGCAGTGGGCGCAGGGTGGATTGGGTGTCATCGGATGCCTCGAAGTACCGGGCGCAGGGAGGATTGGGTGTCATCGGATGCCTCGAAGTACCGGGCGCAGGGCGGCGTGGGTGGCGTGGGTGGCTACGGCCCACTCGGCGCAGCGCAGCATGCCGGGACCGCCGCGCAGGCAGCTGCGGTCGGGTTGGTGGGTGTGAGTCGCCCACTGGGACACGGTGCCCACGTTGTCCAGGCAGCCCCAGGGCGAGGGTATGGCGAGACCGCCCGCTTCGAGGCCGCTGCCCCAGGGGTAGCGGCGGCCATCCGGGCCACGTGCGGCCATCTCCCATTCATCGGCGTTGGGGATGGTGACCTCACACCCAGACGCTGCCGAAAGCTGTGCGCAGACCCGCTGCGCCTCGGTCTGGGTCAGCACAGCATAGGCGCCCCATGTCTCGGCGGGGGCGCCGTCTTGCGGCGGTGCCAGTTGGGCCAGCATCTCGTGCGTCAGCGGCCGCTGTGTTATCCAAAAGCCAGCCGCCGGTGTCACCCGTGCGATGGGGCGTAACGGAGCGGGCCGGTCCCAGGCGTCGCCCAGCCAATGGGGCAGCGGTGGCACCCACACCAGCGTAAGTCCGGTGGTTCCGAGTTCGTAGTGATCATCGACCGGGCGGATGCTGGCGGGCAGTACACGCGGTGCCGGGGGTTCGTCGTCGAGCGGGGTTCCCAGGGCGTGCAGGAGGAGAGAGACGCGGTCGTGTGTCTGCACCGGCACCCCGGCGACACAGCGCAGCATGTGCGCCCACAGCTGATCGTTCCCCGCGGGCGGCGACGGCGGATCGGGCGGCACCGGCTCGCCGCTCAGCAGCATGAGCGCCGCATCACGCGCGGCCACCAGGATGCGTCGATCGGTGGCGTCCAGGCCCTCGCGACTTGTCTTGGGAAGTTTTACCTGGCGCACCGCCCGCCCCAGGCTGCGGGCGCCCAGCCGTGCCGCCCCCAGCACGGCGGTCAGACGAACCTCCCAGTCGAGGTCGTCCAGCGCAATACGCAGGACGGCGTCGATGGTGGGATTCGAGCGTTTGCTGTCGTGACCCAGCCAACGCAGGACCTGACGGCGCACCTGGACATGGCCCAGGCGCGGAAAGAGCACGGAGCGGTCGGGGTGGCGTGCCTTTTCGCGCACCAGCTGGTCCACGCCAAGTTGGACCACCTGGGCAGCCAGCCGTGTATGTACCTGCGCCGCGGCGCGTGACACCAGGTCATCGGGGTGATGTCGCAGCTGGGCCACGTCATCCATCAGCGTCACGGCGGCCATCTCACCGGCCGCCAGCAGCCCCAGCAGCAGACGGGCGGTCTCTCCGGAATGCAGCATCGGTCGCAGCTCGTCGATACCCAGGACGGGCAGCTGCGCCGCCACCGCAGCCAGGTGTTCGGCCGCCGCCGGGCCATCGCCAGCAAGCACACGCAGGGACACCGCCGGATTGAAGGTGTAGACGAGGCGTACTGTCCCGCGGCGGAACGTGGCCAGTTCTGGCTCACCTGGCAGGAACGATGGCGTGACCGTGCGGTCCGGCTCGCGCGACCAGCCGAGGCCCGCCAGGGTCGAAACGATCTGTTCGAAGCTGCAATCGGCGTGCAGCACCAGGGATCCTACCATGGCTCAGGTCACCATCTCGTGCAATAACCGGCCAATCGAGGTGATGGGTTCGCCGGTGAAATTGACCGCCACGGCGCGTACGCACCAGGTCAGGTCGGACCAGCACGTGCCACCGGCCAGGAGCTTGGCCGGAAAGTAGCGCACGAAGTCAGCCCAGGCCGGCTCGATCGCCGGTGCATCAGCCGACACCCGGACGGCCGCCGCCAGGTACCGCACGAAGCCCTGGTAATCCGGGCCATACGTGTGGCCGGGCACGAAGGGCGTGGGGATCGGTGCACCGGCGGTGAAGGCGGGCACCTTGTCGATGGCGCCGGTGGCCACCGCCGCACAGGCCAACGTCAGGAGCGAGGGCTCGTCCAGCTTGTTCACCTGGGAGGCGAGCCGCTTCACCCACCTGGCTTCCAGGTCTGCGGCTGTGCCTGGCAGGTCACCGCCGCAGCAGCGCACAGCATTGACATACGAGGCCATCCAGACCGCCAAGCGCGGCCGGTTACGCCTGATCAGTTTGGGAAACTCGTCCAGTGCGCGTGCCAGGTACGGCGCCACGGCGGCGATACTGGGAAGACACGCCGCCGGCCCGAGCAGGATCATGGCACGCGCCAGGGGTTCATCCAGGGTGGCCAGGGCTTCGGCCACAAGTTCCGGCGGTTTGACCGCAGCCAGCCGGTCGATCACCTCCGACTGTATGCGGGCCAGCGCCCAATGGGTCTTCTCCCCTTCCTGGCTGGCGAGCTCCGCCCAGGAAATCACCGCGGCAGCGGCGTCGTGCTGCATGTGTTCCACCTCAGTTCCATCGACCACAACCGGCGGGCGATGACGGTACGTTCCCCGGCCGTTGTGGGGCCGGGCTGGATGCTGCGCACATTATACCTTGATTTGCTGCGAATGTTTAGTGGTGCACCGGCCGTAGTCGCATCGGATGGCGAATCCGTCAGGGCACATATTCGATACGCGTGAGCACGGCGGGATCGCCGCCTTGTTTGGCCAGGACAGTGAGCCGCGTCTTCAGCACTTTCAAGTCTGCCGCCGACAGGTCGGTCGTGTCGATGACGATCAGGCGCGGCTCTGCGGCATACCCGCCGGGAATCGACACCGGCGTTTTCAACTGGGTCAGCAGGTCCTTCGCCATGGCCGACGGATCGAGCGGATTGCTGGTCGACGACGCCGGGTTGAGCACGTCCACCGGCCGGCCAGCCTGGTCGAAGAACTGCCCAGGGGCCGTGGTCGAGCGGCTCAACGGCGGCTGCACACCACTCAGGGTCTCGGCGAGTAATGCTGTCTCGGCCTGTTTGACCGTGGCCGGCGTCACACCGGTTGCGGTGGTAGCCAGCTCCTTCAGGCGAATGCTCTCGGGGGTGCCCTCACCAGCGATCTCCTTGATACGGGCCAGGGCGTCGGCCTCATCGGCGAACTTCGGATCGATCCGGTTGCGGTTGGGCACTTCGATATTTTTGGTGTGCATCTTCTGGCGCAGCTTGGCCTGCAGCTCGGTCAGGATCGTGCCCGCATCTTTTTCACCCAGCCGCGTGGTGGGGCCGATGCGCACTTCCACTTCGAGCTGGTGATCCTTCAGGGCTTTGACGACCTTGTCGGCCTGGTCGAGACT
Organism: uncultured Anaerolineae bacterium; assembly: GCA_964443225.1. GTDB lineage: Bacteria > Chloroflexota > Anaerolineae > SSC4 > Amarolineaceae > SSC4. The sequence goes on from CAYUCC010000028.1 coordinate 21,787, forward strand.
CAGTCCCCACTTGCTCGTATCACCGGCGTCGATGGCCTTTTGCAGGTCGTCCTTCAGCTCGTCGAAATTCTGCTTGAAGTTCTGATACACCGCAGTGAAGTCATCCAACGCCAGACTGCCGCCCGGATAATCTTTGACTTCGATGATGCTTACCTTCTTCAGACTGCCGTCCTGGTTGAATTTGAACACCACCTCGTCGAAACCCTCGCCCGATTTGCCCTGGATCATGTCCTTGGGTGCGGCGATGTGCTGCTCGCCGGCGACCGCCGCCTGCTTCGCCTCAGCCGCCGTCATCAGCTGCGAAGCCTCTTCCATGACGCCGCCTTTGCGTGTCGATTCACTGCCGCGCTGGACCCACCGCCGCTCGTCGGGTTTGAAGATTTCTTCGCGATAGCGGATCGTGCCGTCGTCTTCGATCACCTTAACCAGGCGGTAACGGCGTGTGGTGCCGTCCGGTTTGGGTTCGACCCACGAGTCACCCACGCGGTAGGTTTCTTTGCCGCGTCGTGTTTCAGGGCTGTCTTTGATGGCGGTAAGTTCGCCCGCCTGGATCAACTCGGTCTTTTTGTTGAACAGGCGCGACGGCTGTTCGAGGTCGATATGACCCGGTGGGGGCTCCAACCCCTGTTCGATACGCAGGCGCTGCTCGGGCAGGATGGCGTGCACCTCCCCCAACCGCTTCGACAGGTTGCCCATGGTCTGCTCGGCTTCGGCCAACTGCTGGCGCAGGCTGCGCTGCACGTCGAGGTCGGCCCCCGCTTTGGCCAGGTCTTCGGACAGGCCCGCCATCAGCCGCTTTTGGGCGTCGAGCTCGAGCTCGAGCTTGGTGCGGTACAGCTCGAGTTTCTCGCCCACGCTGAGTTTGTCCCACTGCGCCAGGTTCTTCTCGTCCAACAGCTTGACCTTGCCCGCCGTGGCCGGGTCGAGCGCCTGCTGCAGATGAATGCCCTCCTCACGCAGCACCCGCACGTCGGCGCTCTCGCGTACGATGACGCGCGGCTCGCCGTTTTCGATGATGACCACGGCCTGGCCTTTTTGGCTGCGTGTGAAGGCGGCAAACTCGGCATCGCTCATCACCTCCACCGGTACGTCCCCGTAGCGGGCGCGCATGTCCGCCGGCATACCCTTGACGAGCTCGTCACGCATCTTGTTTTCGAGCCGCGTGGCGGCGTCGGCGTCGGCGGTACGCGGCAGGCTGCCGTCTTCGAGCCGGCGCAGGTAATCGTCGTACGCCGCCGCCGGGTTTTTCTCCTGGAAGGCGTGGAAGCCCGCCTTGCGCTCGGCGGGCGTACCCAGGTGGGCATGCGGGTCTTTGCTCGACGGTATCGCAGCGGGCTTCGACGTCTCGATGGGTGGTTCGGGCACCTGGCTGGCGGGCAGATCGGCGACGCCGGGCGGGACCTTCTCGGCGGGTACCATCGCCTTGGGGTGAATATCGGGTTCGGGAATACCCACCTTGGGGCCGCGGAAGTCGTGCCAGGCGTTGCGCGCCGCACCCAGCGCCTTGCCGCCGAGGTGCATGGCGGCACCCATTCCCAGTCCCATCCCGAGGCCCATCCCCGTCTGGGTGACCGTGCCCTTCATGATGTTCTTGAAGGCGTCCCCCTGCCAGTTTTTGTCGTTCAGGACGTTGGCTGCCAATGCGTTCGGTGCTGCCTGCAGCAGCTGCTCGGCACCCTCGGCGATGCCCTTGGCGGCGTAACGGGCGACTTTGCTCGTGCTCTGGGCCATGCGCGCCAGGGCGCCCGGCGGCACCCCCTTGGCGGCCTTGAGCAGCTTGTCACCGACGCCCGCCGTCGCCACCGATATGGCAGCATCCACGGCACCGATCGCCAGGTCGGTCCCCAGGTCCTCCATGCCGTACGCGCTGCCCAGCATGATCAATTTGGTCGCCACGGTGGCCGCCGTGCCCCACAGCGAGGCAGCGAGCGCAATCATCGCCGGCGCGGCGGTACCCCCCGTCACGACCGTCAGCACGACGGCGACGGTGATCGCAACGACGGCACCCACCACCTGCGTGACCTGGTCCGTGATTCGGTCGACGCCCTTGCGGTAGTCCTCGGCGGCGATATCGACGTTGCCGGCACCCCAGTCGAAGCCGCCGCGCAGATCGTTCTGGCGCCCGAAGGCCGCCTGCAGCCTCTTTTTGCCCTCCTCGTCGAGCCTGGCGTTGGGATCGCTCAGCTTTTTGTACTCGGCGTCCGCCTTCTGGAACTCGCGGTAGCGTTTCTGGGCGTCGGCATAATCTTTGTCCAGCGCCTTTTCTTCGGCGCTGGCGAAATAGCCACCGGCGCCGTACGCGTTCTTCTCGTAATTGTAGCGCCGCGTCAGGGCGTCCATCTTCTGCTGGGCGTTTTCCGGTTCGCCGATCAACAGTTCGCCCACGTCGAACGCGTCGCGGCCCTCCACCTCCGACATGATGCGTTTGTTGAAGTCGACGCCGGGGTGTTTCTTTTCCCACTCGGCCTTGATGTCGGCGATCTCTTTGGCGGTGCGCCCCTTGAGCGCAGCTTTCAGGGCATCTTCGTCGGTGCCGGCCTGTTCGACGGCGTACCAGACCTGCTGGGCCGGCGACAGGTAGCCACCCTCTTCGACCAGTTCGTACGCCTTCTTCTGGTCTTCGCCGGACATGTTCATCTTGAGAACGGTCTTGAGCCCGCCCTTTTCGGCCTCCTCGCCCGCCCCGTACCAGTCGGTATATTTGGTGTCGAACTGCTTTTCGAGGGCGGCCATGTTCGCTTTGCCGCCCTCACGGGCCTTTTGTTCGATCTCGCGGTCGATCTGCCGGCGCGCCGCGGTGATTTCGTCCTGCGTCATCGGCTTGCCGGCTTTGCGCCGTTTTTCGATTTCCTCCTGGAGCTTGCGCTCCATCTTGGGCTTTTCGTCGCGACGTGCGGCATCCAACGCACGCTCGTACTGGCCCTGCAACACCTTGTTGACCGTGTCGTCCGAGGTGTAGACCCCATCGGCCTCGATCTTGATGCGCGCCGCGTCGGCGGCGATCAGGTTGTTGTCGGCCAGGGCATTGACCAGGTCGAGTTCGGGACCGGAGAGATCCGCCTGGTAGGCCTTACGCAGCGCACTCTCGCCCGGGCCAACGCCGTAGTCCTTGCCGTACTGGGCGTTGAACTCGACCTCGACCTCCTGGTTGCGGCGCGCCACTTCGGCCTCGACCTGGGCGCTGCTCCAGTCGGGATGGGCGGATGCCACTTCCTGGCGAATCTGTTTGTAGACGTCTTCGATGTCCGATTCATCGGTGCCGATGCCCGTGCCGCCGCGCATGGCGGCGTCGATGGCAATGGCGTCGGCCTTGGCGGTCTGCCCGGCCAGCAAAGCATCGGCGCGGTCCATCTCGTGGCCGCCCAGGTCGTCCTCCAGGTCGGCCTTGAGCTCCACGCCGTACATCTTGCGGTACTCGGCGGCGATGGCCTCGCGCTCCTCGGGCGTCTTGTTGCGCAGGGTCTGCCAGATCGTTTTTTCGTCGGTGCCCAGGCCGCTGACCGCCTCATTGAGCGCGGCGGCGTCGGCGGTGGCCTGTTTGCCCTCGAGCAGCGCCACGGCGCGCTGCTTCTCGGCACCGCTGAATTCGCTGTCGATGTCGGCATCGAGTGAGCTATCCCAGTCGGCGCGGTAGCGTTTGCGCACGATCGCTGCCTGCAGCGGGGTCAGGCTGGCGAGGGCCGCGTAGACGTCTTCTTCCTCCGTGCCCCAACCCGCCATGGCGTTGTGCAGCTTGGACGCGATCGACTTGGCATTGAAGCCGGGCCGCTGCGCCGCACCCAGGTCGTCGAGTTTTTTGAAGTCGCTCTCCTCGTTGACCTTTTCGAGCAGCTTCTTGTCCATCTTCTGCACGAGCTCGGGGCGCTGGCGCTGCGCCATGCGCACACGCAGCCCGGCGGCAACGGCGCTGATTGGGTCGCGCGCCCCCGGCCCCGGCGTGAGGTAGGCGCGCAGGATGGCCTTCTGCTCTTCGGTAAGGTCGCGGCGTTTGTCCAGCGTGGCCAGGTCGATATCTTCACCGACCGCCTGCACCAGCCCGTCGACGCTCGCCAGGTCACGCACGAGGGCGTCTTTGGTGTCCTGGTTCTTCTGCGTTTCCCAGGCCTCGGCCTGCGCTTTGGCCTGCCGGCTCCAGTCAGCGAACTGGTCGAACAGCGCCTGCCACCAGGAGCGTTCCTGCCCCAGTTTTTTGTCGGCCCACTCGCGGACCAGCCGGTGGGCCTGGATGCTGGCGGCGGCCAGGGCTTTGGTCCGTTCGTCGGTCGTCGTGGCAGCGGCCTTCTTGAAGCCCCGTACCTTGTCCTGCAGGTCACGAAGCGTATCGTTGAGCCACTTGAGGTTCTGGCCGGCGGCGAGTGTGCCGTATTTGGCGGGCTCTTTCTGGATCGCCTGCTGGTCGATCTGGTCGGCGCGGCGGTAGGCCAGGACGTAGACGTTTTCGGCCTGGCTGAGTTGATTTTCACGCCGTTCTTTGGCTTTGGCATAGGCAACCGTCTGCTGGGCCACCTGCTGTTCGATGCGCGTCAGCTGGCGGTCGCGCTGGCCCTTGATGACTTCGGGGTCGGCACCACCGCTCACCGCCTCCAGTTTCTGGGTGGTGAGTTCGTCCTGTTTTTTACGTTCGCCGGCAACGTGTTTGGTGGTTTTCTGGCCTTCGGTTTTGATGTCCTTTTTGGCCGTGGTCGCGGTCTGGGTCACTTCGCCTGCTGCGGCTTTCTTCTGTTCTTCCAGCTGCTGTTTACGTTCTTCGACCGCCGCCTGCAGGTCCTTGTCGGCGATGCCGGCGGCGTCGGCGACGCCTTTGAGCTGGGTCTTCAGGGTGTTTTCGGTTTCATCGGCCAGGTCTTTGCCAAAATCGGGGTAGACTTTGTCAAGCACCCCGCCGGGCAGAACCCCCTTACGCGCCGCAGTCACGATGTCGCCGGCCTCTTGTTTGGTATTGGCCAACAGATGCGCCAGCACCTTGCCCATGTCGGCTTTGAACGGCTTGGGCAGCGGCGGCATGGGCGGGGGCGGCTTGTCCTCGATGACCATAGGGTCGAGAGGTTTGCCTTCGCCTTCTTTGGGTTTTTCGTCGGCCTTTTTGTCAGCGCCCTTTTTGGCCTTGCCGGCGGCCTTTTGTTTTTTGTCGGCGGCGGCTTTGACGTCGGCTTCCTTCTGCTGCGGCGGCTCGGGCGGCGGATCGCCGGGGCGCGGCTCGGGAACCGGTGCGGTGCCGGGTACGGGCCGCGTGCCCAGGGGTGAGTTGGCCAACGGTGGCATCGGCTGCGGATCGAGGACGAGGTTGGACACTTTGTTGACCCGCTCGGCCGCTTCGGGCACCGGGTCTTTTTCGGCGGGCGGCGGGTCTTTGACCTTGGGGGATGGGGAGACGGCGGCCGCGGCCTCTTTGGAGAGGCTCGACCGGCGTGTGCCGTGGCTGGCGGCGGCACCTTTACCGGCGGCGCCGATACGGACCGCGCCGCCGGCGGCGGCTCCCAGCTTGGGGCGCGGCATGGCCGCGATGCGGTTGGATACCTGGGTCTGGAAAGCGGCCACGTCGGCGGCATCGGCCGAAGGGGCAGACGGGGCAGCGTCGCCGGCCGGCCCCACCGCGGCCGGTTCGCGTCCCGGTGCGGGCGGCCGTGATTTGCCGGGGGGCGCGGCGGCGCCTGGTTTGCCCGCCTGGTGGGCAGCGGCTTTCGCCTCTAATCCGGCTTCCGGTGGGGTTGCACCCGGTGCAGCGCTGGCCTGAGCGGAGGGTGGGACGCCGTCGCCGGCGGGCGGTGTCTTCGCGGCTGTGGATTGGCCGGCGGCGGGCTTTTTGCCGGCGACGGGTGCGCCGGGTTTGTGGATGGCCTCGTCCGGTGCAGCAGCTTCGCGCGCCGCCTGGGATCGAACGCTGGCCGCAGCCTCTTTTTTGGAGCGGCCCGCTTCCACAGCGGGTGCCACAGCTGCTGGCCCCAGCGGGGCGGCAGCGCCCGCAGCGCGCTGTGCCTCGGCCGAGGCCGCGGCTTCGGCCTTCTCCCTGGCCGCGACGGCAGCCTGCTGCCGGTCCGTTTCGGCTTTGGCTTCCTGGACGGTCGTGGCGGCAGCGGGCGGCAGCGGCATTTCAGGTGCGACGGCGTGGTGGTGCGCGTGCGTATCATCCGACCACCCGGCACCCGCCGCCGGATCCACGACGGTCTCGTGCGGCGCCGTCTCTCCGGATGGTTTGCGGCTGAGCAACTTCTGCACGTAGCCGTTGCCGCGCTGGTGCTGGAGGGTGCGCAGCGTGGTGGCGCGTGCGGCGGTGGCGGTGGCGTGCTGAAAGGCGGGCGGCAGGCCCGGCGCGGGCCTGTCCGCAGTCTGCGGGGGCAGCGGCATGGGCGCATCCCAACCAGGGTCCGGTGCCACCGTCTCCGCCTGCGGTGCCCGGCCGGCGGGCACAGCGGCGGGTGCGGGCCGCGGTGGCTCGACCACAACTTCGGGCGCGTCGAAGACCTTTGGCCTGGCCATCCTATCCCCCGTCGCGCAGCCAGTCGTAATAGTCGCGAAAATCGGCGTGTGATGGCACCTTGCCCATTTTCTGAATCTCACGCGCCGTGGCCATGATCAGCTGGCGCATACCGATGATGCCGCCGTCGGCCGCGGCCATGTAGGCGGCGGTGAGGGCGATGTTGCGGATGTTGCCGCCGGTCAACTGGAACTGGCCGGCCAGGAAGGGAAGATCGACGTCGGTACCGATGGGCGCCGCCGGTGGAAAGACGTGGCGCCAGATGCGTTGGCGGTGCGGCGCGTCGGGGAACGGGAATTCCACGGTGTGGCTCATACGCCGCGCAAAGGCATCGTCGATGTTGCGGCTGAGGTTGGTCGCCAGGATCGCCATACCGCTGTAGTCTTCCATTTTCTGGAGCAGGTAGGCCACTTCGATGTTGGCGTAACGGTCGTGCGCATCTTTGACCTCGGATCGTTTGCCAAACAGGGCATCGGCCTCATCGAAAAACAGGATGGCATTACTGGCTTCGGCAGTGCGGAAGATCTGGCTCAGGTTCTTTTCGGTCTCGCCGATGTATTTGCTCACGACCGAGGCCAGGTCGATGCGGTAGAGATCGAGACCGAGCTCGTGGGCCATGACCTGCGCCGCCATCGTCTTGCCGGTGCCGCTCGGTCCTGAAAAAAGCACGGTCAGCCCTTTGCCCAGGGCCAGCTTGTGCGCAAAGCCCCACGTACTGTTGACAACGTGACGGAAGCGTAGGGCATCACAGATCTCACGCAGGGCCTGCATCTGGCGCCGCGGCAGGATGATGTCGGGCCACGTGTACGCTGGCTCGATCTTGTGCGCCAGCCGCTCCAGGTCGCCGCTCGATTCGCGGCGCGCCGCCGTGTACAGATCGGCGGTCGTCAGCTGGCGTGCCTCTGGGCTGCGCAGGGCGGCCTGCCGCGCAGCGGCACGTACGGCGTCCACGATCTGCCCGCCGCCCAAAACGAAACGGTCGGCCAGTGCGGGCAGATCGACGGCGGCGTCGACGTCCGCCGCACGCTGGGCCAGCGCCTGCTGCCACAGCTGCACACGCTGCTCGGCGGCGGGCAGGGGGAAGGTGAAGCTCATGAACCGCGTCTCACCCCACGCACCGGTCGGACCCCACGCCACCTCGCTGGCCAGGAAGAGCGGACCCGTCACACGACGCGCCACATCATCGCCCGCGTCCGGCGCAGCAGCATAATCGGTCAGCGCGGTGCGCGCCGATGCGGCGTCTTCACCGAAGAGGGCTTCGCAGCCGTCCAGGTAGAGCGCGGCCCCGCTGAGCATGGTCTCGCGACCAAGCAGGGCCAATACCTCGCGCAGCGGCATCGCGGCCGCGGCGCGACCCACGTCGACAACCAACAGACCCCGTCCCAGGTGGGCGCACAGGCTCAGCGCGGCACCACACCGCCCGCTGCCCGCCGGGCCATGGAAAAAGAACACGGTCTCGGTCACGGCCGCGTCCTCCGCCGCAGCTGCCAGCCCCGCACGCAGCGCAGCGGGCAGGGTGGATGGGTCCCCCGCTGGCCTGGCACGGGCCACGAACGGTCGCAGGCGAACGTCGAGCCTGTCGATGCCGAGCACGTGGTCCACCACGCGCGCATCGGTCTTGAAGAACCGCGCGGGCAGGGCCGGGCTGCGGTCCTGGGGGTCGTCACCGAGCTGGAGCAGGCGATTGGCGAAGAGCGGTGCATCGGGATCGAAACAGGCGCGACGGGCCAGTCGCTCCTCCGCCGAATCGGCCAGCATCGCCAGGGCCAGGCCAACCGTGGGCCGCCGGCGGGTAGCATCGTTCTGCACGTAGGCGTAGAGCGTCTCGTACCGCGCATCGAGTTCGGGGGCTATCGCAAGCAGGAGCACATCGACCTCGAACTCGGACAGACCACACGCCTGCGCCAGCGCTTCGACAGGCTCAGGCGGCGCTTCGACAGGCTCGGCGGCCAGCGCTTCGGCAGGCTCAGCGGCCGGGCGCTGAGCCTGTCGAAGCGCGGCATGGCGCCAGTTTTCAGCGCGCCGTCGTGCGATCTCGGCGCTCAAGGCCTGGGCTTCGGCAGGCTCAGCCTGCCGCGGACCGGTGGCTGAGCTTGCCGAAGCGCCGGCTGTGCTTGCCGAAGCCCCGGTGCGCAGCAGGCTGTCGACCTGGGCATCGGGCACGTAGAGGCCGCGATACGGGTCATCGAGGGCACCGGGATCGGCGGCGCGCAGGCGTACGATTTGGCGGCGCAGCAGCAGGTCGAGCCGTGCCAGCTCGGCAAAGAGATGAGAATGCGCGTGTACGACCGTCGACACGATCTGTCACTCCTCCGGCAGGCTGACGTGGATTTCGATATCCTCCAGCCAGGGCACCGTGTAGGTCAGGCTGGCCAGGCCGGCCAGGCGCAGCATCATGCGCAGCGGGCTGGGCGGCAGGCGCACGTCGATAACTCCGCTGCCCATCTGCACCTGCCCCACGCCGCCCAGGAAATTCTCCCAGACGAACGATGTGCTGCTGTCGCGAAATCCCAGCAGCTGGCGTGCAAAGGCACGGAACGCTGCCCGCGCCACAACCGACCAGGTCCAATCGTCCGCCTCCTGCGATATCACGGTTGGCCGCAGGCCGGACAGCGAAAAATAGGCCCACTCCGGTTCGCTGGGCCGCGACCGGGCCAGATAAGCGGCCAGGTCTGCCGTGGCAGCCAACGAGCTGTGACCCGCCGGCAGGTTCGCAGGATCGAGCAGCGACAACCCGCGTAAGCGCAGGGATTCGGTGTCGAATTCGGCGGCACTGGCAGCATCCACCAGCAGGGTATCGGGTGCGTGTCCGACGGCGGCGATCAGGGCCAACCCCTCCTCCAGAACCGTCTGCGGGGGGTGAACCAGCGGTGCAGCGTACAGCCAATCCCCGCGCGCGGTCTCACGCAGCAGCAGACTGCGTATCCCGCCGTGGGCGACGATCCCGACGTGCACGCAGCGCAGGTCGGCGAGGCCGGACTGAGCCAACGCGCCGAGCAGCACACCCAGCCCGCGGTAGCCGGCGGCGTCTGCCTGGGTGCAACGATCCAGGTCGTCTGCGTCCGGTGCATGGTCCAGCCCCACCGCCGCCAGCAGCGCAGGATCGAAGCGCGCCGCCTGGCTGCGCGGGCGGCCGCACACCTTGAGGCACAGCAGGTAACACAGGGCCCGGGCGGCGTCGAGTCCCCCCGGCGCAGCAGCCAACACGGCGGGCCAGGCCAGGTCACGCAGGAACGGCACCAGCACAAACAGGCCGGCCACCGGGGTCGCGATAATCTCGTGTGCCGGTGGCCGCCTGGGCGTGGACAGGGGCTGCGGCATACCGGCGCGGGCCGCACCGACAGCTCCGGCCAACCAGGCCGCATCCCCCTGGGCCAGTCGTACGAAAAAGGCCAGGTTCTCCAGTCCCACCGTGGCGCCGGCCTGACGCACGGCAGCCAGCGCGGCATCCGGGTCGGCAACCGCCAGGCTGGCCAGCGCGGCGGCTGCCAGGCCGGTCTGTCCGGCCAGGCTGGCGAGTCCGCTGAGACGTTCGGCGGCCAGGCGGACGGCGGCTGGCGCCAGTTCGGGGAATAGGCGCCGCGTTTCCAGGACAACGAACAAGGTACGTACGGCGTGCGGCCAATCTGCCCGCCGCGCCAGCTCGCTCCAACGCGTCAGCACGGCATCGATGACCTGACGATCCGGGTCGGCTGCCGCGGCCAGTGGTGCAAGCGGCACGCAGGCATCCAGGACCAGCGCGGCATCACGGCTGCGCAGCAGGTCCAACAGACGTTCCAGCCGGCCCTGGGCGGCGAGGTGTTTCAGCGCCTGTTCCGCCCACTGCGGTTCGCGCGCCAACGCCTCTGCCGCGGCTGTGCCGGCGGGCAGGCTGCGCAGCGACTCGAAGCCAGACAGGTACCAGCGGCCCCACGCACGCCCGTCGAGCAGCTCACCCAGGAAATGGGCCAGGTATGCCGCACGGTCGGGAAAATAGAGCACGCTGTGGCCATCGGGGCCGAACTCGATCGCGCGCACCACCGCCATGGCGATGCCGCGGCTCCAGGCTCGCGCCAGGGCCTCTTCGTCCAGCCCGCCCGCATCCAGCGCCAGGTCCAGCTCCACGCGGCGAATGAGCCACACGGCAGGATCGGCGGGGTCGAGCACCGTCGTCAACCAGCGGGCACAGGCATCGGCCAGCCGCGTGCGCATGGTCTGGTCCAGCTGGCTGCGCAGGCGGTCGGGGGTGGGGTGGTCGTGCGCCACCAGGTAGACGCTGTTCAGCCGGTTGATGTTCAGGTGGCTGGTGCCCTCGGCCGTGCCGGTCATGTTCGCACGGCAGCCGCAGGCACACCGGGGGCGCCATGATCCGCCGCAATCAGCTCTTCCAGGACCTGGACGGCACCGCTGATGCGCAGCAGCGTATCACGCAGTTCACTGCGTTTTTGGTCCAGCACCGCCATTTGCTGCTGGCCGAGCTCCAGCTCACGGCGGAGTTCTTGCAGCCGCTCTTCCATTGTCACACTCCATTCTCAAGCTTCATGCCTCACCCCGTGTCGGAACGTTCGTGCTACGCACTGCGCCCCAGGGCGATGACGGTGAAGAGAATCGTATTGTCCGCTTCCCAAGTCACGTCTGATTCCGAGCAGTAACATTCGCCCGCCGCGCTGTTGAGCCCGACGCTGGTTACACGCACGAAGGCATGCTGCGGAATATCGTCGGCGCTGGCGCCGTGGTTGGCACTGTTCGGTGTGAAACTGGTGATGCCATCGTAGCCCCACAGGCTGAAGCCCTGGAAGACGGCAAACACCACGGGTGTCTGTGCAAACATGCCCGCATAGCTCCAGGACCACGTGCGCGGCGTATTATTGCCCGCATTGCTGAGCGCAAACGTCCGCTGCTCGATGCGGATGATGTTCTGACTACCCAACACCGTCAGGTTCCCCGACACCGTCACGTTCTGCGCTACGCTCAGGCTGCCTTTGATCGTCAGGCCGGCCGCACCGAGCTCCATCCTGTCGGACACGCCGTCGTCGCGGTTGGTGCCGACGTACCAGCGATGGAACGAGTTAGCGCGGGCGTACAACGTGCCAAATTCGATGCCCAACCCAAAGGCGTTGCCCGCATTGGCCGGCCCCCACAGCATCAGGCGGTCACCGATCACTTCGTCGAAATCCAGCACACCCTGCACCGCCAGCGTCTTGGTGACGCGCAGCCCGCTGGCGTCGACTTCCACGATCGCCGAGGCACCGTCGTCCGCCGTTTTGCCCACGTACCACCGGTGACGCGTGCCGGCGCGTGCGTAGAGTGTGCCCGACTCGATGCCAAACCCGTAGGATGCCGCCTGCGCCGCATCGCCCCACAGCATCAGACGATCGCCCAGGACGTCGTCGAAGTCGATTATTCCCTTGATCGAGAGGCCGGCCTCGAAGCGTGCCTGGTCTTTGACGAAGATCTTGCCGTTGAGGTGCACATCGCCGTTGTCGCGCACCCCGAACTTGACGTCGAGGCTGCCCCCCTTTTCGGGTCCGACGACGAAGTGGTGTTTGCCATCGCCGGCGGTGCCCAGGGCCACCCGCAGATCGTTGCCCCCGTGGGCGTTCTGGGTCAACGATCGATACACGAGAAACGGCGCCCCGCCGTTACCGCCGCCCCCGTCGCGCAGATCGAGTTTGCCGCCGTGCAGCTGAACGTCGCGTTTGGCCGTCAGCAGCCGGTCCACCTGCAGCGCACCTTCGACCACGACCGTCGCCCCGGTCACTTTGTCGTCGTTGGGCAGCGGCGTGGGTGTACTCCGGTCGCGCACCGTCAGACCGGCAGCCGGTGCCAGCAGGTGTGCACTCACCAGGCCGGCGTAGTGCCGCGCTTCGAGCAGGCGGTTTGCAGTATCCTTGACAAAGGCGGGCGGGTTGCGTGTGCCATCCCACTGGACCGATCCCAGCCGCACCAGCCACCGCGGATCGTCGGTCTCCAGCGGCAGTTCCTGATAGGGGACCGATTCGTCGTCGGGGATGATCACAGCGGGCGGGTTGGCCGGGTCGACGTCGGCGCGGCGCGTGGCGGCCTGGCCGTCCACCGTGATCGCATCGTGGGTCGGCGGATCGGGCGCCGGCACGATCCGAAACGTCTCCCGCACCCGCGTGAACTGCGTGGTACCCACACACTGCTCGTAGCCAGGCCCGACCTGTTTGCGCAGCTCTTCGTCATAGGCGATCCAGACATCGACGTAGCGTTTTGTGCCGAAGACGGCAAAGTCCACGGTGTTGAGCTGGTAGGGTGCCAATACGACAATTTCGCGCCCAAAGCCGTCGATGGCCAGGCCCGGTTTGACGTAGACGTCGACCTCGTCGGGACTGCCCAGCCGCGGACGCTGTTCCAGTTCCAGTCCAACGACGATGCCCCAGGTGTGCGGTGCCACGTTGTGCCGGCGGCGCATGTCGCGCAGATAGGCCTGCTGGTCTTCCATGTCGGCCGAACCCAAATACTGGCGCGGGTAGTAGTGCAGCCGTTCGATGTCTCCTAAGGCCATGTCAGTGCCTCCATAATCAGTGCCTCCATCTTACTGGCGCCAGGTCGGTGCCGCGCGGCGCTCAACGTTTGCCCCGTGCAGGTTTGGCCTGCAGGGCAGCAACTTCGGCCCGCAGGGCGGCCAGTTCGGCGCGCAGGGCACGCACCTCGTCATCACGCACCGCCGCCTTGGGAGCACGGGGCTGGCTGACCCGTTTCGAATCGGGCGGCCCGTAGCCAATGACTTTGTTGCCGAGTTTGTACGCCACCACGGTCGTGCCCGGCGCCGCAAACGGCCGCACGGTCAGATTTTGCAGGCGGGCCATATCGGTGCGCGAACGCACCGCTTTTTCCACCACCGTGACCTGGTTCGCTTCCAGCTCGGCACGCACCTGTTCGATTGGCCGATCGATCGTGGTGGCCAGGTTGACACCGTCTGGTTTGACCAGGTCGAGCGGGCGGATGCCCTGCACCTTGCCGAGCAGGTCACCGATCTGGCCGGCGTACATGCGGGGCAGGGCGAAGTCACTTTCGGCCAGGGCGTTACGCAGGCTCCCGTCAGGGTCGAGCGTGTCCAGCCAGCCAACGAGCTCGTTGACCAGCGGCGACTGCGCCCGCACCAGCTCGGGCCGGCAGCACACGGCCTGCAGCAGAGCACCAATGAGCGGGGTGAGTGAAAACCAGTACTTCAGCGCCGGGAACGATCCGGCGGTGTGGCGGCCGCAGAAGTTACAGATGCGGATGATCTTGTTGTCGCGCACGGTGACGCAGCCCAGGATCACCGCATCGTCACCCGGGTCGACGGGGCACGGCGGCAGCAGGGCCTTGCAGACGCAGTCGATGACGTACTGGATCAGTAAGCCATACACATTCATGACGGGCTGGTACAGCCGCCGCGCATACTCGTTGGGCTTTTCCTCTGTTTCGGGCTGCGGGCAGGTCAGTTTGGCCAGCGTATCGGGCAGTGCACAGCGGGTGTTGAATGGATCGGATTCGTACAGATCGATCACCGCCTGCACCACGCTGCAGTAGATCTGGTACTGCTGCTGAGGACGTACGTCACCAACGGCGCGCTGCGTCAGGCCGAGGGTGGCCAGGTTGGTGAAGTATGCCAGGGGCACACGCCGTGTCAGGTGGCTCACCAGGTCACCGAGGCACGCCGCGATGCGGCCCAGCATCGTATCATCGCTGAAAAGCTGTGACAGCAGCCCCGTAACGCCGGTCTTTCGGTCCCAGTGCAGCCCGCACATGCCCGCCGGCGCCAGGCAGGCGTCCAGCTCGTAGGTCTCGAAGATACGCGACGGCTCGCACGCGGCGACGGTGGTGCCGACGCCGCTGCGCACGGCCACGCCGCTGCCCGACGTCGAGGCTGTGCTGCGACCGCCGTGACAGCCGCAGCCACAGCCGGTCTTTTTGCCGCTGCCGTTGCAGCCGCAGCCACAGCCGGCGGTCTCACGGCGCAAGGCGGTAATGGGTCGTGCTTCTTGTTCCTTGTAGCGCAGCGTAATGCACCAGGTTTGTTCGACGTCCTTGCAGATCTCCCTGGCCGGCGGCCGTGCGGGGACACAGTCGGTCCGGCGGGTCCGCCGGCTGGCATCGCAAATCTCGCGGATGCGGGCCACCAGGTTGAAATCTTGTTCGGCGCACACGATGACGTCGTTGCCACAGGGATCGATCGCATAGCCCGGTTTGACCGTCACCACACCGTCGCAGTCGCTGCATGCGACCTCCAGCCCACACACTACGCCCCAACCATGCAGGTAGCGGTTGTGCAGCCGATTTTTGGCCAGCAGGTACGACAGCTGGTCGTTCAGGTCGGCATCGCTGAGCAGCTGGCCAGGCACGAAGCGTGGGCGCTCCAGGCATTCCAGGCCCGCACACGCCGGGCAGTAACAGGTCCCGGTCTCCTGGTGGGCAGGGGTAGAGTATTTTTTCGCCATGACGATCCTCCCTTAATCCGAATCCACGATCCAGAACCAGCTCTCGAACGTCCCGCCTTCGATGCCGTCGCCGGTTGGGCAGCGGGGTGTCAGACCGGGCGGGATATCGCTGGGTACGCCGCTCGGCCCACGCAGCCCGGGCCCGAGGTGATCGGCGTCGAGGGCGGGATGGACGAAACGCCCATCGGGCAGGCCGATTTCCTTCTCACCCAGGATAAAATCGCCCTTGATGATCACGCGGTACTCGCCGGTCAACCAGGCCACGAGCCGCTCTTCCTGCGCCGGACCGACAACCGGCGGCGGGAAAGGATCGGGGAACACCGGCCTGAAACGGCCCGCAATCACCGGTCCCAACGGAATATCCTGGTTGTCCAGCACGACGATATTTTCGGTCTCACAATCGGCCGGTTCGATCGCCAGCCCCGCCACCAGGCCGCGTACGTGGCAGAAGCACGTCAGCGCAAACTGCTCCTGGGTCTGGTCGGGGCGCCCATAATGCACCTCGAAGCTCTGCCGCGTGATCGTTTCGGCCAGCACCGGTTTGTCCGCCTCGAAGGCGACCACCAGACCTTCGGCGGCCAGCCGCGCCAGCAGTTTTCTACCGCGCGTGCTCTGCGCCCGAATGATGCCATTGTGCGGCCAGTTGATGGCAACGATGCGTGGGAGATCGAGCGGCGTCGCCGGATCACCCTTGTCACCCTTGTCGCCTTTGTCACCCTTATCGCCAGGATCACCCTTCGCGCCTTGTTCGCCAGGATCGCCCTTGTCACCTTTTACGCCAGGATCGCCCTTGTCGCCCTTCTCGCCAGGTTCACCCTGGGCACCAGGCAGACCCTGTTCGCCCGGTTCACCCTGGGCACCAGGCGATCCGGCGGGGCCGGGCGGCCCCTGCTCGCCGACCCCCCCCGTGGCGCTTTCGAGGATGCATTTCACCACTTCGGTGATGACGTCGGTGCTCGGCAGCAGTTTGCGATCGACCAGGTTGTCGAGACGTGTGTCGTCCACGGCCTGCTCGAAGATATAATCCTCGACCGTGGCCAGCACGATGCAGGTGCCGTCGTCGCACTCGGGGCAGCCGTCGACGGTGCGCTCGAACAGGTCCGAACACGGCTGTTCGATGACGTCGATGACCGCAACGCCGCCGTTGACCGGTGGGGTCCCCGGTCCGGCAAAGGCCACGACGAGGCGGTGGCCATTGGCCGTCAACAGCAGGTCCTGGCCACGCTCACCGATATCGATCGACGCCCCCAACACCGTGCCGGCACCGATTTCGACGGCGTGGGCGTTGACGACCTGCACACGGCTCTTGCCCGCGCCATCGGCCACCAGTACGTAGACCCAACCCCCACCCGGCGAAGCCACCAGCGCTACGGGTGCAAGCGGCAACGTCTCTTTGCTGCCCAGGGCAGGGTGCGCCGGCACGGCGCCGGGCTGAATCTCGAAGATCCGCAGGGTCTGGTGGGTCTGGTCCGCCACAAACAGCCGCGGATTGGCCGATGTCGCGGCCACGGCCAGCGCGTGCGGTGCTTCTCCCGGCACGCTGATCGTGGCGACCGGTGTGGCAGCGGCGGCGAACGCCCCCGCATCGAAAACTGCAATCGTGCCGTCGCCGGCGTTGGCCACGTAGAGCCACTTGCCGTCCGGTGACACGACGATACCCCAGGGATCGCTGCCCACTGTCGTGACACCCAGGTCATTGAGGGCGGCATCCCACCCGTGCACCGTCTTCTGTGCAACGTTTAGGGCAAAGAGCCGCCCATCGGTGGGCGAAACCGCCAGGCGAACGTCGGCCCCGTGCGCACTGGCCAGGTCGAATGTCTTGACGATCGCACCGGCCTGACCCAACTGCGCCAGGTCCAGCACCAGCACCTGCGAAGGATCGCCGGCATTGGCCTGTTCGACCGACACGTAGGCACGGGTCCCATCAGCGGACAGCGCCAGGTCCATCGCCCGACCGGTGAGCGGCTGTGACGGCAGGACCGGCCACAGCGTATTTTTGGCAAACGCTGCCAGCGCAGATGGATCGTCGGTGAGCACCAGGAAGTGACCGGCCGTTTCGGCGACAGCCACGGGGTGCGTACCCACCAGCGGCAGCGGGGCGTGATAGTCCAGGCGCACGCCCACCGGTTCGCGTGCCTGACGCGGCGCGTCCAGGATCACGTCGAAGTCGAAGCGTTCGAGAATCCGGTTCGGCTGGCACGCCGTGTCGTCGCAGCCGCATTCCCCAAAGAGCGCCGGGATCTCCTCGATGCCGCACTCCACGGTGTGAATACAGATCTGCAGGCGGTGCGGTTTGTCGTCGGGCTGTGCGTCTTTGCCGTGGCTGCGCCGCCAGTTGTCGAGCAGGCGGGTGCGGAAGTCGAAAACCTCCTCCGCCTGCACCAGGATCTCGCGGCCACAGCAGTCGATGGCCGTGCCAGCCTCAACGAGCACGTATTGGCTGCGGCACGCCGGGTTCGGGTGCTGTTTGACCTTGAGGCCACAGACGGTGCCCCATCCGTGCAACGCCTGGACGTGCCGCCGGTCTTTGCCAATGAAATAGCGTTGCTCGTCCTTGAAGTCGCGTTCGACCATGAGTTTGCCGGTGAAGAAGTGGTTACGTGCGAGCTGCGGCACCTCGCACTCGGGACACTTCCCGTGCTCATGTCCTCCGTTGCATTTTGCCATCGTTTGGCCTCACTTTCCTGGTCACAAATGTCAGGGTCGTACCGACGCTCAGCCCCAAGAACCCTGCGGCTCGTCTGCCGGGTTTTCGGGCCGACGCTCAATCGATCAATGTCCCACTGCCGATCCGCGAGGTCGTTCCGACGCGGAGGGTCGGCGGGCCAGCTTCGTCCGGTGACTGGCCCAGGATGGTATCGTAGCCGAGTTTGCTGCCGCCTGTTGCCCCCGCCGTGGTGGCCGCCTGGCTGGCGAGCACGACCCCCTGCGGGTAGTCGCCGATCAGCGTATCGACGCCGATCGTCGCCTGAATCCCAATGCGAAATCGCGGCTGGATCAGGTTGAGCACCCCCAGCGTATGGGCCGGGCGTGCCATGTCGATGATGCGTTCCAAAATCGGGCGCTGCGCCTCACCGGCGGCCACGAACACCGTAAACTGGTGGGCGTATTTGTCGAATGGATCGTGCAGCGGGGTACCACTGTCGATCAGCTGGACACCATCGAGGCTGGCGTGCACGTCGAGCTGCAGGCGGTTGACGATGTCGGCGCCCCACAGCGCACTCTGCGCACCGAGCCGTGCGCGGTTGAGGTAGAGCCAGCGCCGCAGCTTGAAGTGCTCCAGCACCTGCGGTTCCATACCGGTGAACAGCTTGAGGTGCAGCACCAGGCCTTCCGGCGTGCCGCGCAGGGCGTACAGCCGGTGAGCGTTGGCTAACAGGAGGCGGCGTTTGGCCACCGGCCAGTTGCGATCGAAACTCAATCCCACCCAGCCGGCCAGCCACGACAGAAAATCACCATCGGGTGCACCGGCGGGCGTGGCCAGCGGATCGAAGTAGGCTGGCAGGTGCGCCAGCTGCCCGGAGATGCCCTCCCAGAAGTGATCGAAGATCGACAGGAAGCGGTCCAGGAAATCGGCGCTGGTCGGGTCTTCACGATAGACGGCGGGCAAATAACCGAGCGACGATGCACGCGGGTAGTCGACTTGCACCGCCCGCACTTCGGGGCTGGCGGTGCCATCACCGAGCAGGGTGAGGCGCAGCCACAGATAACGGCCTGGCGGTGCCTGGATGAGACAGGCCCACGGCGCGTCGCCCACCTGGCTGTGCAGTTGACCGGTGCTCCACCGTTCTTCTGGCAGGTCCAGCAGCTCCGGCACACCTTTTTCCGTCTCGGACGTGAACGTGTCGACCCGCACCTGTGCGCCGGCGGGCAG
Organism: uncultured Anaerolineae bacterium; assembly: GCA_964443225.1. Lineage (GTDB taxonomy): Bacteria > Chloroflexota > Anaerolineae > SSC4 > Amarolineaceae > SSC4. Next base: position 40,562 of record CAYUCC010000028.1, read on the forward strand.
CGCGGCGTGCAGTGTCACGCGGTGCCAGATGCAGTGGTAGATGCGGCTGTCGAGCGCGGCGGTGTAGAAGCGTCCGCTCGGCGGGAAACTCGCCTGCGGGTCCAACAACGTGACCTGGAGGCGCGCGGCGTCACAAAACAGCGGTCGCCCGGCGGCGTCGAAGGTCAGCGCCACGTGGTGGCTGCCGCCCGCCGCCACGAACGGTGGGCACGGTCCCGTGCAGGCATAACTGCCGTCCTGGCGCCGGCAGTAGACCCACGTGGCGTGGCAGCCATCCACGACGTACAGCTCACCCTGCGGGCTGGTGGCGACAGCGACGGGACAGAAGGAACCCTTCACCTCGTCGGGACGCCGGATCTGGGCCTCGAAAGCGCCATCCGCATCGAGCACCGTGACGAAGTCCTTGCCTTCCTGCACCACGTAGAGACGCCCATCCTCGTCGAGGGCCAGGGCCGTCGGTTTGTGCAGCGGATCTACCCCCGGCGCCGCGCCGTCGTACGCCCTCCGCCAGCGTCCCCATGGATCGAAGACGTGAATCAGGCCGTTGGCGAAGTCCGAGACATAGGTCCAGCCGCCGGCACTCAGGGCGACGTCCCACGGCTGCCAGACACCGGCGGGCCAGGTGAGTTGGCTCGGACAGGTTCCGCTGGCCGCGATGACCCGCTGTGGCGTCGCGGGTGCCATGTGTAGGCCGTCAGCATCCTGCACCACCTTGAACGGTCCCCACACGGCCCGCAGCTGCAGGCCTTTGGCGCTGAACACCTGAATGCGGCGATTGCCCGTGTCGGCCACGTAGATGTCATCGCGGCGGGAAATGGCCAGCCCATGCGGGTCATCGACCTGGCGCGGGGCCGTGCCCGGTCCCCCAATGCAGGGCAGAACGGCAAACTCCTGCGTGACCGGGTCGAACCGTTTGAGCTGCGCCGTCGCGGCATCCAGGACGTAGACGCGGTCGCGGCTGTCGACGGCCAGACCGGTGGGCAGCGACAGCCCGCCGAAGCTGCCCGCCGCATCGACCAGCGGTCGCCCACCGCCCGGCAGCGGCTGCAGCCGCAGCGTGCGACCGTCGTTGCCCAGGGTGACCTGGTCCAGCCAGGCCGGCCGCCAGCCCGCCTGGCCATTCAGCACCAGGAACGGTGACTCGCTCACGGCTGACCCCCTGTATCGTAGGTCACGTTCAGCCGGTGCCCGTCCGAAAAGACGAGCTCGCCCGCATCGATCGGCACGTCTCGGCAAAACGTTTGGCGCTCGCCGTCCAGCCAGATCTCCAGCTGGTTATCTTTGATGCGCGCCACCCCAGGCGTCTGCAGAACGACGCGGTACACTTCGGAATAGAAGATCGTGCCGCCGAACGGCCACCCCTGGCCCAGCTCGCCGCCGGTAAGTGGGTGGAAGTAGGCGGCCAACCGGTTCTCCAGGTCGTGTTTGACCTCCGCCAGGTCGAAGTCGGCGCGTACGATCACGTCGGCACGGATTTCGGCCTGGTGGTAGTTTGGGGCAACGACGAAAAGTTCGGCGGTCAGCAGCCGGTGCAGATTCAGGTGCTGGCACACCGTGGCCAGCGTGGCTTCGCTGGGCAGTGGATTGGGGGCCTTGCTCTCCGGCACCACGATCACCGTCACGACGCCGGGTGTCCGTGTGCCGGGAAAGTTGGGATGCACGAGGGGCAGGGCCGTGGCGCGCCGGATGCGCACGCCCGGCGTATCGACGGCCATGGTTTCGAAGTCTTCGGCGGTTACGGCGCGATCTTTGCTCTTGAGCTGGCGCGGGGCACGCAATTTGGCCTCTTCCAGCGACTCTTCATCGCTGCCGCCAAACGCCGGCCGCAGGTTCGTAACCCGTTTGACCGCCTCGACGTAGGTTTGCAGCTCGGTGACGGTGTCGGCGCCGACGTTGCCGCGCTGCCCGCCGCCGAACAGGTACCAGCGGGCCACGATGTTATCGTTGGGATGCACCGGATTGGCCACCGGAATACGGCCGTGGCGAATCCCATCACCAAAACGGACCTCACCGGTGGTGTGGTTGCAGACGAAGTGCGGATCGTCGGGACCCGAAGCAAAAAAGTCATCGACCTCCTGCCAGGCCTGGTAACCCAACCCTTCGTCGACTTCCAGCTGCACGCTGGTGACCTTGACGACGCGGCCGTCAGCGCCGTTGATCTGGCGTGGTTTCTCGACGGTCACCACCGGCGTGTTGGCCAGGCGGTAGACCTGGTTGGGCCGCCCGTCGCTGCCCCCCACCACCTCGTCGCGCACGGTAAGCGCCTGGCTGGCACGCGCCGTATTGGTCAGGACCATCTCGAGCCGCGGCGGTGTCTCGTACTCGCCGCGGTCCATACGGCAGCGCAGCCAGTAGAGCGGCTCGTTCTGCACGCTGCCCACACGATCCTTGCGCGCCGCCTTACCCGGCCCGGTGAAATAGACGTGACCGCTGCGCGTGAAGGCACGTGTCTCGTCCTTGTCGACACTCAACGCCGTCCAGTACTTGCCGTCCCAGTATTCCCACACCAGGCAGGCCGCCGTGGGCGCCAGGCTGAGGTCCATGTCGCAGTGGCGGCCCTCCGGTTTCAGGCCTGTCGTATAGACCGCAAATGACAGGTTGACCTGTGCCGACGGAAAATCGAGCGGTGACTCGAAGCCCAACAGCAGCGCGCTGCCCGCCCGCGCCTGCGGGCCAAATGGGTAGAACCACTGTCCGGCGGCGGCGTTTTTGGCCGTTTCGACCCCGTAGGCAAAACCGTCGAAGCTCTGAATGGCTTTGAGCGTCGCCCCCAGCCCCACCAGCGCCTCCTCCAGCTCGAAGACCGGGGGTGGGCCATCGTCTCCGCCCGCCACCGCCACGCGCGTGCCCTTGGGAACGATGAAGGTCTGGATGTCTTTGCGCGCCGCGGTGAAGGTCAGCTCGACACGTGCCGGCTGCGCCGGTTTCAGTTCGATCCCCAACAGCTGCAGAAACTTGATGTGACTGGCCTCCGGCACGCGGTTGACGCGGTAGAGCAGCATCTCGGTCATCCAGGCAAAGAGCTGCACGAGCGTCATACCCGGATCCGACTCGTTGTGATCGGTCCACTCGCGTGTGTAGCGTGGGATCAGGGCCCGCGCTTCGGCCATAATGTCGTTGAACGTTCTGTCGTCAAGAAGCGGCGCCTGCAGTGGCATGGGTCAGGCTCCTTCTCCCTCGCGAATATAAAAGGGATAGACCAGGTTGTAGAATGCGTTGTTGCTGCGAATGCGGTAGTCGACGCGGATGAGCAGCAAGTTTTCCGATTCGGGGTGTGACTCGACGTTGATGTCGACGACGTCGATGCGTGACTCCCAATCGACCAGCGCCTGCCGCACCTGGTAGGCAATCGCCCCCCGCGTGGCGGGGTTGTTGGGCGCAAAGACGTAGTCGTGGATACCGCAGCCGAAACGCGGTCGCATTTGCCGTTCACCCCTGGCCGTCGCCAGGATGATCCAGATCGCTTCGGCGATGTCCTGCTCGCCCGCGACATAGGACAGGCCCCCGCGCGGGTTGACACGGATCGGGAATTTCCAGCCCACACCCAAAAAGTCACGACCACTCATCAGCAGGGTCCTCCCGGCGGTAAGGCCTCGACCACCTGGCTCAGGGTATCGACCACCGATTCCAGTGTGGTGACGGCCTGGTTGAGCGCCTCGACGTCCTCTGGACTGCCCAGGGCGGGCAGGGTGATGGCGGGTGCGCCGACGATGCCCATGACCGTGCCCATGATGCTCAGCAGCGCACCGATCGGCTCGATGGCCTGCATCACCGCACCGGCCGAGGCGGCGGCGTTGTCCTGAGCGCACTGCAGCAGCGCCAGCTGGTCGGCGTCGTTGTTGTCCTGCGCGGCCTGGATGCGAATCGCCAGCCCGCCCATGACACCGGCGATGGTTTTCAGCTGCCCGATGAAGCAGTTCAACACCTTGATGATCAGGCACAGCAGGTCACGAACGAAAAACGCCATGCCGGCCTGGGGCAGCAGGATGTTGAAACAGGGCAGGAGGGCAGACGCCGCTTTGCCAAAATCGAGGATGACGGCGGGCGACGGCGTCGGCAGGCCGTTGATGACGTCCACCAACGGCTTGAGCAAGCCCAGAATCTTGAGCAGGCACTCCATGCTGGCCAGGAGCGGTGACACCTGGAGCAGCAAGCTGAAGCTCAACGAGCAGTCGGTGGGCACCCCCTTGGACAGGTCGGTGAATGCCGTGAGCGATCCGCCGGTGGGCAGCGTGATCTTGAGCGGCCCGGGCTTGGGCAGCGACAGATCGATACACTGCGGCAGATCGAGTGCTTTCTGCAGGTCGGCCGAAACGGGAATGTCGTAGTTTGCCATAGGATTAGATCGGATTGCTGTTGGGTGTCACCACCCGCTGATAGCCCGGTCCCTTCAAGACGATGACCGGTGCGTCGACTTCGAGCACGCCCACGCTCTTGATGTTGATCTTGCCGTTGCACAGCGTGATGCGATTACCGTGGGCATCTTCGATCACGAGTGCACCCAGGTTGGCGCCGTCGGGGGTGGTGTCCAGGAAGCGGATGGCGTGACCGTTGCGCGTCTTGATCATGCGTTCCTGGACACTCGTCGTCGGCGGTGCATCGACACCGTTCCAGACGAATCCCAGGACGTACGGCCGCTCCGGGTTGCCGTGCTCGAAGGCCACGACCGCCTCATCGCCAACTTCCGGCATGAAGTATCCCCCGCGCTCGTTGCCCGCCATCAGCGAGACCACCGGTGCCCAGTGGCTTCGATTCTGGCCCGGCAGGGTGGGGAAACGCACCTGAACGCGGCCCTGCTGCTGTGGGTCGTCAACATCGGTCACGACACCGACGATCAAGCCATAGAAGGCGCTCATGCGGTCTTTCCTTTGGGGTCCTCGCGCCGCGCTTTGAACGTCGTGCGGTACCCGCTCTCGTTGATGGTATGCAGCGTTTCAGTGACGAAATAACGGCCGTTGAACCGGTAACCGCAGCCGGCAATTTCGATCATGCGACCCGCCCGCAGATCGGGCAAACCCACGGTGGCCCCGGCCCCCTCGACCATCTCTTTGATCTGGTTGAGTAAAATGTCGCGCGCCCGTGCTTTGGCTTCCTCGGGCGTCTGCACCGGCAGGTCGGTGACGACCTCCTTGCGGCCTGCGGCGCGTGCCACGGCCTGCAGGTCGGGATTGAGGTTGGGGGCGGCCTCTTCCAGTTTGACCGTTTCCTGGATCGCCTTTTTGGTGCGTCGGTCCCACCCACACACCGTCACCTCGTGGACCTGGTTGGTGGTGCGCAGCGTAGGCCGGAAACTGACCAGCGAACGTCCCCACGCGACCTGGTAGGTGACGTTGCGCAGCTGCTGGGTCGGCCCAAAATAGAGGTAACGTTGGGGCTGTCCGTTGTGGATCTCCTCACCCACGAAGATCGTATATCCCAGGCGACGTGCCCGTTCCATCAGGAAGACGATGGGGTACTGGTTGTTCATCAGCACATAGGGAATGGCCGGTTCGCGGTCCATGGCCTCACGATCGACGCGTACCTCGATCCCCAACCCGGGGCGTTGACCCTGGTCATCCGGCGCACGGGCCAGGTCGAGGGCGATCTCGCTGTCGCGCGTCGTTTCCTTGCCGGCCTCCGGCCAGTTCCACGTGTACTGTTTCTGCCGGAACCGGTCCAGGATGTTGAGCCCACGCACGACCAGTTTGGGCGCCCCTGATTCTGGAAAATCGGGTTCCATCGTCGTGATGAAGCCGGTCATCATCAGACGCAGATTGTCGCGATAGCCCATCCACAGCTGCAGCTCGGTCCCAGGCTCGAACATGGCGGCATACCGCGCGGCGTCGCTGCCCGCCTTCGGCCGCGTCTCCATGCCCACGTACTTGAAGTCGCGCGTATCGGCGTCCCAGTTGTTGACGGTCAGGGTAAAGGCGTCCACTTTTTCGATACTGTCCTCGTACGAGACGTCGATCACATCGCGCACAACGTTGCGCGGCATCGGATTGCCCCGTACTTTGATCTCGAAGTACGGGATGTAAAAGGTCTCGCGATCTTCGTAGATTGGAATCGGTGCCGGATCGGCCATGGTTCCCTCATTCGCCCGGCGGTATCTCCAACACCATGCCCGGTTTCAGTTCCAGCGGGTCATCCAACCCGTTGAATTCGGCCACGCGGCGCCACGCCGTGGCATCCCCGTAGGCTTCCCAGGCGATGCGGCTGAGCGTATCGCCCTGCTGCACGACGTGCGCTTTGGTGTGATCGGCAGACTGCAGGTTGAGCTCACGGATCTGCTCGGCCAGAGTCTTGTACTCGCGCAGCGTCACCGTCAGCGTGGCACGCAGTGGAATGCCGTCGGGGCTGAACAGGGTGTAACGCTGCCGCACACTTTCCACCAGGCACTTGAAGCCGTAACGGCTCTGACTGCCCTGCTGGCCATACGAGCGATGGCCCGGAAACTCCTTGCCCCCCCAGGTGAAGAGCAGGATCGGCGGCGCATGGCTGGCACTGTCGATTTTGATCAGGCGATAGAACGGGTCCGTTTTGCCCGTCACGGGGGTGGCATTGGCCCCCATGCCCGCTTCCGTCGTGTCGAAGAACAGGTCCAGCGTCAGCGTTTCGGTCTGCCCCCGTACGAACTGCAAGATCGGCGAGTCCAACCCAGGGATCGGCACCTCGGCAATCTGGGCCCCTTTGTTCAGCGTGTATTCCGTCGGGTTGTACTGGACGCGCAGCGGCGGGCCGTCGGCGGTGCCGTTGGGTTTGAGCCGTTGGAATTGGGCCATCTGCAAGCCGGGCATGACCTACCTCCGCTTCCGTTCTTCGGGGGAAAAGATACGATCGTTCAACTGGCGGTCGGCGTCGGACCGCTTCTCCTGGGCCATCAGCTCCCGCAGGCGCGCACTGGTCGCCCGTACAATGGCCTCCAGGAGCTGCGGGCTGAGCAGCGCAGCGCTGTCGGTGACGCGAATCGTGCTCTGCATCTCGTCGATTTGTACGTCCATCAACCCCCTCCTCCTACAAGCCCAGGGCTCGTCCGAGGCTCTGCACAGCCCCAACCAGGCCACCACCGCGAGCCATCTTGAGACCCTCGTGCACGATCTCGAGCTCCTCGATCGCCACAGCATTCGAGGTGGCGTTGAGCGCCGGACCCACCCACTTGACCGGGAAACCGCGCGTAAACTGCCAGGACCTGATCGGGTTGTGCTGGTCGTCCTGCAGCACGATGACACCGTCGCGGCGTTTGCCCTTCCCCTGCACGAAGTCGTAGTACCAGTTCCACAGGTCGTCGGTCAATGCCGCCCCGCGGCGCAGGCGAATCGGGGCATAACTGACACGTCCCGGGAATTTGAGCACGGTATCGTTGCGGCCACCTTCGCGGTACTCCTCGACCTGCATCGTGGTCTCCAGGCCGCTGCACTCGCTGAAACCGGCCTGCGGGGCCGCCAGCACACCGATGACAATCGTGGTCAGACTGCTCGCCGAATCGGTCAGAGTGATCAGGAAGTTGTAGCCGCGTACCGGATCCTTACGTATGCCGGTGGGACTCATGCGGTGCCTCCAACTTCGGTCAATTCCAGGACCTCCTGCAGCCGGCCAAGGCGGAACACCACGAATTCCGCCGGTTTCACCGGCGCCACGCCCACGTCGACGATCAACCGGCCCTGGTCGGCGACAAAGGGCGGGTTGTTGGACGCGTCGCACTGGACGAAAAACGCCTCCTCCGGTGCGGTACCCACCAGGGCGCCGCGCATCCACAGCGCCGTCAGAAAACTGGTGATGGAAGTGGTTAGTGTACGGCGGGTCAGGTCGTTGTTGGGCTCAAAAACTGCCCACTGGCTCGACTTATCGACCGCCTCTTCGATCATCATCAACAACCGGCGCACGTTGACGTAGCGCCACAGACCATCGCTGCTGACGGTGCGGGCACCGTAGACGCGCAATCCCCGCCCCGCAAATGCCCGCAGGCAGTTGATCCCCAACGGATTCAAGATGCCCTGCACCTCGGCGTCGACGGCGGTCGTGAGACCCTGGGCCCAGGCCAGTTCGGCGTTGGCGGGCGCTTTGTGCACGCCCACCTGCACGTCGGTGCGTGCGTAGATGCCGGCCACGTGCCCGCTGGGTGGAATGGGCCGCACGACCTGGTTGTCCAGGCGCAGCGGGTCGTACACCAGCACCCAGGGATAATAGAGCGCGGCGTAGCGCGAGTCGAAACGGGACCGCCAGCCCTGGATCTCGCCCACGTCGGCGAATTCACCCGGCCGCGAAAGCAGCGGCGGATCAAGCACGGCGATACGATCCTTCATCGCCTCACAGTGGGCAACCAGCGCCTGCTGCACGCGGTAGACCTCGTCCAACGTGAAGGCCGGTGCCCGCTCGGCGATGTGGCCCGCGGGCGGGCTTGCGGCGGGCATTGGCTGTGGTCCCGGCAGACACTCGTCCACGGGCAGCAGTGTGAGCGGTGCGGTGACGTGCGGTGCCACCGGCTGGATCAGGATGTCCGGGATGGCGACGATCGCCACATCGTCAACCTGCTCGAGCGTGCGCAGACCGCGGCGCTGTTCCGCACCGGCCTCACCGGTGAAATGCACCGGTTGCAGCGCCGCAACCCCATCACGCCCGCCGCGCAGCCAGAGCAGGCCCTCGTGCATATTCGGGGCCTGGGGATCGGGCAGGCAGCCTGGCCAGGCCGGCGGTACGGCCGGGTTGCTCAGGTCGGTCACACGGATCAACGCCGAGGGCGCCGTCTCTGCGGTCCACAGATTGCCGACGTACCGTTCGCTGGTGGGAACCAGCGACAGGTTGGCGAAGATCTCGCGCGTCTGCCCACCGGCCACGACACTCAGCGAAAAGACCAGCGTCTCCAGGGAGAGCGCTTTCGTCAGATCGAAGGCGGCGGGCAAGGGTGCGTCCCACGTCAGGGCCCGGCGTCCGGCATCGACAGCGGTCACCACGCGGTAGGCCACGTGCGGGTCCTGGTAGATTTTGACCAGTGCCCCGCTGTGAAACCCCGTAACCGTCTCGACGAACGAGCGTGCCGTCGTCTGCGCCGCAGCACTGGTGCGGGTCGCCGCCGGGCTGGCACGGCCTACGCGCACGGCCAGGTCATTGCCCCAGGCACCGGGACTGGTCGCCTCGATGCGCAGGCGCGGCTCGCCCGCTTCGTCGAGAACATCGACGTGGGCGGGTGCGGCGCCGGTGGCAGCGTGCAGCGGCTGCGCCAGGGCAAAGGCCGGTTCCAGGGCAGCGTCCCACGTCAGCGTGGTGCCAGACACATCAGCCAGGAGATGATCGGCCTGGTGATGGGTGGTGAGTGTGATGGGCTGCGTCAGGTCGAAGCCGGCGTCGAGCGGACCGTCCCACGTCAGCTGGTTCGTCGTCGCATCGACGAGCTCGACGATGCGCCAGTCGAGCAGCACGCCCTGCGTCAGCCTGACGCGCGCCGTGCGCGGGAATCCATCGGTGCTGGCAACCACCGATGCGGTGCGACTGGGGGGCTGCGCGCCGCTCGTAACCGTCGTCGCATCCTGGGAAACCGTCACCACGGCGCCGGCCACGAAACCGGCGGTGGTATCGACCAGGGAGGACAACCGATCGGGCGGCTGCACACCCTGCGTCACCGCCTCGGTGACCGGCGCCGCGACCCGGATTGCATAGAGGACCTGACCCCCATTGTCGAAGAACGCTTTGGCGGCATACGCCAGGTAACCGTTGCGCACGAAACTGCCGAACGTGGCGGCAAACTGTTCCCACGATCGGGTACGCTGCGGTTGGTCCAGCGGACCGCGCTCGGCAATGCCGACGAACGCGGCAATGTCGGTGCGCAGCGCTGTAATTCCGGTACTGGCCGGGTCAGCTGTCTCGAAATAGACGCCAGGTGTGGTGTAAACAGGCATGGTCATTCAGTCCTAAGAAACCAGTTCGACCTCTTCCACGCACAGCTCGATGCTTTCGATCGCCACGTCGTTGGCGGTTGCGTTCATCATCGGACCTTCCCATTTGCAGATCCACGCCTGCCGGAAGACCCAGCGCAGCACCTCATTGCCCTGCTCGTCGCGCAGGATGATGGCACCGTTGCGCCGCTGCATGTTGCCCACCAGCACCGTTCGGTACATTTCCCACAGCTGGCGGTCCTGTGTGAGACCGCGCTTCAAGACCGTGTTGGCGTACTTGTTCAGGGCTGGCAGCTTGCGCACGTGATTGGCCGGATCGCTGCCCTCGCGGTACTCCACCGGGTCGACGTTGAAGGTCAGGCCGCTTACCTCGCGGAAACCAGCGACGGTGGTGCCGTCGATCTCGACCAGAAAATTGAAGCCGCGATAGGGGTCGACGCGTTGTGCTAATGCCATGGCTTATCCTCCTACTGTTCGCTGACCGAGGAGCCGCCGCTCCATTGACCGATGCGAATGATCACGAACTCCGCCGGCTTGACCGGAGCCACGCCGACGACCATGATCAGGCGGCCGTTGTCGATGTCGTCCTGGGTCATCGTCGTCTCGTCGCAGATAACGAAAAAGGCCTCTTCGGGTTTGGTGCCCATGAGCGCCCCATCGCGCCAGACGGTGGTCAGGAAGTTGACGACGCTCTGTTTCACCCGCTTCCAGGTGGGGTAGGAGTTCGGCTCGAACACCACCCACTGTGTGCCCTGGTCGATCGACTCCTCCAGGAAAATGAAGAGCCGGCGGACCGGAACGTACTTCCACTGCGTCAGGCTGGTGAGGCAGCGGGCGCCCCACACGCGATAGCCGCGGTTGTCGGCGCGGAAATCACGAATGACGTTGATGTTGAGCGGGTTCAGGATCTCTTGTTCGCCCTTGTTGACAGTTGCTTCCAGACCCACGATGCCGGCGATCACCTCGTTGGCGGGTGCCTTGTGCACACCACCGCCCGGCTTGTTGTCGGTACGGGCGTAGATCCCCGCCAGGTGCCCGCTCGGTGGGATCGGCAGGCTCTTGCCGGTCAGCGGGTCGGTCACCAGGATGCGCGGGTAATAGAGGGCAGCATACTTGGTGTCGTACAGACCACGCTGGTCCTGGATGTCCTTCAGGTCGGCGCCAACGGTGACACTCTTCGGTTTTGGATCGAGGATGCAGAAACGATCCATCAGGCGTTCGCACTGGTTGATCAGTTCGTTCTGCACCGTCTGCGAGGTCTGGCCGGGCGCGGCCAGGATGGCAACCTCGTCGACGTCTTCGAGTGCTTTGATGCCGGTGCGCAGGCCGGGACCGCCGTCGGTGCCGACGTACGCCAGGTCGGTGGGCGGGTTGTTGCCGTCACTGCCGCTCCCCAATACGACGTGCAGCCCGTCACTGCCAGAGGGGAACAGGAAGGGTTCGGTGCCCGCGGGCAGCGCCGCCGTGTCGATCGACAGCAGGTTGGAGATGCCGTTGAGGCGGTCGACGACGTATTTGCCGGTCACCTTCTCCAGTGTGAGACCGGCGTACTGCTCGGTGACCCCCTCGAACGACGCCGACAGGCCGAACTCGCACACCGAAAACACGGTGGTCGTCGCCGGCGCCTGCGGATCGAGGGCATTGGCGGCAATCGCCGGACCCAGGAGTGTCACGACGGGACCGTCCACCGTCTTGACCTTGCGGTAGACCTTGTCGTTGCCGCGGTCGATCTCGACCCAGGCCAGGGGGTAGAACCCCGCACCCGACTTCAGGCGCACCTTGTTGTTGTCCACCACGTTGCCGGGCAGCACCACATCCATATCGACGCGCCCGCCCGTCTCGGGACGGGCCACCAGGTCGATGCTGTCGCCCCAGCTGCCGGCATCGGCGGCCTTGAATTTCAGGCTGGCCGGTGCCGGGTCACCGGGGTTGGCCAGGGTGTCCAGCGTGCCATCGGCTTTGAGGCCCTTCGTATCGGTCAGGATCCACGTATATCGGGCCTCGAACGCGGTCGGACCGGCGGGTGTGGCGGCCAGATTGGCCGTCACGGTGACTTCACCCGTGGCACGGTTGATGGTGTCCACGGTCACGTTGCCCGATTCGGTGACGATGCCATTTTTGACCATACGCAGCAGCAGTTTCGACCCTTTGGCGATGCCGCGCAGCGTGGCGGGCCGTACGATCTTTTGACCGGTGGCAGCGTCGGCGAGCAGGCGCGTCGTCAAGCCGCCGGATGCTGTGGCCTGTGACGGGACGGCGTTTTGGCCCGGCACACGCACGAGGTAGAGACGGCGGCCGCCGTTGGCGAAAAACCCTTCGACGGCGTACGGCAGGGCGTTGTGCCCGGCGAAGCCTGCGGCGATGTTGCTGAAATCGAAATAACCCCCATACTTGCGCCGGAAGTCGGCCATGCTGGTCACCAGCAGCGGCCGGCCGGTCGTGGGACCGCGGCGGGTCATCCCGACCATGCCGGTGGTGCTGGTGCCGACCCCTTCGATGGGTGGTATTCCGGTTTCAACTTCTTCGACGTACACGCCGGGAGCTAAGTACTCTGGCATCAGGATCCCTCCTTTTTTGGGCCAAGATGACCGCTCGAAATCACGTCTTTAGAAAAAAGTCGATCGTACTGTGTGATTGGCCGTAGTTGACCACCCAATCCAGGGTGCGCGCCTGGTAACCAGGGGCGGTCACGTGCAGCCGAATTTTGGACAAACGCCCGATGCCGTCCAGGCGATAGAAGCCGGTCGCATCGGTCACGGCACCCAGCAGGTGAATTTCACGGGGTGCACTGGGGTCATCGATTTCAACGGTGGGTTCGGTCACGGCGGTGTCCAGGATGAGCAGTCCATCACCGGCCTGTGCGGGCCGTGCCAGCTGCGCCGTCGTGGTGATGGCGCCGGGCGTCACCGGTTCGACCGGTGTGCCCGCGGGGTAGGTGTGGGTCAGGGGGGTGCGCAGCGTAACCTGGCCGGGCAGCGCAAGGTTGGGCGGGTCGTTTGACACCGCATCGACGATGCTGTATTCGACAAGCGGATCATCCACCAGGCCAAAACGGAGGATGGGGTTGCCCGCCAGCCCCGTGCGATCGGTCAGCATGACCTGCGTCGTTCCGCCGGGAGCTGCGTGGTGGAGTGCGCGCACGGCGCCGGTACCGGTGAACGGGCGGCCGCGCACGGTCACCCCTGCTGTGCCGTGGTCGAAATAGAGCGGTGTCCGCAGTACGGCGACGCGCTCCGCCGGCAGGGGGCTGCTGGGATCGATCACCCCGACCCGTGCACCGGCCAGGGGAAGGCGTTTGCTGCCATCTTCCATCACACGACCCTGGAGCCGTACCGGCTGCGGGCGCATGACGACGTCGGCAGCGTGCACCGGAAACGTGGGTGCGGCTGGGATCACGACTTTGTGGGTCACCGCGCGATAGCGCGATGCGGCCAGGCTGACCAACACCTCGTGGGCGACGGTCTGGTCGGGAAAAAGCAGGTTGGCGCGGCCCGCCACGCAGTAGTAGCCCGCGGCGGCGGTTTTCACCAGCGCGCCGGCCAGATCGGTGTGCACATCGAGGGTCACTGCGAGTGGTTCTTGGGTGATTTCGTCGCGAGCGCGGCCGATGATCAACGCCTGGTAGGTCGTCGACAGGTCGTCTACCACGTGGTAGATGTGGCCGGCGGTCACGATCTGCTCGATGAACAATACGGTACTCCTCGCATGGTTGAATCCGGCGCGCCAGACGCCCCTCACGTCACCGAAACGATTTGTTTGATGGCGGTCTGGCGTACCACCACCGGACTGCCCTGCACCGGTGCATGGTCGGAATCGATGGTTACCGCCTGGACGTTATAGGTGACCGACAACTGGTACGGTTCGGCAAGAGCCGTCCATACGCGTGTGGTCTCTTCGAGGGTCAGCATTTCCAGGGTCAGTCGCAGTTCGCCGTTCTGGCCCACCAGGCTGTCGCGAAAATCGGCTGCGGTCAGCAAAGCATGATCGTGAAACGTCTGCATGACACGGCCGAGCAGCATCTGTTCGGCTTCGGGTTCGCGGCGCAGCGGTGTCACCAGGTAATACAGATCAAGGGGCAGGGCTCGCCGTGCGACCTGGTCGATCTGCGGCCGTTCGTTGGGCCGGCTGTACAGATCTGCATTGCGGGCGACGCGATACAGCCACAGCGAGATGGCCTGCAGATTGCCGGCCTCGCGCAGCTCCTTGGGTGTGCGCAGGTCGATGGGCACACCGTTGAGCTGGGCATCGCTGCTGTTGGTGATGTGGTCTTCGAGCAGTGCTTTCAAGGTCAGGCTGACTGCCCGGATGAACGTAAAATCACCCATTGCTTGTGCTTCCCCTCGTTTGACGTTGGGGCGCCTGGCGCAGGCGTCACACCTCGTCGGGTTCTTGCGGGCGGCGCCGTTTGTGCAGGCGTGCCCGGCGCAGTGGATTGAGCGGCACGTTTGCGTCCTCGAGCTGGGCTGCAAATACCCTCATCAACTCGGACAGGCTTTTGACGTAACGCTGCTCGCCCGTAGGCACCTGGGTGACCAATCCGTGCCAGGTAGCTTCACCAGCTTCGCCGTAGTCAATCCACATCTTCACGATAAAAGAAACGATCTTTGATTCCACGGTACCTCTTTCCACGCGACGGCCGTTCGTCCGCAGAAACCAGGTGAAGCGCTGGTGTCACGGCGGTCAGTGTAGCAGGGCCGCGTGCGCGCGATCGTCTCTGGTTGCGTCTGTGGGGGCGTCTTTTGGGGGAGGGAGTAGGGGTGGAACGGATTACTGTCAACGGATTCGGGGAACGGATTGAACGGATGGGGAACGGATTGCTGTCAACGGATTCGGGGAACGGATTGAACGGATGGGGAACGGATTGCTGTCAACGGATTCGGGGAACGGATTGAACGGATGGGGAACGGATTGAACGGATTTCTGGAGAATCAGGACTGGATGCCCAGGGCGCGCTGGAGGGACTCGACTTCGCTGCGCAGGCGCGTGTGGAACTCGTCGAGGGTGTTTTCGAAGCGGGCCAAGATTTCGACAACCTCGGCCATTTGGGGGTCTGGTGGGGGTGGTGGTGAGGCGAGGCGGGTTGCGTTGGGTAGAGTGCCGGCGCGAATCTGGTTGTAAACTGCAATGGTGATGGGTGATGGGTCAACGCCCAGTTCCTGCTGCAGAATGGCGGCGCAGCGTTCGAACTGGTAGAGGGCTTTGCCTCGTGCCCCGGCCTGGAAGTGCAGGCGCATCAGGCGGCGGTAGGTTCGTTCGTTGGCGCGGTCGTGGCGCAGGACCTCCTCGCCGTAACGCAGCCCTGAGTCGTATTCGGCGTGTGCTTCGCAGTAGGCCATCAACTTGTCCAGCAGCCGCAGGACCATGTTTTGCAGGCGTTCGCGTTCGAACAGGCACCAGTCTTCGTACCAGCCGATCAACAAATCATCGTGGTAGAGATCGACGGCCCGCTGCAGGAGTTGGGTCTGGTCTGCGGTGAGATGTTCACCCGGCACGTTTTCTACCAGTGCGTAGGTTCGTTCTACGATGTCGACGTCCAGCCAGAGCCTGCAGTGTGGATTGACGCAGATCCAATCGCGGTCCACCTTCAAGAGGCAGGTGTCGTCGGTATGGCCCGCATCGAGCTCCGACTGCAGGCGCCACAGCGTCTGGCGCAGCGCTTTTTTGGCCTGATCGGCGGGTCTTTCGGGGCAGATCAGTTCGACGAGGACTTCGCGGTGGTGCTGGCGGCGACGGTGGAGCAGCAGGTAACAGAGCAGCTCTTCGCTCCGGTGCGAGTCCAGGGTCTGCAAACTGAGACCGCTTGTCTGGATTTGCAGTTTGCCGAACAACTGAATGCGCATGTCGTTCACGGTGGTTCTCCTGCCTTGCCGACTACGGCGGCACCGTGGGAGTTGTGCACCAGGTCACACGCGCTGCGTTCAGAGCACGCGCACGGTCCTGGCGGTTCAGTTTGATCAACATGCAGGGGCAGCCTGGCGATCATCCTGAGGGCTAGCAAAAGAATACCTTCCCGTGCTTTTTGATCGAATCTGGCGGTGGCGGTTGCACAGTTGCCATCTTTCCAAAAAGATGGCAACTGTGCAACC
>CAYUCC010000029.1:0-56238 GCA_964443225.1 uncultured Anaerolineae bacterium
CGATTATAATCCGAAAGCTCAAAGTTGTCAATCATCGCAGTTCTGGTATACTCAGTCTTTGCGCGCAGCTATTTTCGTGACATCAACTGGTGTCCAACGGACACCCAGAAGGACTTCGTCCATGGTTCGTATCGTTTGTGACTCGAGCAATTCGCTGCCGGACGATTTGCTGGCCCGTCTCAATATCATCGAAGTACCGGCCCTGGTCAACGTGCCCACGGCGCAGGGAACCAAAAGTTACCGCAACAAGGTCGAGCTATCTTACGATGAATTCTACAAGATTCTGACCACGTCCGACAGACTCCCCACGACCTCGCAGCCCAGCCCGCAAGATTTTGCCGATGCCTTCCAGGGCGTCGATCCTGATGACGAAATCCTCTGCATCACGGTGTCGACCAAACTGAGCGGCACGTACCTGTCAGCGGTTGGCGGGGTAGAGCTGACGCCGGGGCGCAAGATCACCGTGTGGGACGCGCGCGGCGCCTCGTTGGACAGTGGGTTCCAGGTGATCGTGGCCGCCGAGATGGCGCAGCAGGGTGCCACCGCGGCCGACATCGTTGCCAAACTGTCCAGCGTGCGGGAGAATACCTGGACGTTCTTTACGACCGAGAACCTCAAATACCTGGCCGCCAGTGGACGTGTGCCGCGCCTGCGCGCCACCGTGGGTGACCTTCTCAACGTACGTCCCATCATCCACTTCGAGCATGATGGAACGATCGAACCGGCAGGCCAGATTCGTGGCCGCAAACGGTCGCTGGACGAGCTGATCAACCGGGCCTACCACATCGTTGGGGATCGCCCGGTGCGCGCCGCCATCGTGCATGCCAACTGCGCCGACGAGGCCAACCGCTTCGCCATCGAGGTGCGCGGGCGGCTGCACGTGGTCGACCTGACCACCAACGAAATCGGGCCGGTCCTGGCCGCTCTGGCGGGACCCAACACGATTGGTCTCGCGGTCTACGCGTTCTGAGGGCTTGTAAAACAACAGCTTCCTGCAAAATGGCTGGAAGTCGCCGGAGATCGCGGGAAGGTATTCTTTTACAAGCCCTAAGTTGGGTGGGGAGAAGACGATCGTGAAACTTGCGCTGGATGCAATGGGCGGCGATCACGCGCCGGCGGTGACCGTGACCGGTGCGGTCGAAGCGGCGCGCGAGCTCGGCATCGACATCATCCTGGTTGGCATCGAAGAGACTGTGCGCCAGGAGCTGGCCAAACACAAGACGGCGGGGCTTTCGATTACGGTGGTACATGCACCGGAAGTGCTGGACATGACCGACCACGCCGCCGCTGCGGCACGCAGCAAACGCGACTCCTCGATGGCCGTCGGCACGCGCCTGGTCAAAGAGGGTCAGGCCGACGCGTTCATCACCTGCGGTAACACCGGCGGTGCCCTCGCTACCGGCCTCTTCATTCTCGGTCGTATCCAGGGCATCAAACGCCCGGCACTGACCACAATTTTCCCCAGCGGTGACGGCTTTTGCCTGCTGCTCGACATCGGCGCCAACACCGAGGTGAAGCCCGAGTATCTGCACCAGTTTGCGGTCATGGGCAGTATCTACGCCGAACGCGTCTTCAAGATTGCGCAGCCACGGGTGGCGATTATCTCGAATGGGGAGGAGGAAGGCAAGGGCAGTGAACTGGTCAAGGAGACATTCCCTCTGCTGAAAGCCGACCGTGGCCTCAATTTCACCGGCAACGTCGAAGGCAAAGACATCGTCGCCGGCATGGCCGACGTCATCGTGACCGACGGTTTCACCGGTAACGTGGTGATCAAACTGGCCGAAGGTCTGGCCAAGTTCATGATTTCGTCGGTCGGTCGCAGCATCAAAGCACATTTGCCGCGCAACCTGGTGATCGGTGCCCTCCCTATGATTGCCCTGGCCGCCTGGCAGGCGCGTTCCGTGGCGGACTTTGTGCTCAGGGCGGTGTTGGGCCTGGTGGCGGCCGCAGCGCTGCCCGCAGCTGCGCTCGTGCCTGGCCTGCTGGGTGTGCGCCGGCGGCTGGACTATGCCGAGTATGGGGCAGCCCCCCTGCTGGGGCTGGACGGATTGGTGTTGGTGGGACACGGACGCTCGAACGTCAAAGCGGTGCGCGGTGCCCTGCGCATGGCAAAACGGACCGTCGAGGCCGGCACGCTGGATGCGCTGCGCAGCGGTGTTGCCGAACGTGCCCTCGACACAAAACAAACGATCGAAGGGCTTGTAAAAGAATAACTTACTGTGCTTGACGGCGAATTCCGGCCATTTTGCAGGAAGTTATTCTCCTCCAAGCCCTAAGTTCAACTCAAAGAGGAGAACCAATGACGCCTCCACTTCGTGAACGAATCAGCCACATGTCGGCTCCCGTGCGTGCCGCACTGGTGAAAATGCTGTCCAAGGGGCTCGATGTCGATCAGCTCAATCAGGCACCGGACATGCTCGAGTGGGAAGTTGCCGAAGCCCTCAGGGAACTGGAAGGTTTCGATGAACCGCACCCTCGGGTCGTCGTGACCGGAATCGGTGCACTCACCCCGGTCGGTTTGACCGCCACCGAAACCTGGCAGTCGCTGGTTGCGGGCAAGTCGGGCATTGCGCGGGTGACGCAGTTCGATGCCAGCGCTTACCCGTGCCAGATCGGCGGTGAGATCAAAGGCTTCAATCCCCAAAATTACGGCATCCCGGTCAACGAGGCGCGACGTATGGCGCGCTGTGCCCAGGTGACCCTGGTCGCGGGCACCCAGGCCGTGGCCGATGCCGGTATTTCCTGGTCGGAAGATGAGATGCCGCGCGTGGGCGTATGTATCGGCACCGGCCTGGGCGGATTCGATCTGGCCCAGGAAGGTTTCAAAGACTACTGGCGCAACGGCGTGGCGCGCGTACGCCCCTACGTGGTGACCGGCATTTTGCCCAACATGCCCGCCTTTTACCTGAGCCAGGCGTTTCACTGCAAAGGCCCCCTGTCGACCGTGGTGACAGCCTGTGCAGCTGGGACGCAGGCCATTGGTGAAGCGACCGAGATGATCCGGCGTGGCGCGGCGGACGTGATGCTCGCCGGCGGGGTGGAAGCGTTGATCGGTCACCCCTTCTTTGGAGGGTTCACCGCGCTGCGTGCCGTCTCCACCCGCAACGACGAACCGGAACGCGCCAGCCGGCCGTTCGATGCCAAACGCGATGGTTTCGTCATCGGCGAGGGTGTGGCGGTGTTCGTGCTCGAACGTCTGGAACGTGCCGTGCAGCGCGGCGCCCGCATCTACGCCGAGATTCTGGGCCATTCCGCCACCGCTGACGCCTACCACATTGCGGCGCCCGAACCGGAAGGGGCGGGGGCCTCACGCGCGATGGCGGCCGCCCTGGCCGATGCCGGTCTCAAGCCGCGCGACGTCGATTACATCAATGCGCACGGGACGGCTACGCCGTTGGGAGACCCCGCCGAAACGCGGGCCATCAAACAGGTGTTTGGTGAGCATGCCTACGACCTGGCGGTGAGCTCGACCAAATCGATGATCGGGCACGCGTTCGGGGGTGCCGGGGCGATCGAGGCCCTGGCCTGTGTCAATGCTGTCTACACCGACACTATTCACCCGACGATCAACTACGAATACCCAGATCCCGATTGCGATCTCGACTATGTACCCAACGTCGCGCGGCATACCCCCGTGCGCGTGGCGTTGTCGAATTCATTCGGTCTGGGTGGACAGAACGCCTGCCTGGTGGTGGGTAAATACGAACCGGTACCGGTGCCGGCGTAAAACCGGGGGACGAATTGCCGCATGCAGATTCACACGAATGAACCGTACGTCAAACGGCGGGCCCGGCAGGGTCAATACATCACCTGGGCATCGATGGCGATCCTGCTGGTGGGTGCCGGTATTTCCTTCTTTTATCCCCAGTATGTTGGGATCGCTTTGATCTGCCTGCCCATCGGCTTTGTCGGTTCGAACATCGGCTCGGCCTACATGCGGCGGTTTGTGCGCAAGCCACGGCCCGATGAGGAGATCGCCCGCAGCCTGAAAGGGCTCGATGATCGTTTCGAATATTACGCCTGGCAGCTGCCGGTGGCGAACGTCCTCCTGGGTCCCAGCGGACTCTATACGATCATCGTGCGCGATGTCGATGGCGTGGTGACCGCCCAGGACGGCAAGTGGAAGCAGCCCTTCACTATCTCACGTATCTTCACGATCTTTGCTCGTGAAGGGCTGGGCAATCCCACGCGTGAAGCCATGGACGAGGCAAGCCGCCTGCAAACCTGGATTCAACGAAACCAGCCCGAACTGGTGATCGAACCCAAGCCCGTGGTGGTGTTCACCCACCCCAAGGCCCAGCTCAACCTGGCCAACCCAGGTGTGACGGTGGTGACTCTCAGCCAACTCAAGGAGCGGGTCCGCAAAACGATCGACGCCAAGGATATCAAACTGTCCGACGCCACCCGCAAACAGCTCAGCTTGCTCTTTGCTGAAGCCGTCACCGCCAACGAAAATAAATAAGCGCCCGCCCATAATTATCATCCAGACAAACCGTACCCCAAAAGCACAGAACCACCAAGCTGCTCATGCGGCCACTGGCCGCATGAGCAGCTTGGTGGTTACAAACTCAAAACCCCAAGCCGCGCTCCTTCATGCTGACGAACCGCTGGTGACCGATCACCAGGTGGTCCAGCACGTCGATATTCAGCAGCTTGCCGGCCTCGACAACGGCGCGCGTGACGCGTACGTCGTCTGGTGAGGGCGCCGGATCGCCGCTGGGATGGTTGTGCGCCACGATGATGGCGGCGGCATTGGCGCGGATGGCATGCCGGAACAGCTCGCCCACGCGCACCACCGCCGTGTTCAATGAGCCCTGGTAAACCAACGGCACACCGAGAACCGTGTTGCGTGTATCGAGCAGGATCGTCCGCAGCTGTTCCTGTTCGAGCAGCCCCATTTCGGTCATCAGCAGGTCGGCCGCTTCGGCGGGTGAACGGACCTGCGGGCGATCCTGGGGCGATACGGTCATCAACCGCCGGCCGAGCTCGAGGGCTGCCTTGAGCTGTGTGACTTTGGCCGGCCCCAACGCCTTCTCCTGGCACAGTTCCTCGAAACTTGCCCGCGCCAAGCCCGCCAGGCCGCCATATTTGCCCAAGAGGCGCTGGCTGACGTGCAGTACGCTCTCGCCTTCGATGCCCACACGCAGCAAAATCGCCAGCAGTTCTGCGGTTGCTAACGCCCCCGCGCCATAGTACTGCAGGCGCTCACGCGGGCGTTCGGTCGCGGGCAGGTTACGGATCATCAAAGAATATTCGATTGGATGGGTGTCAGACACGGCAGTCCTTTTCTGCTGCGGAGTGCGTACGAACAATCTGCCGGGCGCCCACAATGTGTTCAGCGACCCAACCACGGAAAAAAGCGCGGGGCAGGGTGACCGGTGTGGTTTCGTCAGGCGCGCGACGCGTAAGCGGCAGCTAGACTGCACCAGCGGTGCAGCCTGGGATAACGAGCGAGGTTGTCTCGTGCCGTGCCTGGTGGGCTGGTTCGACCAGCGCCGTGTGACCAGGGGTGGCGGGTGGTGTGGTGGCGAGATTATACACCAGACGGGCTGGCAGCGCAATTACGGACATTCGCCACCGTCTACCTTTGGCGAAATCGGTCCCTTGAAGTATAATCGACCTGTTTTGTGACCCAGCGCCCGAACCGGGTGCTTGTGCGAGGAGTTTGAATACGATGCCTTCAGATTTGATGAATACCGTCGGAACGGCGCTGCAGACCATCGTGGCCTTTTGTGGGGCCTTCCTGGTGGCGTTCTGGATTGCCCTGGTGCTGTGGACGTTCCGCGACATGCGCGCCCGGTCGCGCGATATCCTGGCGACGGTGCTCGCCAGTCTGCTGGTGCTGGTCTTTGGCCCCATTGGGTTGGCTCTGTATTTGCTGCTGCGGCCGCGCGAGACACTGGCCGAACACTACGAGCGGATGCTGGAAGAGGAAACCCTGCTGCGTGACATGGAGGAACAGCCGGTCTGCCCCACCTGCCAGCACAAACTGCAGCCGGACTGGATGTTGTGCCCGCACTGCACGACGCAGCTGCGCCGGCCGTGCGAGTCGTGTGGGCGCCTGCAGGATATCGGTTGGAAGATCTGCCCGTACTGCGCGTATGCGCCAAGCCCCGTGACCGTCGAAGTGCCGACTGTGAAGCCGGCCATGGTACCGCCGCCAGCAGCCCCGCCCGAAATCGAGGCCGGCCCCAACGACGAAGGGCGCTGGGCGCGTCCCACCACGGCTCGCCCACTCCTGACCCCAGAACCGCCCGCACAAGAGTAGCGGTCATCTATCATCCTGGCCAAAAACCGTGCGGGAACCTTATCGATGACGACATTTCCCGCTGCGCCAGGAAACCCAACAGGTACCATACGACATTACAGCCCACACAACACAAAGGACACACAGAAAAATGCATGCCAAATTCTGTGTGTCCTTTGCGTTCTGTGCGGTAAAAAAACTCACCCCAGCGCCGGGCACACCTCGCGGATCGTACGCACCACACGTTCGATTTCGGCGCGGGTCAGGCTGGACGCGCTGGGCAGGTAGAAACCGCGCCGGCACAGGTCTTCGGCAATCGCAAAACGCTGGCCGCGGAATGCGTCGAAATAGACGGGCTGGCAGTGCATCGGAATAAAGAAGGTGCGCGTTTCGATGCCGTTGGCGGCCAACGCGGCGCGCAGCTGGTCACGGTTCATGCCGAATTCGCTGGAATCCACCAGGATGCCGTACATCCAATAGACGTTGCTGGCCCACGCGGCTTCCGGCGGGGTGGTGATGCCCGGCACGTTGGCCAGCAATCGATTGTAGAGGGCGGCATTGTGTCGCCGCATCTCGACGAACCGGTACAGCTGCTCCGTCTGCGCCAGACCCACCGCAGCCTGCAGGTTGGTCATGCGGTAATTGAAGCCCACGTACTTGTGCCAGAAGTGACGCTCGTGGCTGAAGGCGTGGTCGCGCAGGTTCCAGGCGAGGCGGGCGATGTTTTCGTTGTTGGTGGTGACCATACCGCCCTCGCCGGTCGTGATGATCTTGTTGCCGTAGAAGCTGAAACAGGCCGCATCGCCCAGGCCACCCACGGCACGCCCTTTGTAGAGGGCCCCATGGGCCTCCGCCGCATCCTCGATGATGAACAGACCATGGCGGTCGGCAATCTCCCGCAGCCCGTCCATGTCCACCGGATGGCCATAGGTGTGCACCGGCATGATGGCCCGCGTGCGGGGCGTGATCTTGTCAGCCACTTCGTTCAGGTCCATGTTCCAGGTGCACGGCTCGGAATCGACCAAAACCGGCTGCGCACCGCAGTAGGTGACGGCGTTGGCGGTGGCAATCATGGTGAAGGTGGGGATGATCACTTCGTCGCTCGGTTCCAGGCCAAGGGTTGCCAGGGCCAGGTGCAGTGCCACCGTGCCATTGGCACAGGCCACGCCGTGACGGGTGCCACAGACCTCGGCAAAACTGCGTTCGAACTCGCGAATGAAACGCCCCGCCGATGAGATCCAGTTGGTCTGTACGCATTCGGTGACGTATTTCAGCTCGTTGCCGGTCAGCGTCGGTTCACACACGGGGATGATGGGACGTGTGGTGTCTTGTTCGAAACGTGAAATCGGCCGGATCGTTGCGCGCAGCTCGGGATCGGGGCCGGGAATTATGTCGGCCAGGTCTCCCATGTCGCTCAACGCCAGTTCGTATGGTTCTAACATCGCGAGCTACTCCTCTTGCAGGTTCGTGCCAATCACACGCACGGTTTGACCGATCCAGGTTGGCAGCTATAATCGATCGGACATTATGACACGCCTGGTTCTCATGTCAAAACAACGACTCGTTTACCTGCTGGTCGTCGGTGCGATCGCGGTGGTGATGATCTACCTCTATGGGCAAATCGATTACACCGTCGAGCCCTACGCCCAGTCGGATTTGTATCACTACCGTCTCATGGCCGCCGCGGCGCCGCAGCTGGCACCTGACGTACAGCAGCCCTACGCCTTCCGCATCCTCGGCCCCTACCTGGCGGGTATTCTGGCTGGCCAGGACCCTTGGGGCTTCCGTTTATTGACACTGGTCGTGGCGCTGGCGCTCGGCATGGTGTATTTCCTGTTCCTCACCAGCTGGGGCATTCGGCCCGCCGTGGCCGCCGTGACCACGGCCCTACTCCTGTTCAACAAACACCTGTTTGGCTACGTGGTGTGGGACTATTTTCACGTCAACGATCTCCTGGCACTGCTCTACCTCGTGATCCTATGGTGGGCGCTGCGTCGTGCACGCTGGTTGGTCTTTGCCGTCACGCTGGTTCTGGGTGCCCTGACGCGTGAAACCGCCCTGCTGATGATCCCCGTGGCCCTGGTGTACCTGGCCGAAAGACAGCGCCTGACCCGCGACTGGCGCAATCTCCTGCTGGCGGTCCTGCCCGGGCTGCTCTGCTTTATCATCCTCCGCCTGGGCATTCAGCCGGCCGGCGGGCAGGACGTGCTGACTCATTTTCTGCGCACGTCGCCCAAGGTCATGGACCCGGCCACGTGGTTTCGCCTGCTGATCAACGCCTTCATCCCGGTCAGTCTGCTGCCGCTGATCTTTCCGCGGCACACCCTGGCCTTTTTCCGCCGCAACCTCGCTATGCTCGTTTACCTGCTGCTCGTACTGGCCAGCGCCTTTTTTGGCACCGACAACGAGCGGCTGATGGCACCCGCCGCCGTGATCTACTATCTTTTGATTGCCACGATCATCGAGGTTTACCTGGTTTCGAGCCCGCTGGCTGTTTCTGTGCTCCTCGCCGGTGGGTTCCTGTCCAGCTGGCAGCACTTCATCGGTCGTTACCCCCTGCCCAACCGTGAGCTCACCCTGGTTCTGTCGTTTGCTTCGCTTGGTCTGGTCAGCCTGGTCAGCCTGGTCGTTGGTTATTGCCGCCCACCTCCCGCGCCTCCGGATGCGGCGCAGTTGGTTTCCACTCAGAAGACCGGTCCATCACACGGCCACATGTTTCGACACTGGGATTTGCTCCACCGCTTGTGGTAGCATCAGCCTGTTACGGTGCCCGGCGTACCGCCAGCCGGCCAATCGTTGTTACGTACTTGCGCCCACGGCGCACGTAGTCCAGGGCATTGGCCCCGGTTTTCGACTCACCGCTGCGGCGTTCGGCGCACACGTAGGGCACTTCGACGATGCGCACCCCTGCCCGCTGGGCGCGTGCCAGCAGGTCGATGCAGTATTCCCCATAGTCGCCGCGCAGATCGAACCGCTGCAGCACAGCCTGCCGGCCGGCGATGAAACCGCTGGTATAGTCACGAACGCCAAAACCAAGGACCAATGACGCAGCCACATTGATCGTACGGCTGAAGGCAAGTGCCATCCAGGAGTGCCCGACGTCGCGGCCGCCGGGCACGTAGCGCGAACCCACCGCCAGGTCGTAACCACCGTCCACGATCGCATCGACCAGGTCGGGAATGCGTTCGGGCGGCATCGAAAAATCGCAGTCCATCCACACCACAATGTCGCCATCACTGTCACGGATGCCGCGGGCAATGGCGCTGGTCAGGCCGGACTCACCCACCCGGCGCACCAGGTGCACGCGCGGGTCTGCCGCCTGGCGCGCCGCCACGATCTGCCAGGTGCCATCGGGCGAGTTGTCATCGACCACCCAGACGTTGGTGGGATGGCGGGCACAGCCCAGCACCGCATCGATCAGCGGGCCAATATTATCGCGTTCGTTGTACGTCGGCATGACGACCGATACGGTGGGCATGATGCGATTCCTCGTTGTTCAACGCAACCCTTGCCATCGCGGGGTCCGCATCCCCAGATGCGGACCCGCCGCTCATCGCACTACTGTGACATTTCCGCAGCTCACCGCCGGGTCCAACAAATCACCCCCCGGCCCGCGCAGCTGCACGTTGACCTGGTATTCCCCCGCCGGCACCATCGGGTTCAGATTGACGTCGTGGTCGTCGCGCACCACCTCACCCACCTGCCAGCGCGTCGTGGGGTAAAAATTTAACGCACTGTCCGGCCGCTCCATCCCGGCACCCCAAACCTGCCCCTGGCCGTCTACCAGCTGCACCACGGCCTGGTAATCCTGCGCCAGCGGGGCCAGGGCCTGCCAATACAGCGTCACGTGCGTCCAGCCGCTGGGCGGATGGGAGGCTTCATCGGTCGCCGGCACGGGGTTGGTATCCAGGCGGCAGCCAGCCAGGCGTATGCGTCCATCGGCCAGGGCGGGCACATACACCGCGGCGGTGCCTGGCACCGCCGGCAGCCGGTAGCGGGTGGCATAGCCGCGCACGGCAATCCCCGCCGGATACTGCTCGGTGACCAGGGGGAACCGGCCCCCCAGCCAGGCTCGCACCAGGTTTGCCGGGTCGATGCCTTCCTGGTGCGACAAAACCAGCCAGAGGGTGTCGGCTGCGCCAGCCAGGGGGTCGATCTGCGCTTCGACCTGGTCTTCGTTCGCAATCGGCACAGCGAACGGCGCACTGACCTGCGCCCGCCCCGTGTAATAACGGTCGAAAGGCAGGCGTGCGTAATCGACGTGCACGAGGACCTGGTCCCCGAAACCGGCGTATTGGTTCAGATACGCCGCCGCCGTGCGCCAGTCTTCGCGCCGGTAGGCAGGGTCGCTGTGCCACACGTGCGGCAAAGCCAGCAGGGTGACGGCGAACAATGCCAGCGCCGCCGCGGCACCGGCGGCGGGCCGCCACCCCCACAACCCATCGATGCCCCGCGCCCAGGCAACCGCCACGGCCGGCGCCAAGAAGATGAAATAGCGCGTCTCGGCAAACACCGTGCCATCGCGCGCCAGCAGCAGGTTGCCCAGCAGCAGGGGCACGGCCAGCCAGGCCAGCAGGTACCACCCGCCCGGCGCAGCCGATGCAGGGCGCCGGGCTTCGGTGGGGTTCACACTGCCGGTTCCATCGCCAGTTGGCAACCTTACCCTGCGCCAGCCAACCAGCAGACCCAGCAGCAGGCCCAGACCACTGACGACAGCGGCCAACGTCACCCCCGCGGGCGACCAGGGCACCTGGCGCACGGTGTAGGCGTGCAGCAGGGTGACCAGGTTCTGGGCCACATGGGCAAACGGCTGGCCGGGCAACGCTTCGCTGCCCGCGACCTGCCAGGCCGACCAGGCCAGCGGCAGAAACAGGGCGGCGCTCACCGCCAGGGTGACACCGCCAATCCAGGCCAGGCGCCGCCGGCTGAAGGGCTGGCCATCGTTCACGGCTGGGGGTCGCGCCAGGGCCAGCAGCCACCAGGTGCCAGCTACCGGCAGCAGAAACGCCGCAAACAGGTAACTGTAACATGCAGCCAACAGACCCAGCACCGCCACTGCCGGCCACAGGACCTGGCTGTACCGATGGGATCTACCCGCGCCGGCGACCAGGATGCGCAGCCAGGCGTACAGGCCGATCAAACCAAAGGTGGTGGCCGGTCCGAACATGCGTGCTTCCTGGCTGTACCACACCAGGAAGGGGTTGAGCGCCACGAAGAGACCTGCCAGCAGCGCACTCCGGCGGCTGTCGTTGGACAGCAGGCGGGCGATGCCATAAACCGGCAGAACGGCGGCCGCGCCCAACAGCAGCCCCAGGCTGCGCACCGCTGCATCGCCCGTGCCAAACAGCCCCGTCCAGCCGTGCAGCAGCAGGTAGTACAGGGGCGGATGTTTGTCTTCGGTCAGCGCCAGACCCACCCGCACGATTTCGGCGGCCGGTTTGCCGGCCCAGAACAGGCTGAAGGCTTCATCGAGCCACAGGCTGTGGTACGTCAGCTGCCAGACACGAACCAGCAGGGCCAGCACGAACGGTATGAGCCACAGGAGGTCGCGCCCGCGCGTGGGGATGGTTTGCGCCTGTGCTGCAGGGGTTGTCCCCGTCACGGTTTCACCGCCAGGCAGTACAACGACAGGCCCCAGGGCAGATCGCCGCGGCGCAGCCAGGCGGCTTCGGCCTTTAGAATACCGAACAGCCAGCGGCTCAGCCACGCCGGCGGTGGCTGCAAATCATCTTCGACGGGCGTACCCAGCCAGCGCGCCTGCAGGCGCCGCAGGACCGCCGCCGGCAGAAGACAGCAGTTGGCGTACGTCAGACGCCGTACCGTCAGGCCGGCGCTTTCCACGATGCGCCGCAGCGTGGCCGCCGCCATCCGCGTGCCGGTGCCCGTCGTGGCATCGTAGGTGCTGTAGATCCAGTCGTGCGCCGATACGCGCACGAGAAGCCGCCCCTGTGGCTCGAGTAATTCGGCACAACCAGCCACTGCGGCGAGACTGTCGACACCGCGTTGGTCGATGGCGTCCAGGGCCAGGATCAGCGCGCAGCACTGCGGCACCAGGGGCAGCGCCGCCAATGATCCCTGCACCAAACGCAGGTCGGGGTAGCGCCGTGTGTGCGTCAGCGCCAGCCAGTTGAGGTCGATGGCGATCCGGTGGCGTGCAACCACCTGCGCACCGGCCATGCCGCCGCCACAGCCGACGTCGAGCAGAGCACCGTCGCCGTGCCAGCCGTCGGCCTCGAGAATGGCCTGCGTCGCAGCCAGCATGCCGCGTGTCCACCAATGCACCGTCTCGATCTCGTAGAGTGTCGGCAGCGCCGAACCCCAGGCGGTCACGGTGCTGCCTCTACGCGCACCGGACCCAGCCGCAGGTGGTCCGCCACCGTTCCCTGTGAGACGACCGGCAGACGGTCACCATCCGTGCGATAGAAACCGATCTCCAGCCCATACACACCCGATGCCAGGTCGGGTGGCAGCGGCAGCTGTAGCTCGTCTATCATCCAATCACCCACCTGCCAGCGGTCGGTGGGATAACTGCCATTGCCCGGCGGCTGATCGCGACCCGCCAGGTAGCGACCGTCCGGTGACAGCAGGTGCACGAAGGTGGTCCACGATTCACCGATGGGAGCCAGCGGCTGCCACCAAACCCGCACCGGAATGAAGTCGCCAGGACGATAAACCGGCACGTCACCGTGCTGCTGTGCGCTGAGCAAGGTGTACCCCTGCAAGCGGACGCGGTCAGCCCAGATTGCATCGCTGGTGGTCTCCGGCAGCAGGGCCGGTTCGCTGCCCGCGGGCACACGGTAGATCGTAGCGTAGACCTTACCCTTGCGATCGAGAATCTGGCGCGTGATTTCGGCCTGGGGAAACACTTCGGGCAGCAGCCGCGGCGTGCGGAAGTCTTCGTCGTCGATCACGGCGTAGGCCAGGGGCGGCGTGGGCGCTGTGGTTGCCACAAAGATCGTGCGTCCGTCGAAGCTGGTGGGTGGTGTGCTGTCACGCCAGGCGATGGCCAGGGTCGTGTGGGTGACCGGCCGCGGCGTGACGTAGGTCCGGGTCGAAGCTGGCAGTGCCTCGACGTCTGCCGCCAGCTGCCAGAGGCCTTCATCGAACGCGTAGAACAGATCGGGCGAGTTGGCCCAACGGTCGAAATAGTCGCGCACCGCCAGTCCGGCCGATAGCCCCACGGCGATCAGTACCGCTACACCGGCGTAGAAGCCCGGCTGTCGCAGCAGAGACCCTGGCGCCGTGTGGCGCGTCGACCATGCGGTGGCTGCCTTGTCCCACGCCGCCGCCAGGCCGACCGCGGTCAGCAGGGCGATCAGCGGCGCGGCGCCCAGGGCACGCCGGAAATGGGGTGCATAGTCGCTGAAGATCGTGGGCACCAGCATCACCAACAGCGATGCCAGGAGCCACGGGTAGGGCAAACGGCGCCAGCGCCAGAACGCCAGGCCAAGACCCAGGTAAAAAAACAGGCCCAGGAAAAGATCGAAGACGGGACGTCCCGGCAGATTGTTGCGCGGATCGACGTCACCGGCCAGGCTGAACATGCCCAGGGTCGCCAGGCCGTTGCGTATCGTTGTCTGCAGCGGTGCGGTGCTGCCCTCGCCTTCGGCCACCACGGCGATCTGGCGCGAGCGCAGCACCAGCAGTTCTGGGTTCTGCAGCCAGGTCAGCACCATGGGCGCCACCGTCAGGCCGGCGAACACGGCCAGCAGGAGCACCCCCATCCCGCGCCGCGGCGGCGTGGGGCCAGCGGGCAGCGCAGTGAGAGGCGTGACGCGGCGCGACCACCACCAGCCAATCACCAACACGACCAGGGCCACGACAGGGAACAGGCGCCCGGCGGGGTAGGTGTAGAGACCCAGCCCGCACAAGACACCGGCCGCCGCCCATTGCCACCAGCGGCCGGTCCGCCAGGCGGCTGACAGGGACCACAGAAGCAGGCACAACAGCAGCGGCACCAATCCCGGTTCGTACCCAATGCGGCTGGCGTGAATGGTCCAGAACAGAACGGCCTGCACGAGTGCCGCCCAGAGGGGAAACGATCGCGGCAGGCGCGGGTCCCAGCGACGCAGCTCGTGCCCCAGCAGCCAGACGGCGGGCACCGCCAGGGTACCGATCAGGGCGGCTACCCCCCGCTGCACCACCGGGTCGACCCCAAACAGACGGAAGGCCAGGGCGGTGAGGTAGATGAACATCGGCTCGACACCGAAATTACCGGCAAAGACGATTGGTCGATAGTCCGGTTCGGTGATGACGCGCCAGGCCTCGAGCCCCTCGAAGGCCTCATCGAAATGATAGCCCGGCGGCGTGGTGTCCAGCTGCCAGAAACGCAAAAAAGCCGCCACCAGGGTGATGCCGGCCAGGAGCAGAATCGTTGTTCGGATCGATGTCGAGGTCGCGGGCAAACCATCCACCGGGTGGTTGCTCTGCGACCCGGACCCTGCGCGTTCCCTCATATGGGGCCGATTGTACCACAGGCCGCGGGGTGTGACAAAGCGCATGGCACCGGGTACGGTGCGGCAGTGACGTCTTACGCCTGGCCGCTGGCGATCCGTTTCGCCAGCGCGGCCAGGATATTGGCGGGTGTGCCGCCAATTCGCTCGACCTGGCAGCCGGCGGCAACCAGCGCCTGCTCGGTGGCCACCGGCACGCCGCCGGGTGAGCTGCCGATGATGGTCACCCGCTGCGCCAGCGATGCCGCGTCCGCCTGCGTGCCGATCGTCAGGCCAAACGCCTGGACGTACGGCACGGCCAGCTGCCAGTCCACCTGTCCGGCGGCACGTTCGGCGGGGGCCACCAGCACGTAGTGGGCCAGCGGCTTCTCGTTGACCGGTACCGGGTCATCGTTGGACAGGGCCAGCTGGAAATCGACGGCAAAACTGTGGTAGAACATCGTATTGCCGGGTGGCTCATCGGGGTGGGTCGTGTGCAGGCCGGTGACACGGTCGCTGGGGAGGTTCGTGCCGGGCAAACCGAGTGCCACCACCTCGCACACCTGGTGTTTCCACAGGGCGAAACTGCTGCCAGGCTCACCAACCGGCCCGTCGATCGTGAGCGTCTCCTCGCCGCCCGGCCACAGGACGCGCGCCTGTGCGCCCATGACGCGGTTTCCGGCTTCGTCGAGTAAATCGACGTAAATGTGGTGGTCGAGATCGTTCTCCGTGGGCAGCAGGTGATGAACACGTACCGTTCTCCAGTAGAGGGTGCCGTTGGGCAGTGTCTGCTTCTGCACGTCGACGCCGTACACCCTTGCATCGTTCATGTCATCCCCCCCAACGCAGCCACGATGGCGTAGAGATCACCCACCACACGCTGCACGGTACAGCCCGCAGCCTCGAGGCGCTGCTGGTCTTGTGGAGAAAAGGCATCCTCGCCGCCGATCAGAATGACCTGTTCGGCGCGGATCGCCTCGTCGAGGCTAAACCCGATAGCCGCCGTGGGATGCGTCACCAGATAATCGCCGGTGATCTGCAAGAGAACGCGCTGCAGTGGCAGGTCTTGCCCCGCAACGCGCGGCAGCGCCAGATACAGCGGCAGCACCTTGGCCTGGCTGGTATCGCCGGGAACGGTCAGCACCACGGTTTGGGTCTGGCCGGCGGTGAGCGTCACCGCACTGCTGACGTCGAAATCGGGCAGGAAGAGGCTGTACGTACCCGCCAGCAGATCGCCGAAGGTGAACTCACCCGCAGCGCCGGTTTGGGTCTGCGCCACGATTTCACCATCGAGGCTCAGAAACACATCGACGTTAGCCTGCACCTGGCCGCTCGTATCGACGACGCGTCCCTCGATGCGGGCTGCGGTCGCCGGTGTCACGGTGAAGGGTGGTACCTCGGTGCGCTGACCTTCGGCCAGCATGATGTCGGCGCTGGTTTGTTCGGCCACACTGACGCGGTAGCGACCGGGGGGCAGCCCGGTAAATGTGTAGCGTTCATCGCTGCCGAGGCTGGTGGTGCGCTCCCAGCCCAGGGGGCTCACACGGGCCAGCGTCACGACCATGCCGGCGGTGCCGCCGTCGACGGTGCCCGCCAGCTCGGCGGTCAGCGCCATGCTGCGTGTCACGGCGTTGGTGCCGTCGAGTGCAAAGGGGCCGCCCAGGCGCGCAATGCCTTCGATCGTCAGGACGTAGTCACTGCCGGCGGGCAGCTGTTCGAAGCGAAAATCACCCGTTGGTGGCAGCGTTTGGCGGAGCGGTCCGTCACTGAGGGCACTTCCGCTGAGCGCTATCACGGCGGCGGCCGGGGCGTTGGTGATACGACCGCTCACGACGCTCTGATTGTCCTGTTCGACGTCCAGGCGAAAATCGACCTGCCAGGCAAACGACGAGCCGGCGAGGCCGCTCACGGTCGAGGTATCGAGGGGCGAACTGAGATCACTGGGCCAGTCACCCTGCGCGACACGCACGAAAAACTCACCGGCCGAGGCCAGAAATTCGTACGAACCGGGCGGCTTGAAGGTGTCGTGACCGGTCTGCCGTGTGGGAAACACCGTGCCTGGCTCTGGATTGGCCCACGACATCTCGACCGTGATCTGGTTCAACCCGGTGCCCTGGGCATCGGTCACGCGGCCAAAAATGCGCCGCGTGGTGGAAGCGCTGGCCTGTTCGTTGGACACGACGTAACGGTAACTTGGCGGCACCGGCAGCCTGACATCGAGCGTGCCGCTGCTCCAGCCATCCAGCGCCAGGGATGCCGACGTCGCGTCCTGCACCTGCACGCGATAGGTGGCAGCGGGTAATGTGGCAAAACTGAAGCGGCCCTCGGTCACGCTCAGGGTGTGAGCCACGACATTCTGTGCCGTGCCCGACACCTGCACGAGGTCCACGTCCATCCCGATTTTGGGTGTCCCGTCGTGTGCCAGCACCTGACCCTCCAGGCTCGATGCCTGGGCGGTGCCGGTTAGTACCACGTCCAGGTTTTTCGTCTCACCTTCACTCAATACGATGTTGCGGGCCACTGGACCCGCATCGACGACGCTCAACTCGAACGTGCCCGCAGGCAGCTGCTCGAAACGGAAGGCCCCACCCGTTTCGCTGGTGAGCGTGGTGGTACCGCCCGCCTGCATGGTCAAAGCCAGACGCACGGCACCCAACGGCGGGCCGGCCGGTGTGCGCAGCTGGCCGGTCAGTACGCCGGTGCCACTGGGCGCCAGCCGGTTGATGCCGGGCAGGGCCTTGAGCGCGTCGACGACCGGCAGCTGACCGCTGAGGCCAAACCGTTCATCCCAGGCATGCGTGTACCACCCCATCTGCTCCCAGGTGGGGTTCCAATCGCCAAGGGCGCGGGCGGCGAGCAGCCAGGTACACAGGGTGAAGTACCATTCGGGCACCCGGTTGTTCTGCATGCGCCGTACGATTTCGAGCTGCATCGCCATCTGCTGGTCTGGCACCAGCTTGTTGTAACGCAGGTCATCGCCCCAGCCGACCACCGGCCCCCCCTCGGTGCTGATGACTGGCACGTAGAAACCGAGCGCATCGTGGATCATCTTGCCCGCAGCTTCGTAACCGCGGAAGCAGTTGGGATCGTCGTACACCGTACTGCCGGGGTTCTTACGGTCGCGGCGCAGCTGGTTGATGTGTTCGAGCGAGCGGTAATCCCACGACCAGGTGCCATAGCGGTCGTATTCGGCCTGGGTGAGCGGCGCACCGGCTTGATTCACCGCATCATCGGGATAATCGAGCGGGTGGTTGAGGGTGTAGTTATGAATGGCGACCCATGCGCCATGCTCGAACAGGTCGCGCCGGCCGCGTGCCACCACCCGTGCAACCGGATTGTCACGGCTGCCGGGGCCCATCGCCGGCAGGGCAGGCAGCCCGCCGCGGGCCAGGATCTGATCGGCATCACGAATGAAGTTGTCGACGACGATGTCCAGCCAGTTGTCGGGCATCTGGTTGTCCCGCCACTCCGCCGGCAGATCGGGTTCGTTGTTGGTTTCGAAGTAGCGCACACCGACCTGCACCAGCATGCTGACCGTGTTGTACTCGCGGCCGCCGATGCCATCGGGATTGGGGCGCTCTTTGTAGAGGCGCACGACTGGCATGATGCCGGCCTGCACCAGGCGCCGGCACAGCTCACGTGACGAGCCGCCGCCGTCATCCAGCAGCTTGACCCACTTGATTTTCATCGCCTGCAGTTCGTTGATCCAGCGGGACAGCTCGCCCTGTGAGGGGGTGTAGGGCAGCAGCTGCCAGGTGTCTGGCGTCGGGGCGGCTGCGGGCGCGTTGAGCGCGGCGGGCGTGCGGAAAATACGCGGACCAGACTCGGCCGGCGCCGTGATCCCCAATGTGCGGACCGTGGGATTGTCGGATGGATGGTAGACGATGGCCGACCAATGCACACCGCGGCCATTGTCGTCCGGTGGGCGAGGAAAGTCTGCGATGTGCATCATGGAGAATACTCCCGCGGTGAAAGCAGCGATGATGGGGCAACTTGCACGAAGATTAAGACACCACCGCCAATTTGTCAAATCGCTTATCGACAGGGGTGCACGTTCGCCTGGTCCGGCGGTTCAGTCTGGCACCAGGCGAACCAGCTCGATCAGGGGACGCCCACTGCGTTCACGGAAAACTTCGACCAGTTCCACTTTCTGTCCCGACTCGGCGGCCAGCTGCTGCAGCGCGTCACGCCGCCCCTGGAACACGGTAAATTCCGGTGCGTGCAGGAGATAGACCGTGTCCGGGTTGGCCACGAATGGAGCCAGGCGGCCGGCGAAGGCAGCATCCGGTTGGTCGAGGCGATCATAACCAAACGCCTCGATCGGTGTGACGCGTCCCTGTGTGAGATAGCTCACCGGTGCATCGATACCCCAGTCGAGCACGAGCGGTGCGCCGATCTGCCGCGACGCCAGGTACTCCGCCAGCTGGTAGGACGTATCGGCGTGCGCCGCATAACCGCCGCTGATTCCCAGAATCTGGTGATAACGCACAGTGTTCCACAAATCGCCGGCACCCCACACCAGCAGCGCGGCCAGGGCCAGGATGGCCGGTGTGCGCCCGTGGCGGGCGATGATACTGGCGGCGGCGGCGCCCAACAGCGGGAAGAACGGCAGCATCAGCGCGTAGTGCGTGATGAAGAGACCCGACACTGTAAAACTGCTCTGCACGATCATGAGCACCAGCAGGAGCAAAACTGCCAGCAGGTGACGAATCTCACCGGGGGCCGTGGGCAGTGCTGCGGCCAGCCAGGGGGGCAGCGGCGCATCGGTGGGCGGCGACGCCGGACGCACCCCGAGCAGCGGCAGGTACAGCTGAAAACCGAGCAGCGCCACGGCAGCCAGCAGAACGAACAAGATGCCGCCGGCCAGTGGATTCTTGTACACTTCGCCCAGGTACCAGAGATGGTTACCCTGCAGCAAGATGCCAACTTGTTCGATCCGCGCCAGCAGGTTGGATACAAAATCGGCGTTGCTGACACCGTAGTAGGAGGTGCCCAGGTTGCCGAACAGGCTGGCCAGGGTACCCTGCGTCCGCACGTTGAAGACCAGCAGCGGCCAGGCACCGATCAGCAAGGCAAAAAAGAAGGTGGCCAGCACAGCCGCGCTGTGGTGCAGCGGGGCCCCCGCACGCAGCGGCTGCTGCCGCTGACGACACCACAGCACCGCACCCCGCAGGATCACGACGCCCACGACGGCCAGGATTCCCCATAGGAAGAGCAGCTTGGCCCACAAGCCCATCCCCCACAAGAAGCCGGTCAACGCCAGCCAGGCCACGCGGCGCCGCCCCGGCGGCTCGGCTGCGGCGCGCAAGAGGGTCCACAGGCTGGCCAGAAAAATCGTCAGTGTGACGTTGGTAACAAAAATGCCCTGCCGGCTCCAGAAAACGAAAGACGGATTGACCGCCAGGAGGAGGACCGCGGCGGCTGCCACACGTGTCGAAAACCAGCGCCGTGCCACCAGGTACAAAAACCAGAGGCTGAGCAGGCCACACACCACCGGCAGCAGGCGCAGGGCGGTCACGTTGACGCCGCCGGCCGCGAGGAAGGGCAGCGCGAGGATCACGTTGAGCGCGCCGATGTAGTCCTGCACCATGAGTGGCCATGTCCGGCCGATGAGATCGATGCCGGCACCACGAAAGGCGGTCACAGGCTGGCCGCGCAGCAGCTGCATCGCGTTGAGGCCCGCCTCCTTGGCCTCGTCGTAGTGGAGGCCAGGCAGGGTGAGCTGGTAGGTGGCCAATACGAAAAACAGTCCCAGCGCCAGGAGCAGCGGTACCAGCGTTCGCCAACGTGTCTTCATCGAGCGGGGTCACCCGGCATGCGACGGCCGTGACAGAACGCAGGCAGCGGTGCCGCGGGATGCAGTCGAACCGGACTCATTAACGCACCAGCAGCTCGGGTTCGGCAACCATACTTTCGTAGTTGTAGCCCGAGGCGTAAAACCGAATCCAGTTCAGGCGGGCGGGCCGCGTGTCTTGCAGCAGCTCGACGAGGTTGGGTGACTCGTAGGCGTACCAGGTCGCCGAGGGGATTTTCTGGACATTACGCAGCGGCCAGGGGACCGAGGGGTCGAGGTCTTTGTAGTAGAACCCCTGTGTCCACAGCCGTTCCTCGCCGTAGACATCGGTGTAACTCAACTGCACCGCCATCGGAAACTCGGAGCTCTGCATGCCGGCGCCCTGCAGGCTTTGGAAAAGGAGCTGCACGTAGAAATTGATGCGCACGTCATCGAAGTCGAGGACGTCGGCGTCGAGCTGCTGGCGGATTTCGGTTTCGGCGTGCAGGCCTTCCTGCCCACGGCGCGTGAACAACGCCGCCCTCCGCCCATCGCGGTTGACGAGTTGGACGGCGCCAACGCCCACATCATCGGCGGCCTCGACCTGCACGTCGACGAAACTGTCCATCGACCAACTCCCCAGGTCTTGCGTAAAATCGCCATTGGCCAGAAGATCACGTTCGACCGAAATGGGTGCCGCTGGTGGTTGGCCGGCCACGACGCGTGTACGTTGGCCTGGGGGGATGATGACCTGTTGATCGGCGGCGGTGACAGTGGCCACGCCCGAACGGCTCGTGACCTCGGTGGTGTCGGGGCCTACGTCGACCGAAAAGCTGCCATCGCTAAAAGCGGTCACCGTGCCGGGCGACTGCACCACCACGTCGATGGGGCGTTCGGCGCGCGCCTCGGAGCTGACGCGGATGCGACCCTGATCCAGGCGCAGCGTCAGCCGGTCGTGTTCCGTGCTGTAGGCAAAGCGCGGCACGCGCGAGGCGTCGACCACGAGCGATGCGTTGTTGTACAGGGAGATCGTGGAAAGCAGTTCGCGCGCTTCATCGTCAGCATAGAGATTCAGGGTGGCGCTGGCTTTGCCATCGGTTTGCACGCGCGTGCCTTCGGTCACCAGTGCCTGGTCCACCACCGGTCGTGCGTCCTGTGCATTGAGGGGCGTCATCACCACTGCGCCGGAGATGACCGTCATAGCCAGGGGGCGCGTGACGGTGGCATGGATGATGGTCGAACGGGCCAGGAGAGGCAGCGACACGGCCAGGATGCAGAACGTGGTGAACGCCAACACCATCACGATCCAGGCCGTACGCGCCGGGTTCTCACGGAGCGCCCGCGCACCCAAACTGCGTGGCATGGCCTGCGCCGCGGTCCGTGTTGGCTTGATGGGCTGAATCCCGTCCTCCACGCGGAGCGGACTGTTAGTCATGACCCGCCTCGATGTCGGTCGTCGATTCGGACCGCGACAGACGAGTGATCCAGGCGCGGGCATCGCGGTCGGCCGGGTTGATCTCCAGGGCCCGTGAAAAATGGGCGCAGGCACGATCGAGTTCACCGCGCTCGCGGTAGATGAGACCGAGGTTGTAGTTGATGTTGGGTGCCGACGGGTCGATCGCCAGGGCGCGTTCGAAGGCCGCGATGGCTTTATCCTGCACATCACGCGTCGACAGCTCCAGGCGTCCCAGGTACGCAGCCGCCAGGTTGGTCCAGATCATGGCATTGTCCTGTTCCAGCCGCGAGGCCTGTTCCAGGATGGGTACCGCCTGCCGGAATTTGCCCTGCATGATGTACGCACCACCCAGGTTGATGGCGACTGTGACGTTGTCTGGTTGCCACTGCCGCGCCTGCTCCAGGCGCGGCACAGCCTCACCGGGCCGATGTTGGTGGAGTAACTGGGCTGCTTCGTTGAGCAGTGCAGTTATCTGGGCCGCCATGGGCGACTCATTTTTTGCCTGGCGGGGTGTCTTCGGTTCGGTCCGGCGTTTTTGTTTTCCTTGGCTCATAGCGTACGTCTGCCTGTGCTACACCCGCTAGCGCGGCGTCCGGCGCAGCCAGGTGTCATCGTCGTCATCTTCTGCGTCGACATCATCTTCATCGTCGAAGGCGTCTTCGTCCTCCATATCGGTGTCCCACTCGTCGGCGTCGTCCCACTCGTCGGCTTCGTCCCAGTCATCGTCTGGATTCGCCAGGTCGTCGACCTCTGTCATCACTGGCTGACGAACATCATCCTCATCCTCGACCGGTCCATCGACCAGCAGCGAAAACTGGTCGGCCATTGCGGTGAATTCTAACTCACTCAGGGCCTCTCTGGCAACTTCGCCCAGGTCCCGATCGTGATTCTTGCTCAAGTAGGTGAGTGCCTGGCGCGCCTTTGGGCCGCCAATGTGCCCCAGGGATCGCACCGCGGTCAGGCGCACCTCCTCTTCCGGATCGTCGAGCAGACGGAGCAGGATGGGCACGGCCTCGGCGACTTCGAGTTCCCCCGCGGCATAGGCGGCCTGGGCACGCATTGCCGGCGCCGGACTGTCCAGTTCATGCTGTACTTGTGGCCACCAGTAGTCATCCCCCGTATTCCCCATCGCGCGGACGGCACTCATCCGTAGGGCTGCATCGGAATCGGCATAGGCGCTGTGCAGAATCGGCCGCACATCGGGTTCGGACGCGTACGCAATCGCCTCGACGACCAGGCGCCGCACGGCAGTCACCTCGGACGGCGAATCCAGGCTCGTCAGGAGGGTATCGACGGCCAGAACCTCCGCTTCGGGAGAGGCCTCACCCAGCTCACCCATGAGTACGAATCGCCCCAGCGCACCCGCCGCATCGGCGCGCACGTCGCTCGCCGGATCGTTGAGGAGGATGTGTGCCAGGAGGCCGACCAGCAAATCATCGTTGTCTTCCCACAGACCCGAGATTGCCACCTGGCGAATCACGGGGTCATCGTCATCCAACAACCAACGGAAGAACGAGTTGTAGTTGACCTCGATGTGCTCCCGGGCATAGGACACCATTCTGGTAGCCAGGTTCTGCCGGCGCGTACGACTCAACTGTCCCCACGTCGACTGCAAATCCAACATCCCGGTATGCGTGAGGTCAGACAACGCGCGCAGGGTTTTGGAGGAGATCGACTCCCCTTCGTGACGCAGACGATCCAAAGCCTGCGTAAGCTCACGATCATGGTTTACGTCCACGTAAACTCCCAGGTGGGGCTCGGTGGGCTCACCGGGACCGATCCGGTAATCCGCCCACTGGCATCACGCTGCGGCGCGACGCTCGTCACCCGCCAGCTGTATTGTCGTCCGGTTTGCTGGTCAGCCTGTGCAAATGCCCCCGCGGGCACCACCCAACTGTTGGTCTGCACCACGTCGGAGAGGCGCCACTGAAAATCGCCATCGACACGGTAGCCCAGTTCGACCAGGTAGGCCAGGCTGCCGTCCATGCCTGGTGGTGCATCCCAGCGCAGTTCGATGAACGCATCACCACCCGAAAATGGGGTACCCGAGGTCGGTGCCAGCAAGGCGGGTGCAGGCAATCGGATGGCTGGCTGGGTCGGCACGACGGGCACACTCGTCGCCGTGCCCGCTGGGGGGGTAGGTTGGGCCGTACGGGATATCACGATGGTCTGGCCAACCTGCAAGCGTGTGGGATTGAGGCCCGGGTTGAGAGCCAGCAGGGCGGCAACTGTGGTATTGTTGGCATTGGCAATCGCCAACAGCGTATCACCCGAACGAATCCGATAGGTGCGTACGGTACCCGGTCGTGCGGTGGGTGTGGCCGTGGGTGGACGCCGGGTTGGCGTCGCGGTTGCCGTGCCGGCGGCAGCTGCGCCTGCGGGACCTGGCACCTGGATCGCGGTTCCAACCTGCAAACGACTGGGGTCGAGGCCTGGGTTCAGTGCCAGCACGGCAGCGATGGTTGTGCCGTACCGGCTGGCGATCGCCGCCACTGTGTCGCCGCGGCGAATCGTGTAACTCACCGGCGCACCCGGTTTCGCCACAGTCGTGGGGGTAGACGTTGGTGTTGGTGAAGGCAGCGGCGTCCCCGTGGCCGTGGGCCGTGGCGTATTCGTGGGGGTGGCCGTTGGCGCCGGCGTCTGGGTGGCGCTTGGTGTTGGCGTCGTTCCCCGCACTGTGCGTGTCGCCGTTGTGGGTGTGCTCGTCACCCTGGCCCCGCGTGTGGCGGTTGGTGAGGGGGTATGCGTCGGTGTCGCCGTGGATACCGGCGTGTGTGTCGGCGTCGCCGTGGGTACCGGCGTGAGTGTCGGCGTCGCTGTAGGTAGCGGCGTATTCGTCGGCGTCGCTGTGGGTACCGCCGTATTCGTGGGCGTGGCGGTCGCTGACGCCGTTGGTGATGGTGTCAGCGTTGGCGTTGCGGTGGCTGTGGGCTGATCCGCTGCCACCTGGGCGGTGGCCCGCAATGGTGAATCGGTCGCCACGGGCGGCGTGATCGGATTTGTGATGACGGCTCCGGTCGTGATCGGCAGGGTTGCGGTCACCACGCCGGTCACGATCTGGACGGCCGTAATGACCGCGGAATCGGTGATTGTATCGGTTGTCTCGAACAAGGCGAGTACGTCGGGCAGTTCGCCGGTCGCCGCGTCCCCGGTGATGGTATCGTCTGCCGGCGGGGTGTCGTCGGCCACAGCCGGTTCGAAAACGGGTGGGGTGATCGTCACCGTCTCAGGCACGAGGGTCGGTGTGGCGACCTGGGGCAGCAAGGCGACGATAACATCGCCGGCGCGACCGAGGGACAGGCGCGACAAACCGAAGATCGCCACGATCGTCACGACCGCAGCCAGGATGATCGTGCGGCGTGCTGGCAGGCGGGCCGGTTTCAAGTCCTGGCCGCAGTGCGGACACACACGGAGGGATGCGTTAGCCTTGTTCCCACAGTGCCGGCAGCGAATCAGGACCGGCGCTTTGGGTTGGCGAACCCCACACGCGGGGCATACCACTGCGCCACGCTGAAGTGGGGCACCGCAGCGTTTACATTGCATGAAACATCCCTCTGCCTTGCATGATGCTGCATCTATGTGGGGGGGTGTTTCCAGACAACCCAGACCGGCAGCCTGGGGTAAGTTCATTATACACAATTCTCACGCGGACGCAAGGTCCCATACGAAATCAATCCAAAATCCAAAATCTAAAATCCAAAATCTAAAATCCAAAATCCTAAAACCGCAACCGCGTTCCCACCGGCGCTGCCGGATCGCTGAGCACACGTTCCAGCGCGCCGGGCTGTTCGCCGCTGAAAAAACGAACCGTCAACTCGGGCAGCTCGGCCACCAGGCGTGCCATGGCGCGCACCTTGCTTGCCATACCCCCGGTGACATCCGTGGCGTACGAACCGGACAGACCGCCCGCCAGGCCGGCCACCTCGTGGGCTGCCAGCTCGGCCACGTGACGCGCGTGCGGGTCGATGAGCGGATCACGTTCGTATACGCCATCGACGATGCCGGCCAACAGAATCGACTGGGGCCGCAGGCGATGTGCCAGCCAGGCAAAGACCTCTTCCGTCGATACGATCGTGCCGCCGCGCACATCGTCCAGGGCGACGTCCCCGTGCACCAGGGGCACCAGACCATGGTCGAGCGCGACAATGACAGGACGGTCGGCCATTTCGATCAGTTCCCCATTGTGACAGCGTGCACTGGCCGAGGGGGAGAGCGACCACACCGGTATGCCCGCACTGCTGAAGAGGTCGGCTACCAGGCGGTTGAGGCGGGCGGCGATACGGGCCGTTTCGGCAAATCCCCGCCAATCGCCGGGGGAGTGAACACCCTCGCGCGTGCGGTGGGCGCGGGCGACGACGTGGCCAAACGAACCGCTGCCGTGCCCCAGCACGAGCTGCACGTCAGGCCGCTGCGCCAGCACCACCGCGGTTTCGGCGGCCAGGCGTTCGATAACCTGGGTGCGCGCCGTGGCCACGGCGCGTTTGTCGGTGATCAGAGAGCCACCCAGCTTGAGAAATACCAATGGCATCGAGTGTCAGCCCTCGGAGGGACCCTGCGGCTGGGCGCGTACCACGACCACGTGCGCACCATCGATCTCGACCCAGTCACCGGTTGTGATCTGCGTCACGTCGATCTGGTCCACCATCGGAATGTCGGCGATGATCGCGCCCACCGCCACGATCGCTTCGCTTTCGTGGTTGATCATGGCGCGCGGGGCGACACCGGCGCGTGCCAGGCGCAGAATCGT
The DNA here is from genome assembly GCA_964443225.1 of uncultured Anaerolineae bacterium. Classification (GTDB taxonomy): domain Bacteria; phylum Chloroflexota; class Anaerolineae; order SSC4; family Amarolineaceae; genus SSC4. Next base: position 26,656 of record CAYUCC010000029.1, read on the forward strand.
GTACGAACCCACGGTGCTGCCTTTGCCGGTGGGAAATACGAGGACCCGCCCGGCGACACACTCGCCGCGCAAGGGATGGTTCGGTTCGATCACCACGCCGGTTTCCGGATCGACCCCGCCCAAAAAACCGATCGGTGCCGGCGAAGCCAAAGCTTCACCCGCCGTTACGCCTGCGCGGATGACCCGCGCGTCGAATTCGCGGCGGTCGTTGTCTATCCCAGTGTCTGCCATAGCGTCAAAATTGCTCCCAATAAGGCGTCGTCCTGTCCGACCAAAACCGTTCGTGCATCGAACAGGAGCTGATCGTCGGCCACGCGTGCCACCACCGCCGGGCGTCCGCGGCGCAGGCGTGCTGCCCACTGCTGCGGGGCGGGCACGTCGAGCGCCAGGCCCCAACTCGGCAGCGTCTCGCCCGGCAGTGAACCACCGCCCACCGTGCTTTCGGCCGGTACGGCGGTGGCCGGCAGCCCTGCGGCCTGCAGACGCTCCGCCCAGGCCTGGACGCGCATCCGCAGGACGTCCTGCTCGATGCCGATCATCTGCCATACCGGAATGGCTGCCAGGGCGTCGCCGCGAACGTAATGCAGCAGTGTCGCATTGAGCGCTGCCAGGGTCAGTTTGTCCACGCGCAGCGCACGCGCCAGCGGGTGCGCCTTGATCCGTTCGATCAGGTCGGCGCGACCGAGAATGATGCCGGCCTGCGGGCCGCCCAGCAGCTTGTCCCCGCTGCACGTGACGACGTCAGCGCCCGCTGCGAGGCTGGCCTGCACTGTGGGCTCTGCTTTCAGCCCAAACTGCGCCGTGTCGATCAGCGTACCGCTGCCCAGATCGTCGAACAGCCACAAATCCCGGGCATGCGCCAGGGTCACCAGGTCGGCCAGATCGACTTCAGCCGTGAAACCGACCTGGCGAAAATTCGAGTAGTGCACGCGCATGAGGGCCGCCGTCTGCGGGCCGACTGCGGCCGCATAATCGCGCAGGTGCGTACGGTTGGTCGTACCCACTTCGACCAGGTGGGCACCGCTGGCGCGCAGCACGTCGGGGATACGAAAGCCACCGCCGATTTCCACCAGCTGGCCGCGCGAAATGACGATCTCGCGACTGGCCGCCAGGGCCGTGAGTGTCAAGAACACGGCGGCTGCGTTGTTGTTGACCACCACGGCGGCTTCGGCACCGCTGAGCCGGCAGAGGAGCTCGGCCGCATGCACGTAGCGCGAGCCGCGTATGCCCTCGGCCAGGTCGTATTCCAGGTTGGTGTAACCGCTGGAGAGGTGATCGAGCGCGTGGCGCGCCGCGGCGCTGAGGGGGGCACGACCCAGGTTGGTGTGAATGATCACACCCGTGGCGTTGATCACCGGCTGCAGGCTCGGTTCGAGCAGCCGGTCGATTTCGTGCAGAACTTCGGCGACGAGCGTGTCGTGCGCGGGGACCGCGGCACCCTGGCGAATCGCGGCGCGTGACCGGTCGAGTATCGTGCGTGCCGCGGCGACCAACACGTCGTGCCGGGCGTCCGGCGGTGCCAGTACAGTCACCTGCTCGACCAGCCGGTCCACGGCGGGCAGTTTACGTAACTCTGGTGTGGTTGTCATTCCCCGCGTTCCTGTGCAACGTTCAGCGTGCTCCAAAACGAGGGCCGTCGGGATCTGCCGACGGCCCTGATTACGAAGGTGGGCAACACAGGACTCGAACCTGTGACATCTTCCTTGTAAGGGAAGCGCTCTAACCAACTGAGCTAGTCGCCCGCACGTGTGGGTATTCTACACGAATGGGCATCGGCTGTCAAAGCGGGGGGAACGGATTACTGTCAACGGATTCGGGGAACGGATTGAACGGATTGGGAACGGATTACTGTCAACGGATTCGGGGAACGGATTGAACGGATTGGGGGGAACGGATTGGAACGGATTACTGTCAACGGATTCGGGGAACGGATTGAACGGATTGGGGGGAACGGATTGGAACGGATTACTGTCAACGGATTCGGGGAACGGATTGAACGGATTGGGGGAGTACGGAGTAGGAAGGAATCCCAATCCCGACGCCAGGCGGAAGGCGGATCGTGGCCAACCTCAGCCCGCGCAGGCGGGCTTCGTCTGTGTAGCCGCGGTTTCCAACCGCCAGGCTCAGCCCGCGCAGGCGGGCTTCGTCTGTGTAGCCGCGGTTTCCAACCGCCAGGCTCAGCCCGCGCAGGCGGGCTTCGTCTGTGTAGCCGCGGTTTCCAACCGCCAGGCACCAACCGCCAACCGCCAGGCACCAACCACCAACCACCAACCGCCAGGCGGAGGGTGTCGTCGGGTCGCAGGCCTGTGATTTTCATCATTCACCGCACAGCCGTCGAATTTCCGCTGCTAGCGTGGGGTTGACGGCGAAATGCTGCTCGAGAAAGGCCAGAATCGCCCCGGCCGATTCGGGTGTTCGGTCGTAGCCCTGGATGAACTGCGGCAGTGCGTGGGCCAGGCCTGGGAAGCGGGCCTCGAAACGGCGCTCGTTGGCAAACACATCACGGAAGGCCGGCTCTTCGGTCTCGATCTGTGCGGCCAGATCGAGCACCCGATCGACCGCATACTGCTGGACGAAACGCGCCGCCGACAGCCGCTCTCCACGCCGGTAGCGGCCCAAGCCGACGTAGAGGTTGGTCAGGGCTTCACCCAGCAGCCACTCAGACGTGGCTGGCCTGGGAGTGGATGGCGGCGGAGCCGGCTGGGCAATCTGCTCATCCACCTCTGCCACTTTCCAGACGATGCGGCCCGGTGCAAATGGAATCGCGGCCAGCTCGGTCGGCTCGAAGACGGCAAACTCGCAGAAGATGCCGTCGCCAAAGAGCAGCTTGTACCCATCGGCCGTGTTACGGAACGCGTAGGCCACGGGTGCAACTGCCTCCAGCCAGTCGAGGTTCCCGATGAAGCGGCCCTTTTGTCCCTCGCGCACGATGGCAAAAAAATCGAGATCGGAGAATTCGTCGAGCCGCTCCAGCTCGAGTCCAACCGATCCCAGACCAATGAGGGCCAGAGCCTGGCCGGTGCGTTCGAGCGCGCGACCGATTTCGTCCAGACGGGTGAGCAGTTGAAGGGGGGAATTCATTCGTTACGTTGAACCACGTGTTGAATCGTCGAGGGCAGCTCCTGCAGCCCGTGGCGCAGAAAGGTCGGGTAGAGCACCAGCTCCGGCAGCTCTTCTAGAGGAAACCAGCGAAATTCAAGCGCAATGTGGTCTTCTTTGCCCTCGAACGACTCACGGCTCGTGCGGTACGGCCAGTCGTGCGGCACCTGCATGAGAAAATAGAGCCCCAGCTCGTGGACGTTCAGGCCTTCGTACTCGAAAAAATTCTCGGCCAGCCAGAGCAAACGCACCACCTCGACGTCGATGCCCAGCTCTTCCTGCATTTCACGCCGCAGGGTCGCCGCCGCCGGCTCCAGCACCTCGGCGCGGCCGCCGGGCAGCGCCCAGAAGTCATCGCGCAGGGCACGGTGCAGCAGCACACGGCCCTCTTCGATCGCCACGCCAACGACGCGGCAGGTGAAACGGGCGTTGTCTCGCTCCAGTGTAATCATCATGTTGCATCATTCCGTCATTTCTATGGCTACACCGACCGCCTCGCCGCCGCCCAAACAGAGGCACGCGATGCCGCGCGACAAACCACGATCTTTGAGCGCGTACAGCAGCGTGGTCAGAATACGTGCACCCGTGGCACCGAGGGGATGGCCCAGGGCAATCGCACCCCCGTGCACGTTGACCTTGTTCCAATCCCAACCGGCATGCGCCAGGGCCTGCCCATTAGCCAGCATCTGCGCCGCAAAAGCTTCGTTGACTTCCAACAAATCGACGTTGGCCAACGTCCAGCCCACCCGGTCTAGTATGCGGGGGATGGCGCGCGCCGGCGCGTCGAACAGGTGCCTGGGATCCACCGCAGCCTGGCCGTAGCCCACGATGCGCGCCAGGGGTTGGGCACCGATGGTCTGCGCATAGGCTGCGCTCGCCACCACGAGCGCGCTGGCGGCATCGTTGAGCCCCGGTGCGTTGCCCGCCGTGACGCGCCCATTCACCCGAAAAACGGACGGCAGGCGCTCGAGGGAGTCGAGCGTGGTATCGCGGCGTGGTGACTCGTCTCGCGTGACCGGCTGGGGTGCACCCCTGCGATCGGTCGTCGTGACCGCGACGATTTCGGCGTCGAATTTGCCACCGTCGATCGCCGCCACCGCTTTCTGCTGGCTGGCCAGGGCATAGCGGTCCATCTCGGCGCGTGTGATGCCGTATTCGTCGGCGATGAATTCGGCCGCGCTGCCCATCGCCCAGTCCTCGAACGGACACCACAGGCCATCGACGAGCAGTGCATCGCGCAGGTTGGCGTGCCCGTAACGCAGCTGGCTCGAACGACCATCGACCAGGTGGGGCGCGCGGCTCATGCTCTCGACCCCACCCGCGACGAACAGGTGGTCGTCGCCGGCCCGAATCGCCTGCGCCGCCAGCATGACCGCCTTGAGGCTGGAGCTACACACTTTGTTGATCGCGAGGGCACCGACGCTCGCCGGCACACCGGCACGGATGGCGACCTGGCGGGCGACGTTTTGCCCCAGGCCCGCCGACACGACGTTGCCGATGAGCACCTCATCAATGGCGGCCAGGTCTGGCAGCCGGGCTCGCTCCAGGGCGGCACGGACGGCGATGACGCCCAGGTCGACCGCCGGCAGGCCGGACAGCGCGCCCTGGAAACGACCCATTGGCGTACGGGCCGCGCTCAAAATCACGGCATGATTCGGTTGGTGATGGTTCATCAGGTGGGTGATCCGTTTCTTGTGTGGGTTGTACACGCCGCTTGACGCAGCCGGCGTGAGTCGTGTTACACAGGATGCGATCAGATCTCGTCGTCCAGGGGGCCGTCCGCTTCCGACTCGAACAGCACCAGGCGTGAACGGCCACCGCCTTCGTCGGCGCCCACGTAACCGCGGGCTTCGAGAATCTCCATCAGGCGGGCGGCGCGCGGGTAGCCGATGCGCATCTGGCGCTGCAGGAGCGAGGTCGAGACCCGCTTGCGACCACGAATGGCCTCGATCGCTGCTTCCAACTCGGTGTCTTCGCTCTCCTGCTCCAGCAGCGCGGCCCACGGCTGGTGCGGTAGGCGCTCGCCTGCCGGGACCTGTTTGCGCCAGAAATCGACGACACGCTCGATCTCGCGTTCGCTGACGTAACAGCCCTGCACACGCCGCAGTTTGGCACTGTCGGCGGTCATCAGCAGCATGTCGCCGCGCCCCAACAGTTTTTCGGCCCCCGGCGAGTCCAGGATGACCCGCGAGTCGATCTGGCTGGTGACGGCAAAAGCGATGCGTGCCGGGAAGTTGGCCTTGATCAAACCGGTCACCACGTCGACACTGGGCCGTTGGGTGGCCACGACCAGGTGAATCCCCGTGGCGCGTGCCATCTGCGCCAGCCGGCAGATGTAGCGCTCGACCTGGTCCGGCGCGTTCATCATCAGATCGGCCAGCTCATCGATGACGATCACCACGTAGGGTAGGGGTTCGAGGTGGTCCCGTGCAGCGATCCGGTTGTAACTCTCCAGGTTGCGCGCGCCCACGTCGGCAAAGCGCCGGTAACGATCGTCCATCTGCAGCGTGGCCCAGGTGAGCATGCCAACCGCCTCTTCGAGGTCGACCACGACCGAACCCAGGAGGTGGGGAATGCCGTTGTACACGGGAAGCTCCACCATCTTGGGGTCCGCCATCAGCAGCCGCAGCGTCTGCGGTGTGTTGTTCATCAACAGGCTGACGACGACGGCGTTGATGCACACCGATTTACCCGAACCGGTGGCACCCGCAATCAGGAGGTGGGGCATTTTGCCGAGGTCGTAGGTGACCGGTGTACCGCTGACGTCTTTGCCCAGGGCGATGGCGAGGGCGCTGTCGACCTTCTGAAACTGCGCGCTCTGCAAAACGGCGCGCAGCGCCACCAGTGTGCTCTGCGGATTCGGCACTTCGATACCCACGTACGGGCGGCCGGGCACCGGCGCTTCGATGCGAATCGAGGGTGCGGCCAGGGCCAGGGCCAAATCGTCGCTCAAACGCTCGATTTTGCTGACGCGGATTTTGACACGCTCACCGCCGCGGTCCAGGTACCCGGGCTCGACTCCAAACTGCGTCACGGTGGGGCCGCGGTTGACGCTGATCACTTTAGCGGGCACGTTGAAGGCTGCCAGCGTGCGCTCGATGGTATTGGCCATTTCGCGCACCGTGGCTTCACCAAACCGCTGCGAACCCTCCGTGGCCAGCAGTGTCATGGAAGGCAGGGCGGGACTGCGCACGACCGGCGGCGTTTCTGTGGCCACGTGAGTCACGACGGCCACCGCGGCGGGTGCTGCAGCCGTGCGCGGCTTACGGGTGGCGGGTGACGTGCTGGCTGCCGCGGTTGACGCGGCAGCTTTCGTTTGTTTGGGGACGGGTGTGCGGGGTGGCGCCGGCTCGGCGGTGGGTGGGCGTGGCTTGGGTGCCGGACTCGGCGCAGGTGACGGCGGTGCAGATGCGGCGGCCTCGCTGGTAGGATCGAGGCGCTGCCAGTCCACGCCGCGCAGACGGTCCCACCCTTCGAGCAGGTAAAAGATGGCGAGCTGCCAGACTGGTTTGAGAATCAGCCACAGTGCAATGCCAATGATCGCCAGGAGCACGAGCGCGGCCACACCCTCCCCCAAGGTGTCACGCAGCAGCGTACTGATGCCCCAACCCACGTAGCCACCGCCGCCGCCCATGCGCGCCTGTGTCAGCGGGTCGTCACCACTCCACCACAAATGCGTCAGGGCGAGCAAACCTACGAACAGCAGTTCTGCTCCCACCAACATCGACCACCGGATACGCACGTGGATGGCGCGGTGGGCCAGGGCCAGGCCACCGATCACCACCAGGCTCAACGCCACGATCGGTGCGCCCCAGCCGAAGATTTTGCTCAACCAGGCCGGGGCACCCGGTGTGGCGCGTACGATGCTGACCAGGGCCAGACCACCCACCGCCAGCAGCACAAAACCGACCGTCTCCGGTGTCAGGAGCTCGCGGAGCGGCTGCCAGGGTGATGTGGATGATGTGGGTGGTGGTGTCGTTTTTTTCAATGTCAGGTCCCGGGGCTACGACTCCATGGCCGACTTCGCTGCCAGGGATTCGGTGTGGATACGCGTACCGGGATGGCGCAGGCTCAGCGCCAGGCGGCGGTTGTCCGGATCGATACTGAGCACCCGCACGGTCACCGTGGCATCTTCCTGGACCACGTTGCGTGGGTGAAGGAAACTGCCTTCGGCCAATTCGGAGATGTGAATCAGCCCTTCGAGACCTTCTTCCAGGCGTACAAAGGCCCCAAACCCAACGACGTTGGTGACGACACCGTCGACCAGCTGGCCGACGTGGTAACGTTCCTCGACGCGGTTCCAGGGGTCTGGTGTCATCCGCTTCAGACTCAGGGCAATCTTCCGGTTGGGTCGATCGACGTCCATCACGTACACGATAACGGGTTGGCCCAGGCTGAGGACTTCGTCGGGATGGCCCACGCGTCCCCACGAAAGCTCTGAAATGTGGATCAACCCTTCGACGCCGCCCAGATCGACAAAAACACCAAAATGACAGACGTTGCTGACCACACCCGAACAGGTTTCATCGGCGCGCAGGCGTGTCAAAACGTCGTCCGATTTCGATCCTTCCTGGGCTGCACGTTCGGAGAAAATCAAGCGGCTGCGTTCGTGATCGAGCTCGATCACCCGGATGCGGATCGTGCTGCCGACACGGGCACTGAGCATCTCCTGCCGGCGCGCCTCGTTGGTCAGGTGAGACGGCCCCGTCAGCTGTGACGCCGGCACGAATCCGGTCAACCCGTGAAACCTGACCAGCAGACCCCCGCGGTTGTACCCGGTGACTTCCAGATGATAGTCGGTGTTCTTCTCGAATCCAACCTCGGCGCGACGCCAATCGCGTGTTTCTGGGTCTAACTGAGCCAGTTCCGCCTCGAGCGCATCTTCTGTATCGGATGGCGCTTCGGCTGGCGGCTCTGGCTCGATGTCTGCGACCTGGACGATGGTCTCGCCGTTCATGTAATCGACGTTTGCCAGCAGTGAATCCCAATAGCCTTGTTCTTCCCACGGCGCCGGCACATTCCGTTCGTTTTCCCTATCGTTCCCCATATCTGTTCACCTTTTCCAAGACGATTCCCTCGTTCGATGGCTGATTATAATCCAAATGGCAACGGGTTGTCAAAGCACCGGCCAAAACGTCAGACAAACATCATAGCTTTTCTTTCATTTCCATGTCGGCCAGCGTTTTGGCCACCTCGGTGATCGCCACGCGCTGCTTACGATACAGGTCCGATTCACTCATTGCCAGGCGTGCGGCAATATCGCGCACACGCTCGCCCTGCACGAATTTCATGTCCAGGATGTTGTAGAGCAGCCATTCGGTTGCGGTGAGCTTACGATCCCCATCCGGACGTTGGAGTTCGATTGCCTTTTTGAGCACGGTGCGCAGTGCCCGCGCCGGGTTGTTGTCATTTTCGGCCAGGGTGTCGGTCACCACGCGCAGTCTGAGCAGCGGGCTGGTGGTGAGTTTGGGCCCACCCCAATAATGAGTTAGTGCATCCCTCACCCAGCGCTCGAAATCGGGCTGTTCGACCAGGCTGTCGGGATCGAGCTGGGGCAGGGGGTCGCTGCCCGGGTACTGGACCACACTGCGCCAGGCCTGCATGCGCTCCATTTCGGGGATGATGCGTCGCAGGGCACCAAACACGTCCTGCTGCACCTGGCGGTCTTCCAGGGCTTTGCACGCCTGACGCAGCAGTGCCAGGACGGTTGCCCGGTGGCGGATGATGGGTTGGCCGTTCGTGTCGTCGGTGCCCTGATCTGTTGCCAGGCCCACCCAGCCCATCAGGGAAGCATCGCTGCGGGCACGCAGTGGAAAGAGCCAGGTGTGGCCGGCCTGCACGAATTCGGGCAGGGGGGCCGCCTGTCCATTGCCGTTGGCCGCCATCTCGGGCCCAAATCCGTTGAGTGCTGCCTGAAACTCGGGGCTGGCGACGAAGTCCAACGCCGCCTCGCGCGGTCCAACCACCGCTTCGATCTGTACCTCCTGGCCTTCCTGCGGCTGCACGGCCACGAAGCCCGCCGGGGTGCGCAGCGCCTCGCACAGCGCCACCAGGATGTTTTCCAGAATCTGGCGCAGGTCGGTCGATGTCATCAAGTGGTTGTCGATCTCTGCCAGCCAGGCCACTTCTTCCCGATCACGCCAGTAGATGATACGATCGATCAGGGGTCGTGCCAGGTGAATGACCACCTGCATCAGAATGATGGTTGCCACCACCGCCGCAACCAGGACCACATCGCGCGGCAGGCCCAGCACGAGCGGTGTGTTGGGGATGGTCAGAATCAGCATCACCACCAGCGTTCCGACCACCGGCCCGCGCAGCAGATAATAGACCAGGCTCTGGCGCACGGCACGGTCGGGTGTGAGCACACCGTAATAGGCTACCGTGTAGGTCAACACGATCAGCATGAAGCCAACGAGCAGGTTGCCCATCGCTGCCAAAACCAGTACCATGGCGGGTGGCACCAGGTGTGGAATCGACACCAGGATCAGGAAGGGGAAGGCACCTAACGCGGGCGCAATGAAGGCAATGCTCAGGTAATTCATGCGTCGCCGCGCCGCCGGGGTCAGACAGCGCTTACGCGCCTGGTACACGTTCAGCAGGCCCCAGACCGTCGTCACGGCAAAAAAGAGGACGAATATGGGAAAGAGCGGTCCCGGCACCAGGTGGGCAACGGGGGGTGCGGTGACGCCCACCGTCACCAACGCGTCGGTAAACAGGGCCAGGGCCACCAGCAGCGAGGCAAACACGTAACTGGCCACCACCGCCACATCGAGGGTGCGCGAGCGTGCGTTGGTCGACGAGAGGAGGGCATGGGAAAAGTGGAGATAGGCGGCGGGCAAAAACGCAATGCCCAGCCACTGCACACGCAGCCACGGCATCGCAGCTTCCAGCAGCGAAATCCGGCCGATGGCCACATCACACGCATAGACCACGGTGAGACACGCCAGCAGCGCAGCAAACGACCGCCCGACGTTGCTCAGCAAGTTGTGCCCCAGCACGTAGACCAGGAGCGCAAAAGAAAGAATAACCGTCGCCGACGACAATATGAGGCTCGCCTGGGCGACGAGTCGTGTCCAATCCACCTCGAACATCATGCCTAAATCAACAATCAGTTAGCGTAACATGCCACCAAAGAATAACGCAATATCCAAATTGGCAAAATAGCGTTCATTGAATCCACAAAACGACAGGCCGTATTTCTGACAGAACCGAATGGCCGGGAAATTTTTACTCTGCACGGCCATCATCACGCGCCGCGCCCCACGTTCTGCACCCCAGCCGTGTGCCGCATAGAGCAGCGTGGTCCCCACCTGTCGCCGCCGCCAGGCGGGTGCCACCACCAGATGATCGACCCAGCCGAGATCCCGATCCGGCTGCAGGCTCATGACCGTATACCCAACGACCTCCTCGTCCACCTCAGCCACCAGCACACAATCACCCCGTTCCCATTGGTCGAGCAACCCCTCGCCCCAGCGTGGATATGCAACACGCACGGGGCGGGGTAGTTTGATCGTGCGAAACGTAACCGCAATCGACTCTTCTTCTTCCCGCTGATCGAGCTGCCAGACGTATTCGGTTTCGAAGGCGCCGTTGATGTGATAACAGCGGGTCAAGTCTGCCAGGTTCGCCGGGCGAATTTGCATGAACGTGCAACCTTATGGGTCTTGAGGTCGAATGTGCCAATGCACGATACCGATGGCGGCGGCCGTCGTTGTCTCGTCACTATTCTAACACAACGGACAATCTCCGCCAAGCAATGACCAGGTCGTAATCACCTTGAGCACGGTGCTCCTGCTCCTACTCCTACTCGTACTCCTACTCCTACTCCTACTCGTACTCGTACTCGTACTCGTACTCCTACTCGTCCCACCAAACATAGTCATCGCTCACACCCGATCAAAGGCTACAGCCGTGGCAGGTGATTCACTACGACTCAGATCCGCGGCGACGATCGAGTACGAGTACGAGTACGAGTAGGACGGTAATCGTACTCGTCCCACCAAACATAGCCATCACTTACACTCGATCAATGGCTACCAGCGCGGCAGGTGATCCAGTACTACTCGAATCTGCGGCGACGATCGAGTACGAGCACGAGTAGGAGTACGAGTGGGACGGTACTCGTACTCGTCCCACCAAACATAGCCATCGATCACGCTCGATTAATGGCTGCGGCCATAGCAGGTGACCCACCGCTACTCTGATTCACGGCGACGATCGAGTACGAGTACGAGTACGAGTACGAAAAGGACGGTGCTCGTACCCCCGTGGCAGGTGACCCATTAGGCGATCGCCTTTTCGTAGATGCGGTACTGTTTGTAGAGGTCGGCACCCAACATCAATGCAATGCGGTTCATGGCTTCGTTGTTTTCGAGAATCCACGACATTTCACCGTAACGGATCCCTTTGGTCGTGGCGGCGCGGGCCGTTTCGGCCATCAGCAGGGCGTCAACACCACGACCACGGTACTCGGGGACGACGCCCAACAACAGCGTACGCGCCGCATCGATTTTACGCTGGTACCAGAGGGCCTTGACGATCGTGATTGGATTGACACGACCGTTCATCCGTTTCAGAACCTGGTTGACGTCTGGCAGTGAGAGACCCATGCCGACCACCTTTCCCTGGTCGGGGCCGCTCGCCACTTCGGCTATCCACACCAGGTCGGGATCGATCACCTGTTTGAGCTGTTTGGCCAGGTGATCCATCTCGGGGTCGGTCATGGGAACGAAGCCCCAGTTCTTCTCCCAGGCTGTCATGTAAATCGCCTTGACGTGCGCCACCTCGACATCGAAACTGCGCATATCGGCTTTGCGCACCGTCACCTCGCCGCGCTTCTGCACCTTATCGGCCACGCGCATGAGCTTGGGCGGCAGCAGGTTGAGGTCCCGATTTTCGCCAAAATCGAAGAGGTACGCGTTGAGGTCCATCGCTTTTTGGAATCCGGCGCCTTCCACCAGGTCGATGTAGTAGGCCGGGTTGTATGTCATCATGACCATGGGTGCGGAATCGAAGCCTTTGACCAACATGCCCCATTCGTCGTTGGAGCCGAAGTTGGCCGGCCCACGGATCACCGTCATGCCCCGTCTCTGCACCCAGGCCGCCGCTGTGTCGAGCAGGGCCTGGGCCACCGCCGGGTCGTCGGCACATTCGAAAAAGCCAAAAAAACCGGCCTTTTCGTCGTGAAACTCGTTGTGCCGGTGGTTGATGATGGCGGCGATCGTGCCCACGATAGCCGGTGGGGTGGTGGGCACAGTGGCCAGGAAATAGGCGACGTCCATGTGGGCAAATGAGGGGTTGTGCGCCGGGTCGAGCATGGCCTTACGATCGTTAATGAGCGGCGGCACCCAGTTCGGATCATTCCGATAGAGCTGCCATGGGAATTTGATGAACGCCATCCGCTCTTTGGCGGTCACGACCTGGTGCACCTGGACATTGCTGATCGACATGGGTGTCACTCCCCTTTCTCCACCCGTTTTGTGTTGACAATCATACCGCTTGCTGCTACACTGGAACTGTGCCCAGTCTGGGCGTCGTGCTGCGCCGGTGATACCGTGTTTTTCCCAGAGAAGGGAACAGTCCTATGCCAGAGCGAACCGTGCTGGAGGCCAAGCGCCTCGGGATCTTCAGTTGCCACGTCGATGCGCCACTCGAAGAGGTGGCCCGCCGCATCGCCGAAGAGGACATCAGTGGTATGGTGGTTGTCGACCAGGAGGGGTACCTGGCCGGCGTCATTACCCGCATCGATCTGCTGCGCGCGCTTGTCTCAGTCCCGAATTGGAAGAAGGAGCAGGTCAAAACGTTCATGAGCAGCCGCGTGGTCACGGTTGAGTCGGATACCACCCTGCTGGAAGTTGCCAAAATCCTGCTGGAGCATCACGTACACCGTGTCGTGGTCATCCGCCATGAAGGCGATCACATGCGTCCGATTGCCGTCATTGGTGACACAGACCTGGTCTACAATATGATGCAGCCGTGACAGGCTGCCGACGGTAGCCTCCATGGTATCAGCCAAATACACAAGCCCGGAACCACACCTCAGCGCCTGAACAGGCAAGCCGCGGGGATGCGGTTCCGGGCTCTTTGTATTACGCGCGATGACTGGCTACTCTTCTGGCGTGCGCAGCACCCTCTTGACCAGTCTGCCGCTCGCTTTGATCGCACTGTTGACCGCGTCGGTCAGTGCTTCAGCGCCTTTGGCCGTCACCTTGATGACGCCCTTGGTCATGTCTGAGGCGGCGTCCGCCAGTTCCATGCCGCTGTCGACCGCACTGCCACCCACACCAGAGACACTCCCCAGCATGGCACCCATTGCGGTTGCACTGGCGCCAATGGCACCCATGCTGGCATTCAGCGAGGCATTGGCCAGTCCTTGGGCCGTATTGCGCGCTGCACCGCCCACGTCACCCTGCGCTGCTTTGTCTACGGCTGAGCCGACGTCACTCGCCACCGCACGCGTGGTGCTGCCCAGGGCATCGGTTGCGATACCGACACTCTGTCGGACACCGCCCGCCGTACCCTTTACGCCGCCCGCCGTTGCGCCAACCGAACGAGCGGTTGCCGAAATGACCTTTTTGGTAGTTTTGCCTGCCGTGCTCGCCAGGTTATCGACTGCATCGACCGCCTGATCGCCGCCCGATTTGGCCTCGGCGGCGGATTGCATGGCGGCGGCCTGGGCAGTTGCCGAAGTGCCCATGGCCACGCTGCTTGCCAACTCACCTGCTCCCTTCAAACGCTGGTAGACCGGGCTCGGCTTGCGTTTGCGTTTGGCCTGGGCCTGCGATGTAGTCTCCTGCTTCAATTCTTCGGTCATGCCTACCTCCCACAGTCTGCTGCTGGGATTTCACGAGATTGATAGACGCTTATCTAAATCAAAGATACCACCGGCGCGCCAAAATATCAAATTGGCACTGGGATCAGTGTGCGGTTCGGTGCGGTCAGCTCAACGCCATTCGAAGGTGCGCAGTTCGCTGGGTGCACTCAACGGCTGTGCCGGACCCAGATCGGGGAGCGGCGTTGGTTGCACGGCATCCTCCGGCATCGGCGTGCCGAGTGGTGCCACCATGGGCAAACGACCGGGCTGGCGGGCCACGACAACCTGCCATTTCCAGCGTCGATCTTCGACCGTGCTGGGCAGTCGCATGCTGTGATCGAGCCGCAGGCTGGTGCCTTTGAGGTAATGCACCTGGGCTGCATCGAGCCCGTGCGCCATCGGCCACACGCGCACGACGTACCAATCCTCTTCGCTCAGGGTGCCGACGGCTGTCCAGCGCAGTACGATGGGCGCATCGGCGGCCAGCACGGCGCCGTTGGCCGGACCCAGGGGGTTCGGTGCGGGCAGCGGGAAACCGGGTGTGGGCGTCGGCGTCATGGGTACGGTCGGCGTTGCGGTGGGTGTGGGCGTGCCGCGTGGAATGATCAATACCTGGCCGATCGGTAAGATGGCGCTGCCATCGAGATTGTTCGTCGCCAGGATCGTACCGAGATCGACCTTGAAGCGCGTCGCCAGACTGGAAAGGGTATCTCCCTTTTGCACGCGGTAGATCAGCGTCGAATTGTCTGGCGTGGCGGTGGCAACCGGCGTCGCGTTGCTGCTCAGCAGCTCGGGTTTCATGCTGCCCGTGGGCAGGCGCAGGGTCTGCCCGGCTTTGAGCACCTCGCGACCGGTGAGGTTGTTGGCTTTCAGAATGGCCTCGAGCGGAATGCCGTAGGTGTTGGCGATCCCATTCAGCGTATCGCCCGACTTGAGCGCGTAGGCGATGAATTCCGGCGTCGGGGTCAGGGTGGGGGTCAGCGTGGGCGTGATCGTTGCCGAGGGCACCATCGTCTGGGTCGGTGTTGCGGTCGGCGTGACGCTGAGCGCAATCAGGGTGCCGGGGGCGGGGGTGGCTTCGTTGGCCGAGAGGGCCGGCAGCTGGTCACCGCGTGTCCACCAGAGGGCGGCCAGGCCGACGACAACGGCAAACAGGACGATGTCAGACCAGGGGATTTGCCGGCGCTGGCGCGGGCGCGAACGCACGTCGGCCCCGCACATGAAACAGGTGGTGGCATTCTCGGCCACGCGTGTGCCACAGTGAGCGCAGCGCGGACCCGGTGGCATGGACGGGGGAGGGATTTGCTCCCGTTGGTTGAAGGTCATGGGCGACATTATAGCACTGGCGTGGCGGGCGGCAAGTTGTCGAGTGGTGGGCGACCTGGCCGCCTGGCACACCGGCCTGGAGCTCAAGCTCCAGGCTCATAGCTCAAGCCCGCTCAAGCGGGCTGCCACCATGGCAAGCCGACCCGCCTGGAGCTCAAACTCCAGGCTCATAGCTCAAGCCCGCTCAAGCGGGCTGCCACCATGGCAAGAGCAGCCAGGTGGCTTCAGCCAACTTCAGTTTTGAACCTGAACTTGAGTCCAAGGCAAGCCTGGGGCGCCGCTGCGGGCCGCCAACATTTAATTAATCTGTCCTGTGCAATACCTTCGCCATTAGGTGGCGAAGGTATTGCACAGGACAATTGAATGTGGATGTTATGCCTTGATCATAGCAACAGCCAGACAGAGTCGACCAGTCGGTTCAGCGTTTCGGACTATCTGGCCGAACTCGAGTTCGACTCTCCACCGCCAACTGCAGCAGGGTGAACAGGACCAACCGCGGCAGGAACATTGGCGTCAGAGTCTCGGCCGCCCGTCACGACCGATAGCGATCGAACCGTTCGGAGGAGACTGCATGCGGCATAGGCGTGTGGCTAACTGTCGCGCCTATGGTATAATACTGTCCAGTCGAACGCGAGGTTTGACGGAGTAGCGCAGAGATTGGAGACATGGCATGAGCATGGCACCGCAGTTTACCACAACACTGAGCCTGACCGAAATGGAAGCTTTTATCCGGCGCATCGTCAAAGAGGCAGTGCACGACGAATTTGTGAGTGTCATGCAGCATTCGCCATCCTCGATTGCGGCCGATTGGGCACACGAAGGCCCCGACGACCCTGACGGCGACCGTCTGCTGCTCGCCGAGGCTGTGACGGCGCGCGAGCGCTATCGCGCTAATCCCCAGGAGGCGATGGACTGGGAAACGTTCAAGGCCGAGCTCCGAGAAGCCGAGACGGCTGGTGAGCTTGCGGATTGAGAGGATGCTCGCGGCAGGGTGGGCGTCGGATCTCGCATTTGCGAAAGACAATAGGTTGTCGTCACGGCAGGAGCCGTGACCTACGGTGTGTGGACGAGGCATCTGCGAGCGCCGTGCGGTGGACGGGCTATCGCCATCCACCCATTCGCGATTCGTTTATTCGCGCCCCGCATTCGCCGACGGCCGGCGCCGGCGCACCACAAGCAACCCCACCACCACCCCCAACGCCACCACGCTGACCCACACCCCCACCCGGCGCACCGGCGTGTCGACCATGCGCACCTCGACCTGGTGCTCACCCGCCGGCAGCTCGAAGCTGATCAGCCCGTACGGCGCGGCCGGCTCGATGGCCAGCGGTGCACCGTCGGCGAACGCCGTCCAGCCGGGGAAGTAGTAGGTGTAATACAGCACCCGCACCGGCGTGCTGGCGTCGACGCGCAGCGTGCCACGCTGGGCACCCGATTCCAGCGTGGTGACGGTCCCGCTGCCCTCGACGATCGCGCCGCGCTGCAAAGGCTCACCCGCCAGGTACTG
This sequence comes from uncultured Anaerolineae bacterium, assembly GCA_964443225.1. GTDB lineage: Bacteria > Chloroflexota > Anaerolineae > SSC4 > Amarolineaceae > SSC4. Next base: position 43,404 of record CAYUCC010000029.1, read on the forward strand.
GCTGAGCAGCGGGGTCTCAGTGAATCGCGCCTGGCTGAACGCCGTCGTACCGATCATGTCGGGGTACGCCGTCTCGAAATCGACGATCGCCAGGGGACTCTCGTCACGCGGCGTCACCGGGAAGAGCGGCGCGGTCGTGTAGGGCAGGCTGGCGAATACGATCAGCAGCGCCAATGGGTACACCGCCACCGCCGGCCAGGTGCGCTCGCCCGACTCAGCCGGCGCGTCGGCCAGCACCCCGGCCACCGCCGCCGCCCCCAGCAGCGCCATCGCCAGCACGGTCAGCGCCTGCAGCCGCCAGGGGAACTGGATCAGGCTGGCGATCGGGAACGCCTGCCATAACGGCGCCGCCCAGGTCAGCATCGTGAATGCGGTCAACACGACGGTCAGCAGCATGAAGAGCGTCACCGAACGTGCCCGCGCCCCACGCCGCAAACCGATCACGGCACCCGCGGCCGCCAGCAGCAGCGGCATCACCCCCAGCTGAAAGCCCATGCCGTCCGCCGGCCCCACCACGCTGTAGCCATACCCCCAAAACGGTGCAAACAGCTGGTGCAGGTAGACGAAGTTGCGGTCGACGTCATAGGTGTTGTTGACCCACTGTGCGGCACCGATGTAGCGCTGTTCGAGCAGCAGCGGCACCAGGAAGATCGCAGCCAGCAGGACGCCAAGCAGGCCGGCGCTCAGCGCGGCCAGGAATGGTCGCCATGGCCGCACGCGAGTTCGTTGACCCTGGTCGCCCGGCTCCACCGGCGTCCGGCGTTCTACGAGCAAACGCAGCAGGATGAACAGCATCAGCCACGGCACGAACACCGGCACCACCACCGAATGCGTCAGCAGCGCACCCGCCAGCCCCAGCGCCGCCACCGCCAGCCGGCCGCGCGTCGGGCGTTCGATCAGCCGGTCGAAGGCGAGCAGCACCCAGGGAAACCAGACCATCGCCCAGAACTCGGCCAGCGCGGCGCGCACGTAGATGTTGAGCAGGTGGTAGGGCGCATAGGTGTAGAGCAGCCCGGCAATCAGCCCCGCCGGCCGACCCCACCAGCGCCGCGCCAACGCATACGCCCCCCAGGCACTCAGGATGAACCCCAGCCCCCACGCCAGTTTGACCGCCGTCGTGAACCCAAACCCCAGCAGGTGAAAGGCCTCGGCCACGTAATAGGCCAGCGGGGCATATACGATCCACAGCGGGTAGCCGTACCCCAGGGCGTGGTCGGGCCCCCAGCGCGGCCATAAGACGCCCTCGCGGATCGCCTGGTCGAACTCGACCAGGTAGAAGACGCTGTGGTGCGCATCGTGCGCCTCGAAGAAGTAGCCGGGCGCCAGCAGCGTGGCCCAGGCCGGGATCGTCAGGACCAGGAGGAGGACCAGGGTCCAGTCTGGATGGGAAAACCTCGCGCGAAGGCGCGAAGGCGCGAAGCGGGATTCAGACCGGGTCATGTCGTTTGACTCAACATCTCGTACGCCACCTGGTGGGCCAATGCGCGCCAGGCACCCCACATGACGCGCGGGGCGGGCAGGGCACGCAGCCGGTCTGCCTCGGCGCCCAGGACCGCCAGCGGGACTTCACGAAATTCGGCCACTTCGATGCCATCGGCACGCAGCTCACCGTGGGCCCGTTCGGCATAAAACAGGTAGGTGACGAAGGGCAGCACCCGCGTGCCGAAGTGAAACTCGTAGCCCAACACGGCCAGGAAACGGGTGTTGTGGATGGTCAACGACGTCTCCTCATGCACCTCGCGCACCAACGCCTCGGCCACCGGCTCGCGCCAGTGGATGCCACCGGTCGGCAGCCGGTACACACCCGGATAAATATCTTTGGTGTGCAGCAAATAGGCATCGTCACCACAGCGCAATACCATGCCTACCTCGCCACGCCGGTTATTCGTGCTCTGCAATCGCGTGTAAAAAAGAAACTCGTCGGCCTGCAGACGATACAAAACCTGCCGCGGCTCACCATAAGCCGCGGCCAGGGTGCGGATTTCGGCCGGATCGACGAACTTACCCACCGCCTTGCCCCAGACCACGTCAGGACCTTCGCCCAGCAGAACGACAGCCTCACTCATACGCGCCGCCTCCACCACCAACGCACGACCCAGCCCGCCACCAAAACCACCAGCGACAGCACAGTCAGCACCTTGCCCAGCACGCGCACCGGTGTGTCCTCGAAGCGCAGCAGCAGGAAGTACTCGCCCTCCTCCAGCGGCACCGCGATTTGGGCGATCGGTCCCACCGTGTCGGCCTCGCTGAGCCGGATCGTGCGCAGCAGGCGGCCCGGCTGGTCGTTGGTATCCTCGTAGAGGTAGGCCGTCCAGCCGGGGAAATAATCGATGTTGAACACCAGCCGCTGGTCCGGCCGGCCGCTGTGCACCCACACCAGCTCGTGCGCCGTGCCGGCCTCAATCACGTCGACCGCCAGTTCTTCGGTCTGCGGCACGCGGCTGTAATCGACATGCGTGGTCACCGGCACGCCGCGCACGTGGTCCTCCGCCATCGGCGACCAGGTGGGGATCTCCTGCACGAACGAGCTGACCCCCGTCATCTCGTTGCTCGACTGCTGGAAACGCATCAGCGCCGCCAGTGACACCGGCCCTTGCTCCGGCGTCGGCTCACGCACGTCGACGTCGAGGTAACCGTAACTGCCGAGGACCAGCAGCCCCACCAGGGCCAGTGTCGCGATGGTGAGCGGCTGCCGGCTGTGATGCGCGTGGGCCGTCCTTTCCACCGCCGCAGCCACCAGCACACCCGCCAGCACCGCCAGGCTGACGGTCGTCAGCATCAAATAGCGCCAGGGGAACTGGGCAAACTTGACCATGGGGATATACTGCCAGGCCCACGCCGACGCGGCGAGCATCAGATAGACGGCGACCGCCGTCAAACCGGCAAAAAACAGAACCTCACGCCGCAGCACGGCCGGCATGCGCGGCTTGAGGAACAGCACCCCCAGGGCCAGGATAGCGAGCGCCAGCGGCACCACGCCCAGCTGGAAGCTGATCGGGTCGTCGGGTCCGGGCTGGCTGATGCCCTGGCCCCAACCCGGTGTCAGGAGCTGGTACCAGTAGACGAAATGATTGAACGGGTTGTAATACTCGCCGTACCACTGGTCACGGTTGACAAAACGAAACTCGGTGAGCGCGGGCACGCTGAAGGCTGCACTCAGCCCAAACCCAAGCAGCAGGGCGAGCGCCGGCGCAAACGCCAGGTGAAACAGGTTGCCCAGCAGCGGGAAGATCGACTCGCGCGACCAGGCGCGCCAGGGCTGCGTGGCGTTGAGGCGCACCAGCACGTGCAGCACCAGGTACGCGCCCAAGACCGAGGCAAATACCAGCGCGACCAGGTTGCTGGTCAGCATCAGCCCGGCAAAGGCCAGCGCGGCACCGGTGATCGTGCCCCAGGTGGGTCGTTGAGTGACCGCACGGAATCCCCACAAACAGAGCGGCAAAAAGACCAGCGCCACCGACTCGGCCAACGCCCCGCGCACGTAGAGATCCACCAGGTGGTAGGGGATGAAGACGTAGGCCACACCCGCCACCAGCGCGGCATTACGACTGCTCCAGCTGCGCACGAAGCCGTACATCGCCACCGCCGAAGCGACGATGCTCAAGCCAAAAACAATCTCGACCGACGCTTCCCAGCCAAACCCCAACAGGTGAAAAAATTGGCTGACGTACGTGGCCAGCGGCGCGTAGACGATCCAGAACGGATAGCCGTAACTGAAGGCAAAATCGGGCGCCCAGCGCGGGAAAAAGATGCCATCCTGCCACGAGCGGTCGAACTGGAACAGGAAATAGACGTTGTGTCGGGCGTCGTGCGCCCCCCAGAAGTAGCCCGGCTCGGAAAAGGGCGCCACGGCCAGCAGCGAGATGAGGATCAGCAGGATGAACTGCGGGCTCGGCAGCCGGTCCCGCAGCCGCTCCACCCAGGAACGCCTGGCCGCGACTTCCACCGTGTGGGAGATTTCGGATGTGTTGGCCACCACCCGATGCGCATTCATTTGCCGGCCGTCCCTTCCAACACCGTCACCTGGTCGGCCTCACCCGCCAGGAGGCGCTGCCCGTCCTGCCAGTTGTAGAGGCCCAGGACCAGGCGCAGCGGCGTGCCGGGCGGTACCGCCGGATCGACCGCCAGGCCGACCGTGCCGGTGACGATCTCACCGACGGCCCAGTCGGTCATGGGACGATCCGGCAGCGGCTGCTGGTCGGTCTGGCCCCAGCGCCGGCCGGTGTCGTCGACCAGGTGCGCAAACAGGTTGTAGTCGAAGTCGGGTGCGTGCAGCGCCTGCCAGGTCAGCGTGGTGCTGATGGTCGAACCGGGCACCAACGCACCCACCGTCGTTTCGTCGACCAGCACGACACCGCGCTCGAACCCACCAAAGGTGGCGACGGGGGCCAATCGCGGCTGCACCGCCGTATAGCGCGGCACCAGGTAGGCGTAGCCGGCCAGGATGGCGGTCACCGCCAGGGCGCTCAGCACCGGCCATTCGGTCAACGCCGGGTAGCGCGCCAATCCAGCGGCGGCCAGGATACACAGGCCCAACCCTGCCAGACCCAACAGCTGCCAGGGGTAAGTCATCACCGCACCCAAGGGCACCGGCGCCAGTGCCACCAGCACAGCCAGCAGGACGACGGACGCCCAAAACATGACGGGCCGGCGCAGCGAACCGTGGGGCAGGGGAATCAACGCCAGCAGGGCAATGCCGGTCGCCACGACCCCCACCTGAAAGGAGAGCGTATCCTGCCAGCCAGGCACGCTGGTGCCGGTGCCCGGACCCACAGCAAACAGCTGAAACAACTCGACCCGATGTGCCATATAGTCGATAACGCCGGCGGCCTGGCTGCCGTTCCAGGTCAGACGCAGCCCCAGACCGGCCAGAGCCCCCAGCAGCGGGACCAGGGGTGCCCAACGACGTCTGCTGCCTGGCACGGGATCGTCCGCCGGCCGCGCCAGCCACAGCGCCAGGGCAACCACCAGCAGCGTGATCACCGCCAAACCTGCCTGTACCCACACCATGGCCGCCGCCACCCCAGCCGCCGCCAGACCCCACAACCATGGCCGGTGCCGGTCCAATGCCAGGTCACTCCACCACAGGACCAGCGGTACCAGCGCCCACAGAATCGTCTCGGCAGTGGCGCCGCGCACGTAAACGGTGGTCAGGGTGAAGGGCAGGAAGGCGTAGAGCACGGCCGCCACGAGTGCCGGCCGTGGACCAAACCAGCGGCGCAGCGCACCGTACAGGGCCAGGGGGCCGGCCATCAGGGCCAGCGAAAGCAGCACCTTCACGACAACCGGTGCCCCCAACGGTCGCAGAACCCACCCCAGCAGGTAGGGCAGCGGGCCTTCGCCGCGCCAAAAGTCGGCGGGCTGGCCCAACACAGGCAGCCAACCCCAGGCCGGGTGGGCGGCCAGGTCGTTCAGGTGATACATGGGCAGAAACCCCTGGTGAACCTGGAAGTAGCCAGGGTACACCAACGGCGCCCAGGTCAGGAGGGTCAAGCCCAGGAGGATGAGCCAATTGGAATCGAAGGTGCGGTCGCGCGTCACAGCCGACGCACCCGCACGGACACGGACATTCAATGCCATGGCGGCGATTATACCTGAGCAGCGGGATTTGCGAGAAATGGCGCAGGGGGCACGAATGGCGTCAGCCTACCGGTGGCACCTGCCGCGCCCGCCGGCGGTAGAGCCAGGCGCCGACAACGGCTATCACCACAATACTCCCCATCACAAGGCTCACGACGGCGCCGCGGTGCAGCGTGTCGGGCTCGAACCTGAACACAACCTCGTGCGTCCCCGCGGGTAGGGCGACGGCGCGGAACAGCAGATTGGCCGTCAGGATCGGGGTGGCCACTCCATCGACCCACGCACGCCAGCCGGGATAGTGGGTGTCACTCAATATCAGGTAACCGGGCGTGGCCAGCGTCGCCGAAATGACGACCTGTTCGGGGACGTGCGACACGATCTCGGCTGTGCCGGCGGGTCCGCGGGAAATCTCCGCGGTTTCACTGTCAGGGGGTTGCTCCGCTTCGATCACCACGGTCTGGCGGGGGTCGAACGCCGGATCACGCAGCGCCGCCAGCGCGGCCTGGCGATCGCCTACGAAGCGGGCCGCCGCCGCAGGGAGCACGTAGGCCCGATCGAGCACGTTGTCGTACTCGTAGATCTTGACGTCGCCGGAATGCACGCGGCGGAATTCGTTGTTGGGTGACGTCACCAGCGCCTGCCCGGTACCCGTGCGCCGGTCGATCAGGCTGACACCACGCAGGTGCAAATCGCCCGTGGGCAGCGTCGCCGTGACCACGATCGACTCGACGAGGCTGGGCTGCGTCAGGGTCAACACGGTTGCATAATCCTGCCCGGCTGCGTCACGCCAGGGGTGGCCGGACGCGGGCCGGTGGTGTGCGGCGCCGTTTGGTGCGGCGCCTTCGGCGGTATCGAACCCGGCGCGCAGGGTGAAGCGTTCGGTACCTCCATCGTTGAACCGCACGTCCACATCGGCGACCGGTGTGCCATCCGGCAGGGCGGCAGCCCCTTGCAGATGCGACATGACGCCGATTGCGGTGGCATCGAAGGGTGGTGCGGCGGTCTGCTGCCACGTCGCACCAGGCGCCAAGGTGGCGTCGAACTGGAGGTCGTAGTAGACGTTGTCGATCCAGACGTCGTACACTTTGTCGGTGATCACGTACCGCACATTGAGCAGATCGAGCAGACGGGCCGGCGGCACGCGCGTCAGCTGTTCGCGCAGGCGTCCGTCGGGCACCAGCTGGTCATCGGCAATGAAAAGCCGCTGCACGTCGACGTACCGTGCCAGGGGCAGCAGACCGCCGTCGTACCCATCCACGCTTTCCAGCCCATACAGCACGGGCAGGTTTGGGGCGACGATCTCTTTCTGTTTGTGGGCAACGATCAAATCGTACAGGGCGGCCGCGTCGAGCTGGGGGCCAAAGCGCTGTTCGAGATCGGTCTGGTCACCGGGGTCATAGGTGATGCCGGACATGCTCAGAAAACGCCCGCGCCCGTCTGCGCTCAGCAGGTAGGCGGGTGCGCTGCGCAGCGACGTGATGGCCTCGGGGGCGGTGGGGTGGGTGTGAGGCAGGGACAGGCTGGCCGCGAGCAGCTCACCGGCGACCAGCAGGCACAAACCTGCCACACCCAGCCGCCGCACGCGTGCGCTGCGCGGCCGCTGCGGATCGAGCAGCACCAGGCCAGCGGTGGTCACGCCAGCCAGCACCAGCCAGCTCGACAGCGTCCAGCCGCCCGGTGACGCCCACCAGATCAGGCCGGCCACCAGCACCAGGCCTGCACCGCCCAAGATCCAGCGGGCTCGAAATCTCGGCTGGGTAGGGGAAGGTGGCTGGGCCGCGTGCAGCAGGGTTTGCGCTGCGAGGGCGGCCAGGCCGGCGATCCCCGTGGTGTAGAGCAGCAGCCAGCGCGCCGGGGCGCGGAACAGGTCCCAGCCTGGAATAAGTTTGTAGGCCACGAAATAGAGCGGGTTGTAGGCGCCCAGGGCGAGCAGCAGCCCGGCCAGGGTCAATACAATGAGTGCGGCGCGCCGCCGTCGCGCCCGCCAGGCCCCCCACGCGGCCAGGATGAGGCCGCTCACGCTGACGTACGCCGCGTATTCGGCATAAGCGGGCGAGCCAAAACGCTGCGCCAGGTCGACGCCGTAGCCCGGCAGCAGGGTAAAGGCCAGCAGTTGGGGGCGCAGTGAGAATGACACGACTTCGCGATAGGGCAGGCCGCCGGCGCGCGGTGAGAGGGCGCTCAACTCGAGGGTGGGTAACAGCTGGATGGCCGCCAGCCCCAGGCCCGTTAGCAGCGCCAGGCCTATGACGATGATCGCGGCCACCGCCGGACGCAGCCAACGGGACGCCAAACGACTCAGGCGTTTCGACGTGCCGGCGGATGCAGCGGGCCGGACGGTTTCGACCGTGCGTACCACGCCGTACAGCCCCAGCCCCACCGCGCTCACGTACCACGCCTGGGTGTGTCCGGCCAGCAGCTGCAGGGCAAAAACCACGGCCAGCGCCGCCGTGCCGGGGAGCAGACAGGCCACGCGCCAGACCCAGGGGCGGGCGCGCGGTGGCACGGGGCGTGACCAGGCGCCCAGGATGGCCCAATCCCAGAGCCAGAGCAGGGCAGGCAGCCAGACGTAGGCTTCCAGCTGGTTGATTTGCCCCACGTGGCCACCGATGAAGCCGCTGCCCGCAAAGAGGATGGCGGCCAACAGGCCCGGCAGCGGGGTTACGCGCAGACCCTGCCGCGCCCACAGGTAGGTGAACAAACCACCCAGCCATACGTGCAGCACGATCGTGCCGTTGATGGCGCGCGCCACGTCGTGCAGCAGCACGTGGAGCGGGTAGAACACGGCGGCCTGGCTGTTGGCCAGGAAAGGTACCCCCATGAACAGGTATGGGTTCCACAGCGGGAGGTGACCGCTGAGGATGGCGCTGGTGGCGTAGTGGCGATAGGGGGTGAAATAGGTCCACACGTCGCCGCTGGCCAGCACACGGTTGGTGAAGACCAGCCGGCCAAACAGCAGCAGCACGAACAGCGTGAGGCCGGCGAGGGCCAGCACGTCGGCGACCCAGCGTCCGCTTGAAGTCACATCGGGTGCCAGGGCTGTTGGCATCGGCTGTGCTGCGCGGCGCGGTGGCACCGTCATGGAACCTCCTGTGGCCCATGCCGCGAGGCCGGTACAGGCGCCGGCCAGATGGGCGTCACCGGTTCGACGGCGTAGACGACAAACGACGGTGACCCGTCACGGCGGTGGGCGGTGAACCGCGGGCGCAGCCGCAGGTCGTACGCCGCGAGTGCCGTCTCGACACCGGTGATGTCTTCCCAGGTGGGCACGGCGAGGGTGCGCACGTAGCCCGCCGGTCCGGCGGCGTCGGCGGCCAATGCCGCAGGTGTTGCGTAGTACACCTGTTGAAACTGGCTGCCGGCCAGGTAGTAGCGCCAATGCCAGCCCAGGGATTGATGGTACAAAACACCCCACTTGTTAGCGGGCAGGGTCTGGCGCAGGTAGGCGGCCGTGGCCTCGATCCCGTCGTAGGTGCCGTGATCGCTGCCAACTGGATAGCCCCCGCCCGCCGCCACCCACGCCGGTACCAGCAGACAGAGCATCAACAGCGGGACCATCCTGGCACCCCAACGCCGCATCAGTTCCGTCCATCCCCATGCGGCCACCAGCGCGGCCAGGGGGATGACGGGCAGCAGGTAACGATCCCAGATCTGGAACCCGATCACCGTGTGCAGCACCAGGTAGAACGCGCCGAACGCCGCCACCAGGCGCAGCCCCGAACGACGTGTCTCGTGCTGCGTTCTGGCCAACAGGACAACGGCGGCCGCGACGAGCAACCACGTCGCCGGCCAGAAGCCGGTGATCATCTGTCCCTGCGCCAGCCAGCCGGCGGCGCGTGCGGGCCAGGTGCCAGGCGCGGCCAGGGTGAGGCCACCATAACTGATCACGCTCTGCTGCCAGAGATTAGGCGGACCACCGGTTGCGGTTTGGCCAAGCCGGCAGGCATCCCAGGCCCAGACCATCGTGAGCGGCAGTGCCAGGCCCAGGGCGAAACGCAGCAGCGCCCACCTGCGGTCACGGCCGGGCCGGGCGATGAACTGCGGCACGGCCAGGGCCAGCGGCAGAGGGAATAGGAGCAAACCCTGCTGTTTGGTTATCAACGTCAGACCCAGGCACAGACCGAGCCAGGCCCACCGCGCACGCGTGGCGGCCAGGCACGCGGCGAGGAACCACAGGGTCAACAGGGGATCGGTGTAGAGTGTGGGCGCAAACAGAATCGTAAAGGGGGATGCGGCAAACACGGCGGCGGCCAGCAGACCGGCGCGCGGGCCCATCAGCTGCCGGCCCAGGGCGAAGACCAGCACCACATTCAGTGCCGTCACACTGGTGTTCAGCAGGCGCATAGCGGCCACGGTTTCACCCAGCCACGACTGCCACGCGGCCAGCAGCCACAGGTAGAGCGGCGGTTTGTCGACGGGCAGGCCGATCAGCCAGGGATTGCCGTGCCGCATGGCCATTGACCACGAGGCGTAGAGGGCTTCGTCTTCACGCAGTGGATGCGCGGCCAGCGGCATCAGGAACAAGACCCAGGCAAGCAACACGAGCGGCAGCAGAAACCAGGTATGATGAACGGCACGATTCTTCTGGCAAAGCAGGCTGATGTGTGTTATGATACGGGACGCAGGTGCTGGTACGGGGGATGAACCCTCGACCGTCAGAAGGAGGGGTGGGCGTTGGCTGAGACTGGGTTGACGGAGACGGTCCCCGTCATCGAAGAAGTGCGCGGTTTGACGTTTACGGATGGATTTCAATTTGGCTGCGGGTTTGCCGCAGCGACAGCCCTGGGCATCGTGATCTTGCTGCTGGTAATTGTTTTGATTGCGTTCGTGCTGTCGCTGCTGGGCATCAGTGTGTTGAACCTTACGGGTATCCCTGGCTAAGGGCTTGTAAAAGAATAACTTCCTGCAAGATGGCCGGAATTTGCCGCATATCACGGCAAGTTATTGTTTCACAAGCCCTAAAGACCCCGCTTACGGTTTAGCCTTCGCCTACCTGTTGGGCCAGAATGATCGCTTCGGCCACGTCACGCATCGGTTTGCGGTTGTTCATGCTCATTTTCTGAATCTTGCGGAAGGCCTCTGCTTCCGTCAGACCCTGGCGATCCATCAGGATGCCTTTGGCGCGATCGACCAGTTTACGAGTTTCGAGCGTCTGCTCCAGGTTTCCGACCTGCTGTTCCATTTCGCGGAATTCGGCAAAGCGTGCCAGGGCAACTTCGATGGCCGGTGAAAGATCGGCCTCACGGAACGGTTTCACCAGGTAACCGGCGACACCCGCCTCACGCGCACGGACGACCAGCTCGCGTTGACTGTAGGCGCTGAGCAGCAGGACGGGCGCAATCTTCTCTTCCGTGAGGATCCTGGCCGCTTCGATACCGTCCAGGTCGGGCATTTTGATATCCATGATGACAATGTCGGGTCGCAGCTCGCGTGCCAGGTTGACTGCGCTGCGGCCGTCCCCGATCTCGCCCACTACCAGATAACCCAGGTGGGTGAGCATCTCGCGTAAATCCATTCGTATCAGGGCTTCATCGTCTGCGATGATGATGCGGGTTCGTTCCACGACCGTTCTCCCCCTCTAATAAATGGCTCTTATTCTTCGTGGGTATCGCTGAGCGGTGCTTTCGGGAATTCGACAATGGCCGAGGCACCCCCTTGTTCTCGGCTGCGCAGCCGCAGCGTTCCCTTCAGATTGTCTTCGACCAGGGTGCGTACAATCTGCAGCCCCAGGCTGGGCGTGGACTGAATATCGAAATCGGCCGGCAGCCCGGGGCCATCGTCGTCGACCTGCAAATGTACAAAATCGCCTCCATCCTCCAAAAGAAGCACGATGTGGGCCTGACGCGGGCGTTCACCGTAGCCGTGTTCGATGGCGTTGGAGACCAATTCATTGATCGCCAGTGCGCAGGCCGTGGCCTGGGCGCTGCTCAGGTACAGGTTGGGGCCGACCAGGTCGATCACGATATCCTGTTCTGGCGCCACCGCCACTCGTTTGACCTGCTCGATGATCCGCTGGCTCACCTCGCGAATATTGATGGGGAGTCCTTCGTCACGGGAAAGGAACTCGTGAATGACGCCGATGCTGAGCACACGGCTTTCGCTGTCGGCCAGAGCCTGCCGCGCCTCTTCGATCGTCGTGATGCGCCGTGCCTGGATGCGCAGCAAAGACGCCACGGACTGCAGATTGTTTTTGACGCGGTGATGGACCTCTTTGATCAGGGCCGATTTGACGATCAGCTCGCGTTCACGGCGGCGGTGTTCGGTGGCATCGTGGACCAGAAGCAGGACACCCGCCGGCGTCAGGGGCGTGTCGCGGGTATTGAGCCAGCCACGTGGGAGAAAGAGCGGCTTGCGCGCATAGCGCAGGGGAATGGCCTTGCGGGTCCAGAAACGCATGCCTACCTCGACCTGCTCCTCCAGGCAGCGTTGGGTCTGCAGTGCGCCGACGACCAGCGCATCGTCGCCGGTATGCAGGTCGGGCAGGTGTTTGCCGCGCAGGTCTTCGAGGTAACCGAAGCGGCGGTACAGGTTAGTGGCAATACCACTCACGTACCGAATCGTTCGATCTTCGTCGACGTACAGGATACCGTCCCATTCACCAAAGGGTGACAGTGTCTCGGCATCGCACAGGTCCCCAGTAATGGCCATGCTTTTGAGCCAGCGCAGTGCCTGTTGGAAAACACGGTTGCGCCGCCGCTGGCGTTCATACTCGATCATGTTGGTCAGGATGCTGAACGCAGCGACCGTGCGGCCCTGGTTATCGATGATCGGCCAGACCTCTTCATCGGCCGGGGCGCCGTTGGGTATGAGATCGCGCTGCTCCTGTTGATGTTTGCCCAGGCGCAGCGCGGCCATGACCAGCACCTGATCCTCCGGTCGAAAGACGCGCCCAACCGCAGGCTTTTTGTACAGGGACGAGATCGAATGGGGCATCGCGTGCGCGAGTACCGTCAGGTAACTATCGTGCAGCTGAAACAGCAGGACATCGGCCCGGCTGACGTCTGCCGTGAGGGCCAGGCCAGCGCGCACACGCTGCAGCAGATCGCTGTTGGGTTCCGGGACTGTGCCATCTGATTTTTCTGGGCTTGTGCCATTGCCGGTCATAAGACAAGCTCAACCAAAACAAGATACGGTATCCGCATCGATGCCGCCTTGCTGATACACGAAAGCCGATGGCATCAGCAGCCATCGGCCCTGTTGTCAGGTCGGGGCGAGAGGATTTGAACCTCCGACCACTTGAACCCCATTCAAGTGC
>CAYUCC010000030.1:0-56099 GCA_964443225.1 uncultured Anaerolineae bacterium
CGTCGTGCCGCACCTGGGGGTGCGGCACTCCTCGCTGCTGAGTTTCTTGTAGAAAACATGAGGCCATTGGTCTCACGAGCAGCTTGGTGTCTTTGTGGTTCATTGAATGCCACCGGCCAATCCGGATAAGAGGATTTGAATGGATCTTGGTCTCAACGGTAAAATTGCGCTCGTCACCGGTGCCAGTGCGGGCCTCGGTTTCGCCGTAGCCCGCCTGCTCGCCGCCGAAGGGGCTGACGTGGCCATCGCCGCCCGCCGGCCCGATCCGCTGCACGCCGCGGCCGATCAGATTCGCCACGAGGCCGGGGTGCGTGTCCTGCCCATTCCCGCCGACGTGACGTTTCCTGTCGCCTGCCAGCGTGTGGTCGATACAACCGTGACCGAGCTGGGCGGCCTCGATATCCTGGTCGCCAATGCGGGCGGCCCACCCACCGGCACGTTTCTGGAACTTTCGGACGAGCAGTGGCAGTACGCCACCGAACTCAACCTGATGAGCACCGTACGCCTGATTCGCGCCGCCGTGCCAGCCATGCAGGCTCGCGGCGGCGGTCGTATCGTGGTGATCGCGTCACTCTCGGCCAAACAGCCCCTGCCCAACCTGATCCTGTCCAATACGCTGCGCGCCGGTATCCTCGGCCTCACCAAATCGCTGGCCAACGAGCTGGCCCCGCTGAATATCCTGGTCAATGCCGCGCTGCCGGGCTGGACCAGGACCGAACGCGTCAACGTGCTGCTGGCGGACCGCGCCCGGCGCCAGGGTATCACCGAAGAAGAAGCGGCACGCGCCATTGCGAACGACATTCCCCTGAAACGGATGGCCGAACCCGAAGAATTTGCCGCCGCCGTCGCCTTCCTGGCCTCGGCACGGGCCAGCTACATCACCGGGGTGGCCCTCCAGATCGACGGTGGCCAGGTGCGCAGCATCGTCTGAACACCGCCTGCCGGCCATCGCGGGTCGCCTGACACCCAACTATCAGACACACGGACAACGAACTCATGGGATTCTTTCGCTACGGAACACATACACGTACACTGATCGCAGCCAGCGCCCTACTGATGATCCTCCTGCTCGGAGGCTGCCAGACCACCCCCACCCCGGCTGCGCCGGCAACCACCGCCGTCGAACAGCCCACGGCGACCGACCTGCCACCCACGGCGACCCCCGTGCCGCCCGCACCCACCGCCACCCCCACGGCCACGCCCGCACCGCCGCGTATTTCGATGAGCGACGCCATCACCGGCACCGTGCGCACAGCCATCGAGAGCTGGGTCAACAGCCAGGGCGCCGAGCTGGTGCCGGCGGGTGACGAAGCCGACGTACGCATCGAGACAAGCCACGCCGTGTCCAACAGCACCCAGCTCAACGAAACGGTCTTCGCTGTCGCTGACTGGTTCCCCACCCTGCGCAGCGGCATGACACTCGACGCCGTGCGCGGCCTGTGGCAGGGCCAGCCCACGAGCGACGGTCTGACGACGCTGCTGGTCAGTCCCGAGACGGCAGCTGCCATACAAACCTTATGGGGTGCGCCCGCCGCATCGGTGTCGGTCACGGCGACCGAGGCGATCCCGCCCCGCCTGTGGCAGGAGAAAGAGGCAATTGCTCTCGTACCGTTCGATCAGCTCGAACCGCGCTTGAGCCAGCTGCCGCTCGATGGCCAGAACGTGCTCGATCGCTCGATGGATCTGGCCAGCTACCCCCTGGTCGTGCGCACCACCGCCAGCGGTGATCCGGCCCTGGTCGAATCGTTGGCTGCCGCGCTGGGCGAGCAGGTGCCGGCTACGAACCGTGACCTGGAACGTTTGACCACGTTGGTCATGACCGGCGTCACTGCGATGGCCCGCGACACGGCGTGGGTCATCGAGCAGGAGGGCGACCCCGCCTACCCGGCACGCAAAATCGCCGATGTTCTGTCGGCCGCCGACATCACGCACATCAGCAACGAGATCCCCTTCGTCGAAGGGTGCAGGGCCGATCGCACGCCCAACCTGCTCGTGTTGTGCAGCAAACCGTCCTACATCGAAGCGATCAAACTGGTGGGCGCCGACATCATCGGCCTCACCGGCAATCACATGCTCGACTACGGGCGTAAGAATTTTCTGAGTACACTTGATCTGTATGACAAAGAGGGCCTGCCCTATTATGCCGGCGGCCGCAACACGGAAGAGGCGCGCCGCACGCTCTACATCGAAGACCATGGCAACAAACTGGCTTTCCTGGGTGCCAACAGCTTCGGACCCGAATTTAACTGGGCCACCGAAGATACGCCCGGCGCGCAGCGCTACAACCCCACCACGATGAAAGCCGACATCGAAGCCGCCCAGGCCCAGGCCGACGTGGTGCTGGTCGAATACCAGGCCGAAGAGACCTACGAGTACGCGCCCAGCGGCAACAACCGTGCCCAGTTCCGCGCCACGCTGGACGCCGGCGCAGATATCGTCACCGGCGTCCAGGCCCACCAGCCGCAGGCGGTCGAATTGAGCGACGACGGCAAAAAGATCATCCTCTACGGTCTGGGGAATCTCTTCTTCGATCAGATGTTCAATCCCGACGTCCGGCGCGGCCTGATCCCGCGCCATACGATCTACCAGGGCCGCGTGCTGCAAACCGAGCTGCTAACAACGATCCTGGAAAACTACTCCCAGCCGCGCTGGGCAACACCCGAGGAGCGCGAGGTTATTTTGAAGAATGTTTTCGGCGCCAGCGGATTCGATTGAGTTTGGTGAATACCCATGCTGCGCACTCTGCTTAATGACAACCAGGCCGACATCCTACGCGCCGAGCGCATCCTGCTCGAAGACCTGCGGGCGACGATCGTGCGCCTCGACGCGCTGCCCGATGACGAACGTCGCCTGACGTTGGCCCTGCGCCAGCTGGAGGAGCTGTTTCTGCTGGTCGTCGTCGGTGAGTTCAACGCCGGCAAGTCGGCCTTCATCAACGCCCTGCTTGGCCAGCGCCTGCTGCCCGAGGGGGTGACGCCAACGACGAGCCGCATCAACGTCATCCGTTACGGCAGTCCACCGTCGGAGACGATCCGCGAAGAAGATGTGGTCCTCCTGTCGCTGCCGGTCGACTGGCTGGCGGAGATCAACATCGTCGATACCCCCGGCACCAATGCCGTCATCCAACGGCACCAGGAGATCACCGAAGAATTCGTCCCGCGCAGCGATCTGGTCCTGTTCGTCACCTCGGCCGACCGGCCCTTCTCCGAGTCGGAGCGTGCGTTTTTGATGCGTGTACGCGACTGGGGCAAAAAAGTCGTGATGGTGATCAACAAGATCGACATCTTCGACAACGAAGCCGACATCGACCAGGTTTGCCGGTTCGTGGCCGACAATGGTCAGACGCTGTTGGGCGTACGGCCGCAGATCTTTCCGGTTTCGGCCCGCCTGGCGCTCAAAGCCAAAACGGTCACCGGGGTCGAGCGCAGCGCGTTGTGGCAGGCCAGCCGTTTTGGGCCGCTCGAAGAATTCATCCTGGGGACCCTGGACCAGCGCGAGCGTGTCCGGCTCAAGCTCGAAAACCCCCTGGGGGTCGCCGCCCGCCTGCAGGAGAAGTACCTGCTGACCACCCAGGATCGGCTGGGCCTGCTCAGCGAGGATTTCAAAACACTGGATGCCATCGAATCCCAGCTGACGGTGTACGAAACCGACATGCAGCGTGACTTCGCCTACCAGCTGAGCCACGTCGACAATACGTTGTACGAGATGTCCGGCCGCGGCATGGAGTTCATCGACAATACGATTCGCCTGACGCGCGTGTTCGATCTGATGAATTCGAGCAAGATTCGGGCGGAGTTCGAGGAACAGGTCATGGCCGACACCGTGAGCCGCATCGAGCGCCAGGTCAGTGACCTGATCGATTGGGTGGTCGAGCGGGATTACCGCGAGTGGCAGGCGATCATGGAGTACCTCAACCGGCGCGCCGAGCTGCACCAGGACCGTTTGATTGGTCAACTGGGCACCCAGTTCGAGTACAACCGGCGCGAGCTATTGAATTCGGTGGGTCAGGCGGCCCAGGAGGCGGTGGCCGGTTACGACCGTTCGGGTGAAGCGCGTAAGCTGGCCGACTCGGTGCAAAAAGCCGTGGCCCAGACCGCCGTCGCCGAGGTGGGTGCGATCGGGCTGGGTGCCATTCTCATTGCCCTGCTGCACACCACCGTGGCCGACGTCACCGGCCTGCTTGCGGCGGGCACAGTCGCCGCCCTGGGATTGTACATCCTGCCCGCCCGCCGCCGGCGTGCCAGAACCGATCTGCGCGACGCCATCGATGCCCTGCGAGCGCAGCTGCACGAGGCGCTTTCCACCGAGTTCGAGCGCGAGCTCGGTCTTTCGCTGCAGCGGATTCGGGACGCGATCGCACCCTATACCCGTTTCGTGCGAAGCGAACGCGACAAGTTGACCACCCTCGAAGGCAGCCTGGTCAGCAGCGGGCATACGATCAGCGCGTTACGCCACCGCGTGCAGGACAGCTGATCCGTGACCACCCTCGTTTCGCTGCGGCCGTTGGGTGCGGACGACGCGGCCGCGGTGCAGATGCTGTACGATGCCTCACCGGGTTACTTCACACTGGTGGCAGGCGAGCCAGCCCCTCCAGGCCTGGCGGCGCGCGAGTTCGGCGAACTGGCCAGGCACCGTGGCCGCACCTGGCTGGGCCTGCACATCGCCGATACTGACGGAACGCCTCAGTTGTGTGGGCTGCTGGACATGCGCCTGGCCCACCCACAGGCCGGTACGGTGACAATTGGCCTGCTCCTGGTGCGCGAAAACCAGCAGCGGTGCGGCTATGGGACCCAAGCCTATCACCTGGTCGAACACTGGCTGCGTCAGCAGGGGTACGCACGTGTACGCCTGGACGTGCCGGGACAGGCCTTTGGGGCACAAACTTTCTGGCGTAAATTGGGATTCGAGTTCACCGGCGAACAGCTGCGCGTCGCTGCCGGCCGCAAGTCGGTGCGGCTGCTGGTGATGGAAAAGGTGCTGGCGGCTGATTGATTCTGGTGTGCGCAAGCATGGCTTGCGCACACCAGAATCAGATGTTGACTTCTTGCGTATCACCCGCCTGCAGGCGCAGCCAGGCTTCGATAAAGCTGTCGATTTCGCCGTCGAGTATGGCCTGCGTATTGCCGGTCTCGTAACCGGTGCGCTCGTCCTTCACCATCTGATACGGATGGAGCACGTAGGAGCGAATGCGGCTGCCGAAGCCGGCCACCACGTTATCTCCCTTGAGTGACGCTTTTTCGGCGTCCAGCTTCTGCCGCTCGATATCGTACAGCTTGCCACGCAGCACACGCATCGCCGACTCGCGGTTCTGCAGCTGGCTGCGTTCGTTCTGGCACGTCACGACGATTCCGGTTGGCAGGTGGGTCAACCGCACAGCGGTGGAGTTCTTCTGCACATTCTGCCCGCCAGCCCCGCCCGACAGGAAAAAGTCCAGGCGCAGGTCGTTGGGATTGATCTGGATCTCGATGTCGTCATCCAACAGGGGCATCACTTCGACCTTGGCAAAGGAAGTGTGCCGGCGGTTGGCGGCGTCGAACGGGCTGAGTCGCACCAGACGGTGGTTGCCCCGTTCCGATTTCAGGTAACCGTAGGCGTTGGCGCCTTCGATTTCCACATAGACGCTCTTGAGCCCGCCGCCCTCACCATCGGTCTGGTCGGTGATGGTTGTCTTGTAGCCGCGACGCTCCGCCCATCGCAAGTAGAGCCGCAGCAGCATACTGGTCCAGTCCTGTGCTTCGGTACCGCCCTCGCCAGCGTGGATGGCCAGGATCGCGTCATGGCGGTCATGTTTGCCGGCCAGGGCCAGCTGCAGGACGCGCGTCTCGAGCTCATCGTTCAGCCGGTCGACTTCGGTCGACATATCGGCTGCCACCGCGTCGTCCTCCTCGCCGGCGGCCAGATCCAGAAGCTCGCGCGCATCCGCCAGCTCCTGGCCATAGCTGTTCCAACTGTCGATCTGTTCGCGCAGCTCCGACAGCTCGCGCATCTGCTTCTGCGCGCTGACGTTGTCGCTCCAGAAGTCGGGTTCTAACGAACGTTTTTCGAGTTCAGTGACCTGCTGCTGTTTGACATCCAGGTCAAAGACGCCTCCGGATCGATTCGTATCGTTCCTGCAGTGCATCCAGACGGTTGGTTGTTTCAGTCATTTCGTTCAAGTCCTTTTCGCAATTATCGTTTCGGTGAGGAGTTCGCACCCCAGGTGCGAACCCGATCCATCGCAAGGCATCGTTATGCCAGAGCTGCTGTGTTGGCACCGGTGACCGCGCCCTTAACAAACCGCAGGTCCGGCACGTTCAGCTGAACAGTCCGTCGACGAATACCTGGGCATCGAACTCGGCCCAATCGGTGATTTTTTCGCCGGTTCCCACGTATCGTACCGGCAGCTGCAGCTCTTCGCCGATCGCAAACACCACGCCACCCTTCGCCGTGCCATCCAGTTTCGTCAGCACCACCCCGGTGAGCTGCGTTGCTTCCTTAAAATGTTTGGCCTGGGCAATGGCATTCTGCCCGGTGTTCGCATCCAACACCAGCAAAACCTCATGCGGTGCGCGGTGAACCTGTGCCGCTGCCACGCTGCGTACCTTCTGCAGCTCTTTCATCAGGTTGAACTTGGTGTGCAAACGGCCCGCCGTGTCGATCAACAGCACGTCGGCATGGCGACTCTCCTGGCTGGCACGAATCGAGTCGTACACCACCGCCCCCGGGTCGGCCCCCGGCCCCTGGCTGATCATCTCGACGCCGGCACGCTCCGCCCACACAGCGAGCTGATCGATCGCCGCGGCGCGGAAGGTGTCGGCGGCGGCAATGACCACCGTGGAGCCAGCGTCCTTGTACATCTTAGCCATCTTGCCGATGCTGGTCGTTTTGCCCGAACCGTTGACACCCACGATCATGATCACAGTCAGCAGGCGTTCCATGTCGTCGCGCGGCGGCTGATGCTGGTTGAGCAGATTGACCAGCTCCTGTTTGAAGAGCACCTGCGCATCGATGGCCCGTTTGATTCCCCGCGCACGACAGACCGCTTTGAGCCGCTCGATCAGGGCCTGGGACGTGTTGCCGCCAACGTCGGCCTGGATTAGCAGCGTTTCCAGGTCATCCCAGGTTTCGTCGGTCAGCTCGTTGGACTGGAACAAATCACCAATCTGGCCAAAAAAGCCGCGCCGCGTTCTGGCCAGGCTCTCGTGGATTTTTTCGTCTTCTGCACGTTTCTCTTCCGGCTTTTTGAACAGTCTGCTTAACACCAGGGCCTCCTCAGCGTTCTCATCTGTGCCGCGTCACAAAGAGTTGATTATACCTGATTGTGGGCGAAGGCTCAATTTTGGGATTTTAGATTTTGGATTTTGGATTTTGGAGGGGGCGGGGGAAGGTGTGTTGGCGGACGATGGTCTGGTTGGGGAGGAGGGTGACGAGGTTGAAACCGGGGGGATAATCGGGATCGAAGGCGGCGCTCTGGTCGGTGGGCCAGGCGGTGAACTGGGCGAAGGTGCTGGCGACGCTCGTGTAGACGATGCCGTCGCGACCGATTTGCATCGATTGGTGGGTGTGACCGTGAAACACGCCGCGCAGGCGGTCCCGGGCGGGCAGCAGGGCGGCGTGCAGCGCATCAGCGTTGAGCAGCAGCATGTTGGCGTCCATCCACGGTGAGTTCAGCGGCCAGACCGGGAAATGGAGAAAGACGGTCAGCGGCGGGCCGTGCGGCTGCGCCTCGCGCTGCACGAGGGCCAGCTGCTCTTCAGACAGCACACCGTGGGGATCGATGCTGTCGGGTCCGCGGGCATCCAGGACCAGGAAACGGAAGCCCTTACACTGAAATGTATAGGAGAGAACGTTGGGGTCCGGTGTGACATCGTCGCGCGGGCCAATGACCAGGTGGCGGTGTATGTGCCGTGCCAGGTCGTGATTGCCCGTCACATAGTACACTGGCATCTGCCAGCGAGCGAAGGTCGTGGCCGCCAGGTCATAGGCGTCGTGAGCCGGGTAAGCGACGACATCGCCGGTGTGGATCACGAAGTCAGGCGTGATGGGCAGCTGGTTGACAAGATCGACCAGCCGGTCGGCACACGGCCACGAGGCATAACGGTCGCGCGTATACGCACGCGTGGGTCCGATGTGCGTGTCGCTGACGTGTACAAACGTGAGTGCTTCGTCTGGCATGGCAGACCATTATAGCCGGGTGCCCTGGTTTCGCAAACCGGGCGGCGGTCCCACGTTTCAGCAAAAAACGCCGGGGGTACGCGTTTTGGCGGAGAGCATGTGCGCCGCTTGCCGGTTGCACAAATATCCGGATACGAGTATACTCTCACTGCACTCCGGTGCCGGCGCACCTCGATGGCACGGGTCGCGGCGGGAGCTGCACTGGGAGCATGGAATGAGTGATTTCAGACAATACCGACGACTGGTCGTGATAACCCTGGTCGCCCTGCTGCTGGCAGGCTGCGCATCGGCCACGCGCCCGCGCAACATGACCGGCGTGGCGACCGATCCCAGCGTCATCTTCGTACAGGATGGCCAGCTGCGCGTGCAGGAGCTGCGAGAGAACACCAGCCAGGTGCTGGCCAGCAGCGTGCGCACCGGCTGTGTGCCCTACGTACTGGCCCCCGACGGCAGCCGAGTTGCCTACCAGGACCAAAAGGGGACCTGGTGGGCCGTGTCCACATCGGGTGGCACACCGCAGGCGATCACGACGCGGGCGGTGCAGGGGGTGTCGTGGCTGCCGAGCAGCCAGGGCGTTTACTATTCGGACGGCACCGATATCGTGGCGCAGCTGTTCGATCAGGCCAAAAGCAGCGCGGTGTTGAAGGGAGGCGGGCAGACCTACGAATCGCCCACTTTCTCGCCCAATGGGAATACGATTGGTTTCATCACGCACCCGCGCGCCAACCTGGCCGACGTGCGCGTGGCCAAAGGGGACGGCACCGACGTGCGCAGCCTGGGACGCGTGCTGTTGACCCCCACCGAAGTCACCGAACCGTGTTCCCCGCAGATTCTTTGGTCGCCCGATAACGCACGGTTTCTTCTCAATCCAGGGCGTAATGCCTACATCTTCTACCTGGCCGGCGGTACACCCCTGCCGCTGCCCGCCCATGGCGCTGGGGCTGTCTACGCCTGGGCGCCGGATGGCTCCAAAGTCGCATTCTACGATGGACAGGGCACGGTGTGGCTGGTCAGTGCCGGCGGCACCGGTGTGCGTAACGTGGCCGAAGCCACCAGCGGGCCGGCCTGGTCGGGGGATGGTAAGCTGCTGACCTTCGTCGGTCCCGACAAAACCGGCAGCGCCCTGCGCACGTTCGACGTCGCCCACAACAGTGCAAAAACCCTGGTACAGACGACGGGTGACGTCCTGCAAAACCCGCAGTGGGTACCAGGCACGAGCGACAGCCTGGTGTTTTCACGCCAGGCGCGCAGCGGTGACAGCACCATCTGGACGGTTTCCACAAGCGGTGGCGCCAACGCGCGCCAGATCGCGACCGGCAGCCATGCCAGCGTCTTCCTGCGTCCGCGTCATTGAAGGAATGTGACCCATGCCGATTCGTCTTCTCCTCGCCGATGATCACGTTGTCCTGCGCCAGGGCACACGCGAGCTGCTGGCACGCGAACCAGACCTGGAAGTTGTCGGTGAAGCCAGCAACGGCATCGAGGCCGTGCGCATGGTGGAATCGCTGCGCCCCAACATCGTGATCATGGACGTACGCATGCCAGGCATGAGCGGGCTCGATGCCACACGCCAGATACGCAGCCGCTATCCCGACGTCCAGGTCCTGGTGCTGACGGCGCATGACGACGATGAGTACGTCTTTGCACTGTTGGAGGCGGGTGCGAATGGTTACCTGCTCAAAACAGCGCCGATTTCCGAGCTCATCCGCGCCATACACGAGGTAGCCGCCGGCGAATCGGCCCTGGCGCCCAGCATTGCGCGCAAGGTGGTGGCGCGCCTCAGCGGGCGTGATCGGACCACACAGGCGCAGAACGAGATGGAAGCCCTCACCGGCCGCGAAATGGAAGTGCTGAAACTGCTGGCCCAGGGCATGACGAACAAAGAAATCGCCGAAGTCCTCGTCATCAGTGATCGCACCGTGCAGACCCACCTCAGCAACATTTTCGGCAAGCTGGAAGTCAACTCGCGTACCGAAGCAATCCTGGTCGCGATGAAACGTAACCTGCTCGCCGCACCGTGATGGCGCCGACCCTTGGACCCTGAACCACACGCCGCGCGCCGCCACAGCAACCTCTACAGCCTGCGCGTACAGGCCATCATCTGGCTGCTGCTCCCCTTTGCCCTGACCCTGGGACTCATCCTGGTGGTCAGTGCCGTCGCCTACCAACAGGTCGTTGGTTCGCTGATCATCGCGCGTGACCAGGAACTTGCCACGGTGGCGGCCCAACGCGTGTCCGAAAAGCTCGATAACTACGCCAACATCCTGGCGGTACTCAGCAACGATCCCGGCCTGGCATCGGACGACCCTACCCAACACTACCGGGTATTGAACGATGCCAGTTTGCAGCTGGAGCCCTTCGATGCCGGCGTGTACGTGATGGACGCGTCCGGGCGCATTATCACCGCCTATCCCGATGCGGCCGAGACGGCAACACCCATCAACCTCGATCCCTATTTTCGCAGCGTGCGGACCACCCGCGCACCGGCGTTTTCCGACATCCTGGACCAGCCCGGTGCTGCCGATTCGTTGATCGTGGTATTGGTCCCCATTCTGACCGGTACGGGTGATTTTGCCGGCGCCCTGGTCGGCGCATTTGGCCTGGAAAACCGGCAGCTGGGTGAGGGCATCCTCAGTGGGCTGCGCATCGGCGACGAGGGCCAGGCCTACCTGGTCGACCGCCAGGGACGGGTGATCTTCCATCCCGACCCTGGGCTGTCGGGCCGTGATGTACGGGCGCGACCGGTTGTGCAGCGTGTGCTGCAGGGTGAACGCGGCGCGCTGGTCAGTGAAGATGCGGGCCGGCAGTCGGTTTTTGGCTACGCCACCGTGCCGGTGAGCGGTTGGGGCCTTGTCACCCAGGAGTCGTTCGAGACCCTGATCGATCCAATCCGGCCCTACGTGGGCACGGTGCTGCTCGTACTCGGTTTGGGACTGCTGTTCGGTCTCTTTTGGCTGCCGCTCGGTGCACGCCGGATCACGCGGCCGATCGACCGGCTGGTACAGGCAGCGGCACGCCTGGCCAGCGGGCGCGAGGGGGTCCACGTCGATGGTGGCACCATCCAGGAGCTGCAGGTCCTGGCCGATTCGTTCAACGACATGGCGCAGCAGATCGAGCGTTCGCGCGCGGGCCAACGCCGATACGTTGCCATGGTCACCCGCAGCCAGGAGGACGAGCGCCGCCGGATTGCACGCGAGCTGCACGACGGCACGGTGCAGGCCCTGGTGGCTATCGGTCGCCGCCTGGAATTGATCGCCCAGCACAGTCAAGACCCCGGCATGCTGAACGAGCTCGCCGCGGTGCGCCAGCAGGTCAGCGAAGCGGCCAATGAGGTGCGGCGCTTCAGCCGCGAACTGCGGCCCCTGGTCCTGGAAGACCTGGGACTGGTTGCGGCCCTGCGTTACCTCTCCAACCAGCATACCGAACAGTTTGGCACACCGGTCAACCTGACGGTGCACGGCACGCTGCGCGGGCTGCCCGCCGATCAGGAGCTCGTGCTCTTCCGCATCTACCAGGAGACACTCACCAACATCAGCAAACATGCCCAGGCGACGCGCGTCGATGCCCTGCTGGAGGTCGATGCCGAAGGCCTGACGATGGAAGTCGTCGATGATGGCCTCGGTTTCGAGGCCGAGATGGCCCCCACCGACCTGGCACAACGCGGTCACTTCGGTTTGATGGGCATCCAGGAGCGGGTGCAGCTCTTAGGCGGCCGTCTGGCCATCGAGTCGACGCCCGGTCGTGGAACGCAGGTGAGCATCTGGCTGCCGGGGAGGGAGTAAGGGAGTAGGGAGTACGGAGTACGGAGTAGGAAGTACAAGAAGGGTTTTGTGGTTGTTGGGTACGCGATAGTTTCCCTGTTTCGGTGCTGCATACGCCAAACAGCGTAGCCGGGCGGCAGTTGCAGATACGATGTTTGCAGGTCACACAACAAGCCCCGTGACCGATGCACACAACACCCCACAATGATATACTCGTGTTGTCGGTAAAACGTGACGAATCGACGTTTATGTGGATAACCAGGATAACCTCGTGACGCCGACGCATCAGGCTGCTGAACTCGTTCGACAGCAGCCAAAACACGAGATGTATCGAGAGAAGGGGTGTATCATGTTGCAGTCACATCTGAGTCTTCAGCGCATACTCATCGCAGGTTCGATCCTGGTGATTGGTTTGGGGTTGGCGTTGGTGTTTGGTGAGCAAAACGGTCGCGCGTCGACTACGCTGCCCGAAGGGCGCGTCATACAGATGAGCGGTCAGCCGGCGGGCCAGAACCTTGCGGCCGCCGTGGCCACTGGTGAGACAACCGTGCTCTACACGAGCCGTAA
Organism: uncultured Anaerolineae bacterium; assembly: GCA_964443225.1. Classification (GTDB taxonomy): domain Bacteria; phylum Chloroflexota; class Anaerolineae; order SSC4; family Amarolineaceae; genus SSC4. Next base: position 12,483 of record CAYUCC010000030.1, read on the forward strand.
CGGAGGCCAGAGCTGGGAGGCGGCGGGATCGCTGCCGCTGCCGTCGGTACAGGCCCTGGCGCTTTCACCCGTGAATCCCGATGTGGTGATTGCCGCCAACAGCAGCCAGCTCCTGCGGTCGCAGGACGGTGGCCAGACCTGGGAGACGTTGGCCATCGATTTGAGCACACTCAATGCCGCCGGTGCGCGGATTCAGTCCGTGGCCATCGACGGGCGCGACACCGCCCATCTCTACATCGGAACCAACCAGGGGTTGTTCGAGTTCGATGATCAGTCCCTGGTGCGCAGCGGGTACGAGGACCTGGGCACTGCGTCGGTTGCGGCCCTGCTGGTCCCGAGCAGCCGCGTCGATCAGGTGTATGCGGCGACTGCCCGCGGGCTGTTCGCCAGCACGGGCAGCGGTTGGGCACGCATTCCCACGGTGTCTGCCCCGGTGAGCCAGCTGTTGGAGTCGAACGGGACGGTGCTTGCAGCCACTGGCAGTAATGGCCTGTACCGCAGTCTCGACGGCGGTCACACCTGGGCAACCGTGCCTGGCGACCTTGGTGCCCAGCCTGGTGTCATCGTCGATGTGTCAGCGTTGGCAGCCGATCTGACGCGATCCGGCGTCCTGTACGCCGCCACCGGCACCTGGCTCGGTACGTCGGAAATGCACTTCACGCCTGGTTCGGTCTTCGTGAGCATCGATCACGGCAGTCACTGGCAGCCTATGCTGGACAGTGATGGGCAGGTGATCACACTGCCCGCCCGTGCAGATCGGCTGGTTCCCAGCACTACGCAGCCCTTGCACGTCCAGGCGCTCACCGACGATGGCACGATCGAGGCTCAGTATGGGTCGCTGCACGATCAGCTCATGGGCTTGAACAGTGCGGCCCCGTCCGACCGGGCGTGGGCTGCAGCAGCGTTGGGTTGGTTGGGAGACCAAAGCGCCGTGCCGGCCCTGCTCGACCACCTGGACGATCAGGATGCCGCCGCCGGCCTCGCCGTGGTACACGCGTTGGGCCGGCTCGGTGATACGAGCGTCGTGCCTGCGCTGTTGGACCAGCTGCACGCCCCCGATGCCGCGCTGAGCGGCATACCCGGCACCGTGCGCATGCGGGCAGCCACCGTTCTCGGACTCCTGCGGGCCGAAGAGGCGGTGCAGCCGCTGGCCGAGGTTTTGTGGAACGACGACACCGTTGCACGCCGCGCCGCCGCCGATGCGCTGGCCCGTATTGGCACGCCGGCCGCAGCCGAGGCCCTGGCGCAACCACTGGCAGATGACACCCTGACTGCGGCCCGCCAGGTGGCCATGGGTGGATTGGAACAGATGGGTGCCGCGGCGGTACCTGCGCTGGAACGTATCGTGCGGGATGATGCGACACCGGTGGCGCGACGCAATGCGGCGGAAGTACTGGGTTGGATTGCCGCACCAGTGAGCACACCCGCCCTCGTGTCAGCCCTGGCGGACGGTGATGCCACGGTACGCGTGGAAGCGGCATGGGCACTGGGTGAGATTGGCTCGGAGAGTGCATTGGCAGCCCTCGAGGTGACCGCACGCGATGATGGGGACCCGGCCGTACGGACGGCGGCGTCACTGGCCCTCAGCCGAAGTTCGGACCGCACTGCGGGCGTTGCGCCAGGGGTTCGTGCCAGTGACGGAACTGTTTGGGCTGAACTGGGCAATTTGCTGGCCCCACCGCGCGGTTTGATCTTGTTGATCAGCGTGCTGCTGGCCGCGCTGGTTCTGTGGCTGCGACCCACGGCGGTGCCAGCACGGCACCGCATCCGCCACAGCTGATGTTCAAACCGACACGATGCCTGATCGTGTCGGTTTCTTTGGATTTTCTTAACGCCGGTGGTTTTTTGTTACTTTGGACCAACCCTATGCGTCATATTATGTGCAGTCTCAAATCATACCTTGCGCAGGGTCATTCGATGTCTATTTTCGGCGCATCCTGGTGGCGGATACTACGTCCTGCTGCAATCATACTCGTAGTGGCCGGCTCGTGGCTCGTGTCGGCCACGGCAAACCCGCGCCAGCCTGTGGTACAGGCGCTCGATGTGCGACCCAGCGTGGATGGCCCTCCTGCGTATTTCACCCTGCAGGATGTTACGGCCAATTACGCGCTGGAGTACCCGGCGGCGTGGCGCGTCGATTATGACCCAGGCTGGTTGACAACGCTCTATCCCGTGACCAGCACCACGACCCTGCCTGCGGACGGCGCGGCACCCCCCAAGATCGAGATCGTGCCGGTAATCGGGGCCACAACGCTTGGCCAGCTCTTTGAGGAAGTCCGTGTGCAGGGCCCCGAGATTCGTGACATTGCACCGCAGGTCGTCAACGGCGTGCCGGCGCTCCAACTGGACATCACAACCTTCACCGGCGAACCGGCACGTCTGCTGCTCGTGGTCTTTGGGGAACACGGCTTGCGCGTGATGGCCTACGGCGACCCCGCACTTCTCGGTCCGATCCTCGATTCACTGCGTCCCGCGAGAACCGAGGAGCCGGCGTCCTGGCGGTTGTAGGCTCCTGTGGCGTGGCCCACCAGGGCATAAGCCTGTATCTCCTGCCACATCGGCCGTCAGATGGCACGGCGGAAGACACGGTGGCGTTTGTACCAGCGTACGCCGATAGTTGCCATCTCGGCCTGACTTTTGGCATTGCCCTCCTCGACCTGCACGACATCGGCGTGTTCGAATGGGAACTGCTCGGCGGTTCTGGCCAGCTCGGTGAGCAGGATGGCGGTACCGCCGCTGCCCTGGTGATCGGGGAGTAAGCCCAGGCCGTTGAAGTTGACCCAATGCGTCCGTTTGAACTCGCGTAACAGGAAGAACCAGCCGATCGGCAGCAGGTGGCCGCGCGCCTTTTGAATCCCCGCCGAGATATCGGGAAAAGCAAATACGAATCCAACAATCTCATCACCCTTCATTACCAGTTTGATCAGGCGCGGATCGGAAATCGAAAGCAGGCGATCGGCGATGATTTTCATTTCGGCCGATGTGATCGGTGCGTATTCCCAGTTGGCGACGAACGCATCGTTGTAGACCTGCCCAATACGATCGATCCATTGGCGCAGCTCTTTTTCGTTGCTGAACGACTTGATCGACAAGCCGCGCCGCGCACTGACTTTGGCCGCCACCTCCTTGTAGCGTGCAGGCAGCTGATGTTTGCCGGATAGGTAGCCGGACAAAAAATCGGTCTCTTTTTCGAATCCCAAGGCCGTGATCAACTGCGGATAATAGGCGTAGTTGTAGGGAATACCCATCGCCGGCCGGTGCTCGAACCCTTCCACCAGCATGCCGATGCCGTCACCCTGCAGCATGCCCTTGGGACCCATCAACAGGTTCAATCCGGCCTGGTGCGCCCAGTCGCGCGCCGTATCGAACAGGTCGCGCACAACCGACTGATCGTCAACGCTGTCGAAATAGTAGAAAAAGCTGACGGCGCGGTCGTGATACCGGTTATAGTTGCGGTTGTTCATCACCGCAATGCGCCCCAGGGTTTCGCCCTTGCCTTCGGCCACGAAAAAATCCGCCGTGGAGTGGGCGTAGAATGGATGTTTGTTCCGATCCATCACGGTGGTCATTTCGGGCCAGAACGGAGGCACCCACAGCGGGCTGTTTCGGTACAACGTGAACGGAAAACGAATGAATTGGTGGACGTCCTGGCGGCGTGTGGTATCCAGTTTGCGAATCTGCATCGATCGTGCCTCACTGTTCAACAAAAAAGGCTGCACCGAGAATGCCCGGGCCACCGTGGACGATAACCGCCGGCGGTACTTCGTGCAGCGGTACCGCCGCCAGCCCCAGCGCCGCGCCGAGCTCGTCCGCCAACGCCTTGCCGGCGTCGGGTACGCCGGCGTGCATGACGGTCAAATAGCCTGTGCCGGTGCGTGAAATCTGTTCGAGCACGATCTCGCGCAGTCGGATCAGTGCCTGTCGCTGCGTACGCACGCGTTGGTACGATTCGACGTGACCCTCCGTGAAGGTCAGAATCGGTTTGATCTGCAGCATCGTGCCGATCAACCCGCTGGCCCCACCAATCCGTCCGCCTTTGATCAGGTACTCCAGGCTCGGCACCAGGAAGTAAATGCGGCCGCGCGCCATGAGTCCGCGCAGGCGGCTTTCGATCGTATCGGCGGTCTCACCGTCGGTGGCCCATTGAGCCGCCAGCTCGACCAGGGTTGCCACGGGGCTGGCGATCAAACGGGTGTCGATGACACGAATATCGGCGTCGGGAAACTCCATCGCCGCCGTGAGTGCCGAGCGTACGGTACCGCTGACATCGGCCGAGGGATGGATACAGAGGATAGGCTCACCCGACGGTACCAGCTGGGCGAACGTCTCGACAAACCACTCGGGCGGGGGCGCGGCGGTTTTTGGCAGCTCACGTGCAGTCTTGAGCTGGGTAAGAAACGACGGGATGTCCATTTCGACACCTTCACGATACGAGGTGGTGCCGAAGACGACGATTTGTGGAATGACCGGAATCTGATAACGCTGAGCCACCTCGGTGCTCAGGCCGGCCGTGGTGTCGGTTACGATGCGAACCATAAGAGCCTCCTCTCGTCTGTCACTCGATGACGACGCTGCTCCCATTTTACCACGATTCTTCCCCAAACCCATGCTTTGTGTGGTACAATCGCCCATGTCGTCTCAACCATACTGACGCAAAGGGCACTTGCAGCATGGAACATACCAATCTGACCCTCACGCGTGTGCCGGGGATTCGTGTCGGGCACGCCCATGACCTGGACGCCCTGACTGGCTGCACCGTCGTGTTATGCGAAGCTGGCGCCGTGGCCGGTGTCGATCAACGCGGCGGGGCACCGGGCACTCGCGAGACCGATCTGCTGCGCCCCATGCACCTTGTCGAACGGGTACATGCCGTGCTCCTGGCGGGTGGGTCGGCGTTTGGCCTGGACGCGGCCAGCGGTGTCGTGCAGTATCTGGCCGAACGGGGTATCGGTTATGACACCGGACCGGCGCGCGTGCCGATCGTACCGGCGGCGGTGCTGTTCGACCTCGGCTTGGGTCGCGCCGATGTGCGTCCCACGGCGGCGATGGGCTATCAGGCGTGCTGCATGGCCACGACCGACGCGGTGATCGAGGGTAATGTCGGTGCTGGCGCAGGTGCTACGGCGGGCAAAGTGCGGGGGATGGCCATGGCAAGCAAAACGGGCATCGGCAGCGCAAGCGTGATGCTCGGCAGTGGGCTGATTGTTGCGGCGCTCGTTGCGGTAAATCCCTATGGCGACGTGGTGGATCCCAACACCGGTGTCGTACTGGCTGGTGTGCGCGATCCACAAGCGGGTCGCTTCACCGGCGCCCTCACCGCCATGGCAGATTCGACTGCCCATCCGGCAACACAGTCTGGTCAGGGTCTGGTGACCAACACAGTGATTGGGGTCGTGGCAACCAACGCCAAACTGGACAAAGTGCAGGTCAACAAGGTCGCTCAGATGGCGCAGGATGGCCTGGCGCGGGCCGTCCGGCCGGCTCACACCATGCTGGACGGCGACACCTTGTTTGCGCTCGCGATCGGTCACCAGCCCGCCGATGCCAACCTGGTCGGTGCCTACGCCGCCGAAGTCGTCGCACACGCGATCGTGCGGGCGGCGCTGACCGCCCAGGCTGGGACGTCGACCTGACACGGAGTTGCCGCGCGTGGCAGGTTTGCCCAATCGATACCTGTTGGGTATACTGCCCGTAGGTTTGGCCGGCCGCGTGGGGAGTGATCACCACTCCTGAGGTGGTAGGCAGCAATTCATGGAAAGTAGAGACACAAATGGGCGAAGAAATCCAGGTACAGATCGGTGAGATACGATATAGTCTGAGCGGTGGCAGCTTCAACGAGATGGTCGAAAAGGTCAAGGCTGTGCCGGGGCGCCGTTTTCGGGCCATACCCAATGACAAACACTGGGTCTTACCCGTTACACTGGAGGAAGCAGAAACCGCCGTCAGTCCATACAAGCTGACATCGGTGGGTCGCGCGCTGAAAGTGGCCATGCTGGAACCGAGCGCCATGCCAACTTCTCCCGAAGAGGCACTGCACGTGCTGCGCGAGCACACGGTGCAGCTCAACCAGCTGGTGCAAGACGTCCGTGACGTCCAGTATCTATTCGATCGGGATGCATCGACCCTGGGCGGTGCCGAAAAGACCCTGGTCATGCGCTGTGCCCGCGCGCTGCTCGGTTGGAAAGGCTGAAACAACGACCCCCGCCATCCGTCGTTTTCTAACGGTTTTTCTCCCACATGACGCGCAACATATGTGAACGTTGTCACCTGTGTTAAGATGGACGCAAACATATGGCTTCGACATCGCCAGCTCCCGCCTCTAGAACAGCTGTCACTCGCACGGTGCGCCAAGTGCCGGGGTAGGGAGGACCTTCAGCCCTAACCGAACATGTTCGCTGCCCCGGCACCTGCAGGAGATTTACGATGAAGTCGCTCAGGGTACTGATCGCGGATGACGACGGCCAGTCACGGGCCAGCCTTGCTTCACAGGTAGAGCACCTGGGGTACCAGGTCGTGGGCATGGCGCGCGATGGTGCGGAAGCAGTCCGGCAGGCCCTTCAAACCAAACCAGACGTGATTCTGATGGACGTCAAGATGCCGGTTATGGATGGCATCCAGGCCGCGCGCGCGGTCATGCAGTTTCGTCCCGCACCCATTATCCTGCTGAGTGGGTTTAGCGAACAGGATTTGACACGTGATGCCGTCGATGCCGGGGTTCAGGCTTACCTGGTGAAGCCAATCAGCACACGTGAGCTCGCACCAACCATCGCCCTCGCCTATGCACGTTTCCAACAGCAGGGCCGTGCGGGGACCCGTCCCACCCTGCCCGGGGCTGAACTGGTCGCCGCCTCGCCGGCCGTTGAACAACTGGTCCAGAAAATGCTGTCCGAGCCCGATGAGCTGCGTGTGCTGATGGTGTACCGTCATCGAGGCCTGGCCTGGTGGGAAGAGAGCGACCTGATCGCGTTTGCGGGCGGAGACCCCAAGGATGTGCGCGCCGCGATTTCGCTCCTGGTACAGGAGAACCTGCTCGAGACGCGGCGGGCCGCTGGCCTGACATTTTACAACCTCTCATCAGATCCAGACCGGCGGCAGACCATCGACGGGTTTTTCAATTGGCTGCGACAGGCCGGCGAACGCCTCGAAGTGTGGCGCCACCTGCTCGGGTCAGAAACCAATACGCGCGGCAAGATGGTTCGCATGGACCACCCCTGACGCCATCATACGATCAGAAACCACCCCAGCCAGCCACTCCAATCATGGTCCCGCGGCTGGTGAGACGCCCTGGGCCGCCAATTTACGTTTGCGACGCCAGCGCACGAACAGAATGGCCATCAACACGATCACCAGGACGGTCAACAGAGGCAGCAGGATCGCCATGATCGTCAGGACGCCCGATACGATATCCTCCAACACACTGACGACCGGATTGCCCAAACCTGCCGTGGTCACGGTAATGGCGGGCCGTGCCGTGGCCTTGACCGCATGCACCGACCCGGCGGCCAGGACACCCAGCCCCAACGCCAACACCGGATGCAGGTCACTGATCACATTGCCATTGGCGGCAAACAGGATGGCACCGGCTGCCGGCCGAATGAATGTTTGAATGGCATCGTTGATGTGATCGATACCAGCCACCTTGTCGGCCAACATTTCGATGACCAGCAGCACCACCAGGAGACCGATGATCCAGGGACTCTCCAGGATATCCCAGGGTTCTTTGAGGGTGATGAGATCGGTGTAGCGCGCCAGCAGGGCAACGATCAAGAGCGGTAGGTAGGCATTCAGGCCCGCGGCAGTGGAAAGGCCAAAAGCCGTAAAGATGTTCGAAAAGGCTTCAATCATAATTGCGCCCTCCCTATGAGTTCAACCGTTCACCATCGAGATTTCAAAATCCCAATACGCATTCCCCGCCAGATTCGTTTCAGGCGTGCGGCGCCAATTACGAATCGGGGAGCACGGTGACCCAGACATACCCACCGCCCACGAACACCCCCCACAGCTGGTCACCCATGACGACCAGACGCGAATCGTAGGCCGGTTCGGGTGCAAGACGGCGCGGCGCACCCTGAGCCACACCCGCCATCGAATACCGTGCCAGCCAGATACCAGTGCCAGCCCCTGCCCCACTCCAGACGACGTCACAGGTGCCCCCCGGACGACAGGCCATGTCCGGTACTGGCCAGCGCCCGACGTTGCTCGCTACCAGCTGCACACTGCCGGCGGCGGTCCCGTCGGCTGCAAGCCGCTGCAATCGAATATCGGTTGGGCCAGGATCGGGCGCGGGCGGGGCGTTGGGGTAGTCTTGCCAAACCACCCACACCTGGTCCACCGCTGGATTGTATGCCGCGCGGGGCTTCTCCTGGGTGCCAGCCGCCGTGAAGGTGCTCGTGTTGTCGGCCGCTGCGGTTTGCCCGCTCGCCAGGCGCTGCCGGAAGATGTCGAACGTTTCTGCGCTTCCCGTTCCACTTCGATCATCACTCCAGAAGAGGTCGTGCTGGCCGTTATGATAGGCAATAGACGCATACTGCTGGTAGCGGGGGGCTGGTGCATGCGGGGGAGCGGTATTCGTCGTGACGACAAAATTTTCCCCGTACAGCTGCAATCCCTGGCCGTTGTACGACAACCACTGGCCAAAAATCTCCTTGGCGGTCTCGGGCGTGCGCGGGGGCGTCATGCCCTGGCGGTAGCGGTGATCGTGCCAGATGATCAAATATCGGTTGGTGGTGTCATCGTAGCTGATGACCGGCACCCACTGACAATCGATCTCACCCGACACCAGAATGGTTTCCCCGACCAGTTCGCCTGCGGCGCTGATCCGCTGGGCGCGGATGTTGTAGCAGTAGGTGAATTGGTTCCAATTGGCGGCACTGGCGTTGGGATCGACCTCCTGCCAGGCCACGAGATATTCCTGGAGCTGCGGGTTGAATACCACGAACGGCCATTGGGCATCCTGTGGCAGGGTGCTGATCGGAATATCCGCAGTACCCAGGGCGGTACCGTCCGGCTGTACGAGGCGACCGTACATGTCCCCGTTGTTGTTCAGCCCATACCCCAATATCCACTCGCGACCCGGATCGTTTCGTTTGTCGTGCCAGACCACGAGAAACCGGTTGTGGAAGGGGTCATAGGCCGCGTGGGCCTGAAAACGGGCCCACATGGGGACCCCGGGATTGATCGCTACCGGCACCGGTAGCCCGCCGGGTGGTGTCGTGGGTGTCGCAGTTGGGCTGGGTGTGGATGACGGCTGCGCGGTCGACGTTGGCGTCGACGTCGGCGTCGAAGTAGGAGTCAACGTCGGCTGCTGCGTCGCAGTCGACGGAGGTGTCGGTGTGGCAGACGGTGTCGTGGTTGGCGTGGGGGTCCCCGTCGGTGACGGCGTATGCGTCGGACCACCGTCCAGGATGGGCACAAACGGCAGGTAGAGCTGGGCCGTATCAGCAACAGTACCAGCCCAGGCCAGCGGTACGATGCACACCACGAACACCATGGCGATCCAATATCGTCGCATCCGTATCGATTTCCCTTTCGAGAATGCCCGCGGAACATCGGCTGGCACAGGATGTCTTTGATTGTATACCGTTGCCAATCGATGTCAAGTCGTGAGCAGAAGGGGGGGCTGATGGACAAATTCTTGACAGAGTCTCTATTTCTCACTATGATGGGGCCGCGGTTGCTGACCCGTCCCAACGCGACAGTTTGGGTGTTATCACGAACCATGGTTTTATAGCTCATACAGGAGCGGCATCATATGACGAGAGTGTTCATCACCGGTCTGGGCGCCATCACACCGATTGGCAACGATGTGCCGACCTACTGGAACAACCTGCTCGCCGGTATATCGGGTGCAGATTACATCACATCGGTCGAGGCACACGATCTCCCCGTGCGGATTGCGTGCGAGGTCAAAAATTTCGATCCACAGCAGTACCTGGATCATAAAGCGGTACGACGCACCGCGCGCGCCATTCACATGGCAGTTGCGGCGGCCAAACAGGCGGTCGTCGATGCCGGCCTGGACATGGCCAAAGAGGACGGCGAACGGGTGGGCATCAACATGAACACCGGCGGTGGTGGCATCATCGAGATGGAAGATGGCTGTTACACGGTGTACAACCGCGGACCACGCTCCATCAGCCCCTTCCTCGTGCCCAACATCATGTCGAACGCCGTGTCGTGTATGATCTCGATCGAACTCGGCGCGCGGGGACCGGTCATGACGTCCACGGCAGCGTGTGCAAGCGGCAACTACGCCCTGGTCGAAGGATTCCACGTCATTCAGCGTGGCGAAGCCGATGTGATCATTGCCGGCGGTGCAGAATCGGCGATGTCACGCCTGGTGATGTCGGCGTTTGCCAAGATGGGACCGCTGTCCACACGCAACGACGACCCACAGCACGCCTCGCGACCCTTCGACAAGGAACGCGACGGCTTTGTGGTCGGCGAAGGTGCCGCCGCCCTGATCCTTGAGAGTGAAGAACATGCCCGCGCGCGGGGTGCGCGTCTCTACGCCGAGGTGCTCGGCGGGCGGGTTACCGCCGATGCATTTCACATCACCGCTCCCGAACCGAGCGGTGACGGTGCCACGCGCGCCATTCGGCTGGCCTTGCAGTCCACTCACGTCAAACCCGAGGACATCGACCTGATCTACGCCCACGGCACAGGCACAACCCTCAACGATGCCGTGGAAACGCAAGCGATCAAACGCGCCCTCGGCGAGCATGCCTACAGCGTGCCGGTCACCGCCACCAAGTCGATGATTGGCCACACCATGGGGGCCGCTGGCGCCATGTCGGCCGTGGGTGCCGCCTTGAGCCTGGTTCACGACATTATTCCACCCACCATCAACTACAGCGTGCCCGATCCTGAGTGTGACCTGGACTACGTACCCAACCAACCGCGGCACCATCGCGCCAATGTTGTCCTGGTCAACGCGTTTGGCTTTGGCGGCATGAACGTCGTCGCCGTACTCCAACGCGTCAACGGCGTTTGAACGAACCACATGGGGCTGCGGGGATGACTCCCCACCCCCTGCAGCCCCTTCTTGTTCATCCATGGCCCTGCCACCCGCCTTCTTACCCACCCTGACTCCCGTTCTCGGCGACGAGATGGAACAGTTTTCGGTCGCCCTGCAGCAGTCACCCATGACGGGCCTGCGAGCCAACACGCTCAAGACTACCCCGTCCACGCTGCAGAAGCGCCTGGCCGCGTACGGCCTGACGCCGGTCTCCTGGTGTGCGGCCGGCTTTGTGGTCGCTGCCTCGTCAACCGGCACATCCGAACCAACCCTGGGCAAACACCCACTGCATGCGGCTGGCCTGTACTATCTGCAGGACCCCAGTGCCATGGCCGTGGCGGAATGGCTGGCACCGCAGCCCGGCGAACACGTCCTGGACCTCTGTGGTGCACCCGGTGGCAAAACAACCCACCTGTCGTCCCTCATGGGCGACGAAGGGGTCCTGGTTGCCAATGAGACCGTGCCGGCGCGGGCGGCAGTTTTGGCCGAAAACCTGGAGCGGTGGGGAGCCCGGAGTGCACTGGTGACCGTCGAGACCCCAGAACGCCTGGCCCGGCGCTGGCCGGGCTGCTTCGATCGGGTCCTGGTCGATGCGCCCTGTTCGGGCGAGGGCATGTTCCGGCGTCAGATGGCCGAAGGCACACGCCTGACCTGGCGTGCTGAGCAGGTGCCGGGTTGTGCGCGGCGCCAGCGCAGTATCCTGCACCACGCCGCCCAGCTGGTGCGTCCCGGCGGCTGGCTGCTCTACAGCACGTGCACGTTCAACACCACCGAGAACGAAGAGACCGTGCAGGCCTTTCTGCACGAACATCCCCAGTTCGACCTGGTCCAAGGGCCACCACTGGCGGAGTTTGCACCGGGAGACCGGCGTTATGCGGGTCATGAGCACATGGCCCGCTTGTGGCCACATCACCTGACGGGCGAAGGTCACTTCCTGGCGCTCGTGCAGCGCCAGGCTGATGTCGGGTACGCCGAGGATGGGCCCATGAGTCTTCCTTCGCCGGCGACACCCGCAGCACGGCGCGCGTGGGACACATTCTGCACTTCGACGTTGGCAGCCCAGCCGGTGGGTCATCTCATCCAGACCGGGGCGTACCTGTATGTGTGGCCGGCGGGTGCACCACCGCTGGCCGGTCTGCGCGTCCTACGGCCCGGCTGGTGGCTGGGCGAACTGCGCCAGGCACGCTTCGTGCCATCGCACAGCCTCGCCCTGGCGCTGCCCGCCGCCCAGTTCTTGCAGGTCATCGATTTGCCGGCGGATGCACCCGAGGTGGCCGCTTATCTGCGCGGCGAGCCGTTCCCCGAATCCGGTGCCGACGGCTGGTTGGCCGTCTGCGCCGAGGGTCACGTCCTCGGTTGGGGAAAACGGACCCACGGCGTCGTCAAAAATTTTTACCCCAAAGGGCTGCGCCGGTCCACCCACCGCTTATCTGCGTAAATCACCGCTACTGAACAGGACGTTCGGCCCAGCGGCTGCGGTCCATGCGCGCATCCAGGAGGTCACGCCCGTCGGCGTACAGGCGTGCATAGTGCGCATAGTGCTGCGTGATCAGGCTGAGGTAGGCGCGCGGCTCGTTCAGGCTGACCGTTTCGTAGAACAGATCTTCGTCGGCCCCGCTGTGTTCGCGCCAGAAGCGGGCGTTGCCGGGACCAGCATTGTACCCCACTAACGCCGTTGCGACGTTGCCATCCGCCGCCCGCAGCCCGCGCATGATGTAAAACGTACCAAACTTGATGCTGACCCACGGCCGGTACAGGTCGCTCGTCGTATACTCGGGAAAACTCAGCTCACCGGCGATCCATTCGCCCGTACTGGGTATGACCTGCATCAGACCCCGCGCCGCCGCCGAGCTCTCGGCGCCCGCCTCAAACAGACTTTCCTGGCGAATGACGGCGTCGATCAAGAGCGGATCGACGCCAAACCGGCGCGCCTCTTCCTGGACCAGGTCGTCGAAATAACGTGGATAGGCCAGCTTTTGAATGAACAGCGGGGCCGCCATGACCGCCTTCTGGGGGCTGAGCGCAATCAGGCGGGCGGCGCTCAGGATACTCAGCCGGTAGGTGTGCAGCTCCTGGAAACCAAGGGCCAGCTGGTACAACGCCAGCGGATCGTCCCAGTAGCGTGTCCGCACCTTCTCCAGGCTTTCGAGCGCCGGGCCGCGCAAATTCAGGGCCAGGTGCGCCTTACCGCGCTGCCAATCAGGGTCCTGGGCGATCCGTTCGTCGAGACCTGCCAGGTCGGCGCGTGGGCCGGGCAGCTCGATCCAGCTGCGCAGCCAGGATTCGGCTGCGGCCTGGCTGGCGTCGTCGGTGCTGTCCGCCGCGCGTGAGGGTGGGCGGCCAAGCAGCACCCGGGCGCGGGTGGCAGCGTAACTCTCCGGCCAGCGGGCCAGCAGGGTTTCCCACGCCGCATGGGCATCCGGCGTCTGCTGTTGGGCCAACAGGCCCTTGCCCAACCACAGGAACAAGGCAGGTGCATCCGCCGACGAGGCATAATCACGAACACCGCGCTGCCAGTTGTCTACAGCACGGGCGGCATCACCCAGACGGTAGCGGTTGATGCCGGCCCGCAGTAAGGCGCGGGCGGCCTGTTTGTGCTCGGGTGCGGTATCGGCCAGGAGAACCTGGTGATCGGCGGCCTCGGCATACTGCTCCAGCCGTTCGAGCTGTACCGCCAGCTCATAGCGTACATCGGCTACCAACGGGTGATCGGGATAACGCTCGACAAACGTACGCAGAGTGGCCACAGCGGCGGGCCGGTCGCCGGCAAAACGATGGGTTTCCGCTTTGCCCAGCCAGGCATTGCCCCACTCGGGATCGGAGGCATCACCATCGATGAGCCGGTCCCACGTCGCCAGGGCACTGGCATAATCTTCGGCGCCCTGGTAACTGCGGGCCAGGTAAGACAAGGCTTCACCCTGGCGCGCGTCGGGTTCGCCCTGCAAGAAGGCGTCGAAGGCGTTGATCGCCGGCAGGTAGGCGCGGTTGTGGTAATCGACCAGACCGCGCGTGAAATTGTCGACGGGCAGCTGATTGTTGACGAGTTGGATCAAGGCCTGGTAGGCATAGTTGCTGCGCGGGGCCAACGCAACCGCGGCCCGCCAGTAGGTTTCGGCCTGCGTCGCGCTGCCCGCATTCCAGGCTGCATTGCCGGCAAGTTGATTCATTTCGGCCTGGTAGCCGGCGTTTTGCGCTGCGTCCAATATCGCCTGGTACTGCGCCAACGAGGCCGTATGGTCGCCCAGGTTCGTGGCATAGGCCGCCCACTGCTCACGCACACGCAGCGCGGTGACGCGGTCTGGCGCCGCGGCGATTGCCGCCGAATAGGCGGCGATGGCTGCCTCGACGTCACCCGCTGCGGCGTGGGCGGCGGCCAGGCGCAGCTGCACTTCATAGGTCAACAGGGGTGATCCGGAGCGCAGGTAATCGCGAAAGGCGGCCGTGGCGTCGTCCCACTGCTCCAGGCTGCGGTAGGCCTCACCCTGGTGAAACCGTGCATCGGCGCGGCGCGGATGGTCTGGTGCGCGGCGCAGGAATTCATCGAAGGCCGCCAGGGCTTCGCGGGCCAGGCCGTCGGCCAGGTAACTTTCGCCCAGGTGATAATACGCTTCTGGCACCAGCGGGGCCGTCGGCAGTTCGGAAATGAACGCCTGCAGCTGGGCGCGTGCCGCGGCGTGGTTGCCGCCGGCCTGCAGGATCTGCGCCACGGCCAGTGCCCCCGCCACGTCGGGCAGCGGTGGGCCTTCGGGTGGCTGTGACGCCACGGCAGACGTGGGTTCTGGCGGCGGGGTTTGGGTGGCGGTTGGCTGGGCTGTCGCGGTCGCGGGCACCGGTGTGGGTGAAGCGGTCGCCGTCGTCCCCAACGTCACCGTTGACGGTACCGCGGTCGCCGTGTCGGTCGTTGTCGCCGGCGCAAGGGTCGCTGCCTCCGCCGGTGACGGTGTGGGGGCTGGGGTTGGTGTGGTTTGCGCCTGGCAAGCCGCCAGCATCATGAGCAGCAGCAGCAGCGGCAGCAGGCGGCGGTGCCACAAAAGCAGCATTTTTGACATCGACGTGAGTTCTCCTCGCAGGCAGCCGGTTGGGGCTTGTAAACGCAGGACTTCCTGCGCCGAGGCCGGAAATCGTCTCAATCACGGGAAGTGATTCTTTTACAAGCCCATCGATCACCGGATTGTGCCGGATCATTATGACGTGAAGGTGGCCGGATTGTCAACCGGGCCATGGTCGGGACAGCGCAGTGTCCCCAGCTGCACAACGTGCAACCACCGGCGTTGGTTCCAGATTCCCCGGTGGGACGTCCGGTTCCCGTAGGCCCGCGGGCATTGGACAGCCACGGATGCAGTGGTATAATCTGTAGGCCAGCCGGACGGTGGTCGGGCTGGCCTGGCACGTAAGGAGATGTGGACGTGTGCTCGAGATCGTGCGCAGCCGGTGTACCGTCTGGCTGTGCCTGGAACGCAAGGAGCTCTGGGCTATTCCATGTTTGAGGTCGTCTTTTTAGGCACATCGGCGTCCGCCCCATCGACGCAGCGTGGGCTGTCGTCGGCGGTGGTGATGCACGGCGAATACCGTTTTATGGTCGATTGTGGTGAGGGTACGCAGCGTCAGATTCTGCGCAGTGGCCTGGGTTTCAAGCGCTTGGACCGTATCCTGGTCACCCACGGACACCTCGATCACATCCTGGGTTTGGGGGGGCTGGCGTCCACCCTGGGCCGGTGGGAAACGATGGATCGCCTGGACATTTATGGTGGGGCATCGGCCCTGAAGCGGATCGAAGCGCTTCTGCGGGTCGTGTTTGGCTCGGCGCGGCTGCCGCTGACGGTGACACTCAATACCCTGCAGCCCGGACTGTTTTTCGATGCGCGCGAGTTTGCGGTCAGTGCCTTCCCCGTGATGCACCGCGGGCCTGATTGTTACGGTTTTCTTTTCGAAGAAAAGGCGCGACGACCCTTTCTGGCCGACAAGGCGCTGGCCTTGGGTGTACCGGCGGGTCCTGTGCGTCGATTGCTGGTCGAGGGTAAGACGATCACCCTGGCGGATGGGCGCGTGATCGAACCGGCCGAGGTGGTGGGGCCTGAAAGTGCCGGCGCCAAGCTGGTTTTTATCCACGACATCAGCCGTACCGAGGACGTATTGGAGGCGGCACAGGGGGCGGATGCGTTGGTCATCGAGGCAACTTACTGTGAGGAAGAGGCCGACCTGGCGCGTGAATTTGGCCATCTCACGGCCGCATCAGCAGCGCGCCTGGCGGTGGCCGCCGGTGTCAAACAGCTCATACTGACGCACCTCTCGCGCCGCTACCATACGCAGCAGGTGCTGGACGAGGCGCGCGCGATCTTCCCGGTCACAGCCGTTGCCAACGATTTCGATCGGTTTCGGATCGTCAAAGGCAAACCGGTGGAGCTGATACGCGAAGAAATCGTGGCATAACACCCACAACGGGGATTCACTCAACGCAGGGGCACGTTCCCTGCGCCGGCATCAGGCCGCCCGGCAAACTTGTAGTTTGGCGTTGGCTGTGATATACTCGCCGGACGGGAAAAACCCGAAAAAGCACGTGTCTTCACCTGGCCCCACGGCCGGAAAGACGGTCAGCAGTGTGCCCGCACGCCACGCCGGGTCTGCAGATCGGATACGAGACACGGACGACACAACAGATCAGAAGGAGACTCAGCAGTGGCAGTTATTTCCATGAAGGCCCTCCTCGAGGCGGGCGTGCACTTTGGGCATCGCACCCGCCGCTGGAACCCCAAGATGAAGCCGTACATCTTCACCGAACGAAACGGCATTCACATCATCGATCTGCAGCAGACCCTCCACCGACTGGAAGAGGCGTACGCCCTGGTGCGTGACACAGTCAAGGGTGGGGGAACCGTCTTGTTTGCCGGCACCAAAAAGCAGGCGCAGGAAACCATTCGGCAGGAAGCAGACCGCTGCGGCATGCCTTATGTCAACCAGCGCTGGTTGGGCGGTACGCTGACCAACTACCGAACCATCCGGCAGCGTATCGACTACATGACCAACCTGGAGCAGCGCAAGGTGCGTGGTGAGTTCGAGCGCCTGCCCAAGAAGGAAGTGCTCGACCTCGACCGTGAAATGGTGAAGTTGGAACGGCGTATCGGTGGGCTGCGCAAGATGTATCGGCTGCCCGAAATCCTGTTCGTGGCCGATACGCACCACGAAGAGCTGGCTGTCAAAGAGGCCCGTACGCTCAGCATTCCGATCATCGCGATGGTGGACACGAACTCGGACCCTGACCCGATCGATTACCCCATTCCATCCAACGACGATGCTATCCGCGCCATCAAGCTCATTGCGGGTAAAATTGCCGACGCCGTCATCGAGGGCCAGCACCTGCGCGAGATCGTCGCAGCTGAAGAGGGCTCGGAGATGAAGGAAGAGATGTTGGATGAGTTCGACGCATTCGACATGATGGAGCGGCAAACGGACCACCTGGCCACCGAAGCCGACGACACGATACTGGAAAAGGTCGTTGAGATCGGGGATGAAGAACTCTTCGAAGAGAGTGAAGACGATTTTCGGGATGACGAGGAGTAATTGTGGCTGCGATTAGTATGGATCAAGTCAAACAGCTGCGGGCCGAAACGGGCGCCGGGGTGTTAGACTGCCGCAAGGCACTTGAATCGACAAACGGTGATTACGACAAAGCTGTGGCGATGCTGCGCGAAAAGGGGCTGGCGGCAGCCGCCAAAAAGGCCGATCGTGTAGCGCTGATGGGCATCATTGGCCACTACGTCCACACCGGTGCCCAGGTGGCCTCCCTGGTGGAAGTCAACTGCGAGACCGACTTCGTGGCCCGCACGGATCAATTCCAGGCCCTCGCGCGTGACATAGCGATGCAGGTCGTGGCGGCGCGGCCCCAGTACCTGAGTCGCGAGGACATTCCGGCCGATGTGATTGCCCAGAAGAAGGAAACCTATCGCGCCGAATTCCAGGACACCGATAAACCGGAAAATGTCATCGACCGGATTGTGGAAGGCAAGCTGGAAAAGTTCTTCCAGGAAACGGTGCTGCTCGAACAACCCTTCATCAAGGATGACAGCCTCACGATCCGTGACTTGTTGACGCAGGCGGTTGCACGCCTTGGCGAAAACATCAAGGTGCGGCGCTTCATGTGTTACGAGCTCGGTAATTGACCGCGTAATTTCGCTGCCCTCACCTGGCTGCAGCTTCAGACGAGGACTGCAGCCAGGTCTTATCCAAATCTTCACCTAAGGGCTTGCAGAAGAATAACTTCCAGCAAAATGGCCGGCATTCGCCGCAAAGAACAGTAAGTTATTCTTTTATAAGCCCTAAAGGGCTGCTGCGATCGGCGGTGATAGCCAATCGCACCGTGCACGCAGCCCGCTATGCACAGCGACATAAGGGTTTGTGTCATGATCGAGGACGTACTGAAGGATGCCGAAGACCGTATGAAGAGTGCGGTCAAGGCATTGAGCGAGGACTTGCAGGGCATCCGTACCGGACGGGCATCCCCCGCGCTCATCGAACACCTCAAGGTCGAGTACTACGGAATGCCCACACCGCTGCAGCAGTTGGCCGCCATCAACGTCCCAGAACCACGCATATTGGCCGTGAAACCGTTCAACCCTGGCGATATCGGCGCCATCGAACGGGCCATTCTCAAATCCGATCTGGGTCTCAATCCTTCCAATGATGGCAAAACCATCCGGCTCATCATTCCGCAGCTGACTGAAGAGCGACGCCGCGATTTGTTCAAACACGTGGCCAAACGAACCGAAGAGGGACGCGTGGCCATCCGCAATATCCGGCGTGACGCTATCGAAGAGAT
Organism: uncultured Anaerolineae bacterium; assembly: GCA_964443225.1. Classification (GTDB taxonomy): domain Bacteria; phylum Chloroflexota; class Anaerolineae; order SSC4; family Amarolineaceae; genus SSC4. Next base: position 31,313 of record CAYUCC010000030.1, read on the forward strand.
GCGCGAATGGGAAAAAGAAGGCGAGATCTCCGAAGACCAGCTGCATGTGGGACAAGAAAAGGTTCAAAAACTGACCGATCGTTACGTCGTACAAATCGATGAAGTTGGTCGGAAAAAAGAACACGAAGTAATGGAAGTCTGACAGGAAGACCCTGTACATCCATGTCAAGTCATCCTCAGGTAGTGCATGTTCCCTACCACGTCGGCATCATTATGGATGGAAATGGCCGGTGGGCACAGGCACGCGGGTTGCCCCGCCTGGCCGGCCACCGTGCCGGTGTCAGCAATATCCGGCCCATCCTGGAAGCCAGTGTCGACCATGGTATCAAGGCCCTGACGATCTACGCCTTCTCGACCGAAAACTGGTCGCGTCCGCGGGCGGAAGTTAGCGGCTTGATGAGAATCCTGGAAGACACTATTCGCCGCCAATTGGGTGATCTGCACGCCAGCGGGGTCCAGATTCGGCATTCTGGCCGTCTCACCGGAATCGACAAATCACTCCAACGCCAGATCGTCGAAGCGGTCGAGTTGACGAAACACAACGAGCGCATCATCCTCAACGTGGCTTTCAACTACGGTGGCCGCGCCGAGATCATCGACGCCGTACGTCACATTATCGAGGACACCCTGCGCACCGAAGATATCACTGAAGAGGTGTTCGCCCGCTACCTCTACACGGGAGGTCTGCCAGACCCGGACCTGATCATCCGCACCGGTGGTGAGTACCGGCTGAGCAACTTCCTGATCTGGCAGGCGGCCTATGCCGAGTACTACGCCACGCCGACCTATTGGCCCGACTTCGACAAAGAAGAACTGCTGCGAGCCCTCATCACCTACAACGAGCGCGACCGGCGTTTCGGCGGCGTCAAGGCGAGTTAGGATTCCTCAATCGTGCTGCGCGACCGCGTCCTGAGTGCCATTGTCCTGATTCCTCCCATCCTCCTGCTGGCGTATTGGGGGGGCATCTGGTTTCTTGGATTGATCGTGCTTGTGGGTGTTCTGGCGGGTTGGGAGTTCTATGCCCTCGTCCGACGAAGTGACGTCGTTCCCCTGCGTTGGCTGGGCCTGGCAATGATCGCGGCCTGCGTGGCGGCAGCATACTGGCCAGGATCACCCTACCTGGCGCCGGTCCTGACAGCCTTTGTCGTCGTGTCCCTCGTTCTGACGCTGTTTCGCCACGAACCACAGCCCGTCACCGCGTGGGCATGGACCGTGGCGGGTGCGCTGTACCTGGGCATCCTGCTCAATCACTTCGTGGCGCTGCGCAACCTGCCGCAAGGACTCGCATGGCTGGCAGTGGCCGTGCTCCTGACGTGGACCAACGACTCGGCCGCCTATTTTGTGGGCCGCGCCATCGGACGGCACAGATTCTGGCCGCGCCACAGCCCCAAAAAGACCTGGGAAGGTGTCGTGGGTGGTCTGGTTGGTGCGGTGCTGCTCGGTGCACTGCTGGGCGCACTCTGGTTGGGTTTGCCCTGGTGGAATGGCGCGCTGCTGGGTGCAATCATCTCGGCGATCGGCCCCCTCGGTGACCTGGTGGAATCGATGGTCAAGCGGCAATTTGGTGCCAAGGATTCAGGCAATCTTATCCCCGGCCACGGCGGTGCCTGGGACCGTATCGACAGCCTGCTGTTTATCGTGCCCACGGTGTATTATTGGGCCATTGTATTCGGTGGCGCCTGACAGGCGCAGGAATAACCAGACCAGGAGACGCAGCGCGGCATCATATCCCAGGTGGTACACACCACACATGCGATTTTGTCCACTTGACGCCGTATCGGAATGGTGTTATAATGCGCACACTGGCCAATATTCTTCCACTACGTTTGGCAGCTGACACCCTCATCTCGAACTGGCGTGTGTAAATCTGTGGGTTGATCCCCAGAGGGTGTGATCCTCCGTCGAATAGGCTATCCCTGAGATTGTGTTGCGCCACCGGCCGACCAGAAACTTTACTCTATTGTAATAACTGATTCAACACATAAAACATTTTTTCAGCCCACTCACCGACCGTGATCCTGTCACGCGGACACCGTGGCGTACGTCCATATCGACCTGCCTGCGCGCAGTCGATTCCAACCAAGCCCCTGGCTGCGCACAGCGACTGCCCGCTCTTGTTCTGCATACGGGGTCACAGCCCGTGTTGCACGGACTCAGTGCTCGCACATGTGACACTCGCTCATTGGCCACAAATAGTATGGAGATTCCAACCGTGAATTTCGTAGATCTAGAAAACTCAACACTCGACCAACTGCAGACCATTGCCCGTGACATGCGCATTACAGGTCATTCGAGGCTCAAAAAGCACGACCTGATCATGCGCTTGTTGCGCGCCAACGCCGAGCAGCAGGGATATATCTTTGGCGGTGGCGTCCTGGAAATCGTGCAAGACGGTATCGGTTTCCTTCGCTCCGATCACCTTCTGCCAGGTCCCGAGGATGTGTATGTGTCGCAGTCTCAAATCCGCCGTTTTGGACTGCGTACCGGCGACCTGGTTGTGGGCCAGGTCAGACCACCCAAAGAGACCGAGAAGTACTACGGCCTGCTCAAGGTGGAAGCGGTCAACGGCCTCGATCCGGAGGTGGCCAAACAGCGACCGGTCTTCGAGCGTCTCACGCCAATCTTCCCCGACCGGCAGCTGCTGCTCGAAACCGAGCCCAACGTCCTGGCCACGCGCCTCATCGACATGATTACGCCGATCGGGCGTGGTCAGCGCGGTTTGATCGTTTCGCCACCAAAGGCCGGCAAAACAACGATCCTCAAGCGTATTGCGAACGGCGTCACGACCAATCACCTGGACGTGCATCTGATGGTCGTTTTGATCGGCGAGCGCCCCGAAGAAGTGACCGACATGGACCGGTCGGTCCAGGCCGAGGTGATCAGTTCGACGTTCGACGAACCCGTGACCAACCACGTGCGCGTGGCCGAGATGGCGCTGGAACGCGCCAAACGCCTGGTCGAAGGCAAACGCGACGTCGTCATCCTGCTGGATTCGATCACACGTCTGTCGCGTGCCTATAACCTGACGGTACCCCCCAGCGGACGCACACTCTCCGGTGGTATCGATCCGGCCGCGCTCTACCCACCGAAACACTTCTTTGGCGCCGCACGGACGATCGAAGAAGGGGGCAGCCTCACCATCATTGCCACCTGTCTGGTCGATACCGGCTCCCGCATGGACGACGTCATCTACGAGGAATTCAAAGGCACCGGCAACATGGAACTCATGCTGTCCCGTCGCCTGGCGGAACGGCGTGTCTTCCCGGCGTTCGACATCGAACGATCGGGCACGCGTCGCGAAGAACTTCTCCTGGATGCGGAGACATTGGCCCGCGTGTGGACGATGCGCCGTATGATCGACGCTATTGGCGGCGGACCCGATGCGTTAATTCCATTGCTCGAGCGTGTTGCCAAGACACGCTCCAACAAGGAATTTCTGGCTACCCTGCACCGCGAAGCACTCTAGCGCCAGCATAAGAACATCTGGCCGGCACGATCGGCATGGATGGGTTGTTCAGGACAGGCACAGCCCCCTACGGGGTACGCATATCCAAGATGAAAATCCGCTCATCAACTCTCCTGCCAACGTGAAGATTTGTTCATACGCGCCGGTCGATTTGCATGTTCCGCGGGACGCGGCTATAATGACTTTCGTGACCTTAATTCATGCGAGTTAAATTGAATAGTTTCTGATTCGACATCTCCGTCCCCCAAGCAATCATCCCTGGTTCATATCCAGTTCGCCATGGGTGGAGATGGGAGAAGATGCCAAATTCATCAGATCGTGCAATCCAAACGCAGGAGACAGGTTCCGTTTTGAGTGAAGCTGAAGATGACACTGGCGCCCTACAACGTGCGTGGTACACAGCACGTTCGTACCTAAGTCGCTCACATGATCATTCGTCCCCCGTACGCCTGGCCTCTCATGGCGCAGTACTGCTGGTGGCCCTGATTGTCCTGGCATTGAGCCAGGTCAAGCTGCCCAGTTGGGAGCTGCAGCGCGCCACGCCCAAACCTGTGACCGAGGAAGTCTCCACATCAGTGGAAGACCCCGACGCACGAGGCGGCAACAACCTGTTTGGCCGGGATACCCTCATTCGTAATGCCGTTCCGCTGACCGAAATACCCGATCGTCCGCGCCTGGATATCATTACCTACACGGTCCAGCTCGGCGACACGGTGTATGATCTGGCACAGCGGTTCCAGGTTACCCCTGAAACCATCATGTGGGCCAATGGCCGCCTGGAGGACAATCCCGATTTGCTGCGCCTCGGCCAGCCGCTGACCATTCTGCCGGTCAGCGGTGTGTTCCACAAAGTGGGCAAGGGTGATACGGTCGCCAGTCTGGCCAAAAAGTACAAAGTGCCAGCCAGCACGATCGTAGGATACGCCTGGAACCAGTTGACCGATGTGAACCAACCCCTGGCTATCGGTCGCATGGTCATCGTGCCGGGCGGCGAGAAGCCTTATGTGGCCAAAAAAGTGACGGCCTATTCTGTCAAGGCCCCGTCAGGCGCCCGCAAAGGCACGGGGGCACTGGGCTGGCCATCGGCAGGCAAACTGACCCAGAAATACTGGGGCCGCCATCCGGGCATCGACATCGCCGCACGCAAGGGCACCAACGTACGCGCCGCCGACAGTGGTTTTGTGGTGGCGGCCGGGTGGAGTTCGGTGGGGTATGGCTACCACATCGTCATCGATCATGGCAACGGCATGCAAACGCTGTATGCCCACCTGAGCCGGTTTGCAGTACGTGCCGGTGACACGGTGAGCCGCGGCCAACTGATTGGTTACATGGGCAGCACCGGCAATTCGACCGGACCACACCTGCACTTCGAAGTTCGTGTGCGGGGTGCCACCCGTAATCCGTTGGGTATGCTGCCTTGAATTGACTAAGTTACTAAGTTACCCAAAATCAAAAACGCAACAGCGGGACGAATATCGATATTCGTCCCGCTGTTGCGTTCACGTTACGATCAGTCGTTGCCTACTGGGCGTTGGCAACGACCAGTGTAATCGTTACCGCATCCCCGCTGCCATCCGTACGCCAGCCCTGCAGCCGAATCGTATATACCCCATCCGCCAGACCCACCGTAGACCACAGTGCTAATACGTCGCTCACCGGCACCGGCACAGCCACGTCCTGAACGAGGGTGATCCATTCCGCAGGCAGTGGACCCACGCCATAATCGATGCCGTAACTCGCAAACTCGGCGCCCGTCACAACACCGCTGATCTGCACATCACCCTGCACCACTTCCCCGGTCTGGGGACTGTCCAGGCGCAGAATCAACGTGTCACCGGGTTCTGGTGTCGGGGTTGCGACTGGTGTCGGTGTCTCGAACGGTACGGGTGTCGCGGTGGGCGGCTCATCCGTCGCCGCCGGCGTTGGCGTGGGAGTCTCGAGCGGAGCAAACGTCGCCGTTGGGGTTGGCGTCAGGGTGACGGCGGGCAATCCGGTGGGCGTTGCCGTGGGTAGGGCAGTCTCAACGTTGACACGCACGCGCGCGTCCGCTTCATGTCCACTGCGATCCCACACGCGCACGCGCAGCGTATAGGCACCAGCCGGTAATGCCCGCGTATCCCACGTGCCCAACGTGCCACCATCGACCGGGCTGTAGAACGGTCCGGCAACCGCCCCCCACCCCAGGGGATCATCACCCTCGCCGTATTCGACCACGTAACGATCGAAGTCGGCCATCTGGACCTTACCCACGACGTCGATCACACCGCTCACCGTGGCCCCATCGCTCGGCTGCCAAACCGCCACCTCGGGTGCCTGGCAGTTGATCGCCACCTCGGTCGGAGGTTGTGGAATACCGTGATCGATCGCCCACTGACGACCCTCGGGCGGATACACCGTAACCTCGCGCAGCTCGACCAACCCGTCGGGGCATTCGGGGGGCGCCAGGTACTCGACATCGCCCGCACGGAAGATACGCACGCGGCGGTGAATGTCGTGCTCGGCCCCCAACGGTCCGCGCCCCTGCACGAAAACCTCGGACCGGCGCGCCGGACACAGTTCACCCGGCACGGTGCCGGAATCGCTGCAGACCTCGATCAGCCCCACACCCGCCGGTACCGGAAACGACGCAGGCGGCGTGTCCTTGAGTGCGGCCGTCATGATCCCGTTCCATATCGGGCCGGCGCCCGCCACGCCGCTGACCCCGCGCATCGGACTGCCATCGCTGTTGCCCACCCAGGTTCCCACCACAAGGTCCGGCGTATAGCCGATCGTCCAGTTGTCACGAAAATCGTTGGTGGTGCCAGTTTTGACGGCCGCTGGGCGGTCGCCGGGCAGCCGCAGGGGACTGTTGGGTCCAAACGCCGGCGTACGCGCCTGGTTATCGGACAAAATCGACGTCACCAGATAGGCAAAGGCGGGCTGCACAGCGGGTCGCGGTGCGGCCGGTTCAACCAGTGCCGAACCGCCTGCACGCTGCACGGCATCCTGGCAAACCGGCACCGTCAGCTGATCCGCGGCAACACCGTAACCCAGCAGGTCGCCCGCCGGCGTCAGCACACACTGGATGGCTACCGGCGGCAGGTAGGTCCCCTGGTTAGCCAGCGTACCGTAGGCATTCGTCAGCTCGAGCAGGGTCACTTCACCACCACCCAGGGTCAGTGACAATCCATAATCGGGCCGGGTCAGGCTCTCGATGCCCAGCCGTTTTGCCATGTCGATCAGACGCGGCACCGTGATGTGCTGCAGCGTTGCCACGGCGGGTATGTTGTATGAATTGGCCAGGGCCGAACGAACCGTCACCAGGCCGTGTTCCTTGTCATCGTAGTTCGTCGGCACGTAGGGTGGCCGGCCGGCACCGTCGGGAAACTCGGTGCGGATGTCGAGGATCGTCGTCGCCGGGGTCCACCAGTCCTGGTCCAGCTCGAACGCCGCCAGGTAGGTCAGTGGTTTGATGGCCGAACCCGGCTGGCGCGGACTGGTGGTGACGTTGACCTGGCCGGCGATTTCGGTGGCGTTAAAATCGACGCTGCCCAACATCGCCAGGATTTCACCGGTTTGGGGGCGCAGGGCCACGACGGCTGCGTTGGTCACGTGCTGGGCGGCGGGAAAACGTGCCACGTGGTTGCGCGCCGTGTCTTCGGCGATCGTTTGCAGCGTGCTATCGAGGGTTGTATAGACCTCGAGCCCACCCTTGTACAGGATCTCTGGCCCGAACATACGTTCCAACTGCTCACGTACCGTCACCACAAAATGGGGCGCATCCATCGTATAGCGTGGCGGCACGAGCGGCATGTTTTGGGCATCCCACGCCAGCCAGGCCGTGTCGGCCTCTTCGGCGGTGATGTAGCCGTGTTTGACCATCAGCTTGAGTACCACGGCCTGGCGCGCTTTGGCGCCTTCGGGGTTGGTGTAGGGATCGTAGAACGCCGGGGCCTGGGGCAACCCAGCCAGGAGCGCGGCTTCGGGCAGGTTGAGGTCGCGCGCAGGCTTGTCGAAGTAGGTCTGCGCGGCCGACTCGATGCCGTATGCCATGTTGCCGTAGTTGATTTCGTTGAGGTAGATTTCGAGAATCTGGTCGCGTGGGTAGGTGCGGGTGATCTCGGCCGCCAGGATCGCTTCCTTGATCTTGCGGGTCCACGTCCGTTCCGGAGACAAAAACACCAGTTTGACCAGCTGCTGGGCAATCGTCGAGCCACCCGAGACGGTGGCCCGTTCCTGGACCGCCTGCCACACGGCACGTGCAATGCCCACCGGGTCGACACCAGGGTGGTTGTAGAAATTGGCGTCCTCGGTTGCAATCGTGGCCTGCACCACAAACGGTGCCATCTCGTCCAACGTCACCGGGGTACGGCGGCCGGCGTCAGGGTCGAACACCTCGTTGAGCTGTTTGCCCTCGCGATCGTAAATGCGCGTGCTGGCAAACTGGGCGGCGCGACCGCGCAATTCATCGGGTGCGGGTAGATCGGAAGCGATCGCCACGTAACCGACGGCACCCGCCACGGCCAATACGAACAGGAACGCGGCGCTGAGGAAAAGGGCAATGGCCAGCCCGCGATAGAAGGTGGGTCCGCCCCTGTCCTGGGGAAAGCCAGCGCCCCCCGGTGGACTCCCTGCGCCACCGCCTGCGTTGAGCGGCATCAGTGAACCGGGCACCGGCCCGGTAACCGGTGTATGGAGTGGGGTCGCGCTCGATGCTGGTGCCGCGGCCGGGGTCATCCAGTCGGGCAGCAGTTGCGCCGGATCGGAATTCGGTGTGTTGTCGGGCGGGTCGCGCCGCGCGCGCGGCGGTGACTCAGAATCATACATCGTCATAAGTGCCTGCAAATAAATGTGAGCGGTCTTCGTGCCTGTACCGGCAGTCGGGCTGAACGAATGCCATGAATAAATAACGTGTTTCTTGGACGCCCAGCGCCCCTCAGAAGTTCCACGATCAGCCCGGCCAGCTCCAGGGCAGTGTATTCTGATAGATCCAGGCGCCCGTGTGCAGCAGCGAGACAGCGGTGAGGAGCAAGGCGGCCTGCCAGCGCGCCGGTTCGTCGGGCAGCGAACGACCCAACAGCCAGGCCGCCAGCACGGTCAGCGGCAGACTGGCCAGGCTGAAGAGGTCCCAGTCGCGCTGCCCGCCGTAGTCGGGGTTCCACAGGACGATGAAAAGTAAGCTCCCGAGCGTGGCAATCACCAGGAACCACAACAACCACCGATCGCGTGGGGCCGTCGCCGGGCCGGCGTTCAACCACCTTCGTTCGCGGTCGAACAGCAGCACCAGGACAAGTACAGCCAGGCTCACCGGCGCCGTCAGCCACTGCACGTTTATGATATCAACCAGGTGACCGAGTGAAAACAGCGTATAATGCTCCCAGCGTGTCGTCGTGGCGACGAGTGGAACCAACCAGCGCCCATCACCACCGCCCGGGCGGTCGCTGGTCCACAGGGCCTGCAACCCATGGCCGCCCAGGGTCATCAGCAGCAGCACCGCCAGCCCCACGACCAGGTAGGGACCGACAACGGACCCCACGGCATGGCGCACACCATGCCGCCGCCGATCGAGCAGCGAGAGGCACAAGAGGGAAGGCAGCAGGTACAGCGTGGATGGGTGCAGCCCATGCGCCAGGGCAAGTACCAAAACGACCGCCCAGAGGGGAAACGCGTCAAACACAAAACGGATGGCCAGCCACAAATAGACAACCACCATCAGGGCGGCGAGCGTGTAGTTTTCGACGTAACCGAAGAAGAGCTGAACCGTGCCCAGGGTCAACAGCAGACCCACCATCAGCACACGTTGGCCGCGCGTACGGCCGCTGGCCCACCCCAGGCTGAGCACCGAATAAACGAAGCCCACCCCGGCCACAACACTGGTCAGGGCGTAGGCGGGCATGGCGTCACGCCAACCCCACACGCGCTGGCCCCAGGCCCACAAACGGGCGTGCCACCAGACGGTGAGCGGTGCCTGCCAGGTGTAGACCAGGCGCTGGGCGGGATCGGCAAGAGCCATCGCATTGATCAGAATGTAGGCGTCACCCCAACGGCTGTGCACCAGGCGCAGGCCCCAGAACACCGGGAGAGCCAGCAGTGCCAGCCCCAGGAACGCGGGCACGCGCCGAGATCCGGCCCAGGCCGGGGCTGCGCGCGCCGCCAGTTCCATCGACACGGTGCTGACCCGGCGACCGATCGCCGGGATGCACAAGACCGCCACACCGGCGCTGAACACCAAACGCCAGGGTGACGTCACATACCGCAGCGGCCACAGCCCCCAGGCGATGGTCTCCGGCCAGTTCAAGGCTGCCCAATGCAGCAGCAGCAAGGCCAAAACCAGGATGCGGATCGCCCACAGCAGGGGTTCGGCCGCGGTTTGGGGTGATGGGCGTGCAGCACCAGGTGACGACATGCGCCCATTGTACCGCACCCGGCCAGGGACGCCAAAGCGGTGCTGCCGTGCTGGTTACTGAGACAGGGTCTGCATGCCCTCAGCGATCTTCAGCAGATCAGCCGCCGGCAGGTTACCGCTCAAACTGATCATACGCCCGTCTTCTTCCCAGAGCAGGGCGATGAGATCCGGGGCAGACGACACCTGATAGCCCGGCCGGCCGCGCACCGTGACCGCCGTGCTTGGCGTGTTACCGGGCGGCTGCAGGACTGCGCCGGCAGGCAGCTGGCTCTCCTGGACCTCGAGATGCTGCGCGCCTCCTGTGTACTTCAAAACCAGTGCATCCATGCCCGAGGATGGCAGCACCTGAACCCCAGTCAGCGCCAGGTCAGCCGGCAGCGACCCTGCGGCTGGCACTAACAGGGGAAAACTCACCTGCCCCGCGGCCTTAGTCAGGTCGGTCGACACAGCCGGCGCCACTTCTGACGTGGCCGCCGGCGTTGACACCGGGACACACGCTGCAAGCAGCGCTGCGACGAGCATCACCAGCCCAATGAATCGGATCGACTTCATGCGTGGACCTCCTTGATTGGCCGGCAGGACCAGGGTGGCTCCTGCCGGCCTCCATACAATCAGGCATCGTGTGTGAACGACTTCCCGCCAGGTGTTTGGAACTCGCTGTCCATCGCGGGAAGCTGTTCCATCACGAGCCCTCAGTGATTGGTTGCGGCGCGTGCCGCCGCGGGCAAACGGTCGTGGAAGAACTCGGTGACTGCCTGGTCGACCACACTCTGTTCGAGCTGACGACTGTAGGCCATGCGGTATTCCTGGGCCAGTTCGGCCTGGGCGGCGGCCCGTGTCTCTTCCTGGCTCATGTGTACTGACTTGAGCACCAGATAGATCGTTGCCGGGCCGTTGGGTTCTGCGTAGAGCCCAATGGCGCCTTCGGCCTTGTCGAGCGCGTCACGGGCGTAGGCAGGTAGTTCGCGATCGGCCTCGGTGTAGTGAAAACGCTCGTGAACGAACTCGTTGGCGCTGCGGTGTCCCAAACGACGGGCATACCCGTCGAACGTAGTGGTGAACTGGTCGACGTTCTGGGCCTTTGCCAGGGCTTGCAGTTCAGCGAATACACCCTGGGCCGCGGTCCGGTCTGCCAGGTGAATCGGAATCAGCACGATGGCGTTCGGACCCGGTCGTTCGGCCAGCAGCAGATCGACATCGGCCAGCGACGGTGCCGGCGCTTCATTACTCAGTTGAACATAGAGCTTGTCCAGCAGCAGGCCTTCGCGGTAGGCGGCCACCATCCTGGCCGTAAACGTCGCATCATCCACACCCATCGCCGCAGCTTCGTCACGCAGATGCTGCGCCAGTTCTGGCGATTGTTTGGCATCGGCCTGCACTTGGGCCCAATACGCCTGGGCCTCGTCTTCGCTGACGCTCAACCCGCGCCGGCGTGCTTCCCGGACCAGCGCCTTGTCCTGAATCAGACGATCGAGCGCCTGTGCGTAGGCCTCTGCATCCCCCAGCGATTGTGCGGCCGTGGCCTGCAGCACGGTTTTGGTGCGCTCCAGGGTCGCCAGGGTAATCCCCTCGCCATTCACGGTGGCAACCACCGTGTCACCGCCGGCCAGCGGTCGGCTGGCGGTACCCACAATCTGGCCCAACGATCCGCCATTGGCCGCGGTCTGCAGCCCAGCCGCCACCAGCAGCACCAGTCCCAGGACAAGGGCCAGTACGACGGAACTCTTTGTGTTTCCCATGATAATACCTCCTTCGGCGTCTGCCAAATTAGTGTCTATCCAAAAACCTGTAGAAGTGCTTCATGTTCCAGGTACTTTTGGGGTTTTCGGATAGACTCTTAGGGCTTGTAAAAGAATGACTTCCTGAAAATGGCCGGAATTCGCCGCAAATCACGGTACGTTATTCTTTTACAAGCCCTTAGAACGTCACCGCTGTCCCGTGATCGGGCCCCATGTTCGGCATACAGCGGTTGGTGAACCAGGTGCTGCTGCGAAAACGGCCAATGCACGAGCTGCACGTCAGCCAGTAGTCGACATCGCTGCGGAAACTGCGGCATCGGGTACCCGGCGAGCACACGGTGCCGGTCGAGTACCAGCCAGTGATCGTCGTGGTGCCATAGGCGTGTTGATATTTGGTGCCATTTTTCGACCAATCGTGCAGTCCACACATCGAGCTGTCGAGGTACACAGAACCCGAAAAATCCTGCCAGTAGACGACCCGATGAGAGGAATCGACGCGGTAGTAATTGACCCGCACCCAATTGCGATGGTTGACCGTGACGGGCACACAAACACCGCTGCTGCAGTAGCTCGTCAAGTCGATCCAGTTGCCGCTGCCTGTGACATCCGAGGCAGATGCTGATGTCACCCCCACAATCGTTACCCCCAACCCCAGCAGCACCAGTACCAGTGCAAACCACACCAGCCACCGGCGGCCAGGTTGCGCAGAACTCAACTCCCGTATCTGAATCATCAAGCCACTCCTTTCATGCGTATCATTCCTGTGGTGCGAAACCGAGAGACACAAAGTTTATAACAGACGCTGGTCCCAAATGGGTCGTATTTGCGGTCACAGCTCGTGACAAAATTGCGAGGTGGGTCTCAATTTGTCAACTCAGCAGCAGCCGGTATCCAACACCCGCTTCGGTCAGAACGTAAGAAGGCATCGCCGGGTTGGGTTCGATCTTCTGGCGCAGGCGGTAGACCAGGTTCTTGAGCAGGCCGATGTCACCGCCGCCACCCATACCCCAAACCCGATCGATGATCTCATCGGCAGATAGCACGCGACCCGGGTAGCTCATCAATGTACGCAGCAGCCGAAACTCCAACTTGGTCAATTTGATCAGTTCGCCCTGCCCGTTCGTGACGCACCGTTTCTCTTCGTGCAGCTGGAGATCACGTACCTGAAGGCGCCGCTCGAGTCCGCGCGGCACACCCGACCGGCGCAGCCAGACATTGACCCGCGCCGCAAACAGGGCCGGACTGACCGGCTTGACGATGCATTCGTCTACTCCCGCACGGTATGCCTCCAACAGGAAGTTCTCATCACCTTGCGACGTAAAGAGCAGAATGGGCACATTGAGCTGCGCCCTCAGCTCGCGGCAGAGGTGCAGATTTTCGGGCTGCGTGGCGTGAACATCCACGACCACAAAACGGCATGATGCGGTCTGCTCGTGACACGCCGCATCCCTGACCGACCCCAACAACACGACTTCCAGTCCGCGGTGGCGCAGGCTGTACGTCCACACCCGCCCCGAGTCGACATCATCCGTAATGAGTACAATCTGCGGCTCGTTCATCATCCCACACTCCTGATCGATCGAATACGCACTGCCGGTACCCGTCGCGCAACCGGGCCTCACGTCGTTGCTCACCCAGGACACGGCCAGGATCAGCTGACCGCTGGTGGCGTCGTGGTGACACGGCAGGCCCGCGCGGCATCGACGTGCTGTTTTCTGCGTGGAACCAGGCTTTAAAGAGGTTAACGAATTCCGCGTCGAAAAATTGGCGGGAAAACGACCGATTTCTCAGAAGTTTTGGGCGGCCAGCTCGAAACGACCGATTTCGGCGCCGTCTGCGGCGCGGTAGAGGATGATGAGCGGCGTCAGGGGGGTAGAGGTATCCAGAGGAACAACCACATCATAGATATCGGCGATGCGCTCGCCAGGCTGCCAGGTCGTTGTGGGACGGCTGCGATGGACCGGCTGCGCATCGAATTGGCCCACGGTGGTGCCATCGGGTGTGAGCAGGCGCGCCGAGACCTGGAGTGTATCCGTCACTGGGGCCGTCACCTGCCACGTGAGTCCGATACGTGCCAGGCGGCCCGCTTCACCGGTGACGGGCCACGCGGCCGCGTGAGTCACCTGCACGCCCGGCGCCACGGTCACCGGCTGCGGCAGTGTCGCCGGCTCAGGCGCGGCCGGCATCTCGGCCGTGCGCACCCGGATGAGCGGGCCGACGGCGTCCAGCTGGTAGGAGCCAGCCAATCCATCCAGCGGCCGCAGCAGGTACACCGGCTGACCGTTGGCCAGGGTCGTGGCCACCGCCTGGCGGCGATCGTCCTCGTCATCGGCCACGATCGTAACCAGGTCCGGTCGCAGGCCGGCGGTCTGCTGAAAATAGCGTACGAGGGTCATCTCACCCAACAGCCCCACCAGCACGGCCCCCGGTTCGAGCGGCTGTTCCAGGATATCACGCGCACAGTCATACGTGCTCCAGGCACCCCGGCGATTGCGCTCACCCAGCGAGGGGGGCCCGCCGACCGCCAGCACCTGCTCGCAGGTCTGCCGGCCCGGTGCCGGCTGGCTCAATGCCGCCAACGCACCTTGCAGCGGCAGAAAGAGCACGAGCGCGGCCAATCCCAGCTGTGTCAAGCCGCGGTAGGTCCGAAACGATCCGGGCAGCGCGATGCCGCGCCGGCGCAGCTGCGCCCACCACACCAGCACCATATCCTGAACCAGGGCCAGACCAGCGGCTGCGAACACGGCAAACAGCACCACCGCTGGCAGCATGAATACCTCAGCATCGGCCGTGGCGTAGTTCATCACGAACAGTACCTGGATGACGAAACTGAGCGCCAGCACGGCCCAACGCCGCACCTGCAGCTGCCAGGGGAAGAGCCCCAGGAAACCAAACGTGGCTCCGACCAGGCCGAACTGCCCGACCAGCACGACGGCCGGGTTGATACCGCTGCCCGCGGCGGGGTCCGTACTGACGAAGGACGTGTAGGCACTGGCGGTGATGTGCTCCCAAAATGCCGGCCACGTATTTAGCCACGTACCAGCCGTGGTGGGAATGGCCTGGCCCCGCACCCATATCAGTCCGTACAGGGCGAGCGGTAGCACGGCCAGGGCCAGGAGACGCACCAGTCGCAGCGGTGACCGCAGCACCCCCGGCTCGCGCCAATAGACCCACAGCAGCAGTCCCGGCAGCAGCAGCAGCGTCAACCGGTGATGGGCCAGACTCAAACCAACGAGTACGGCCAGCCATTCGAGCCGAATCTTTGGCTCGAATGCCACCCACCACAGCAGCACCACGAACAGCCCGTGCAGGGCATACACCTCGGCGAGAGTCGCCTGTGACCACCACAGCGGTGCCAGGCCCAACAGCAGCGCCGCCAGCAGGGCGGGCAGGCGAGCACCCACCGCCACCCGCGCCAGCTGAAACAGCAGCCCAATACTCGCCGCAGCGGCCGCGGCCGAGAAGACGTTGGCCCGCCAGGCCGCGTCACCCAGCGGAATCAGCCGCGTGAACAGCCAGCCCACCAGCGTATACAGCGGGTAGCCGGTTGGATGTGCAATGCCCAGGGTTGGCAGGACCAGCTGAAACTCCAGGCTGTCATCGTACACCGTCGCCACCGAGGGCGCGGCCGTCGCGACGTACAGCACGAAGAACAGTCCTGCAAGCAACCAGGCAGTGGCGCGGTCCGAGATTTTCACCAGGGTATCCTCCTGCAGCAGCTGCCCGTGGCAATTTGGCGCTGAACTATTCTCTGGTAAACTACGCTGGCGGCTATAACCCGCCGCAAGGAGGAGAGATGCGTATCCGCTGGAGCTTTCTCGCCGCACTGGTCATCCCGTTGTTCCTGTGGACCGGTCACGCGGCGGCTGCCGATGCCAACGGCGTCGATACCACAACCGTGCTGCCCCTGGTGATGACCGGCCTGGCGCTGCTCGTGCCCGTTGGCCTGACACTGCTCGTGGCCGGTGGTCTGCCGCCGGAACAGGCGCGCCAGGCCACCCTGACCTTGCTGGCGGCGTTGGGACTGGGCATTTTGGCCTATTGGGCGGTCGGTTTCGCCCTGCACTTTGGCGGCATCGGCCTGGTCGACAGCCGTCCCGGGTACAACGAGCTGATCTGGGAGTGGACGGCACTCAGTGAACGCTGGGGCACCGGCTGGGGCATGGTGGGCCTGAGCGGTTTTGCCCTGCAAGGGGCCGGCGCCACGGCCGATGCGTACCTCCTCTTTGCCAGTCGTCTGCCCTGGATTGTCACTGCGACCCTGATTCCTCTCCTGGCCCTGCGCGGCCGCGCGCCCGCACCCGTCACCTTGATTGCCGGCCTGCTGCTCGGTGGTTTCCTGGCCCCAGTGGCCGGCAACTGGAGCAGCGGTGGCGGCTGGCTGGCCAACCTGGGCACCAACCTTGACCTCGGCCATGGTTATGTCGATCTCGGTGACGCCGGTCCGGTGTTCCTGGTCGGTGCGGCCGCGGCGCTCGCCGGCATCCTGGTCTTCGTGCCACGCCGTCCGCGCGCCCCAGCCGGTGAGCCGGTGCCGCTGCCCCCGGTTCATTTGCCTTTGCTCACCGCCACCGGTGCCGGCTTCCTGCTGGTCGGTGCCGCCGGCTGGGCTTTGGCCGATCCACGCATCGACTGGCAAACGATTCCGCCGGCGCTGGTGCTGGTCAACGTGCTGCTGGCCGGTGCGGGCGGCGCCCTCGTGCCCATGGCCTACACCTGGTTTGCCACCAGTGCGGTCAGTCCGCTGTTTGCCGCACGCGGCCTGGCGGCAGGTGCGGTGCTGGGCCTGATAGCCGCCGGTTTCATTCCTCCCTGGGCGGCCCTGCTGGCTGGTGCCCTCTGCGGTCTGTTGGCCGTGCTGACCGCCTACGTCGTCGAGCACCTCGTGCGGCTGGACGATCCCACGGGCAGTGTCAGCGTCTGGGCCATTGGCGCCGTGCTGGGCCTGCTGACCGTGGCATTCCTGGCCGATGGGCGTTTTGGTCAGGGCTGGAACGGCGTGGGCGCGGTGAGCTACCTGGGCGTGCCCGGTCAAGGTGTCACCGGGCTGTGGCCGGCAGCCGGTTTCCAGCCCGACTGGCCTGGCCAAATGGAAGCCCAGCTGATCGGCATCGCCGCGTATGCGCTGAGCAGCTTCCTGGTGGCGACGCTGGTTTTTTGGCCGTTGGGGCTGGTGGTTAGGGTGTGGCGGGGGAGGGAGTAGGGCGTTTTGGATTTTGGATTTTAGATTTTGGATTTTGGATTGGCTTTTGGATTTTGGATTTTGGATTTTGGGTTTTGGATTGGCTTTTGGGTGCTTGTATTGAGCTGGGCGTTTGGGGGGGTGGCCGGCACAGCGTATACTTCCGCTAATGGGGGTGTTCGATTTGGCGATTGCCGATTTTAGTGGCCAGGGTTGCATAGGACGTTTTGGGCGGTGATGGCGGCTTCTGCGGCAGTTGTCACGACTTGAATGGCCGGCAGCGGCTGGCCGTGCTTGGATAGTTCCCAGGTGTCGAGGCCAATCACAGGAATGCCCAGTTTCAGGGCAAAGGCGATCTCCGATAGGGTGCCGAATTCGCCGCCGATGGCGATGACGGCACGGGCACAACGCACGATCAGGGTGTTGCGCGCTTCGCCCAGACCGGTGGGCAGGGCGATGTCGACCCAGGGGTTGGCTTCGGTCCGGCTGTTTCCCGGCAGGATGCCAATCGTCAGGCCGCCGGCACGCCGGGCGCCCTCGCACGCCGCAGCCATCACACCGCCACCGCCGCCGCACACGACCCCGATGCCCGCTTCGGCCAGGCGCGCGCCGACCTCGCGGGCCAATGCCGCCTCGGCGTCCGAACACACGCCACCACCCACCACCGCAACCAAAGATTTCATCCCTGACCTCGTCCCGATCGAAGGTTGCCGCAGTTTGAATGCGCCATTCTGCACCCGTACAGCGGCAGGATCGGTACACAGTCTATTCTGATAGAGCACCCGTACTTTGTCGGATTAGATTCCATCACCATTCTGCACTCATACCGCGGCAGGATCGGCACACAGTCTATTCTGACAGATCGATTGGATCAGCAGTTCCCAGTGGGATGCGAGCCAGGGTCATGTACTGCGGCCCGTCTGGTCGCAGATCGCTTTGGATGAAATGAAACTGGTGGACTTCGATCGTGCCCAGCGTACCCACTTCCAGCGCTTCGATGGCACGGCCGAGCTCCGACCGCCGGCCTGCATCGACGCGCTGGTTGACCCGTCCCAGGGTTAGATGGGGGCGAAAACCACGAACTTCCGGCGCCCAGCCCAGCGGGGCCACGGCCTGGTCGATGGCATCCGCCAGGTGGGCCAGGCGCTCGCCGCGGTCGTGCAGGCCGGCCCAGACGACGTTGGGCCGGCGGAAATTGGTAAAACAGCCGCGCCCGGCCACCGTCACGCGGAACGGTTCCTGGGTCTGGCCCACCGCTTTGAGCACGTCGACGATGCGGTGCAGCTGGTCGGGGCGCGTGTCCCCGAGGAACTTCAGCGTCACGTGCATGTTGGCCACGGCGACCCAGCGCACACTGCCCGGCGGCACCACCGCCCGCATGCGCGCCTGCACGGCATCCACCTGGTGCCGCACCTCATCATTCAGTTCGACAGCGATAAACGTGCGTAACACAGCGAGTCGATCTTCGTCACGGCGCATGATTCGATCCTGACTTACTGTGCGCGCGGGGGAGTTGACCCCACAGGGCGCACAAGACACAGAAATGAGTTTGCATGATTCTTTGTTGGTTTGTCCGATGCCTCATCGACGGCTGCTACGATGGGTGATAGGCTGACGGATCGATCGGCGCAAAGGCGACGCGGGCATACGCCTGCGGATTGTGCGGCCCAGCGGGTGTATCCCAGAAGACCGTGGCGTCGAGCCCCATTTTGGCTGTGCGCGATTTTTGCCCCGGCACGTGCGCTGCCGAGGGATCGAGAGAACTGGAGGGCTGGTCGGGCAGCACGACCAACCCGCGATCGGCCTGAAACCGTGTTGCGATCGCCCATTCGACGTCGGCCGGGTCGAACGGATCGATGTCGTGATCGACGATGACGACGTGTTTGAGCGAACCGTGCCCACGGAACGCCGCGTCGATGGCACGCCGGCCGTCGTCCTGGGATTGTTTTTGGATCTGCACGACCGCGTGCAGCCAGCTGGCACCGCCGGGGGTGATGTTGACGTTCAAACCACGCGCGACCCCGTTGACCGCCGCCAGAATGGTTGGCTCGCGCGGCATGCCCATCAACAGCTTGTGCTCCAGGCGGCCGGGCAGCAGGGCGTGGTACAGCGGCTGCACACGGTGCGTGATGCAGTCGACCTCGAAGACCGGCTGCTGGCGCACTAGGTCGAGGGTTTCGGTCAGGTCGACGAAGGGGCCCTCCCGGGTTAAATGGTGTGTCAACCGTCCTTCCAGCACCAGTTCGGCGTCGGCGGGCACCAGCGTATTCTGCGTCAGGCAGCGCACGACCGGTGTAGGGGCCAGGGCCTCGGCGATCGTCAATTCGTCGACGCCGGGCGGCGGTGCCATCGAGGCCGCCAGCAGCACGTGCAGCGGCAGGCCGATGCAAATCGCCGCTGGCAGGTCTGCCATGGATTTGCGCAGGGCGCTGTCGGTGCCGCGCCGTTCGACGATACGCAGGGCGGCCTGCGTCTTGCCCAGGCGCAGCACGCGGTGGAACGACGCGTTGGGTCCCGTCTCCGGATCGTTGGTAAACACCACCGCTGCCGTGGCGTACGGGCCGGCATCGCTGGCCCAGTGGGTCAGGAACGGGATCTGTTCCAGGTCCACCACCGGTTCGATCACTTCCTGGCACGGTGCCTGGGAGACCTGACGCACGGGCTGTGGTTGGGCCAGGGCGGCCGCCAGGCGGTGAATCAACTCCGCCGGCGCACAGTCGAGCGCCAGGGCGTAATAACGACGGTCCGCCGCCAGGCCGGTGACCACTTCATAATCAGTGCCGCGCACGTGGGGAAAGCGCACGATGCGCCCATCGAATGCGGCACTGACCGCCGCCAGCTCCAGGTGAGGGTCGACCGGCGTGTCGATCGTGATCACGTGGCCGTCCGCCGCGGCACGTTCCAAAAATTGTCGTTGATCCATACCACTCAGTCTTTCGTCGCCGGCACATGGGTGATGATCGTGCTGACTGCGCCGGCGTTGCGCAGTGCAGCCGCCACCGCTTCGGCCATGTCGGCCGCAACGAGGGCGATCACATTACCGCCACGCCCCCCGCCGCTCAGTTTGGCGCCCCACGCACCGGCATTCTGCGCCGCAGCTACCAGGCCATCGAGCGGCGGCGATGACACGCCGAGCTGGCCAAGCAGCGTGTGGTTCTGGGTCATCAACAAACCCAGGTCGGCCCAGGTGCCGGCCAGCAGAGCCGCGCGCGCCGCGTGGACGAGCGATCCGACCTGGTCGAACAAGCGCTCGGTCCGTTCGGGCGCTGCCAGCCAGGCCTGGCGCACGTCGCCCACGGTGACGCGGGTGGGGCTGGGGATGCCGCTGTTGGCGATAACCAGCGTGAACGAGTGGGGCACGGCAAAGGGTGCCGGCACCTGCCCCTTGACGAACCACACCGGACGTTCATAGGCGATGACGGTGTTGTCGATGCCGCTGGGTATGCCGTGGTGCAGCTGCTCCACCGTGAATACAAGCTGTGACACCGCCGCGGGTGACAGGCTGCACCCAGCCCACTCTGCCAGCACCCGCACGATCGCCGTCGAGATGGCCGCGCCGCTGCCCAGGCCGCCGGCCAGGGGAATCGTCGCCTGTACGGTCAGCTCACCCGCCGGCGGATCGACAGCGAAGGCCGTGCAGGTATGACGCACGCACAGCGCCAGTGGGTCCGTGTCCGGGGTCGTTGATAGGGCCGAGCGCTGCTGCAGGTCGATCGCATGCAGCCACAGGTCGTGCGCCGTGGGATCGACGGCCAGGCGGGCGGTGGCCTGCACCTGGAAAACCGGCAGGGCAATGGCGGGCCGCCCGTAGACAACGGCGTGTTCACCCATCAGGATCACTTTGCCCGGCGCGGTGGCGACCGTCATGGCCTGGTCAGTGCGTGTATTCATCCTGTGTAGTATACAACGGCGGCGTGCAAATTCAAAGGCCGCCGCTTCTATGGTATAATGACGCTCGATCTGAGGATCGGTATCCTGGAAAACCTGCCAGCCTGCGCTGGAATGGCCCGTGCAGGGGCATGACCGGGATGGAGGACAGCGGCCCAACGCCACGACACATGATGGAATCTAGTTTTGTACTTATCGCTCCGCGTTTGCTGGCTGTCGCGGCCCTGATTGCAGCCAACGGCTTTTTCGTGGCCGTCGAGTTTGCCCTGGTCACGGCGCGCCGTGCCCGTTTGGAAACCCTGGCGGGTGCCGACAATCCAGCCGTTGCCATCGTCAACAAGATGCAGTCCGACGTCGACCTGTACATCGCCTCGGCGCAGCTGGGCATCACCGTGGCGAGCCTGGCGTTGGGTTGGATTGGCGAGGCCACGATCGCCGAGCTGGTCAGGCCACCCATCGAGCGCCTGCTGGGACCGCTGTGGGGCCAGGCGGTGGCGGTGGCAATTGGGACCGTGCTTGCGCTGGGTCTGTTGACCTTTCTGCACATCGTGCTGGGTGAACAGGCGCCCAAGACGTTTGCCATCCGCAACCCCGAGCGCGCGGCCCTGTTTTCGGCCCGCATCATGAACGCCTTTACCACGATTTTCCGGCCGTTCATCTGGGTGCTGGACAGCGCCACGGCGCTGGTGCTGCGGCTGTTTGGTGTATCGGAAGGCGGTGCACACCGCGCCGTCCATTCCGTCGAGGAGCTCAAACTCCTGGTTCACGAGAGTCAGGCCGAAGGGGTGTTGGAAGAGACGCAGGAAGCGATGCTGGTGCGTGTCTTCGAGTTCGGCGAGCGTTACGTCACCGAGACGATGATCCCGCGCACCGACATTATCGGCATTCCGGCCACCGCCACTGTCGGCGATTTGTTACAGGTCTTCAACACGGCGCAGCACTCGCGCTTCCCGGTGTACGAAGACGACCTCGACAACATCGTCGGGGTGGTTGCGATCAAAGATGTCCTGTTGGCACTGGCCGAAGGGCCGCACAACCGCGCCCGCACGCTGGTCGAGCTCGACCTCGTCCACCCCGCCTTCAACGTGCCTGACAGCCGCAAGATCGGGGACCTGTTCAGCGAAATGCGCGAGCAGAAGGTTGGCATGGCGATCGTGATCGACGAGTACGGCGGCACCGCCGGTTTGGTGACCCTGGAGGAGCTGATCGAAGAGGTCGTCGGGCGGGTTACTGATGAATGGGTGGTGGAGCCGGCGTCGGTGCAGGCGGTCTCCGAAGGGGTCTTCGAGGTTGACGCGCAGACGCGCATCGACGACATCAACGAGGAACTGGACCTGAACCTGCCCGAACACGACGAATACGAGACGCTGGCCGGTTTTTTGCTCTATCTTTTGCATCGTGTTCCGGAACCCGGTACCGAAATCACGTGGGAAGGGCTGCATTTTACGGTCCTGCAGATGAAGGGGCCGAAAATCGAGCAGGTGCGCATCGCCCGCACGTGATTGTACGCCATGGGTGCGTAGAGCGGCGGAGTCCGCACCCCCAGGTGCGGACGTTTTCCTGCTTGCGATATCGTGCCGCACTATGTTCCAGCGCCGACAGGCAGTCGAGGTGCCAGCCTTTTATGGCATTGGAGCCAGGGCGTGCGGCACTCCTCTCGATACGAAGATTCTACACGAAGGAAACGAAGATTCTACACGAAGGGTACGAAGATTCTACACGAAGGGTACGAAGAATATGCCAATTGTACGCATCGAACAGCTGAAGGATTTTGCCGGCACCGAAGTGACCGTGCGCGGATGGGTGTACAACCGGACCGACAAGGGACGTTTGCAGTTCCTGCAGGTGCGGGACGGCAGCGGCATCTGCCAGGCGGTCGTGTTCAAGAAGAACGTATCCGAAGAGGTCTTCGAGGCGGCACGGCGGGTGAGCCAGGAGTCATCGCTGATCGTGACCGGCACGGTACGCGCCGATGAACGTGCACCCGGCATCCCCGGCGGTTACGAGCTCGACGTGAACGACCTCAGCGTCGTGCAGGTCGCGGGCGAGTACCCGATCAGCCCCAAAGAGCACGGCGTCGAGTTCCTGATGGACAACCGCCACCTCTGGTTACGTTCCAGCCGCCAGTGGGCCATCATGCGTGTGCGCGCCACGGTGATCCGTGCGATTCGTGACTGGCTGGACGACCACGGTTTCCTGCTGGTCGATACGCCGATCCTCACCCCAGCGGCGGGCGAAGGCACCACGACCCTGTTCCAGATCGACTACCACGGCGTGCCGGCGTTCCTGGCGCAGACCGGCCAGCTCTATAATGAAGCAAACATCTTCGCCTTCGGCCCGGTCTACTGTTTTGGCCCCACCTTCCGCGCCGAAAAGAGCAAAACGCGCCGTCACCTGCAGGAGTTCTGGATGGTCGAGCCCGAGATTCCATTCTGCAAACTGGAAGAGCTGCTGGAAATCGAGGAGCAGTTCGTCAGCTATATCGTGCAGACGACGCTGCGCGAGCGGGCGGTCGAGCTGTCGATCCTGGAGCGCGACACCACACACCTGCAGAAGGTCACGCCGCCCTTCGCCCGCCTGCACTACGACGAAGCGGTACGTATGATCAACGAGGCGGCGGCCGCCGGCGTCACCGTCCCGCCCAACGACGACCCCGTGCCGGCCATCGAGTGGGGTGATGACTTTGGCGCGCCGCACGAGACCTACGTGGCATCGCAGTTCGACAAGCCGGTCTTCGTCCACCACTACCCGACGCAGGTCAAGGCCTTCTACATGGAACCCGAACCGGGGCGTGACGAGGTGTGCCGCAGCGCCGACCTGCTGGCGCCCGAAGGGTACGGCGAGATCATCGGCGGCAGCGAGCGCATGAGCGACCCCGACCGGTTGAAGGCGGCGATCGCCAAACACAAACTGCCCGCTGACGCCTACGACTGGTACGTCCAGCTGCGTCTCTACGGCTCCGTCCCCCACAGCGGGTTTGGCCTGGGTGTCGAGCGCACCGTGGCCTGGATTGCCGGGCTGGACCACGTGCGCGAAACCATCGCCTTCCCCAGGATGCTGAACCGCCTGCAACCGTGACGGCGCTCTCGTTCGTTTTCGTCTTTTTCTGTGCGTTTTTGATCTCGCTGGTGCTGACTCCCCAGGCGCGGCGGTGGGGCCTGCGCCTGGGGCTGGCCGACGAGCCGGCGCCGCGCCGCGTGCACCAGGGCACGCTGTCGCGGCTCGGCGGCCTGCCGATGTACGTGGCGTTCGTGGCCACGATTGGCCTCACCCTGCTCTTTCCACAGTTCTTTCCCGCCAGCCGTGATCCCATGGAAGCCACGCGCCTGGCCGGCCTCCTGGTGGGGTGTACGGTCGTTTTCCTCTTTGGGCTGCTCGATGACCGCCTGCAGCTGCCGGCCTGGCCGCAGGCGGTGGTGCAGATCAGCGCCGGGTTCATCGCGATTGCCAGTGCCATTTTCATCAAACACGTCAACAACCCGTTCACCGACCAGCCGTTTGGCGGCGCCGAGGGTTTTGCCTGGCCGATCGTGTGGGGGTTGACGCTCTTCTGGTTTGTTGGCATGATCAACACGGTCAACTGGCTGGATGGGTTGGATGGGCTGGCGGGGGGTGTGGCGGCGATTTTCTGCATCGTCGTCGCCGGGCACATGATCTGGCGCGCCGAAACGCCGCAACTCAGTGTGGCGATCCTGCCGGTGGCGCTGTTGGGGGCGGTGCTGGGCTTTTTGCCGTTCAACTTCCACCCGGCGTCGATCATCATGGGCAGCTCGGGTGCCTATTTTCTGGGCTTCGCCCTGGCCGCGTTGGGCATCATGGGCGGGGCACGCGTCGCCACCGTACTGCTGGTCCTGGGCCTGCCCATCCTCGACGTCGCCTGGCTGATCTGGCAGCGCACGCGTGCCGGCAAGTCGCCCTACGCTTCGTCACGCGACCATTTACATCACCGGCTGTACGATCTCGGTCTGTCGCAGCGGCAGGTGGTGATGATCTACTACGCCTTTTGCGCGGTGTTTGGCATGACAGCGCTGCTGTTGAATTCGCGATTGTACAAGTTGTTTGCGTTGGGGATTCTTGGCGTTCTCGCGATCGCGTTGTTGTGGTGGGTGGGGAGTAGGGGTCAGGGG
>CAYUCC010000031.1:0-55133 GCA_964443225.1 uncultured Anaerolineae bacterium
CAGATCGGAGTCGCAATGGGTCACTTGCCACGACCGCGGCCATCGATCGCGCGTAGCCGATGGCTTTGCTCAAGCGAGGTAACCCACGAGTACGAGTACGAGTACGAGTACGAGTACGAGTACCGTTGCACTGAGTACGAGTACGAGTGCCGTTGCACTGAGTACGAGTACGAGTGCCGTTGCACTGAGTACGAGTACGAGTGCCGTTGCACTGAGTACGAGTACGAGTACGAGACGGCTCATTCACGCCGGCGCGGGGTGAATGGCGGTAAGGCACGCAGGATGTTCTCCCACTCGGCCAGGGTCAATGTCTCGGCCCGCCGCCGGCCGTCAACCCCCGCACGAACCAGCGCTGCGTTCACTTCGGCGGCGGGCAGGTGCAGCCCGCTGGCCAGGCTGTTGTGCAGCTGTTTGCGCTTCTGCCCAAATCCCGCCCGCACCACATCGAAAAAGCGCTCCACCTCACCCGCTGCCAGCGGCACCGCCAGGGCCGGCCGCCGGCGCAGACGCAAAATCGCCGATTCGACCTGTGGCGGTGGATAGAACGCACCGGGTGGGATCCGTCCCACGATCTCCCCTTCTGCATACAACTGGACACTGACCGCCAGCAAACTCATGTCCGGCGGATGTGCGACGACGCGTTCGGCCACCTCACGCTGTACGGTGACCACCATCAACTCAGGGGGACACGCCGTCTCCAACAGGTGCCGCAGCACCGGCGAGGTGATGTAGTAGGGCAGGTTGGCGACGGTTTTGTAGGGAGTAGGGAGTACGGAGTAGGGAGTAGGGAGTAGGGAGGGGATGGTGCAGGGGTCGAATTGGAGGATGTCGGCATGGACGAGGTGGAGGTTGGTGTGATGAGCCAGGCGGGTGCGGAGGAAGTCGACCATACGCAGGTCGGCTTCGACGGCGATGACCTGGGCGGCGTGGACGGCCAGGCGTTCGGTGAGTGGGCCGGGGCCGGGGCCGACTTCGAGCACCACGTCCTGTGCGCTCAATTCGGCGGCGTCCACGATGCGGGCGAGGTGGGTTTCGTCCAGGAGGAAGTGTTGTCCCAGGCTCTTGCGTGGGGCAAGACCTGCCGCGCGTAGTTCGTGCAGCCAATCAGGCATGGTTCAGCGCCGGCGGTCAGGATAACGCGGCCAGTCCGGCAACAGCCAGCGGATCTGGTGTGATGGCGGTGGTGGCCACAAAAGATAGACGTCGGTCCACCAGTGCCACGATTTGTATTCGCCCTCGGAGTATCCCAGGTCGATGAACTTGCCCTTGATCCCGCCACCGGTGTCGCCGGCCAGCCCCTTGCCGTAGCCCGGCACGTATACCCATGAACGGAGGGGGACAACCGTGGGGTCAACGGCTACGATGCCAGTTTTCAGCATGAGCCCGATGCGCGTGCGCCCATACGCCGGGTGGGAACGCGGCCGGCCGGCGCTGGCGGCGGTGTAGGCCGTAGTGTACATGCGGACCTTGCGCCAGTAGGTGATATCACCGTCGGCTGTTTGCAGCGTTTTGGGTTCGATCAGGCGACCATAAGCCAGAACGCGGGTGATGGGCTCCTGTGCCACCCAACTTGTGTCCAGCGTGCGGCTGATCACCTGGTTGTCCTCGTAACGGACCCGATAGCGGTGCCGCGTGATCCCCGCCTGACCCTGGGTCTTCACGGCACGCTGGTCGATGGGCAGGCTGTTGTCACCCACCCATACCGTCTCGAACGGCACGACGTCCTGTTCGATGTCGACCTGTTCGCGCACGCGCACGATCTGCACGGTCATGTTCGGTTCGAGCGGTGTGTCCATGGCCGGCTGGACGCGGTCCAGACCAGCGACGACGAGTCCCTGTTCCGCCATGGCAGCACCGACCGTGGTCTGCCGCGTACGTGTACGCAGCGTCTCGCCGTCGAACTGGAACACCAGCGGTGTCGAATGCTGGACGTACACGTGGAGACCGGCCCGCAGCGGGCTGGCCAACGCCGGATCGACGCGGTCGCCCAGGTAGACCGTAAAATGCTCGCGGTGCAGGGCTTCTCCTACGCTGGCGGCGGTGGTCCGAAAGCTCACCGTGAGTGCACCGTCGTGCACGGTGATGGGAACGGCGCGTCGCAGGGAGAGGGTCACCGGGCGCACAGTCTGCTCGTGCCAGGGCCGTGTGCCCCAGAAACGCGGCGCGTCGGTCGGCACCTCAACCGGTGCCGGCAGCGTGGCGTTCAGCGTGCTGCGGGTCCCGTCGAGGTAGATTTCATCGGCTGGATCGACCGCCAGCGCTGCCTGGTCCAGCAGTTCTCCCACGGTGGTGGCCTGCGTGCGCAATTCCAGCTCACGCCCATCCGCAACGATCCACGCCGGACGCGCGCGCACCACGGAGATGGTCACGCCGCGAGCCAGGGGTGTATCGAGCGCCGGCTGTACACGATCTTCAGGCACCAGGGTCAGGTCGAGCTCGTCCAAGACATCACCCACCGTTGCCTGGTGGGTCGTCACCTGGGCGCGATAGCCGTCGACCCGCACTTCGAGGGGTGTCGCCGTGGTGCCATGAAGCCACCAGCCAGCCACCGCTGCGATCATTACCAGCAGCAGCCCAAGACGTGGCCAGCCTACAGCCAGGCGAGAACGAGAGAGGGCGATGGCTTCGGTCATGGTATTGATTATACATAGGTTTGTTCGAAACGGAAATACGACGATAAAGCAGCGGGCGCGTGGCAACTTCGCGCTTTTTCCCAGATCGTGTATAATGCAGCCGTCATGCCCGGGTCATCTCACAAGGAGTCAAGTGGACCGTGACAACTCGTACACGCCGGTGGGTCCTTCTCGTTGTCTTCAGCACCGCCCTTCTCACGCTTGCCTGGTCGTTCGGCCTTGCTGCGCCGAACCACCAGGATGCGGGCACCTGTCAAATGATCGTCGCACCGCAGCGCGGGGATGGATGGCTGAGTGTTGCGAACCGCTATAGGGTCAGTGTAACCGCGCTCAAAGCCGCCAATCCCCAGGCCATCCGGCGCGGCGATCAACTGTGGCTCAGTGATCGCCTGTGCATTCCGGGTGAGCCAATGGCCACCGCCACGGATGCGCCCACCACCGTCGTCGCCTCGCCCACTGCGACCCCCGCGGTGACAACCGAAGCCACCACCTACACCGTACGGCCCGGCGATGGCTGGTTTGCGATTGCCCAACGCCTGGGTGTGCCCTTTGCCACCCTGTGGAACGCCAATCCCCAGCTGCAGCGCCCCAGCCGCACGCTGTACGTCGGCGAACGCATCCTGGTACCCGGCACCGCGGCCACCGTGACCACCGCTTCAACGACACCCGCGGCACCGACCGTCCAGACACCCGCGGCAGCAGCAACCGCCACCCGTGCCAGACCCACAGCCATCCCGACAGCAACCGCTACCCGTGCCAGGCCGACAGCTATCCCGACAGCAACCGCGGCCAACCGCACCCGGCCCGCGGCAACCCCCAGTGCGGTGGTACGTGCCACCCGAGTGCCAATCGCCGGACTGCCCGCCTGTCCGGTCACATTGGCCGATTATAGGGCTGCCGTCGAGCAGGTACTGACCGTCGATGCCACCAAGCTCGTGCGCTGGCTGCAGGACTGCGACACAGGCACGAGCGGCAAGAGCGGGGCACGTGGGATCGACATCAACGGTGATGGTGCACGTGACATCGTGGCCATCGTGGCCGATCCGGCATCCCCGGCGGCGACACCCCCGGGGACACTGCTGGTATTTCACGGTACCGCCGATCCTAAGGTATGGGATCTCCGCTACGTGCAGGAGGCAAACGGTGAGCCGGGCCTCCTGGCGACCGAAGATCTCAATGGCGACGGCAAACTCGACATCGCGTGGACCGATACGGCCTGCGGTGCCCACACCTGTTTTGCTCGCGTGCACATCGTCTCCTGGGATGCTGACGAGGATGCGTACGTCGACCTGATTGGCGATAATGCGATCATGGCCACCCCCCAGGTGCGGTTTGCCGACGTCAACCCTGGCAGCGGCAAGGAATTGATCATGCACGGCGGCGAGATTGGCTCGGTGGGCGCCGGCCCTCAACGGGCATGGACCGAGACCTGGGCCTCCATCGACGGCAAGCCCTACGTACTGGTCGATCGTACGTACGATCCGTCGTCCTGCATTTATCACCACGTGCTGGACGCCAACGACTTGCTGGCGCGCGGCAGCACTGCCGAAGCGGCGGCGGCGTACAAGAAGATCGTCGAAGACACGACGCTGGAAGCGTGCGGCGAACGCCCGAACGAGCTCAACGAGCTGCGTGAATTTGCCTGGTACCGGTATGCTCTCGCCCTGGCCTATGCGGGTGACCGAACGGCGGCCGGCCGCGCCGTGACAGCGCTGGCCCAGGCCGCACCGGAGGGACTGTACACCCCCGTGGCCAACATCTGGTGGTCGGCGTACCGTGCCCAAGGCGATGCCGCCGCAGCCTGCGGCGCGGTCCAGGGCTACGCCAAAACGAATGCCGAGGTGTGGAAGATTCTCGCCGATTTTGGTTATGCCAATCCAACGTTCAGCGCCGGCGACGTGTGCGCCACCCCTGTGGACTGAGAAACCATGGCACCACGCATCTTGATCGTCGGTGGAACCGGCCAGATTGGGCAGGCTGTCGTACGTGACCTGCACGTCCATACAAGTGCAACGTTGGTGTTGGGCAGCCGCAACCGCGCGCGCGGTGAGGAAGTCGCCGCCACGTTCGGAACACGCGGCGAATACGTCGCGGTCGATCTCGATACGGCGTCGGTGGATGAGCTGCAGATTCTCGTGCGCGGCATGGACCTGGTCATGCAGTGCGTCGGCCCGTTTCGGGAGCGCCCGCCAACCCTGATGGAAGCCAGCATTCGGGCGGGGGTCAATTACGTCGATGTGTGCGATGACAAAAAGGCCACCCAGCAGCGCCTGGCGCTGGACAGCATGGCGCGGGCTGCCGGTGTGACGGCGCTCATCGATACTGGCACGTTTCCCGGCATCGACAACGTGCTGGTGGCAGATGCCCTGCGGCGCCGCCCACAGGCCGACGACGTGCGGCTGCATTTCGTGTGTGCCGGTTCGGGCGGTGGTGGGTTTGGTGTCCTGCAGACAACCTTCATCGCCGTAAGCCAGCCCTACGAGCAGCTCGTGGATGGCGTCTGGCAGCGCACGCCGTCCTACCGGCAGCGCCAGGTCGTCGATTTTGGACCGCCAATGGGCAACCGGCCGGTGTACAACTTTGAGGTGCCCGAACTGTGGAGCCTGGCCTACGCCTTCCCCCAGCTCAAACGCTGCACCAGCCAGTTCGGATCGATCCCCGAAATCTGGAACTGGTCCACCATGGCCCTGGCCATGTCACCGGCGCGCTATCGGTCCGACCGTGTGTTCCTCGACCGCGCCGCCGAATGGTCGCTGCCCAAGGTCCATCGCATCGACCAGCGCGTCGGTGCGGCGCTCGGCATTCGCATCGAGGTGCGCGCACCCGATGGCTCCAACGAGGTGATCCTCTTCTATGCCCCCTCCACCGTCGAAGCGGTCGGTTGGGCCACCGGCATCGCCGCCGCCATGGTGCTCGACGGCGAGATTAGTGAGGCCGGCGTGCTTCTCCCCGAAACGCACATTCCACCTCGATTGTACGCGCAGCGATTGGTCGCGCGCGGCGGGGTCATCCGCCGCCGGCTCGGGTAAAGAGGAATCAATAGTGCGCCGGCGCTTTTTTGCCAATCAAGTTCTCGACCTTGTGCGCCGCGATCTCGGCTTCTGGTGAATCTTCCCACTCGTCCAGGTACGGGGCGACCTTGCCGTTGACCGGCAGGCCGCGCCCGTCCACAAACCCACGCTTTCGCAGCTCGTACCGTCGTTCGGAGAACATGGCGTCCTCCGCCCGAATCCGCCTGGCGGAACGCCGCAAAAAGTAGCGCATGGCCCACCAACCGCGCTGCGGCACCACCGTCGGCGGCACGTGATAGATCTCGTGGATGATCGAGCGCGCCGTGGTAATCGGGGTGATGTGACTCTCGATGATCATGTCCTTGCCGAAACCGTCGTAAACCTCGTTGCGTACCTGGTACGGCGTCGGTCCCCACACACGGGTCTTGCACAGCAGCGATTTGTCGAGCGGTGCGCGGTAGCCAATCTCGACCAGGTTGATTTCCCCTTCTTTGCCCAGGTAACGGCAGTGATTGAAGGTCGAGGTGTGGTACTCGGCTGGGTGCAGGAAATCGAGGTAATTCTCCTGGATGTGATAGACGTCTGAGTCGATCGTGATGTCGAACCAGAAGCTGTTGCACACGGCGGGTCGGGCCTGCAGCGGCGGTTCGGTCACCAGGTCGAGGTCCCACGGCAGGCGCACCCACACCAGGATGCCGTCGTCGTGGGCGAGATAACGGGGGAGCTGCAGGCGCGGCCGGTCCAGGCAGGACCCGTCCCGGAAGCGCCAGCCGTGCCAGGGACAGGTGAGCTGGCCATCGCCGCTGACCGCCCCGCTCCCCAGCGGACCGCCCCAATGGGGACATACCGCCGAAGCCGCCTGCACGCCGTACGGTGGATCGGCCGCCCGCCAGAAGACGATCTCCTGGTCGGCAATCAGTTTGTTCAGCGTGTGCCCCGGTTTCAGGGCCTCACTGAACGCCGCCACGTACCACTGCCCCGCGTGGGGCGCCTGGTTCGAACCGTTGGTTCCGCTCATTGCCGTGTCACATCCTTGATGCCTATCCGAACAACCATGACAAATATAAGCCCTATGATACCGGTTGGGACGGTTGGATCACAGGTCGGGTCACTGATTCTGGCCGCGTGCGGCGTCAATGCCGGAAATGCCGTACGCCAGTAAAACACATCGCCAGGCCCAGGCGGTCCGCCGCCGCGATGACTTCGGTATCGCGCAGCGAGCCGCCCGGCTGCACGACCGCCGTACAGCCGGCGGCGGCGGCGGCCTCGACCCCGTCGGGGAAGGGGAAGAAGGCATCGGAGCCAACCACCGCGCCACGCGCCTTGTCACCTGCCTTGCGCGCCGCCAGGTGCACCGAGTCGACACGACTCATCTGCCCGGCCCCGACGCCCACCACTTCGTGGGCCGTCGCAAACACGATCGCATTCGACTTGACGTGTTTGGCTACCTTCCAGGCGAACGCCAGTGCCTCGATCTCTGCCGCCGTTGGTGCACGCTGGGTGACGACCTGCCAGGTTGCAGCATCTTCCACGACGTCATCCGGCGTTTGCAGCAGCAGTCCGCCATGCACCGTGCGCAGTGTCCAGGGGAACGATGCGTCACTGCCGACTTCGAGTACACGCAGGTTCTTCTTGCGCCGGAGGGCGTCGAGCGCATCGGCCGCGTACCCCGGCGCTGCCAGCACCTCGACGAACAGCGACCCAATCGCCTCCACGGTGGCCAGGTCGAGCATGCGGTTGACCGCAATCACACTGCCATAGGCACTGACGGGATCGGCGGCCAGGGCCAGGCGATAGGCAGCAGCCAGGCTATCGGCGCTGGCCAGGCCACAGGGATTGGTGTGTTTGATAATCGCCACGGTCGGCCGGACGAATTCCTGCACCATCGCCCAGGCTGCGTCAAGGTCGACGTAGTTGTTGTAACTCATCTCTTTTTCGCCGCTGAGCTGGCGCAGCGTGACGGGCGCACCCTGCCAGCGGTAGAAACCGGCGTGCTGGTGCGGGTTCTCGCCGTAACGCAGGGTCTGGGCCAGGTCCGCCGCCAACGTCAACACCGGCGGCAAGGCCGCCGGCCCCTCGACGTAACGGCCGAGGTAACCCGCAATTGCAGCATCATAGCCCGCGGTGTGACGAAATGCCTTGAGCGCCAGCGCACGCCGAACTTCCATCGGGACCACGTTCCCCGCTTCCAGGTAGGCACCGACGGTGACGTAGTCGGCCGGATCGACCATGACCGTCACCGATTCGAAGTTTTTAGCCGCCGCGCGCAGCAGCGTGACGCCGCCAATGTCGATCTCCTCGACCGCTTCCGCTTCTGTGACGCCGGCGCGGGCCACGGTCTGCACGAACGGATACAGGTTGCACACCACCAGGTCGATGGGACGCAGGCCGTGCTGCGCCAGCTCAGCGAGGTGTTCGGGCGTACGGCGGGCCAGGATGCCGCCGTGAATCGCCGGGTGCAGCGTCTTGACGCGGCCCCCCAACATTTCGGGGTACGCCGTGACCTCCTCGACCGGTGTGCACGGCAGCCCGGCGCCGGCCAGCGCACGCGCCGTGCCACCACTGGCAATCAGCTCGACCCCATATCTGACCAGCATCTGGGCCAGGTCGATGAGCCCCGATTTGTCATAGACACTCAGTAGGGCACGTTGGATTTGCATAAGTTCTCTCCCTTGGGATACTGCGACGATACAATTCCGGCGATGTTCAGCGGGTTACTGCTGCTCTGGCCAGCTGATCCAGGACCTGCCCAATGGCCCGCACGAGCAGGACGCGCTCGTTGGCATGGACGCGTTCTTCGAAGTCGTCGAGGGTGTCGCCGGGCAGAATTGGAACGACCACGCTGTCGATCACGGGACCGGCGTCTACCTCGGGCACCACGTGATGGACCATGACGCCGCTGAATTCGATTTTGTTGTCTTGATAGGCCGCATAGGCCCGTTCGATGGCATGGGTGCCGGCAAAGGTGCCCGGCAGCGCCGGGTGCAAATTGATCAGGCGCCCGGCAAAACGTTCGATGAAGACCGGGGACAGCACGTGCATCCAGCCGGCCAACACAACCAGGTCCGGTGCGAAGCTGGCCACGACACCGGCCAGGTCACGATCGTAATCCGTACGCGAACGGCCTGCATCGGTGGTCGCTTTCAATGGCCGGTAAACGGTGGGCACGCCGGCCTGTTCGGCCCGCACCAGCCCGTAGGCTGCACGCCGGTTCGATACGACCGCGACCACCCGCGCCGGCAGTACGCCGGCCGCACAGGCGTCGAGCACGGCCTGCAAATTGGTGCCGCTGCCCGAGATCAGCACGACGAGCCGCATCGGTGACTCCTGGGTGATGTTCGACACGGGGATCATCCTTTCACCACATAGCTGCTTGTGAGGCCAGCGGCCTCATGTTTTCCACAAGAAACTCGGCAGCGAGGAGTGCCGCACGCCCACGTGCGGCACGGCCTCCCCACGAAGGCGGGTCCGCACCTGGGGGTGCGGACTCCTCCGTCGGCGCGGAATTTTCTTCGTAGAGATCATGATTTGTTTTTCACCGGATGATCACGCGTGGAGCACCCGTTTCACGCGGCACGACGCGGCCGATCAGGTAGGCGGCGGGCGCCAGGGCAGCCAGGACCGCCGGTACGTCCACTGCGGCGACGACCAGCACCATGCCGATGCCCAGGTTGAAGGTGCGCGCCATGTCGGCGGCGGGTACCTCTCCCAGGCGTTGGATCAGATCGAAAATGGGCGGCACGCGCCACGTGCCGGCGTCCAGATCGGCCCCCAGGCTGGCGGGCAGGCTGCGCGGCAGGTTATCGATCAGACCACCGCCGGTGATGTGCGCCATCGCCTTGATCGTAATGCCCGCATCCCACACGGTGTGCACGTCAGCCAGGTAACAGCGGTGCACCGCCAGCAGGGCGTCTCCTACGGATAAATCGTCACCGAGCACGGGATGTGGCGATGTCCAATCGAGGTCGGCCAGGACGCGGCGTGCCAGGGAATAGCCGTTGGTGTGCAAGCCGCTGCTGGCCAGGCCGATCAACGCATCACCCGCCACCACGTCGCGGCCATCCACAATCCGTGCGCGTTCGACGACACCCACGATCGTGCCCGCCACGTCGAACTCGCCCGCCGCGTAGACGCCGGGCATTTCGGCGGTCTCCCCCCCCAGCAGCACACACCCGACCGCCTGGCAGGCCTGCGCCAGTCCTGTGACGACGGCCGCCACCTGGTCGGGAATGAGCCGGCTCGCCGCGATGTAGTCGAGAAAAAAGAGCGGGTGCGCGCCCTGCACCAGAATATCGTTGGTGCAGTGATTGAGCAGATCGGCACCGATCGTGTTGAAACGTCCCAACTGCGCGGCCACTTTCACCTTTGTGCCGACGCCGTCGGTCGAGGCGACCAGGACGGGAGATTGTATCGCACACAGGTCCGTGGCATCGAACAGGCCGCCAAAGGCACCCACACCCGCTAAAACCGCCGGGGTGTACGTCGCCTGAATGGCCGCTTTCATGAGCTCGACGGTGCGCGTCCCGGCATCGATGTCGACGCCGGCGTCTCTGTAAGTGGTCATGTCACAACTCCGTCCGGTGGCCGGATTGGGCACCGATGTCGCGACGATAATGCATACCCTCGAAATGGATGTGCCGGATGCCCTCGTACGCACGGTCCAGGGCGGCGGCAAGATCGGGGCCAGTGCCGGTGACGGCCAGCACGCGGCCGCCATCGGTGAGCACCTCGCCGTGGTGACGGCGCGTACCGGCGTGAAACACCGTTACGTCCGGCACCTGGTTGGCGGCGTCCAGACCGCTGACCGGCAAACCCTTGGGATAGTCGCCGGGATAACCAGGCGACGCCGCGACGATCGCAGCTGCCGCACCGCTGTACCAGCTGACCGTCGTTTCGGCCAGCCGCCCGTCGACACACGCGTCGATGATCTCCAGCAGGTCGGTGGCCAGGAGCGGCAGGATGACCTGTGTTTCCGGATCACCGAAACGTGCGTTGAACTCCAGGACGCGCAGCCCGGCGGGTGTCAACATCAAGCCGGCGTACAGCACCCCGACGTACGGGGTACCCTGGGCCGCCAGACCATCGACCGCCGGCTGCAGCACGGTGCGCACGATCTCGTCCAACAGGGCCGGTGTCACGTGGGGCGCCGGGGCATAGGCACCCATACCGCCGGTGTTGGGGCCGAGATCGCCATCGAAAACCCGTTTGTGGTCCTGGGCCGCCACCATCGGCACCACCGTCCGCCCATCCGTGAACGCCAGCAGCGACACCTCGGGTCCACTCAGGCGTTCTTCGACGACGACCAGGTCGCCAGCTTCACCAAACAGGCGAGCCTGCATGATGTCGAACAATGCCTGTTCCGCCTGCAGCAGCGTGTCACACACCAGGACCCCTTTGCCCGCCGCCAGGCCGCTGGCTTTGACGACCAACGGGCGCTCGCCCTGGCGCACATATTCGAGCGCCGCCGCGTAATCGGAAAATACCGCATAACTCGCCGTGGGAATGCCGCTCTCCCACATGAAATCTTTGGCAAAGGCCTTCGACGTCTCGAGTTGAGCCGCCGCCTGATTCGGCCCAAATACGCGCAGTCCGGCCGCCTGCAGCCGGTCCACGATGCCCAGGGCCAGGGGCGCTTCCGGACCCACCACGACCAGATCGATCTGCTCGCGCCGCACGATCCCCAGCAGGCCTTCGACGTCGTGCACCGCCACCGGCACGTTGCGGACTGCGGCATCCGGCCCACCGTCGGTACCGCCGTTGCCGGGGGCGACGATGATCTGTTTCACCTGGGGTGACTGCGCCAACTTCCACGCCAGCGCATGCTCACGCCCACCCGCACCGAGGATCAAAATCGCCCGTGTTGCCATCTTTATCCACTCCAGACGCCTTCGAAAGCCAGTTTTTCGCGACTGGCGTTGACCCACCAGTCTTCCAGGCGCACGGGGTACACACCGTCGAAGCATGCCGCGCAGTAGCCGCGGTCTGCCGTGCGACCAGCCTGCACGGCGTGCAGCATGCCGGCGTGCGACAGATAGACCAGGCTGTCGGCACCGATCGTCTGCCTGATTTCTTCCGCCGTCTGCCGTGCACCGATCAGTTGGTCGCGCGTCGACATGTCGATCCCCATGAAACAGGGGAAAATCACCGGCGGCGACGAGACGCGCACATGGACCTCGGCGGCACCACCGCTGCGCAGGAGCTGTACCAACGGTCCGGCGGTGTTGCCCCGCACGATCGAGTCATCGACCATCACCACCCGTTTGCCCTCCAGGTTGGCGGGCAGGGGGTTGTATTTGAGCGCAATGCCCGCCTTACGCAGCCGGTCGTCAGGCTGGATGAAGGTCCGGCCGATGTAACGGTTTTTCGTGAAACCTTCGCTGAACGGCACGCCAAGCTCGGTGGCGTAACCGATCGCCGCTGGCGTGGAGGAGTCGGGCACACCGACCACCACATCAGCGTTTGCGACGGGTGCTTCACGCGCCAGCTGACGGCCCAGCTGCTGCCGCACCTGGTGGACGGTTTGTTCGTCGAGGTGGGAATCGGGTCGCGCAAAATAGACAAACTCGAAGATGCAGAACGCGCGCGGTGCCGGGGGTCTGCCCTGGGTCGCGGTCAGACCCTGGGGATCGAGGCGCACAATTTCACCCGGTGCGACCTCGCGCACGAACGTGGCGCCGATGGTGCCGAACACGCACGACTCCGACGCGGCTACCCAACCACTGCGTCCGCCGTCCAATTCGAGGCGGCCGAGCGATAGGGGCCGGAAACCCCACGGATCGCGCACGGCAAAGACCGCTTCCCGTGTCAGGATCACCAACGAATATGCCCCTTCGGCGCGCTGCATGAAGGCGGCGATCCGTTCTTCCCACGTGCCGTGCGGCATGACGCGGGCAAAGGGGCTGCCCACGCCCTGCGGCGACGGTGCGGCGAGCAGCTGGGTGATGACCTCGCTGTCGCTGCTGGAGGTGAGGCCAACGCCGCGTTCGAGCAGGTCGCGGCGCAGGACCAGGGCGTTGGTCAGGTTGCCGTTGTGCGCAACCCCCAGCGGCCCGTGCAGCGTCTCGATCAGGTAGGGCTGCGCGTTACGCAGGTGCGAGCTGCCCGTGGTCGAATACCGGTTGTGGCCAATCGCCATGTGACCGGCGAGCGGCGCCAGGCTCGGTTCGTCGAAGACCTGCGAAACCAGGCCCATTCCTTTGTGCACGTGGGCGCCACGACCGTCGCTGGTGGCAATGCCGGCGCTCTCCTGGCCGCGGTGCTGCAGCGCATAGAGGCCAAAAAAGGTCAACCGTGCGACATCGGCACCCGGGGCACAGACCGCCATGATGCCACAGGCATCGTGAAATTTATCGTCCGCTATTGGGTCGTAATCGTAACTCATCATCAGACCACCCATCGTTCGAGGTGGACCCATCACGCCATTCGCTGCAGTGCCTGATCGTCATCGACGATCTGCTCGCGTAATGCCGTTTGGTAGGCCAGGACGCGGGCGTGCAGTTCGGGATCGTTGAGGGCCAGGATTTTGGCCGCCAGCAGCGCCGCGGCGTCCGGTTCCAGCACGGTGGCCGGTGCCACACCGCCCGGCATCCGCAGGCTCGAAAAGATGTCGGCGCCGGCGTAACGGTCACCGTACGGTGGGCAGGCAATCACCGGCGCCACCACGTTGGCATCGACGAATCCGCTGAGGGCGTTGGAGCGCCCGGCGATCGTGATGAAGACCTTGGGGCGTGGATCGGCGG
Source organism: uncultured Anaerolineae bacterium (assembly GCA_964443225.1). Lineage (GTDB taxonomy): Bacteria > Chloroflexota > Anaerolineae > SSC4 > Amarolineaceae > SSC4. The sequence continues at coordinate 13,384 of CAYUCC010000031.1, forward strand.
CGTAATGGGCCAGAATGTCGAGGACGTGCTGCGGTGCTTTGTGCGCCGAGCCGACGCGGATTTCGCTGGCGATCCCGAACTGCGCCAGGGCGCGCGCCACGGCCTGACCGTGGCTCAAATCGGCCTTGCTGCCCATCAGGATGGGTACCAGGGCGTTGGTCATGTGGATGCTCCTTTCATGGGAATCTGCCGGTCATTGCCGCCACCGCACGGTACTTGTCGATGAGGTCGGCCAGCCCCTGGGCCGTCACCACCTGCATGTCGCGGTAGATCTGTTTGTCCAGCATCTGCTCCTTCTGGCCACCGGGCCACAGGCGCCAGCTGTCGTTATCGATGACGTCGGCAACGACCAGGCTGTCGGTACCCGCCGCAGCCAGCCGACCAAACTCGATCTTGAGATCGACCAGCTGTACTCCCTGGGCAGCCCAGGCGGTCTCCAACAGCTCGAACACCTGGCGGCCCACTTCGGCGAAACGCGTGACTTCCAAGGCACTGGCCAGGTCCTGCCCGACGATCTCGTCTTCGGTAATCTGCGGATCGTGCCGCGCATCGTCCTTGAGGAAGAACTCGACGAGCACTGGCTCGAAGCGCTGACCTTCCACAGTGCCCGGATGGCGGCGCAGGTACGACCCGGTGGCGATGCGGCGCATGACCACCTCGATCGGGATCATCGCACAGCGCCGCACGAGCGTGACGTCATCAGCGGGCGCATCGACGAAGTGGGTGGCTACGCCGTGCCGGCCGAGGTAGGCAAACAGGTTGGCCGTGGTGCGGCCCGCCACCTGGCCCTTGCCGGGGATGACGTTGCGCCGCGCCCCGTCCCCCGCGCTGATCGAGTCCTTGTGCACCATGTAGGCCAGGGTGTCATCGGATGGGTGTGCGTAGATGATTTTAGTTTTGCCTTCGGCAAGCAGCGGTCCGTAGTGCATGGGAATCTCCACGTTTGACATGCTATTGATCTTGTACCTCATGCCGCAGTGCCTGCGCCAGCGTCCGCGCACGCTGAGGGGCGTCGCCGACGTAGTCGGTGGCGTCGAGCAGGGCGAGGATGCGTGCCGGTGGGAGCAGGGCTGTCAGGTGCGAGTCGTTGGCCAGCCGCGCGGCGAGGGGGTTGGCCTCACCCTGCTGCACGGCGGACCAGGCGGCCAGGCTGTGCGACCGGATGACTTCGTGCAGCAGCTGGCGGTCGCCGCCCGCTTTGACAGCCTCCATGAGCAGGCGTTCGCTGGCTGCAAACACCCCGTAGATCGCCAGGTTGCGGTCGATGGCCGTTTCATTGACCACCAATCCCTGCACGAGCCGCCGAAAACTGCGCACGATTTCGTCGACCGCCAGGAAGGCTTCGGCGAGTACCACCCGCCGGTTGGCCGAATCGTCCAACGTACGCTCCAGGAGGCTGTGGGCGGCGTTGTCCCAGGCCACGCGCGGCAGTCCCGCCACGTGACGTGCCAGGCTGTTGATCTTTTCGGCGGTGACCGGGTTGCGTTTGAACGGCATCGCCGACGAGCCGACCTGGTGCCGTCCGAAGGGTTCGCTCCACTCGCCAAACGATGGTGACTGCAGCAGGCGCAGGTCGAAGCCGAACTTGTACAGCGTGCCCGCCAGGCCGGCCAGGGCATTGAGCACCAGCCAGTCCTGCTTGCGCGGGTAGGTCTGTGTCACCACGTCGAACTCGGGCAGATCCAGGGCCGCCATGACACGCGCCGACAGCCCGGCGGGCGTCATGCCTGTGCCGCGCAGGAGCTGTTCGTACGATGCCGACGTGCCCACTGCCCCACGCAAACCTTTGCCACGAATTCCATTGCGTACGCGTACCAGTTCCTGCCAATCGATCCACAGGTCCTGACCGGTTTGGGCCAGACGGTAGCCGACGGTCGTAGGCTCGGCGGGCTGCAGGTGGGTATAGGCCATGCCCGGCCGGCTGGCATAACGATCGATCAGGTCGGCCAGGCTCAGCAGCGCCGGGCGCAGGGCGTCCAGCACCAGGTCCAGCGCCTGCCGCAGACGCAGCGCCTCGACGTTGTCGAGGATGTCCATACTGGTTGCGCCGAGGTGAATGATGCCGCCACCGACCGCGCACTGCTCGGCAAAGACGCGCACTTCGGCCATGAGGTCGTGCTGAATTTCGGCCTCGATGGCGGTGGCGCGCGCAATGTCGATCTGGTCCTGGTGCGCCTCCAGGTCCGCCAGCTGGTCGGCGGTCACCAGCCCGGCTGCCAGCTGGGCGCGAGCCAGGGCCACCCAAACCTGACGCAGCAGACGCCGTTTGGTCACCTCCGACCACAACGAGCGCATGGCCTCGGTGCCGTAGCGCCAGGTGAAGGGCGAAATGTACGTATCGAACCCAAACGAATCGCTCATGTTCAAGCCCTATGTCACGCGTCGCGATCGGACGCGGTGACACGGAAAATCTTCTCACGCTCGGGGCTCACGGAGACCCAGGTGATGGGCACACCCGCCAGTTCCCCGATCCGCCGCAGGTAAGTCTGGGCATTCACCGGCAGCTCGGACCACGCGCGGCAGTCGCCGGTCGGCGTCTGCCAGCCGGGCCACGATTCGTACACCGGCTCGGCCTCTTTCAGCCAGGGGGTGTCTGGGACGTGGGTGACGATCTTGTCGCCGATGCGGTAGCCGGTGCAGATCTTCAGCTCGGGCAGGGTGTCCAGCACGTCGAGTTTGGTGATCGCCAGATCGGTGAGACCGTTCAGCCAGGCAGCGTGCGCAATGGCCACGCCGTCGAACCATCCACAGCGCCGCGGGCGCCCCGTCGTGGCCCCGTACTCCCGCCCGATTTCGCGAATCGTCTGGCCGGTGGCGTCCATGAGCTCTACCGGAAATGGCCCGGCGCCGACACAGGTCGAGTAGGCTTTGACCACCCCGATGATCTGGTCGATGGCGGTCGGCGGCAAGCCAGCGCCCACCGCGGCAAACGCGGCCGAGGGGTTGGACGACGTCACGTAGGGGTAGATGCCCCAGTCGATGTCACGCATGATACCCAGCTGCCCCTCCAACAGGACGAACTGGTTCTGCTGCATCGATCGGCGCAGCATCGGCAGGGTATCGACGATCCGCCCGTGCAGGGCTTCGGCCCATTCCTGGCACATGTCGTACAACGTGTTTACGTCCCAGGTTGCCTGTCCGTAGTGCTGCAGCAGGTAGTTCTTCGCCGGCAGCACCTGGGTCAGCCGCTCGCGCAGCCAATCACGCCGGTTCAGGTCACCCAGGCGCAGGCCCCAACGGGCCGCTTTGTCGGCGTAGGCGGGCCCAATGCCGCGTTTGGTCGTGCCGATGGCGGAACCGCCGCGCGCCAGCTCTTCCAGGCCGTCGAGCTGCAGATGGTACGGCATCAGCATCTGCGCCCGTTCCGACAGCCAGAGGTTGGACAGGTCCACGCCGGCGGCGGTCAGCGTGTGCATCTCTTCGAGCAGACTTGGCGGATTGACCACGGTGCCGGCGCCGATGACGTTACAGGTTGCGGGGTTGAAAATACCCGACGGCACCAGGTGCAGACGAAACGTGCCGAAGTTGTTCATGACGGTGTGGCCGGCGTTGTCGCCCCCCTGGAAACGCACGACACAATCGGCGTTCTGCGCCAGAAAATCGACCACACGACCCTTGCCTTCGTCGCCCCATTGAGCGCCGACAACGGCGATGACTGGCATGATTGAACCTTCCGTTTCTGCGAAATTGATAGTCCTACAGCTGCGCCGCGTAACGTATGCCGCTCGCAAACAGCGCCAGACCAAACCGTCCCTGGTGGCCACGCCCCGCCAGTGGATGCTGCGCCGCGCACAGGTGATCTTCGGGATGGGGCATCAGACCCAGGATCGTGCCGGTTGGGTCACACACCCCGGCAATGTCGGCCAGCGAGCCGTTCGGGTTCGTGGGGTAAGCACCACCCGCCGCCTCGCCCGCATCATCGACGTAGGTCAAAGCCACCTGACCCGCGGCCTGCAGCGTCGGCAGGTCATTGGGATCGGCCAACAGAAAACGTCCCTCGCCGTGCGCCACGGGGCAGTCGATCAACTCGTGCAAATCGTGGGTAAAGACACAGTGACTGGCGGCGTTGGGGCGAAGATGCACCCAGCGGCATTCGAAGTGGGCCGACGCATTGCGCGTGAGGGTGGCTGTTTGCACGGCGCCATCGTCGCGGGTGCCAACCGGTTGGCCAAGTCCACCACCCAGCCGGCCCGGCAGGAACCCGCTCTTGACCAGGGCCTGAAACCCGTTGCAGATACCCAGCATCGGCCTGCGCCGTTCGTGAAAACGCGTCAGGACCTCGATCAGGCGAAACCGCAGGTCGAGCGACCAGACCTTACCGGCGCCCAGGTCGTCGCCGTAGGAGAACCCACCGGGCAAGACCAGCATCTGGAACGTTTCGAGCTGATGCGGCTGCGCTGCAAGGGTGCTGACAGGCACAATAACCGGTTCCGCACCCGCCAGCTGGCAGGCCAGCGCCGCCTCGCGGTCGCGGTTCGTGCCGGGTGCGTGCAAAACAAGAACGCGTACTCGAATCACATTCGTGTCCCTCTCAAGGCTGCGGCGGGCAGCGCAGACCGGTCATGGCCTGCGGTGCCGTCGCCTGGACGAGCTGTACTGGCGTTCCGCCATTGGCATCGGCCCAATACAGGCCGCCAGCCTCTGTCGTGTACACCAACACGCGGCTGTCACCGGTCCAGCAGACGTCCGTCACCACGTGTTCGGGCGGCGTCACGGGCAGCCAGGTCGTGGTGCTGATCGGGCGCAGCCACAACAGGCGGCTGGCGGGCTCACCGACGCGCGCGATCAGCGCCGCCACCTGGCTGCCGTCGGGCGACCACAACAATCGCGTGCCATCAGCCGCCAAAACGCCAGCCTCCGTCAATACAAGATCGGGCAGGCCACCGCCCGCCTCAGGCGCCACGACGTCGACTTCGACCTGGTCCGGCGGTGAGGTCCACGACGTCCAGGTGAAGCCCACGGCACGCCCATCGGGCTGCCAGCCCGACCAGCGTGCGCCAAAGGCATGCCCCGGGGGTGGCCGTTCGCGATCCTCGAAGTATTCGGTCCGGTTGACCACCTCGACGCCGCCCATATCGGTGACGAACAAATCCTGGCGCTGATTGCCGCCGTTGGGATGGTCCAGGCCGCGCTGGGCAAAGGCCAGTTGTTTGCTGTCGGGTGCCCAGGACACCGCCCCAATCCAGTCACCGTCGGCCACCTGCTTTGGGCCACTGTCACCGGTGACGTCGAGGACGTAGAGAGCGGCCATGGTTGCCGTGCGCGTAACGTACGCCAGGTGCTGGTTGTCGGGCGCCCAGGCCAACTCGGCCAGGTCGCGCAGCCCATCGATGGCCAGCAGCGGGCCGGGCACCTGCAGGTCCACGATATCCAACGTCTCGGTGAACATGATCGCCAGGCGACCACCACTGGGTGACAGGTCGATGCGCGTGATCGGCAAAGTTGGCGAAATCAACAAGGGCGCGGCCAGGCTGATGGCCGTCGTGGTGTACACCTGCCCCTGCTGGTCAGCAAAGACGCAGGTCTGTGCCCCGGTTTCGTTACAGTCCCAACGGCCTGGCAGCAGCTCACCGGTCAACGGGGCAAAACCTTCCGTCGCCAGGTGCCACAGCACCGGCTCGTTCCCAACGCCCTCGCCAGTCCCTTCCGTGCTGAACAGAATGGCGCCCTGGGTGCTGGTCGGGGGGAGGAAACTCGCCGTGACCAGCGTCAGGAAGCTGGGGGTCGGTGTCGGTGTGGGTGTCAGCGTGGGCGTGGCGGTGGGTGTGTTCGTGGGTACCGGCGTCGGGAAGATCGGCGGCACCTGACAGGCCAACAGCAGCAGCGCCACCAGCACCACAGCCAACGTGACAGTCAGAAAGAGTAACGGAAGACGGTGCACAGTCACCTCAACACGTTTCATGCACGACCCGGTTGTTTCCAGGCTGCCAGTAGATCATCCAGCGGAATGTCGCACAGTGTCTGGTCACTTGCGCGCAGTCGCAGGTGGGACGTCGCTTCCACGTGCCCGACCGGGGCAGACGGCACCTGGCCGGCCAGGATCGTTTCGAATGCCGACAGGTCCGCCGGGCGCACTTCGACCAGGAAACGACCCAACGACTCGGCAAAGAGCCGCACGCCCGGCGGCAGCAGGCCAGCGGTGGGTACACTGTCGAGGTCCAAATCGACACCCAGGCGGCCCGCCATGGCCATTTCCGCCGCCGCCACTGCCAGGCCACCTTCGGAACAGTCGTGGCACGCCTGCACCAGTCCGGCTCGAATCGCCCGGTGCAGAACCCGCAGGCGACCCAACGGGTTGGCCGGCGGCTGCGGTGCCCGTGTGCCCAATTCACCCTGCACACCGTAGTACAGGCTGCCACCCAACTCGTTGGCGGTGGTGCCCACCAAGACCAACAGGTTACCCGGTTCCTTAAGATCCATCGTGACGGTGTGCCGCGCGGCGGGCACGATACCCAGCGCCGAGATGAGCAGGGTGCCAGGAATGGCGTGTTTGCGGCCATCGGCACCCAGGTACTCGTTGTTGAGGCTGTCTTTGCCCGAGATGTAGGGCGTGCCGTAGGCCACAGCGGCATCGTAACAGCCCTGGGCACAGCGCACCAGGCTGCCCAGGCGATCGGGCAGGTTGGGATTGCCCCAGCAAAAGTTGTCTAGAATTGAAACCTGGTCAGGATCGGCACCCACGGCTACGACATTACGCAGCGCCTCGTCGACGGCCGCCCACGCCATGGCATACGGATCGAGCCGGCCGATGCGCGGATTGATGCCAACCGCCAATGCCACGGCGGGCAGGTCTCCAATGTCGTCCACCGCCGACGGCGAGCCCAGCAGGGTGTCCAACGGCAGCAGCACGGCGGCGTCGCCTGGCCCATCGGCGCAGGTGCCAACGAACGGTTTGACGATGGTACCGCCGTGGACTTCATGATCGTAGCGGCGCACCACGGCCTCTTTACTGGCCACGTCGGGGTGGGCGAGCAGGCGCAGCACCCAACCGGCCAGCTCGTCACCAGACGGTTCTGGCAGATCGGGTTCCGTGGCGGCGGGCGGTGTCCAAACGGCGGTGAGCCGCCGGCGTGGGATGCCATCGTGCAAAAATGCGGTGTCCAGGCGGGCCACCGGGGTCCCGCCAAAACGCACCACCAGCTGGCCATCCCCACCAAAACGTCCCAACGCCGTGGCCTCCACCTGGTGGAGTGCACAGAGCTCGAGCAGGCGCGGCCAATGCCCCGGGGATATCGCCAGGACCATACGTTCCTGCGCTTCACTCAACCAGATCTCCCAGGGGCGCAGGCCGCCGTACTTGAGCGGCACCTCGGACAGCTCGACGTCGGCCCCCAGGTCGGCGGCCATCTCGCCCACCGCCGACGACAGGCCACCCGCACCGCAGTCGGTGACGGCGTTGTACAGGCCTTCGTCGCGCGCCGCCAGCAGTACCTCCAGGACCTGTTTTTCGTGGATGGGGTGTCCAATCTGAACGGCGGCGCCGGCGACCTGGCCCGTTTCGTGCGACATCTCCATCGATGAAAATGTCGCGCCACGCAGACCATCACGCCCGGTGCGACCGCCGATCACCACGACCAGGTCACCGGGCTGGGCCTCGCGCAGGCTGCGGTGTGTACCCCGCGGCAGGATGCCCAGGCAGCCGCAGTAGACGAGCGGGTTGGCGGTGTAGGCGGGATCGTAGAGGATCGCGCCGTTGACGGTGGGCACGCCCATTTTATTACCATAGTCCTCGATGCCGTGCACGACGCCGGCGGCAATCCGCTGGGGGTGAAGTACGCCGGGGGGCAGTTGTTCCCACGGCAAATCGTGTGGACCAAAACAGAGCACGTCGGTGTTGGCGATCGGCCGCGCCGACACACCGAGCACGTCGCGCATGACGCCGCCGACGCCGGTGTTGGCGCCGCCAAACGGTTCGAGGGCCGAGGGATGGTTGTGCGTCTCGACTTTGAACGCCAGGTCGAACCGCGCATCGAAGCGAACGATGCCCGCGTTGTCGACGAACGCCGAAACGACCCACGGTTTGGCCACGGTTTCGGTGGCGGCCCGTATGGTCGTGGTGAGCAGACCATCGATGACCAGCGGCTCCGCAAGGTCAGGGGCGGTGTAATCGATGACGGCTTTAAAGGTTTTGTGCACGCAGTGTTCGGACCAGGTCTGCGCCAGCATTTCCAATTCGACGTCGGTGGGCTCACGGCCCTGTGCCTGAAAATAGGCCTGGATCGCCAACATCTCGGCCAGGTCGAGCGCCAGGCGGCGGGTGCGGCTGATCGCCAACAGCCCGTCGGCGTCGGCGTCGCACAGGACGATTTGCTCCACGGTGTCATCGGCGGCGCCGCCGACGAACGGTGGTGTCATCGAATGATCGATCACGTACGTCTGGATGGTCGCATTGGCCAGCAGCCCTTCGGCGATGCGTTCGATTTCGGCATGCCCGACACCGCCGGTAAACGAGTAGCGCTGGGCCGTGGCAACCTGGGCCAGGCCATCGACGGCAAGCAGCTGTGCGGCCTGCCACACGCTTTCGGCCACGCTGTCGGTCACACCCGGGTGCAGGGCAACCTCGACGTGGTGCACGTGTGGAATCCCCTCTGGCGTGCCACTATCCTGATGTTGGGTCAGCGTGCAGGCCTCGGTGACCGGATCGTGCAGGAGGAATTGGGCCAGGCGATGGGCGGCCGCCGTATCCAGGTCACCGCGCAGATAATAGAGATCACTGACACGCACGCCGGTCAGGTTAGAAATACCGAGGGCTGCTGCGCCGTGCTGTACGGCCATGCCCCGCCCGTCCGTGGCTGGGTCGCGGGCCGTGATTTCGAGCCGAAAGAGGTTCGCCATGTGGTCTCGTTCTCGTGTCAGGGCAAAACCCGGCGGGTTGATCACCGGCCAGGCGGTTGCCGCAGGGTCCACGTCACCGCGGCTGCACCTGGTAGTTGGGCGCTTCCTTGGTGATCATGATGCTGTGCGGGTGGCTCTCGATGTAGCCGGCATTGGTGATGCGGACAAAACGCGCCTTCGTGCGAAGCTCACCCAGATCGGCGGCTCCGACGTAGCCCATGCCGCTGCGCAGACCACCCATCAGTTGAAACAGGAAGTCGGACAGTTTGCCTTTGAACGGCACCTGGCCCTCGATCCCTTCGGGCACGAGTTTGCCGCCAACGTCGGGGGAGGCGCCATCGCCGGCCTGGGCGGTCTGGTAACGATCGCTGGCACGGCCTTTCATGGCGCCCAGTGAACCCATGCCGCGGTACTCCTTGAAACGCCGGCCTTCCCAGATGATCAAGTCGCCGGGTGATTCTTCCAGCCCGGCGAACAGGCTGCCCAGCATCACCGCCGATGCGCCGCACGCCATCGCCTTCACGATGTCGCCGCTGTAGCGAATGCCGCCATCGGCCACGACCGGGATATTGCGCCGTGCGGCGGCCGCCGCACACTCGGCAATAGCGCTGATCTGGGGCACACCCGTCCCGGCAACGATGCGCGTCGTGCAGATGCTGCCCGCGCCGACACCCACCTTGATGACGTCGGCGCCGGCATCGATCAGGGCCAGGGTTCCTTCGGCGGTCACCACGTTGCCCGCCAATACCGGCAGGTTGGGCCAGTGCGCTTTGACAGCGCGAATCGTTTCGAGCACACCGCGCGAGTGCCCGTGAGCCGTATCGATAGCCAGGGCATCGACACCGGCCGCCACCAGGCGTTCGGCGCGTGCGACAGCCTGGTCACCGACGCCGATGGCGGCGGCCACGATGAGCCGGCCCTGGTCGTCGGTAGCGGCATGGGGAAAGTCCTCGCGCTTCAGGATGTCTTTGTAGGTGATCAGCCCTTTCAGGTTGAAATGGTCGTCGACGAGGGGCAGTTTTTCGATACGGTGGCGGTGCAGGATGATTTTGGCCTCGTCGAGCGTCGTGCCCAGCGGGGCGGTGATCAGGTTTTCGTGCGTCATGTAATCGCGGATGGGGCGCGAAAAATCGGTGGCAAAACGGATGTCGCGATTGCTCAGAATGCCCACCAGCCGCCCACCGCTGCCTGATTCGACAATGGGTACACCGCTGATGTGGTAGCGGCGCATGATCGCTTCTGCCTCGGCCAGCGGCCGGTCGGGCGTCAGCGTGATCGGATTGACGATCATGCCAGACTCGGACCGTTTGACGCGGTCGATCTCCTCGGCCTGCTGATCCGGTGTCAGGTTGCGGTGAATGACGCCCATGCCACCCTGGCGGGCCAGGGCAATCGCCAGCGGGGCCTCGGTGACGGTGTCCATGGCAGCGGACAGCACCGGCACCTTCAGCTGCAGCTGCGGGTGCAGCCGGATGCGAATGTCGACATCGGCCGGCAGGACTTCGGTGTAGCCGGGTACCAGCAAAACATCATCGAACGTCAACGCATCGAGCGCCTCGTGCAGGCGCCCGTTCGTCGTCGGGTTCGTCGGAAAACGCGGCGCCGTCAACTCAGCAGCGTCCAGTACGCGGTCCAGGGACATGAGCATTTACCTCCTGAAACAGCCAATGGCACGGCTCGCCTGCGTGCCCTTGCCATGTCTATTGTACCACCGAAGCGCACAACGGTTCAATTCGTGCTTCCTACTCCTTACCCCCACCCCGCCGTGCCAACTCGGCCTCCACATCGGCCCACGTCAGATCACGCGCGGCGAGCAGCACCAGGCTGTGGTAGACGAGGTCGGCCAGCTCGTAGATGAGGCGGTCGTTACCCTCGCCCTTGGCGGCCACGATGACCTCGACGACCTCCTCGCCCATCTTTTTGAGGATTTCGTTTTCGCCTTTGGCAAAGAGGTGCGCGGTGTACGAGTTGGCGGGTGGATCGACCTTCCGCGCCTGAATGACTGCGAATAAGTCGTCGGTGATGTGTCCCATCGTATTCTCCGTGGTGTGTCCCACTCAAGGCACGCGGTAGAGCGACCGGTAGAAACAGCTGCGTTCGCCAGTATGGCACGCCGGACCGGCGGGGAGCACGCGGTAGAGCAGTGTGTCGCCGTCGCAGTCGAGGCGTATCTCGATCACCTGCTGCACATTGCCCGACGTCGCGCCTTTGTGCCAGAGTTCAGCGCGGCTGCGGCTCCAGAACCACGCTTCGCCGGTGTCCACCGTGCGCTGCAGTGCCGCCGTGTTGGCGTAGGCCAGCATGAGCACGTCACCGGTGGTGGCGTCCTGCACCACCACCGGTACCAGGCCGTTGGCATCCCAGGTGACGGTGGGTTCGGGGTTAGGTGGAGTCGCGGTGTTGGCGGCAATTGGATTGGGCAGCATCGATGTTAATTCCTGATCGGGCTGGTTGGGCGGTGGGGTTGACATGAACTACACCCCCAGGCGCACGGAGACGCCGTGTGCGGCGAGATAGTGTTTGACTGCGGTGATGGTGATCTCTTTGTAGTGAAAGAGCGACGCGGCCAGGGCAGCATCGGCGCCGCCGGTGGTGAGCGCGTCGGCGAAGTGGGCCAGGGAACCGGCACCACCGGAGGCGATCACCGGAATCGACACGACCGAGGTCACGGCCTGGGTCATGGTCAGGTCATAACCGGAACGTGTGCCGTCGGTGTCCATCGAGGTGAGCAGAATCTCACCCGCGCCACGCGCTTCGACTTCACGCGCCCAGCTCACCAGGTCGAGACCGGTGGGTACACGACCGCCGTTGATGACCACTTCCCAGCGGGGTGCCGCGTTCGGATCGTTGTCCGGCGCCGGCACGCGCTGCGCATCGATGGCGACGACGATGCACTGGCTGCCAAAGCGGCGTGCACCCTCGCCGATCAGCGCCGGGTCGCGCACCGCCGCTGAGTTGATCGCTGTCTTGTCCGCACCGGCCAGCAGCATGGCACGCATGTCGTCCACGCTGCGCAAACCACCGCCGACGGTAAACGGGATGAAAACCGAATCGGCGACAGCACGCACGACGTGCCGCATGATGTCGCGCCCCTCGTGTGTGGCTGTTATGTCAAGAAAGACGAGCTCATCCGCCGCTTCGGCGTCGTAAATCTGGGCCTGCTCGACCGGATCGCCGGCGTCGCGCAGGTTCAGGAAATTGATTCCTTTGACGACACGGCCGTCTTTGACATCCAAGCAGGGGATGATTCGTTTGGCAAGCACCGTTTACCTCATCACCAGGTTATTTTGCACCAGGGCCAGGGCATCGGGCAGGCGCAGGGACCCCGTGTACAACGCCTGGCCCACAATCACACCGGCCACACCGTCGGCCCGGACAGCCAACAGCTGCCGGATATCGTCGAGGTCGGCAACGCCGCCGCTGGCAATGACGGCCAGGCCGCTGTGGCGCGCCAGCGCGGCGGTCGCGGCGACGTTGACGCCGGCCAGCATGCCGTCACGTGAAATATCGGTATACACGACGTGCTGCACACCGGCCGCGGCCATGCGCTGCGCCAGGTCGTGCGCGGCAACGGTGCTCGTCTCCAGCCAGCCATGCGTGGCCACCAGGCCGTCGCGGGCGTCGATCCCGACGACGATGCGGGATGCACCAAAACGCTGCAGCGCTGCCGTCACCAGGGCCGGGTCTTGCAGGGCCACCGTGCCCAGGACCACGCGGGCGGCGCCCAGGTCGAACGCCAGCACCACATCGTCGAGGGACCGCAGCCCGCCGCCGAACTGCACCGGCACCGTGATCGCCTGGCAGATCTCGGCCAGCCGCTGCCAGTTGAGCGGCAGGACCTTGCGAGGATCACGCGGGTCTCCGCCAAACGCACCGTCGAGATTGACGACGTGCAGCCAGGTGGCCCCGCGATCGATCCACTGGCGTGCCATCGAGGCCGGATCGTCGCCAAACACCGTCTCCGCCGCGGGATCCCCCTGGCGCAGGCGAACACAGCGGCCGTGGCGAAGGTCGATGGCCGGAAAGACCGTGAAAACGTTCATGACTCGTTTTCGACCATCGTCACAAAATTGCGCAAAATCTGCAGACCTACGGCCTGGCTCTTTTCGGGGTGGAACTGGATGCCCATCACGCGGCCGCGCCCGCAGATCGAGGCAAAGTCGATGCCATAGTCGGTCGTGGCAATGAGCAGAGTGGGATCGATGGGAAGGCAGTAGTACGAATGTACAAAATACGCGTAACTGCCGCTGGGCACGCCGGCCAGCAGAGGGTGCGTCCCGTGATGGTGGACCTGGTTCCAGCCGATCTGCGGCACTTTGAGCACCTGTGCCGCCGGGGCGGCGTGCTGTGGCAGCGACGTGGCGCTCGCGGGACGTAACACACCCGCCAGCATGCCGTCGGCAAACCGCTGCACAACGCCGCGAAAGATGCCCAGCCCGCGGTGGCGCCCCATCTCCTCACTTTCATCGAACAGAAGCTGCAAGCCGACGCAGATTCCGAGCAGGGGTGTACCCTGCGCCACCCGATCCAACAGCGGTTGCTCGAAACCCGCGCGACGAAAGTTGGCAGCGGCGTCACCAAACGCGCCCACCCCCGGCAGTACGATCGCCCGCGCCCCCGCCAGTTCAGCCGGGTTGGTGACAACACGTACCGGCGCCGCGATGTGTTCGAAGGCCTTGGCCACACTGCGCAGGTTACCGACCCCGTAATCGATCAGCGCAATCACGTGACATCCTCCAGCGCCAACAACACCTTGCCCACGCCCGGCTGCGCCGCATACGCCATCGCCTCCACCCCCTTCAGCAGCGGAAACGTGGCATCGACCAGCGGCAGCGGATCGACCAGGCCCGCCCCCAGGAGGCGCAGCGCGGCCGGAAACGGTCCGCAGCGTGAACCGACCAGGCGGATCTCGTCGACCACCAGCCGGCTCATATCGGTGGTCAGTGGTCCTGCATAGGTGCTCTTGAGCACGACAGTCCCGCGCGGTCGCACCAGGCGCAGTGCCGTGTCGAAGCCGGTGGGATGACCGGTGCATTCGACCACCACATCGACCCGCTCGTTGGCCGGCCATTCGCCGACCAGGCCGATCGTTAGCCCCAGCTGCCCGGCCCGCGTCAGCGCGGCCGCGCGACGCCCCAATACCGTCAGCTCACAGCCGGTCAGCCGCAGCACCTGGGCCACGAGCAGACCCAGGCGGCCGCCCCCCAGGACGACCACGCGGTCGGCGGGTCCGATCGGCACCAGCTGCGTCACCTGGCATGCGGCTGCCAGCGGTTCGACGAACACCGCCTGCGTATCGCTGATTTCGTCTGGCACCACGTGCAGCAGATCGGCGGGCACTGCCACCCGCCCGGCAAACAGGCCCGGGCGCTGGCGAATCCCGATCACCGCCCGTTGTTCGCAGTGTGATGGCAGGCCGGTCCGACACAGGGTGCACTGCCCGCAGCTCACGTTGATTTCAGTTACGACGCGCCGCCCGACCAGGTCGGGGCGCACGTCACACGCAACAACCGTCGCCACGCCTTCGTGACCCGGAATCCCCACAAAGCCAGCGTACCCGTGCAGAATCTCCAGATCGGTGGCGCAGATACCCGCCAGCCGCATGGCCAGCAGCGCCTCACCCGGACCGGGCTGTGGGTCCGCAACATCGTGCTGTATCGTCAGTTGTTGTCCGTCGAAGTACAATGCGCGCATGCCACATCATCCAGAACCTGTTGGAACAGGTGAGTCGGAAAAAAATAAAACGGAGCGCAGCCAGGCTCCGCTCCGTCACAGGGCACCGTACAGAAATGCCAACTCCCAGACCGATTACGTCGCCGCAGTCGAGCGGCGGCCGAACAGCCGGCGGAAGAAATTGCCCACTTCGCCGTTCTCCCACACCACCAGGATCGGTGCGGCGTTGAAAATCGACGAATAGGTTCCGCTCAAGATACCGATGAGCAGCGTCAATACGAAGTACTGGATGGTCGCACCACCCAGCAGGAGGAGCGCCGTCAGTGTGAACAGAACGGTCAATTGAGTGTTCAGTGACCGGCTCAGCGTTTCGATGATGCTGCGGTTGACGACGGTCTCGAACTGCTGGCCGCGGTAGCGCACGATGTTTTCACGGATGCGGTCGAAGACTACGATGGTATCGTGCACCGAAAAACCGATCACGGTCAGCAGTGCGGTCAGAAACAGGGCATCGACTTCGAATCCCAGGAAGTGGCCGGCCAGCGAGGCCAGGCCCAACACGACGAGGGTATCGTGCACCAGGGCGATGATGGCTGCCGTGCCGTACCGAAACGGGCTTGGCACTTTGCGGAACGCAAAGGTGATGTACAACAGGATGGCCGCGGCGGCCAGAATGACGGCCAGGGTGGCGCGTTGGGCCACTTCCTGACCTACCGCCGGGCCTACCGACTCGAAGCGCTGCTCGACCGACTGACCACCAAATTTTGCCTCCAACGCCGTCTCGATCGCGGTCTTGTCTTCCTGTGAGATCTGTTTGGCGCGGATGATGACGGTATCGTCCAGCTTCTCGCTGGTTGACGTCTGCACCAGGGCATCGGTGTAGCCGAAGTCAGTGAAGATTTGTTTGACCTCGGCGGGCTGGACGGGACCGCTGGCGGCAGGCAGTTGAACCTGCCAGAGCGAACCGCCGGTAAAATCGATACCCAGCGGCAGACCCCACACCAGGAGCGAGATCAGGCCGGGGATGATGATCACCAGCGACAGAGCAAAATACCAGTAGCGTTTACCAACGATATCCAACATGGGTCAAACTCCAAACCACCAGGGGTTCTTGGCCAGTTTTGTGTCCATCACGAAATGCAGGAAGGTGCGCGTCACCACGATGGCCGTGAACAGGCTGACGAGCACACCGATGGCCAGGGTCACGGCAAAGCCTTTGACGATGGTGGCGCCAAAGGTGGAGCCAAACCAGAACAGAATCACGCAGGTGATCAAGGTCGATACGTTCGAGTCACGAATCGAGTTCCAGGCACGCGAGAAACCCGCATCGACCGCCGAATGCAGCGGCCGGCCGTGGCGCAGTTCCTCCTTCGTGCGTTCGAAGATCAACACATTGGCATCGACCGCCATACCGACACTGAGGATAAAGCCTGCAATCCCGGGCAGCGTCAACGTCACCGGAATGAGTTTGAACAGGGCCAGAACGATGGCGGTATAGATCAACAGGGCCACGTCGGCTACGGCACCAGGCAGCCGGTAGTACAGCAGCATGTAGATAATGACGACCAGCATACCGATCACACCCGCGATGAGGCTTTGACGAATGGAATCCTGACCGAGCGTGGGGCCAACGGCACGGCTCTCGGCAACCTTCAACGCCACCGGCAGCGCGCCGTACTGCATCTGGATGGCCAGGTTTTTAGCTTCGTCCAACGTAAACTGGCCGGTGATTTCACCCTGCCCGCCGGTGATCGCCGAATTGATACGCGGTGAGGAGATAATCGTCTTGTCCATCGTGATGGACAGGAACTTCCCGACGTTGTTGCGCGTGTGCTCGGCGAACTTTTCGGCCCCCTCATCGGTGAGCGTAAAGCTAATGAGCGGTGCATTGGTCTGGGGATCGAATACCACCTGGGCGGTTTGCAGGTCGCGGCCGGTCAGTACGGTGTTGTACACGGCTGCGGTGATGGGCTGCGTCGCGGTGAGAGTGGCAGAGCCACCACCCGTGGTCTGGACGATCGTGCCTTCGGGCAGGAAGCTGTCGCCCGTATCGACGAATTCCAACAGGCCTGTGCCCTGGATCGTCTCGACTGCCTGGTCGGTATTGGCAATACCCGGCAGTTCGACGACGATGCGGTTCGTACCCTGGAGCTGGATGAGCGCTTCCGAGACACCGAGGCCGTTGACGCGATTTTCGATCACGCGCTTGGCACCTTCCATTGCCTCGCGGCTGACCTCCTCGCCTGGCGCCGCATCCGCCGCGAGCAGGACCTGCACACCGCCGCGCAGGTCGAGCCCCAATTTGGCGTTCAGATCACGCGTCGTCTCGGGCTGCCAGAAGACCAGGTTGGCCATCCATTCGGGGTGACTGATGGGCAAAGCGATCGCAGCAGCGACGATTGCGATAATCAGGATGAGTATCAAGGACCAGATCGGTCGATTACGCATTCAATGCTTCTCCTCACGTGCAATGATGGCAGTTGGCAGCCTGGTGGTCCGAACACATGGGCAATGCACGCTGGCACGCGGGCACCGCACCGGCTTCTGTTTCGAACCACGGCAAACAGGTCGATTATAGTTCACGAAATGGCACCTGTCAAAGATGCGTCAGGGGTTGGGGATTGGGGATTGGAGCGTTGTCATCATTGTACGGTGACGACGATTTGAACCATTGCCGTCTGGCCGGGGTCACCGCGTGAGGCGACGTTCAGCTGCAGGGTAGATGATGCGCCGGCTGCCGTACCCGCCGGTACCGACAGGCGCACCTGAGCATTCTTCAACGCACCGGCGCCGAAACTAATTTCGGCCTGGTTGTCGGTGTAACAGACGTTATCGACACACAACAGCAGCCGGCCGCCACCTGGCACGTCTCCACCCAGCGTCAAATAGAGTGTGTCAATCGTATTTCCACTATTCTGCACACCGTACGCCGTGACTTCGTGTTCGATGCCGTCGGCCGCCACCTGCACCGAACGGTTCTCACCATTGATCTGCACACCGTATTGGGGTGGCGGTGTCGGGGTGGACGTCGGCGCGTCGGTTGGTGTGGGTATCGGCGTCCAGTCGGGTGTCCAGGTGTGGGTGGGTGTCACGGTCGGCGTCGGTGTGCCGCGCACCTGTACGGTGGCCACCCATTCCTGGACCGAAAGATCACGCAGCACCACACGCAGGATGTAATCGGTGGTGACGATCGGACACACCTGTTGGGAGCCTGTGCCGGTAACGCCGGTTTCGACCCCGTCCACCGTCAGGTAGACCGCTTCGACACCCACAGCGCTCCAACGCAGCGTCGCACAACTGCCGATGAGAATCGTCTGCGGCGCCGCGGTGAAACTGATGATGGGGACCGCCGGCTGCGTGGCGGTCGGTGTCCAGGTTGGCACGAACGTGCCATCGGCGGGGGTGGGTGTCAGGTAGATACCGGCTTGCCCCGTCGGCGTGGGTGTATCCAGCGGCGGTACTTCGGTGCCGTCGGGCGGGAACGGCCGGCGGGTTGGCGTGGGGCGCGGCGTCAAAGAGAACGGATAACCTGGCACGCTGCTGTCGCCGGCCTGCGCGATCGCTGTGACCGTGGCTACCGCCGCAGCCACCTGGGGATCCAGGGTGCTGGTGGGGAGTGGAGTTGGTGGAGCCGGGGTCGGCGTGCTCGTGGGCACAATGACCGCTGGCAGGGCAACGACCGGCGTCGGCTCACCGGTTTGGGTGCGGTTCGACCAGAGACGCAGGACCACGGCACCGCCCATAACAGCCAGACACAACACCACGACAGCGACCACGCCCCCGGCACCGAGGATGAACGGCATCCAACCGCTGCGCACCGGCGTCTCGGCGGTCGTCACGTCGTCCCAACTGCCTGCTTCTTCTGCCCAGGCGGGTTCAGGTGTCACAGAGGCAGTGGGCCGCGCTGAGGCAGTGCCCCCCTGGGTGGCCAACGCGTAGCGTGGGCAGGTGCCAAATTGCCCGCCCAGGCAAAAAAACTGCTGCTGGGCAAGCGGCACACCCTCGCTTTGACCCGTGGCATAACAGCGATTTTCGAAGTTGGGATAATTGAGATGGACACCCTGTTCGCTCAGGGAACCCAGAAGGGGACAAGCCTGGCCATTCATAGGCATGTTAACCGGTTATCTCGTTGATGGTTCTGCTGTTGTACGCCACTGCGGCAGGTCGATCGTGCAAAAACAGGCCAGACACGATACAAGCCGTGGCACACATCAGCAATCGTAACGGGCGAGCGACTATGACCAAGCTCCTTGTCTCGAACACGCAGGGCGATTATAGCACCAGGCAGCTATCGTGTCAATGTGGTTTGGAGGAGGGAGTAGGGAGTACGGAGTAGGGAGTAGGTTATTTTGTGGGGGGTTGGGTTGTGTGCAGGAAGCGCTGGGTGAAGGACAGGGCTTGTTCTGGTGTGGTTACGGTGCCGGCGGCCTGTTCTTCGCGGAGGGCGGCCAGGCAGGCGCCGATCAGGGGGCCGGGCTGCAGACCAAGGGTTTTCTGTAGGAAGGTGCCATCGAGCAGGGGCATAGGGGCAACCAGCTCGCCGTACTGGCGGAAATAGGCGTCGAGCAGGTGGGCAGCCAGGCGAACGCGGCGCAGGTAGCGTTCGGCCCGCAGGTTGGGTCCCCGGGCTGCGAGATGATCGGCCAGGCTGAGCAGGGCAGTCTCCACGCCGGCCGGGTGCGTGGCCTGGAAATAGCGGTACACGTCCCGCCGCGCCGGCGTGCCGGTGCTGGCCTGTGCCAGGGCGCGGGGGCGCGAATGATGGGCGCAGATGCGTGTGACCCGCTGCACGGCCTCGCTGCTGAAGCGCAGCCGTGCCATGACGCCGCGCGCCAGCGAGGCGCCGGTCGCCTCGTGTCCCTCGAAGCTGATGCTGCCATCGGGCAGGGTTCGGTGCGTGGACGGTTTGCCGGCGTCGTGCAGCAGAGCTGCCCAGGGCAGAAGGTCACGGCGCTGATATCCCTGCTCGGCGGGCATTTCGAGGTAATCGAGCAGATCAGCCGCGTACGGCGCCAGGGCTTCGTCGAACCCGCTGCGTGCGGCGGCGACCAGCTCATCATCGGCATCGGTCGCTTCTACGGCGACTCCATCGGGTCGATCCATCACATAACTCAGCAGGGTATGCATCCAGTCGACGGCACGCAGGGTGTGGTCGTACACGTCGTACACATGGGGTGGTTGCTGGGTAACGCCTTGCAGGGCCTTCACTTCCGGCAGCAGCACAACCAGGGCATCCACCTGATCCAGCGCACGCAGACCCTGGCTGGCGGTGGCAGTGCCCATCAGGCGCGCCAATTCCTCACGGACACGCTCGCCCGCCACCGTGTCGAGGGTCGGTGCGGCGGACCGCGCCAGGGTCGCCGACGCCGGCTCCCAGGTCAACTGCAGCTGGTGAGCGAAGCGAACGCCGCGCACGATCCGCAGCGGGTCGTCCACGAAGGCCCGTTCGCTGGCCACACGCAGCCGTCCGCGCAACAGATCGGCCATGCCGCCAACCGGATCGATGATCGCCAGCTCGGGATCGTGCACGTCCTGGGCCATGGCGTTGAGCGAAAAATCGCGCGCCAACAGATCGGCTTCCAGCGTAGGTCCGCGCAGGCGTGCTACGTCGATCACGAAGCTGGCGCCGTCGGCGAGCCGCACCACGACCCGCCCGACGTCGCGCGTACTGTCCAGGGGAAAATAGGCTGCGCCCAGCGCGTCGGCAAGTGCCCGCGCCAGGCGCAGTCCCCCGTTGGGCACAACCAGGTCGATGTCGTGCACCGGCCGGCCCAACACGTCATCACGCACGGTACCACCCACCAGCCAGGCCGGTGTCTGCCAATCACGCAGTCGTTCGATGACCTGCTGCAGGATGGTATCCACAATTTGCCGTGCCGTCAATGGCTCAATTTGTCTGCGACCAACCCGGCGATTTCGATCGGCGTGGCGGCGACGGGCACCCCGGCGCGAGCGAGGGCAGCAATTTTCTCTTTGGCTGTACCGGTACCACCCGAAATGATCGCACCCGCATGCCCCATACGTTTGCCCGGAGGCGCCGTCTGCCCGGCAATGAAACCAACCACCGGTTTGCTCATGCGCTGGGCGATGAACTCCGCCGCTCGCTCTTCATCGGTGCCGCCGATCTCACCGATCATGACCACCAACTCGGTCTGCTCGTCCTCTTCGAACAGCTGCAGAATGTCGATGAAGGTCGACCCGATGATGGGGTCGCCGCCGATTCCCACCGCCGTCGACTGGCCGATGCCGCGCTCGGTCAGGGCGTAGACCACTTCGTAGGTCAGTGTGCCGCTGCGCGAGACGACACCCACGGGGCCGGGCGTGTGAATGTGGCCGGGCATGATGCCGACCTTGGCTTCGCCCGGCGTAATGACGCCCGGGCAGTTAGGCCCGATGAGGCGCACGTCGGTCTGGTCGAGAAAGGCGCGCACCTTCACCATATCCAGCGTCGGTACCCCTTCGGTGATGCAGACGACCACGTTGATGCCGCTGTCGGCGGCCTCCAGGATGGCGTCGGGAGCAAACCGGGCCGGCACGTAGATAATGGTCGTATTGGCGCCGGTGGCGTTCACCGCCTCGCGGACGGTGTCGAAAACCGGAACGCCCAGCGTCCACTCGCCGCCTTTGCCCGGCGTCACACCACCGACCACCGGGGTACCGTAATCGATCATCTGTTTCGTATGGAACGCACCCTCGCGGCCCGTGATACCCTGCACGATCAGCCGCGTGTCTTTATTGACGATAATACTCATTCAGAGTCCTCCCTGACTCGAGGCACGATGTTGAACCTGTCCCTGGCCGGTTGTTAACGGTCAAATTGGGCGCGAATGGCCGCGGCCAGTGCGCTGAGTTCGGCGGCATCGGCGCGGCTGCGGTTGCCGGGCACGGGAATGCCGTCATTGTGATAGCGCGGCAGCATGTGCATGTGAAAATGGAAGATGACCTGCCCGGCGGGCCGCTCGCTCGACTGCCAGACGTTCATCCCGTCGGCACCGGTGGCATCGCGCAGCGCCGGTGCCAAACGGGCCGCCAGCGCCATCGCCCGCGCCGCCAGCTCGGGCGGCGTGTCATACAGGTTGCGCACGTGCAAGCGCGGCACGATGAGCAGATGACCACGGCTGGCGGGGTAGATGTCCATGAACGCCACCAGTTCGTCATCGGCATAGATCATATCGGCAGGTGCTTCACCGGCGATGATTTTACAGAAGATGCAGTCTTCCATGATTCAGCACAGCTCAGAACGTAATCTCGCCGCGTGCGGCTTTGACGGCCTTTTGGGCGGCTTCGTCCAGGGTGGCGGCGGTGCCCATGTGGGCTTCGGCCAGAATTGCGCGTCCCTCGGCTTCGTTGGTGCCGACCAGACGGGCCACCATCGGCACGCTGGTTGGCACTTCCTGCAGCGCCGTGAGAATCCCGCGTGCCACTTCGTCACAGCGGGTGATACCGCCAAAAATATTGAACAGCACCGCCTTGACGTTTTGATCGGACAGGATGATGCGCAGGGCGGCTGCCACTTTGTCGGCCTGGGCGCCGCCGCCGACGTCGAGGAAATTGGCGGGTGAGCCGCCGTAGTGTTTGATGATGTCCATGGTGGCCATCGCCAGGCCGGCACCGTTCACCATGCAGCCAATCTCACCGTCGAGTTTGACGTAGCTCAGACCAAAACGACGGGCTTCGGCTTCGTAGGGGTCCTCTTCGTCGATGTCGCGCATCTCGTCCAGGTCGAGGTGGCGGAAGAGCGCGTTCTCGTCGATCGACATCTTGCCGTCGACGCCGAGCAGTTTTCCGCCTTTGGTGATCACCAGCGGGTTGATCTCGGCCAACGTGGCGTCACTCTGCATAAAAGTCGCGTAAAGTGCACGCGCAATCTTGATAAAATCGTTGGTCAGATCGCGGCTGACACCCATGCCAATGGCCAGTTCGCGCGCCTGGTAGTCCTTGAGACCCAGGAAGGGATCGATCGCCACCTTGATGATCTTCTCCGGCGCCGTTGCCGCCACTTCCTCGATGTCGACGCCCCCTTCGCTGGAGCCCATCATGATCACGCGCCGCTGCGCACGATCGATGACCATGCCCAGGTAGAGCTCGGTATCGATCGCAGCGGCTTCGTCGACCAGGACTTTGCGCACCTTGAGGCCTTTGATCTCCATGCCCAGAATCTTGTCGGCTACCGCCTCGGCATCGTCGGGCGTTTCGGCCAGTTTGATGCCGCCTGCCTTACCGCGGCCACCAACCAGGACCTGGGATTTGATGACCACGCGCGTGTTGAGCCGGCGTGCGATGTCGCGCGCCGCCGTGGCCGTTGTGGCAACCTCCCCACGAGGGATCGGCACGCCATATTTGGCAAAAATGCGTTTGGCTTGATACTCTTGCAGGTTCAAGTTGCAACTCCTTTGTTGTTCGACGCCAGAAGCGTGGTTGGCCGGCATCGGTGAGCCAGAACGGTTCTTGGTCTCTGCTTGCTTTGGATTTGCGGTATTTGGAACAATCAGTTGCATTTTACCATGAGGGCGGGGAAAGAGCAAGCCGATTTTCGATTTTGGATTTTAGATTTTGGATTTTGGATTGAGGAGTTTCGATTTTGGATTTTGGATGTGGGCTTGTGTGGTATAATGTAGGCATGAACCTGGATGACGATTCGAACCGGCCCGAGGCGGCGGGTGAAGGGGGGGCGGCGACATCGCTGGCGCGGCCGGACTCTGGTGCGGGCGTGGGGCCGATGCCTGATTTGTTCGAGGCACGGCGTGTGGCGGATACCCCCGTTGCGCCAGCGGTCGTGGCGGCTGATCCGGAATCTGCAGCCGATTGGGATACGGTGGACGATCAGGGTGTCGTGGCGTACACGGAGGTACCCGCCGGCGGGGGCCTGCCGCGTCCGATTGCGCGCGGCTGCGTGGTGATGGCGTCGCTCGCGTTGATCGTGGCCATGCTGGCAGTGGCGGTGACCGGGTTTACCGGCAGCAGCTGGAACTACAACCAACACCGCATGGACCGGACCGCTTCGCAGAACCTGGCCAACCTGGCCGATGCCATGACCGCGGCGGGTGCACCGCAGACGGCGGTCCTGCATGTGCGGGCGGCGGCGCAGCCGGGTCTCAACCGCGGCGCAGCGCTCGAAGCCCTGGCTGCGGCAGTGCAGATCCTGGCCACCTCGGGCGATGATGCGCACCTGGTGCCCCTGCGCCGGCAGCTGCACCGCGCCTATCTCGAGATCTACGAGAAAGAGTATGGCACACCGCCCACCCCCGACCGGCAGCCGCCGACGGTGCCGAGTTTTGAAGCGCGGAACCATTTTGGATTTTGGATTTTGGATTTTGGATTGGCGGATATCGCGTAGTTGGCACTTGGGCATAAGCCTGGGGTGTGCTGTGCTCTTGTTGGGGTGTGGCTGCGCCGTGGTGCGTGCGCTGCCCGTCACCCCTTTTGCTCCATCAGTGCCGCCGACCGCTAGCTGGCCATGGTTGCTCGACGAATTCCGGATAACGGCCAGAGATGGTCCGCCAGTCGGGGCTGGGTCGCTTTCTCCGGTATCGCCACCATTGCCGCCACCGTTCTACTGGGTTAAGACGACGCGCGATGCCCCAGCGGCTGCCCAGTCTCCCCCCACCCTGGCCGACCTGAGCGTGCAGTGGATCGCGCGCACGCCGCGTTATCCGCGCTACTGCCTCGACTACAGCCGCGGGCTGCCTGAGTTGTGCCCGGGCACGGCCAACGCCCGGCACTTTCCCCTGCCGGGCGAGACCGTGACCTTCACGGCGCAGATTGCCAACCAGGGCATCATCACCACACCGGCGGTCAGCGCGACGTGGCAGATCGAGCCGGCCGCGGTACGCGCTGGAGACCGCGCGCCGGCCGTGCAGCGGGATGACGTCACCCTGCCGCCGCTCGCCCCCGGTGCCACAGCCACGTTGACCCTGCCGTGGTCGTGGTCCAGCGGGCGCCACACCGTCACCCTGACGCTGGACCCAACTGCCACCTTCAGCGAAACCACGCGCAGCAACAATACGCGCGCCGACGCCAGCGATGCGCTCTATCTCGACGTGCTGGTCCACCCCCTGGTCAACGACGCCTTCGCCCGGCGACCGAACCTGACCGGCTCCTGGGGCTTCGCCGACTGGCTGCAGGCCCAGTTCGACGCCATGAACCGCAACCTGGCCGCGTCGACCTACCCGTCCGCACTCAACGGCGCGCTCGACCGCGTGCGCGTGGACGCGATCACGGTGACCGAACAGGTGGGCGGTGACCTGGTCAGCGGCGCGCTGGCCTTCGACGGTCGCTGGACCTTCCGCGTAGATCGCGACGACCCCGACACACCCGAAAACGAGGCTGCGCTGTCCGCCGATCGCTACGCGCAAACCTTCGCCGGCACCGTCGATTGGGGGCTGGTGCACGAGCTGACCCATCAACTGGGTTTGATCGACCTCTACTGGCTCAACGTGGCGGGCAGTTACCAGAACGCCGTGCTGGATACGGACGGCCGGCCGCTGCTGATGGGCTTCCAGTGGTCCCGCCCCGATCTGATGGGCGGTGGCAACCTGGGCAATCACAGCTGGCCGCTCTACAGCGATCACGCCATCGGCGCCCTCAACCGCAACCAGGGCTACCGGCGCGGTTATTTCGGCGAGTACCTCTTCGATATCCCCGACCAGAATACGCTGCGTGTGCTGGACAACCGCGGCCAGCCGTTGGCCGGCCTGCCAATCACAATCTACCAGACGATGGCCGGCGCCATACCACCCACTCCCGTCATCACCGGCACGACTGACGCGGACGGCCGCTTCACCCTGCCGGCGCGATCCCTGCTTAGTGGTGGCATCACGACCGCCACCGGTCACACCCTGGCGCCCAACCCCTTCGGTCACATCGACGTCGTCGGTTTCAACGGCCAGCTGCTGGTCGCGGCGGGGGACGGTGACCAGCGCTTCTACACCTGGTGGCCGATCACCGACTTCAACCTGGCGGCCTGGCAGTTGGGTACGAATACGTACGAACGTACGATCGACACACACCTGCCGCCGGCTGGTGCCCCCGCCCCGCCAGCTGAGCTGCAGGGCCGCGTCGACGGCACGCAGGTCAGCCTCTCGTGGCCGGCCAGCCCGGACCCGGCCTTTGCGGCCTATCGGGTGTACCGTGGTCTGGAACCGGCCTATTATCCCTTCAGCCTGATCGCCACCACCACCACGCCGGGTCTGGTCGATACGACCTACGCCACCGCACGTTACGCCGTGACCGCGATCGATACCGCCGGCCGCGAGAGTGGCTTCAGCCCGGTCTTTCGCGCCCAGCAGACGATCGCCCCGGCGGCGGCGGTGGTCGAGCCGGACAGCGGCGTGCGCACGATCCTCGACGCCCACGCTGGCGCGCTGCTCACACAGCTGCCCGAC
Source organism: uncultured Anaerolineae bacterium (assembly GCA_964443225.1). Taxonomy (GTDB): domain Bacteria; phylum Chloroflexota; class Anaerolineae; order SSC4; family Amarolineaceae; genus SSC4. The sequence goes on from CAYUCC010000031.1 coordinate 39,276, forward strand.
GACCGCTGGGTGGGCCGCCAGGGCAGCGTGCATCTCGGCCTGGGCGGCGCCTACGCCCTGGCGCGTACGGTCGATGGCCAGCTTCTCGCCGGCGTGGCGGGCGAGAACCGGGTCAAGGTGCTGGACGAGCGCCTGAATCTGGTCAACTGGTTCGGCCGCCACGACTTCGTGACCGGCACGCTGCAGTGGCCGGCCGGTGTGGCGCAGGTCGGCGTCCCATTCACGGTCACCCTGCGTCCTCTGGCCGACGACGATACGTTGGGCCTGGCGAATTTCGATGCCGACCTGCGGTTGGGCAACGACGATCCCCTCCTGGTCAACGGCGTGGCACGGGTGCCGGGCCGGTTTGGCCAGGGTGTAAAAACCGGCAAAGACAGCCAGCTGCTGTACCAGGCCAACGGGCACCTGGACGCAGCCACGGGCAGTGTGCAGCTGTGGGTGCAGCCGCAGTGGCGGTGGGACGATGGGCAGGAGCACGTATTCCTGGAAGCGCTGCAGGTGAATGACGGCGCGTTGTCGGATGAGTCCGCCGGCGCGGCGGCCCCAGCCGAGCCGTTCGCGGGCTACCGCCTGCGTGTGGCCAAAGCGAGCTGGAACGGCCTCTACGCCTGGCTGACCGATGGCCAGTTAGGGCAGCACGACGTCGTGCTGTATGCCGATGTCAGCCGTTGGCAGCCGCGGCAGTGGCACCACCTGGCCGTCGTCTGGCAGCCGGTCGATCCAGGGACCACACACCGGCGGCTGGCGCTGTGGGTGGATGGGGTCTTGCAGGACAGCCAGGTCCTGCGGCGTCCGCTGGCCGGCCGGGCGGAGCTGCTGAGCCTTGGCAACAGCGTCGCCGGCGATGCCCCGGCCCTGGCCGTGCTGGATGAGCTGCACCTCAGCGCCGTCGCCCGCGTGGGGAACAGCCAAACCACCCGCCTGCTGGTCAGCCAGGCCGAGGGCCACCGCATCGACGTCTACGACTGGCTGGGCAGCATGGTCAGTCAGTTTGGCAGCGCCGGCAGCGGTCCCGGCCAGTGGGCATTCCCCCAAACCCTGGTCATCTCTCCTACCTGGCCCTCGCCCGCCCAGTCAGCATTCGCTCAGCCATACACCTTGACTACGCGAAGCTTCTTGACCGAACCGTTATCCGCGATGATCCTGGTGGCGGATCGTGATAATGGCCGCATCCAGGTGCTCGACTTCGATGGCCAGGAGCTGGTCTGGCGGGCCAGCTGGACGGATGGTCTGCTGCGACCGCAGGGACTGGATGTGCTGCCGGGAGGCCAGGTTGTGGTCAGCGATCGGGGTGACCAGCGCGTCAAACTGCTGGGGGCCGACGGCCGGCTGTTGTTTGTGTGGAATGAACCCAACGACGGGCACACCGGACCTTTTTATTCACCCATGGGCGTCACTTTCCTGCCCAACGGGGACGTACTCGTCGCCGACACCGGTAAGCAACGCGTGGTGCGCATCGCCCGTGTACGCGCCACCTGCTACGACTTCGATCACAGCGGTGCCGTGGATGTCGGGGATATCCAGGCCATTGCCCAGGGCTGGTCGCAGCCGTACGATCCGTTTTTCGACGTCGCGCCGGATGGTGTCGTCGATGTGGTAGATGTGATGACGGTCGCGGCTCATTGGGGATGGGTGTGTTGATGGGTTTTGCCACAGAGAACACGGAGATCACAGAGTTTTTTTCTGTGGAGATCATCGTCTTGCTGGGCGGCGGTTGGAGGGTGGATGGTGGATGGTGGAGGGGGATAGATGGAGATTGACAGGCTGATTTTACCGGGTGAGATTTGGGAAACGATCGTGGCGCATGCGCGGGAGGGGCTGCCGGAGGAGGTGTGCGGTATTCTGCGGGGCAAGGGCGGCATCGTGACCGGGATGGTGCGGGCGCGCAACGACGCGGAGGACCGCAAGATCGACTACGTGGTCGATAGCCACACGCTGCTCAGGCAGTTCGAGTTCGAAGATGCAGGGGAGGAAATGGTCGCGATTTACCATTCACATCCGGTCACCCCTGCCTACCCGTCGGCCAGCGATGCGCAGCACGCGACGTATCCTGATGCGGTGTATATCATCTGTTCGCTCGTCGATCCGGCAGAGCCGGTGCTGCGCGGGTACCACTTGCGGCCGGTTGATGTCGCGGGGGATGTCACCACGTATCCGCTGACGCCGGTGCGCGGCCGGCAAGATTTCCTGGCCTACCACCAGCCGGCGCCGGAAGCGTTCTTTGTGCTGCGGCTGCGGACGGCGACGGGCCAGGTGTCTACGCGGCGGGTCGAACTGCACGAGGTGACCCTGGTGCGTCAGCGAGACCGTGGCTGAGAACAGCAATTCCAAATGTAGCCCAGCGTTAACCACATAGCGCGCATAGGACACAAAGCTGCGGCACGAAAGCAATCAAACAAGCGATTTTTTGCGTCCTGTGTGCCCTTTGTGGTTAAGATGGTTGGCTACATTTGGAATTCCTGGGCTGAGAATTCAGTGGTTGACGAAACATTGTATACTAATTTATTGCTGAATAGTTTCTGATCTGGTACAATTCGAGCATGAGTACGACTTGGGAAACAATCCAGAGACTGATTACGCAGCGTGACGTGCGTATTTCGGCCCATGGTTATGATGAATTGGCCGCCGATGGCATTCTGGCGCGTGACGTTCTGGCAGCTACACATGAGGCGGTCATGGTTGAAGATTATCCTGACTATGCCAAGGGACCGTGCGTGCTTGTCCTACTGCCGGATTCCGAAGGAAGACCTGTACATGTGGTGTGGGGCATTCCAAGAGGGGCGGCGTCGCCTGCTGTCTTGGTCACAGCCTACCGGCCCGACCCGGCCAAGCGGTCTGCAGATTTCTTGAGGAGACAAAGATGACGCGCAAACAGACTGCAAAACTAGTTCATGAGGGACACTACGTTGCCGAAATTGACGTCGAACTGATTTTCGAGGACGACGCCTGGTCACCCTATCTCACCCTCGAGGATGCCTACAGGCTGGACGACGTACGGGTAGCTCTGAAACACGGTGACATTGCAGCGGCCATGAAGCTGGGTCGCGTATACGAGCTGGTTCCGGTTGCAGCTTGATACTGGAACTACTGCAACGTCCTGCGCGACCAGACCCTGGAAGATACCGCCAATCCACCCGACCCCGACATCCTCGCCGCCGCATTGCCGAAGACCTCCAGCCCACCCATCGCCCAAATCTTTGAAATCCTCAAAGACCGGCGCCCCTACTCCGTACTCCCTACTCCTTACTCCCTCCCTCACCATCCCACCGCAACCCCATCCTTCCGCCCATCACTGCCCCCCATCAGCACGCCGGTCTCCGGGTCGCGCACGATCACCTGCCCGCCGCCAAACACCGTGCGCGCCAGGCCACCAACGATCTGCAAGCGGTGACCGCGGCTGGCCAGTGCTTGGAGGATGGCTGGCTCCCACGCATCTTCGACCAGCACCAGGCCTCCCGATTCGGCCGCGCCCACCCATGACGCAGGATCGGCCAGCTGCCAGCGCGGCCGATCGAGCGCGGCCTGCGGCGACAACCCCCCATCCACCAGGTGACTCAGCACCTGCAGGTGCCCCTGCGGCTGCATGAACCCACCCATGACCCCAAAACAGGCGTGCAGCTCACCGTGGCGCGTGGTCAGGGCGGGAATGATGGTTTGATAAGGACGTTTGTGCGGCGCCAGCGCATTGGCATGCGCCGGGTCAAGGCTGAACAGCGATGCCCGGTTATGTAAAGCCACACCGGTGCCCGGCACCACCAGCCCGCTGCCAGTGCCCATGAAGAGGCTGTTGATGAAGCTGCACGCGTTGCCTTCGCCGTCGACGACGCTCAGGTAGACGGTGTCGCGGCTGGCGGGCAGGCCCGATGTGACGTGAGGATTGGCGCGTTGCGGGTCGATCAGCCGCCGGCGGCGGTCGGTGTAGGCTGGACTCAGCAGCTCGGCCAGCGGCAGGTCGACGTGCTGCGGATCGGCCACCCAGCGTGCGGCATCGGCAAAGGCCAGGCGCATGCACTCGATGAGCAGGTGCACCCGCTCGGCCTCGGCCAGCGCCGCCAGGTCGAAACCGTTGGCCAGGTTGACCGCCAGGATAGCGGCCAGGCCCTGGCCGTTGGGCGGGCATTCGTAGAGCGTGACGTCACGGTAGGTAGCGCGGAGTGGCGTGTCCCAGGTGCTGGTGTGCGCTGCCAGGTCGGCCGGCGTCAGCCACCCACCGTAACGCTGGACGTGCGCACTGAGTCGCGCGGCAAATTCGCCCGCATAAACGAAGGACCGGCCTTCAGCCGCAATCCCGCGCAAGGTGCCGGCCAGGGTCGGCAGACGCATGATCTCCCCTGCATGCGGTGCCCGGCCATCCACCAGCAGCTCGTGACCGCTGGGCTGCGGCGGCCCGTTGTCCAGGTCACCCCTCACCCACCCCGGCTGGCGCAGCAGCTTGGGTACCTCGTGCTGCCAGGCCGCGGCAATCAGCTCGGAGACGGGATACCCGTTTTCGGCCGTCCAGATCGCGGGCGCCAGGACATCGGCCAGCGTCAGGTGGCCGTGACGCGCCAGGAGATCGCTCCAGCCAGCCACGGTGCCCGGCACACTGACGGCATGGCCAGTATAGGCGGGCATCTGGTCATACCCCAGACGCCGCAGCTCGGCGATCGACGCATCCGCCGCGGCACGGCCCGAACCGTTGAGCGCCGTCACCTCGCGGGTCGCGGCGTCCCAGTACAGGGCAAAACAGTCGCCGCCAATGCCGGTGGAGGTCGGCTCGACGACGTTGAGCATCGCCGCAGTGGCAACGGCGGCATCGGCGGCATTCCCGCTTGCTTTGAGTATATCGAGCCCGGCCTGGGCCGCCAACGGCTGGCTGGTGGCTACCATGCCCCGCCGGGCAAACACATTGCTGCGTCGCGATATGAATTGACTATGCGCAATCAATGTCGGGTGCCCATCCTGCATACCTGGCCTGGCCAAACTCCTGGCAGCTTGCACGATCGCCAGGCCACCCCCCTACTCCCTACTCCGTACTCCCTACTCCGTACTCCCTACTCCGTACCATCCACCGCCGGTCCTGCCAGCTGACGGGCCTGGGCAAAAACATCACCAACGCCGTAGGGCTGAAGCGCCTGCTGCCAGCCGGCCAGGGCAGGGACCCACATCTCGCCCACGGCGGCTGGCGCCGTGCCTTGGGCCAGGAGCTGCGTCCAGGTATCTGCCACCAGTGCAAAAAAGACACGCGTAAACGCGCGGTCCCCTGCCGTGACCGACTCAGCGGGCGGCCAGCGCGTCACCAGCTCATCGGTCACACTGCCCAACACATCCAGCGCCCGCGCCAGACCGCCAGCCTCGGCCAGCGCCTGCACGACCTCCCGCACCTCGACGAACTCGGCAAAGGCACTGGCCTCTGACGACGCGTCCGAAGCCTGCAGCGCATCCGTATCGGCGTAGTCGGCGGCCAGCGGTATGAACTCGGGCACCAGCGCATGCACCAGTGCTTCCAGGTGCGATCCAGCGCCGGTCACCGCCGCAGGCAAGGCCATCTCCTGGACAGCCGACAAATGGACGTCGATCGCTTCCACCAGTTCGGGCCGCTCATCCAGCAGGTGCAGCACGAGATCCAACAGCTGACCGTGGTCCAGCGCCGCCAACTGCTCATGCCGGTCCGGTTGCGTCGGCACGGCGTCGGGCTGGCGGGCGTAATGCAGAAGCGCGGCGACGACGTGTTTGCACGGCACCGCCGCATACGGGCACGTACACAGCGAGCCGAAGTGGCCGTCGGAATAGATCGTGATCCGCAGCCGGTACGGCTCGACCCGCGTGCCCTGGACGACCGCTTCGAGCGTGCGGCCGCGCCGGACCAAGCGCTGTACCGCGCCGTGCGCCTCATAGTCGCGCCCGTGGGCCAACACCTCGCCGGATACGGCGGCAGCGATCATTGTTTCGTCGACAGGTAGGATGGACATAGGATTCATCTCATTCTCAAGCCGCAGCCAGCTGATACGCCTGGTCCAGAATTTCGATCGTATGGTACACCGGCAGTGGCCGTCCCTGCGCCGCCAGGTGGGCACGGATTTGGGTCAGGCAGCCAATGTTGCCAGTGACCACCGCATCGGCGTCGGCGTTCAGGATATTCTGCACCTTGCGCGTGCCCAGTGCCGCGGCAATTTCGGGCTGGTCGATGTTGTACGTGCCGGCGGACCCGCAGCAGATGTCCCCTTCGCCAATTTCGACCACAGTGACGCCGGCGATGCTCGCCAACAGGCGGCGTGGTGCATCGCGAATGCCCTGGGCATGCAGCAGGTGGCAGGCGTCGTGGTAGGCCAGGCGCAGCGGCTGCGGCAGCGGCAGCGGTGTGCGCAGGCCCAAATCATCCAGAAAGACGCTGATATCCTGAACACGGGCGGCAAATGCGGTGGCATTCGTCTCCAGCGGCAGGCCGCGGAACAGCAGCGGGTACTCGTGTAATCCCGAACCGCAGCCGGCCGCGTTCGTGATCACGGCATCGACGTCGCCCGGAAAGACGGCCAGGTTGGTCGAGGCCAGCTGGCGCGCCTGATCGGCTGCCCCGGTATGCAGGGCCAGGGCACCGCAGCACACCTGCCCCTTGGGAATCACCACCTCGACACCGTTTTCGGCCAGCACACGCAGCGTGGCCCAGTTGATGTTGGGCGCCAGCACCTGCTGGGCACAGCCCGCCAGCAGGGCAACCCGCGCCCGTCGTTTGCCCACCGCCGGATACACCTCGGGCAGGGGTGGCATTTTGCCGGGTGCGCGTTCCGGCAGCAGGTTCAGCATGGCCTGCGCCGAAGACGGTAAGACACCCGCCAGTGGCCGTGCCACTCGTCCGAGTCGGGTCATCGTGCGCAGGCGGGCGGGCGACGGGATAGTCTGGCGCACGAAGCGCCGCATGAAACGATCCACCGGTGCCCGCGAGCGGCGCGCCTCGGCATAGGCGCGAAAGGGGGAGATCAGTTCACCATACGCCACACCCGATGGGCAGGCCGGCACGCAGGCCAGGCACCCCAGGCAGCGGTCCACGTAAGGCAGCGCATCGGCCAGGGGCAGGCTGCCTTCGAGCACGTCCTTCATGAGAAAAATGCGGCCACGCGGCGAATCGTTCTCTTCACCGAGCACGCGATAGGTGGGACATACCGGCAGGCAGAAACCACAGTGCACGCAGGCGCTGATGGCATTGGCCATCGCTTCGCCCTGGGGACCCAGGGTGTCGATCGGTATCCTATGCTGCATGTCAGACCTCCCCGAGGCGGTTGGCGGGGTCGAGGGCCTGTTTGACACGGCGGGCAAACGGCTCACCTGCCCGTTTGCCAAGCAGCGCACGGCCCGGCGGTCCCCACAGCACCACGGCACTCAGGCCAAGCGATGCCAGCAGGTCGTGCAACGAAGCCGGATCATCGGGCCAGGCCAGCCACGCCACGTTGCCCGCCACGCTGTAACGGCGCACCGCATTACGACCGGTTAGCTGCTCCTCGAGCAGTGAAATGCGCGCCGCCGTGATCGGAATCTTGAGCAGGTTCCAACCTGGCGGCACCCAGGCAAAATCACGCGCCGCCGCCCAGAGATCGGCTGTACCCACGTCCGACCACTCCAAAAGGGCCACCGTCTCCGGTATGCGGTCGGCCAGCAGCGTGCGCAGACGCACCACACGCGGCGGCAGTGCATCGGCCAGACCACCCAGGCGCACCCACAGCGTCACCGGGTCATCACCGGTGGCGGGCAGCAGATCGAGCGCGTCCAGGTCGAGCGGTGCCGCCGCCAGGATGCGCATCGCATCCAGCGCCGCCGGCAAACTGGCATAACTGAGCTGCAGCGTGGTCGTGGCGGCGGGTCGTGGAAACACTTTGAACGTCAGCTCGACCAGCACCCCCAGCCGCCCCAGGCTGCCCACCATCAGCTTGGGCAGGTCGAACCCGGCGGCATTTTTGACGACCTTGCCACCGCCGCGCACCAGGTCGCCCTGGCCATCCACGAAGCGCACACCGATGATGAAGTCACGCACACCACCAAACCGCAGACGCCCCGGCCCGCTGGTGCCCGACGCCACGACGCCACCCAGCGTTGCACCCAGCGCTGCCAACGGTGGATCGAACGGAAGATACTGGCCGTGCGCGGCCAATTCGCTCTGCACGGCACTGACCGGCGTGCCAGCCAGGGCGGTGAAGGTGAATTCACCTGGTTCGTATTCGAGCACACCCGCCAGGGCGGCGGTCGAAAGCACGGCGGTGTCATCGATGGGTGTCGACAATGCAGGCTTGGTGCCACCCCCGCGCACGATCAGGGCCGGTAGGGCACGCACGGTTTCCTGAACCGCGACGATCGAATCGGGTTGGAGGTTCATTCGCGACTGATCCTCCCTTCACGCTCCAGTGGATGCATGCCACGCAGTCGCAGGGCGGGTGCCGTGCCACTGGGGAACATCTTCCCGCGATTGGCCAGCTCCAGCGGATCCATCGCCAGGCGGATGCGCTGCATGGCATCGAGATCGGTCTCGTTGAACAGTTCGGGCATGTAGTCGCGCTTTTCGACGCCAACGCCGTGTTCGCCGGTGATCGAGCCGCCCAGGCGAATGCACAGGCGCAGGATGTGCGAGGCCAGCTCTTCGGCGCGCTCGAATGCCCCCGGTTCCAGCGCATTGTACAGAATGAGCGGATGCAGATTGCCATCCCCGGCATGAAAGACGTTAGCCACACGAATCCCATATTCGGCACCGAGGCGGCCAATTTCGGCCAGCGCTTCGCCCAGGCGGCTGCGCGGCACCACCCCATCCTGCACAATGTAATCGGGGCTGAGGCGGCCCACCGCCGAAAAGGCGCTCTTGCGCCCCTTCCAGATGCGTAAACGGTCGGCTTCGTCTTTGGCCACGCGCACCTGGTACGGTTCGGACGCCTCGATCACACGCATCAGGTGTTCGAACTCGGCATCGACGTTCGGTTTTTCACCTTCCAGCTCGACGATGAGCAGACCCTGGGCGTCGAGCGGATAGCCGGCGTGCACCGCCGCTTCGGCCGCCTGGATCGCCAGGTTGTCCATGATCTCCATGGCCCCAGGCAGAAGACCTGACGCAACCACGCTGGCCACGGCATCACCGGCGGCGGCCAGGCTGCGGTAGGCGGCCAGCACCGTGCGATAGATTTCGGGCTTGGGCAGGAGTCGCACGGTGATCTCGAGCGCCACACCAAAGAGACCCTCGTTGCCCACAAAGAGGCCAGGTAGATCGGGCCCTGTGCTCTCCAGCGAATCTCCACCCAGGTACACTACCTCGCCATCGGGCAGGACCGCTTTGATGCCCAGGACGTGGTTGCTGGTCATGCCGTACTTCAGACAGTGGGCGCCACCCGAGTTGTAGGCCAGATTGCCGCCGATCGTACAAATCGGCTGGCTGGATGGGTCGGGCGCATAATAGAGCCCAAAAGGGGCGGCAGCACGTGAAATGTCGAGATTGATCACGCCAGGCTCGACCACGGCCAGGCGGTCCTTCGCATCCAGGTGGATAACGCGGTTCAGACGGTTGAGCGCGATCACGACGCCGTGTTCGATGGGCAACGCACCGCCCGAGAGGCTCGTACCTGAGCCGCGGGCCACGAACGGGACCTGCAAACGATAACACAATCGCACGGTCTCGACGACCTCTTGTTGGGTTTCGGCCAGCACAACGGCGGCTGGACGTACACGGTAGGTCGTCAGGCCATCGGACTCGTAGGGCGTCACCTCGGCGGGACGGGTGAGAAGACTGTCGGGAGGAAACAGGGCAGCCAGGGCAGCAAGCAGGTCGTCGGCCATGCGTTGACTCCTTTCGGGGTGATGACCGTACGGGTGCCAGGCGGGGCTGGTACCGATCTCGCGGATGGAATCATTGTACCACAACATCCGTCATGGGCACCATTGTCACCACACCGATGTATCTCTTGCTCTATCCATCGACAGACGACTTTCCGCCGATCCCGAATGTCATAGTACAATTCGTCGCGGGCACTATTCTTGGCCACCAGCTGCAGGGTACACCGCCCCAGGACATGCGGGTGGCCGCACTGATGAACTGGCCGGTCGCGCTGACCGGTATGCTGCTGGTTTTTTGGGTGGCCTTGCCGGCGGTCGCCGCGGGGCGCGATTCCGAATGTCAGGAAGCGGTCACGAATTGCTGCATCCTGCCGTCTAACAACATACGCACAGATCGGGCGGTGCCCAATGCACCGCCCATGCGACCCAGAAGGGCCTGTGAAAGAATAACTTCCGGCATTATGGCTGGTATTCGCCGCTCCGAAGGCGGCGGCGGTTGCGCAGTTGCCATCTTTTTGGAAAGATGGCAACTGTGCAACCGCCACCGCCAAATTCGATCAAAATAGCACGGGAAGTTATTCTTTTACAAGCCCAAGCAGTTCTCAGGACGACGCAACCACTGGAGGTGATCGATGATGAGGATGATGAGATGGAAAATCACACGCACAGACAATGGTTCCCAAGGTGGCAACGAGACCCTGGTGAGTACCGGACGCAACCATCTCATCGAGCTGCGCCAGGTGGTCAAAGTATTCCAGAGCGCCGCCGGCACCTTTACCGCGCTCAAGGACGTCGATCTGCAGGTGGGCAGCGGTGAATTCGTGGCAATCATCGGTAAGTCAGGCAGCGGCAAGTCGACCCTGATCAACATGATCACCGGCATCGACCGGCCGACGCGCGGTGAGGTGGTCGTGGCCGGTACACCGGTCCACACCCTGAGCGAGGGCAAACTGGCTGAATGGCGCGGCCGCAACGTGGGGGTGATCTTCCAGTTCTTCCAGCTGCTGCCCACGCTGACCGTGTTGGAGAACCTGATGCTGCCGATGGATTTCTGCAACACCTACAACCGTCGCGAGCGCAAACTGCGCGCCATGCAGCTGCTGGAACGAGTCGAGCTGGTCGATCAGGCTTACAAACTCCCATCGGCGCTGTCGGGCGGCCAGCAGCAGCGCGTCGCCATTGCGCGCGCCCTGGCCAACGACCCACCCTTGCTGGTGGCCGACGAACCCACGGGCAACCTCGACTCCAAAACCGCCGATTCGGTATTTCAGCTGTTCGAGCAGCTGGTCAGTCAGGGCAAAACCATCGTCATGGTTACGCACGACCGTGACCTGGCACAGCGCGTCACGCGCACGGTGATCATAGCGGATGGCCAGATCATCGAAGAATACCTGGCCAAGACCTTCCCCGGCCTGACGGAACAGCAGCTGGTGCGCGTCACCCGCCAGGTATCGCGGCAGACGTTCGCCCCCGGCGACACCATCATTCACGCCGGTGCGCCGCCCGAGAACTTCTACATGATCACCGACGGCGAAGTGGAAGTTCACCTGCGCACCCCCAACGGCGAAGAGTTCATCATGGCCCGCCGCGGCAAGGGGCAGTACATCGGCGAAATCGAACTGCTGCGCGGTGGCAACAGCATCGCTACCGTGCGTGCAGCGATGGACCAGGGTGCCGAAGTGGCGACGCTCGATCCGCAGAAGTTTGCCGCAGCGGTGGCCGAATCGGCCGCCGCACGCGAAGCGATCGACCAGGTGGCACGTGACCGGCTCGCCGAAACTACCCCGGGCCTGGGAACGGTATCATCCTGATCCGGCCACGCGAGCGCAACTTTCTCTGCGACATCTGGCGCAAGAATGTCGTACCGGGCGCCAAATGGGATGCATGATCCCAATACCCGACCCCTGGTCCCTCACCCCCGACCCCTACTCCACCAATATCTCGTCCACGTAGCACCAACGCCAGTCCTCGCCGGGTTGGAGGGATTGGATGATGGGATGGCCGGTGGTGTGGAAGTGTTGGGTGGCATGGCGGTTTTTGGAGTTGTCGCAGCAGCCGACGTGCCCGCAGGTCAGGCAGATGCGCAGGTGGACCCAACTGTCCCCCGTTTTCAGACAGTCCTCGCAGCCGGCTGCACTGGGAACGACCTCCCGAGTTTGCTCGATGTGCTGACAGGTTGGCATGTATCCTCCTATTCAGGCGTTTCTGTAATAAGCCGGAGTTGTCCGCTGGCGTGTCGCAGAAAGCCGGCGCGCAGGTTTTCGTCCCCGATATCAGCGGCCATGGCATCGATGACCCGCCGGGCGGCGAGGCGTTGGCTGGCGGCCTGGCTGGAGTGACCACCAGCGACCAGGAGGCTGGCTGCGCCGGCACAGGCTTGCCAGATCGCCGGGCGCATCTCCAAGGTGCGAGCCTCGGCCTCGGCTTGTGCAAACTGAGCCAACGCCGTTTCCGTGTCACCACACGCCGCACTGACCTGGGCAGCGGTGAGGTGAATCGTGGGATAGAGGTGCCGCATCGACCGTGCTTCGGCGAATGCCAACGCCTCGTCCACGTACCGGCGCGCCGTCTCCAGCTCCCCGCGGGTCAGGGCCACCTGCGCCAGACCCACGTGGAAGCGCGGCTTCTGCTGCACGCCCAGGAAAGTGGGCACCGTCAGGCCGCGCTGAAAATAGTCGGCCGCCAGGTCGATACGCCCGAGCGCCAGCGTGCACAGGCCCAGGTCGACCCAGGCCGTGCCACCGGCCTGTATACCGAGCGGGTGGTCCAGCAAGGCCAGAGTCTGGGTGTGCAGCGCCAGCGCTTTGTCCGCCCATTCAGAGCCAAGTTCGAGGTAGACGGCGCCCAGCGCGCTCAGCGGCATGGCTTCCTGGAACGGCATACCCGTGGTGCGCCCACGATCCAGCGCGTGCTGGTACTGGACCAGTGCTTCCTCATACTTACCGCGCAGGTAGGCAATCCAGCCCAAGATATAGCGGCCCAGCGACTCGGCGAAGGCTGCGCCGATGTGCGCGGCGATCTGTACGCCCTGACTGGCCGCGGCGTGTGCGGCGGGCAGATCACCGTTGCGTAGATGGACCGTCGGAACAGCATAGGCCAGCACTTCGGCTTCGTGCTGCTGGTCGCCCGCCTCGCGGGCCACCCCCAGGGCCTCCTGCGCTCGTTCCCACGCTTCATCATAACGTGCCAGGTGGGTCAGGGTGGTTGCGATGTGCGTCAGGCCAAATGCCATCTGCTCTTTGATCCCCATGCCGCGACTGAGCTGCACCGATTCACCCAAATAGGTGATCGTACGTCCAAAATCACCGGTCATGTTGCAGATGCCACAGCGAATGGTCAGCAGTTCCATCAGACCGGCGCGGTTTTCGGAGGCACGCGCAAGCTCTTCTGCCTCGAGCAGGTGGACCTCGGCCGCGGAAAAGTCACCCATCCACTGGCCTTCCAACATGCCGAGCTTGTTCAGCGCCGAGACCTGGGTGGGGGTGTTGTGGCGTGTCTGCCCGAAGGCCAGCATGGCGTAGAAGTTCTCGAGGGCGCGCGGCACGTCGTAGGCCAGCATGAGCGCGCCGCCAAGACCTTCGTAGACACGGCGCATCAGCTCGGGATTGTCAACCGTCTGCAGGATGTGCTGCGCTTGTGTGTACAGCGCGATCGCCTCGGGTGTCGCATAGGCGTGGCTTGCGCGGTCTGCTGCAGCCACGAGGAATGGCAGCGCGCGGGCCGGCTCCTGGCCCTCCACATAATGGCGGGCGATGTCGTTGACGTGATCGGGCCGCGACCGTTCCAGGCACTCAGCCACGCGCCGGTGCAGCTCACGCCGCCGCCGCAGAAGCAGGGACTCATACGCCGTTTCCTGCGTCAACGTGTGTTTGAAGATGTATCCCACCGTCGCCTGGCGCCCCTTGACCCGTACCAGCTCACGCTGATGCAAATCGTCCAGGGCTGCATCGAGAGCCCGCGGCTCGTCATAGACCGCGGTCAGAATATCGAGATCGAACTCGCGGCCAATGACGGCGGCGGTCTGCGCGACGCGCTTCGAGGTCTCAGTCAGGCGGTCCAGGCGGGCCGCAATGACCCCGGTCAGCGTGTCGGGCACCGTGATCTGATCGATGGCACGCGTCGTGCGCCAATGCCCATCGACCCGGATGACCAGGCCGGCGTCCAGCAGCGATCGGATGACTTCCTCTACAAAGAACGGGTTGCCTTCAGCCTTGGTCAGAATCAGGCTGCGCACCGTGTCTGGCAGGTCTTCCACGTGCAGCAGGTTGGCAACCAACGTGCGTGCCTGGGTTTCGTCGAGCGGTTCGAGCGCCACACGCGTGACGCCCGCTGGATTACGCTCGCGGGCTGCCTGGTAGAAGTGCCACGCCGGCTGATCCTCCCCCGGCCGGAACAGGGTCAGGATCAACAGCGGGGCCGACTGCGTCAGCGGGAGCAGCTGTTCGAGCAGCGCACACGACGTTGGATCCGCCCAGTGCAGGTCGTCCAGCAGCAGGACGACGGGGCCGCGTGCCGCCAGACCATCAAAAAGCGTGGAGATCGCACCGAAGATGCGTTCGCGCAGCTGCGGCGGTTCGAGATAGCGCACGCGCTCGTGCGCATCGCCGGTCAGCGCAACATCGAGCAGGGTCGCGATGAATGGTGCAATGGCCGCAGGCTCGGCGGGCAGCCAGGCCGCAAGGTGCGTCTCGATCGTCTCCAAAGTCAGGTGATTCTCTTCGTCTGCGTCAAACAGACGGGCCAACAGGTCCTTGAAGGGTGCGTACGGCATCGAGGTCTCGAAGGAGCGTGATCGTCCTTCGAGCCAGGTGACCGTGCTGGTGTTGGCAGCTGCGCGATCGATTTGTGTTCCGTTCGCGCTGGCAAGCATCACCCCATCCGCTGCCAGGGCTTTTCGCAGCTCGGCGACCAACCGTGATTTGCCGAGACCGGCTTCGCCCACGATCGTCACCGTGTGCCCATCGCCCTGGCGCAGCCGGTCGATGGCGGTCTGCAGGGTGCCAAGTTCGCGGGCACGGCCGACGAGCGGCGAATCGAGGCCGACGATGCCGCGGGTACGTACGGGGCCGCGCTGTTCGCCAATGACGCGATAGGCGTGTGTTTGTTCGCTGCGCCCTTTGACCGTCAGCGCACCGTAGTCGAGCCACCGAAAGAGCGGTGCCACCAGCCGCTGGGTGGTTTCGGAAACGAGGACCGTGCCCGGTTCGGCGGCACTCTGCAGGCGGGCCGCCAGGTTTACGGTGTCACCCACCGCCAGGTACTCCATGTGCAGGTCGCTGCCGATGTGGCCGGCGACGACGAGGCCGGTATTGAGTCCCACCCGCATGCGGAAGGAAACGATGCCGCGGGTCTGGCGCAGCTCGTCTGCATACGCCTCGATCGTATCCAAAATCGCCAGCCCGGCCCGTATGGCGCGTTCGGCATCGTCTTCGTGGGCCAGCGGCGCGCCAAAGAAGGCGAGCACCCCGTCGCCCAGGAGCTGGGCAATCGTGCCTTCGTAGCGGTAGATGGCGGCGGCCAGCCGCTGGTGTGCGCCGGAAACCACCTCGCCCCAGTCTTCGGGGTCCATTGCTTCGGCCAGGCTGGTCGAACCGACGATGTCAGCAAAGAGCACCGTCACCAGCTTGCGTTCACCCTCGACGCGGCTGCGTTCCGCCATGATCTTGTCGACGAGCGCGGCGGGCGCGGCCTGGCGCAGGGCAGTCAGCGGTGCCGGCGTGGCTGCCCTTGCTGGTGGTGGCGGCGCCTCGACCACCTCAAGCTTGAACCCGCAGCTGCTGCAGAATTTGGCACCAGGCGAGACCGGTTCGCGGCAGGCCGGGCAGCGCACGACCAGCGGCTCACCACAGTTCTCACAGAACCGTGCCGGCGCTGGGTTAGTGTGCGAACAATTTGGACAGGTCATGGGTCGTTTGGTTCCTCCTGACCAGAGCGGTGGATGACGATCCGTGCCATGAGTATAGCACACCACACTGTTCGCCTGCCAGCTCAAAATGTGTCCGATTTGTGACCAATGCGGGGGAGGGAGTAGGGAGTACGGAGTAGGGAGTACGGAGTAGGGAGTACGGAGTAGGG
>CAYUCC010000032.1:0-52025 GCA_964443225.1 uncultured Anaerolineae bacterium
GGGGGGGGGGCCGGGGGGGGGGGGGCGGGTGGGGGGGGGGGGGGGGGGGGGGGGGCGGGGGGGGGGCGCCCCCCCCCCCCCCCCCGCCACCCCCGGCCACGGCCTGGCGAGGATTCCAGCTCTGCACCGCCACCGCACGGGTCGCCGGCTCACGGCTGATTCCCAGGCGTGCTTCGAGCAACGATTCGCCCAATACCAGCGCAATCGTATTGCCGCTGCCGGCCAACGTCACCAGGTGCAGCACGGTATCGCGTACCACCAGGTAGAGCCCGGCGCGCGCCGCCAGGTCGCTCAGCAGCTGCAGGTCCGACTCGCGCTGCTGGATGATGCGCGGCCAGAGCGGGCCGGGCGCTGCCGCGTCGACCAGCAGGCCCAGGTCGGTGACCATTTCGGCCGCCAGCTCGGCCACGCTCAGGTTGACGTGCGCCGTAACGCGCTGGCGTTTACGCAGCCGGTGCAGCAGGTCATACCCGCGCACGCGCAGCGCACGCTGGCCGGCGGGGCCGTAGACCCGCTCCACCACGGTGACTTCGCCGTCGAACAACGCGACCGGCTGATCGCCCACGCGCACCCCAAGGTGGGTGCCAGGCGTCAACCGTCCCGCAACGTCGGTCGGCCCGGGCGGGTCGGTGAATACCAGCTCACACAGTGCCGGCAGCGATAGCCGCTGCTGCACCCGCACCTCGGCCAGTCCCTGCAGGTCGCTGGTGTCCAACGCCGTGCCATCCGCGGTCACGACGACGCGCGGCAGCAGTGTGACCGTGCTCACCCGGCACCGCCGCGCGCCAAAGGCGGAATGCGCAGCACCAGGCCTTCCGCCAGGTGCAGTGGATCGTCGAGATTGTTGAAGGTCGCCAGCATACGCCAGAAGGCCGCATCACCGAAATAGTGGTAACTGATGTGATCCAGGCGCTCGCCGAACTCGACCGGTCGCATGGCGGCTGTGGGACGCGACGGCAGATCACCGCTTATTGTCGTCGGGGCGGGCGGTGCCGGTACCGCGGCTGACGCCGTCGTCACCAGCGTACGTGTGGCCTGTTCGTCGGCAGCCTGCAGCAGCCCCAGGGCCGCATCCAGGTTGGCCAGGAGGGGTTCGACCTGAGCGGCGATTTCGGCTGCCGGCTTCGATGGTGCCTGGATAAAGATGGCAGCGATGCCCGTGACTGGGACCAGAAGCGACTGGTAGGCTGGCTCCTCCAACGCAGTCTCCTGCACATCGACCGCCGCGGCCAGGTCGACACCCGCATCAGTGACCTGGGCAGCCGCCGCATCATCGCCGGCCACCCACTTCCCCAGCGCCGCACGCAGGGTTGCTGCCGCCTCACCGACTGATGCGCGCAGCTGGTCACCAGCCACCGCCGTCAGTGCCTCGCCGGCCTCCAGGAGGTTCTTGAGACCGGTGGTCATCGTACCGACGGTCTTTTCGATCGCCTGGGCCGCACGACGTGCGCCGGCTGCCCAGAGCGCGGCAACCGACTGTGCGATGTCCGCCAGGGCCGTGTGCACCGCCGGCAGGATGCCAGTGCGGCCAGAGCGGCGGATCTCCTGCACGGTCTGCGCAATCGACACCATGGCGGCGCGGATCGCCTCGGCCGCTCGCGTCCCGGCGGCGGAGAGCGCGGTGCCGGCGCGCTGCAAGGCGCGTTCGGCGGTGGCACGTCCGGTTTCCAGAACAGGCAGGGCTGCGGCAATGACCTGGGCGGCACGCGCCCGCACGGCCGCCGTTATGACCGCGGCCGCCCGGGGGAGGGCCCGGGCCAGGGGGCGGATGTTGTCGAGCACCGTCTGCAGCGCGGCGCCGATCGCCTTGCGTGCGGGGGCGGTCAATTTGGCCAGCTGGGCCGCCACAGCACGTGCGCCGGCCGCCACGCGTGTGGCCGCCGCCGAGATCGTTGATACGACGCGTTTTTGTACGTCGGCCAGGCGGGTGGACACGGCCGTGACGACGTTCTGCGCCGCCCGGCCCATCGATTCCAGGCCGGCACGGAGCGTGCGCAGCACAGCGGAGTCGCCCGAACCGGAGACCCAATCAGCCACCTTACCCAACGCCTCTCCCACTTCGGCGGCGATGCGCTGGCCGGTCGCAATCAGAAACGCCACCGCCGGTGTCTCACGCAGGGCCGTGCCGATGATGTCGGCCGCCGCAACCAGAGAGGTCGTAAACGACAGCCCGGTCGGGACGCTGGCTGTGCCCCCAAGCCTCTCGTGCACGCGCGGTGCACTGCCGGCCGCCGCGGGGAGCGGCAGCGATGGCAGGCTGAGGCTGGTGGTGATGCCCGCGGCGGGCCGCTGCCGCGGGACCGGTGCCGCCATGCGCAGCAGGCGCAGGCGCAGCCAGGAGCGCTGCGGCACACCCGACGGGGTGAAGAATTCCAGGCGTTCTGCCACTGCCACGACGATGCCGGGGATGTTCCACGACTTGCCCCAGATCAGCCGCACCAGCGGCGGACGCCCATAGCCGGCGGTGGCCTGGTTGTTTTCGGCCAGCCGCCACAGCGGTGAGGTCAGGTCACGTACGTCTGCGCTGGTCACCGAGGAGCCCGGCAGCGTCACGTCGAACAGCAGATCGAGGTCGAGCTCGGTGCGGCCGCCGCCGGTGTAGAGCTGCGGGTCGTCGGCCAGGCCTGTTCCGGTCACCTGGCCGGTGGCGGACTGGCGCGGGCGCACGCCGGCGGTGCGGCGTAAGACCAGGGTTTCGGGGTTGAGCAGGCAGCGCAGCCGTTCGTTGGTCTCTTCAATTAAAAAGGCGACTCGTTCCACAACAAGCCTCGCTGTTCGCGGTCCAGGCGCTGAAGATGCTGCCGGACTGTCTCGTGCGAATTGGGTTCGGGCTCGGGCATATCGGGCCAGTCGGGCAACGCCGGCCAGGGGAGCGCGGCACGGTGATCCGGCTGGACGGCCGTCACCGCAGCATCAGGCCGCTCCAACGCGCCAGGCGGGTGTACCGCACGCCAATCCGGCCACGGTGCTGCGCGAGTCCAACCCGGTGACTCATGCGTGGTCCCTGCCACCTTGAAGTCAGATGCAGCCAGGTCCGGTGTCGTGTCCTGCTGGACTGTACCCCCGTTCGGCGGTGGCGCGGCTGACGGCCTGTTCCGGGTCACGTTTGTCGATCCGGTCGGGCTGGCATCCGCTTCACGGGTCGGTGCTGCCTCACTCTCAGCTGCCGGATAAAAGCCCGGCGTCGAGCCTGCGGAAGATTCGCCTGCCGGTACAGGGCTGGAACCAGCCGGACCGGCGCGTGACGATCGGCCCGCTGCCGGCATCGAAGGCAGACCTGGCGATTCGGACATGTTTTCGACCGCCGCTTTTTCCGCAGCTGCAACCGCGGGTGCCGCACGCGGATTCGCCAATACGCGTCCAGGCTGCTGCTCCGCGGAATCGGGTGCGCCGGCCGGGTGGTAGGCCGGTGATGCGGGCCATGCCAAAGCTGGACTGCCGGCCGGTGCCGAACTGCGCGGTAACGATTCCGGGCCCGCTTCTGCGGAGCTGGCGCCGCGGTTGGTCCATGGTGATGAGCCAGCACGCCGCAGGTGCAGCGCACGTCCCGCAAACAGCGGCATGGCGCGTCGCGGCGGTCTGGCAGCCAATGGCTGACCCGTGGCTGCTGGCGGCGACCGGTCGCCGGGTCGGGGACGTGGCGCTGCCTCATCGACGGTTAGCGTTACACCCACGGGTGGTACGTCCGGGGGTGACACGGTGATCCGCGTCCAGCCTGTGCCAGCCAACGCTTCGCCGTCCAGGAGGTGCGGTGCCTGCTGCCGGATGCGCGCCAGCCAGTGGACGGGCGGCGGGCGGTGCACGCGCTGTCGCCAGTGGGCCGGCGGGCCACCTGTGGGCGAATCGTCTGCATCAGGCGCAGCCGGAGCTGCCGGCGTGACGCGGACCGCCAGCCGATCCAGCCAGGATGCCCCGCGGCGCAGGGTGCGCGCCAGCACCCGGCGCAGCGACTGCCGCAGCGTGCTCATGGCGGATCAGGCCCGTTCCAGCGTATCGTACACCAGGGTCATCGACTCGATGGCCACCTCGCGCGAGAGGGCATCCAACGAGGCGCTGTGCCACTCCGACGGCCAGGCATCGATCAGGTTCCAGCGCATCACCTCCGTGGTTCCCTGGCTGTCGAGCATCAGGATCGATACGTTCTTGCGTTCGACGCGGCCCTGCGCGGCACTCTGCAGCCAGTCCCACAGCTCGCGCGACGACGTCAGGCCGTAGCGCAGTGTCACTGCGGCGTAATCGACCGGGCCGGGGATGTGGCGCACGACCTGGTTGTTGCCGGCTTCGCGGTAGGCAATCGAGGTGACTTTGACACCCAGCCCGCTGCATTCGGTGAAGTGGGCCTCGGTGACACCACCGATGTCAAGCTTAAAATTGTAGGAACGAAATGGATCAACCTGGTTGGGCATGATCAGCCTCCCTGAACCTGGGTTTCGGTACCGCTGGCGTACTGGCTCAAGCGGAAGACGATGAACTCGGCCGGCTTCACCGGCGCCACGCCGATGAGCGTCACCACGCGTCCGGCATCGATCACGTCGGGCGTGTTGGTTTCTTCGTCGCACTTGACGAAAAAGGCTTCGTCGGGCGTGCGGCCCATCAGGGCACCATCGCGCCAGAGCAGGGTGAGGAAGGCGCGGATGTCGCGGCGGATCGATTTCCACAGGGTGTAGTCGTTGGGCTCGAAGACGATCCAACGCGTGTTCAGGGCAATCGATTCTTTGATGACGTTGAACAGGCGGCGCACGTTGAGGTAACGCCACTCGCTGCCCGAAGCCGCCAGCGTCCGCGCACCCCACACCAGAATGCCTTCACTGCCGAAGAAACGAATGCAGTTGACGCCGGCCGGGTTGAGGACTTCCTGTTCGGCGCGTGAGATGTGGTAGGTCAGGTTGAGCGCGCCACGTACCGCAGCGTTGGCCGGGGCCTTGTGTACGCCGCGCGTGGCATCGGTGCGCGCCCAGATACCCGCCACGTGACCGGATGGTGGGGCGTTGACCAGGGTACCGGCCGCCAGGGGATCGCGCACCACCAACCAGGGGAAATAATAGGCGCCGTAGCCCTTTTCGGACTGCCGGGCACGCAGGCCCGCGCCGGCATTGCCACCACCGCCGCCGGCCGTGGCGACTTTGGTGAGGTTGTCGATGTCATTGACCTGGGCGGGCGCATCGAGTACGGCGACGCGGTCCTCGAGCCGCTCGCAGTGCTCCAGCAGCGCGTCGTACGATGCCACGTCAGCAAAACCGGGTGCAGCCACAATGGCTACCTCACCGACCTGTTCGAGCACGTCGAGGCCGGTGCGCTTCTGGCCACCGCCGGCGATCGGCTTGCCCTCACCGACGTTGACGACGTAACAGCGACCGCCGCCGTTCTGGAAGAAGCCGTACACCGCGTTGGACAGGTGGGTGCTGGCATTGCCGTCAGCCACGAACTCTTTGACGAACTGCATCCAGTTGTTGATCGCGACAGCCTCGTTGAGGTGAGCACCCGCGTTGGGCGCCACGCCGACAAATCCGGCGGTGCTGGCACCAACCGCCTCGATCGGTCGCGCACCACCCGCTACTTCCTCGACATAGATATCCGGCGCCAGATAGTTTGGCATGCGAACTCCCCCTTTCAATCAGGACGTTCAATCGAATGCGGTGAAACGAATCAACAGGGGCTGGTCACCATTTGGTGGAATGCGAGTCTCGATAACCTGCTCAGCGCCTTTGGCGCGTACGCGCAGCCGGCGGATCGCCGGGCCGGCGGGCAGCGTGTCCAGGTGAAACAGCCCGTCGGCATCGGTACGTGCGATGGCATCCAATCCGTCGATCTCCACGCGCGCACCGGCCAGGGGAATGTCCTCCGGTCCCACCACACGACCACGCAGCGTCGCCAGCGGCACTGGCTGCACGTCGAGCGGATGGCGCACCCGCGGCACAGGCGGTTGCGGTCGTGCCATCTGCAACGGTACGCGCAAGACAAATGACGGCTGCGGCGGCAGGCCAAACGCAGTCCAGGCCGCTGCGGGCAGCGGATTCAGCTCGGCTTGAAACGCCGCGCTGTCCATCGCCGCAAACAGCAGATCACCCAGCAGACGATGGGCATCTTCGGGCGTGCCTGCCCGGGTCGTCACCAAATAACGGGCCGCCGCCTGCAGCGGCGTACGCTGGCTGCCACGCAGTGGAGGATCGTCCACCAACTCGAACAGATAGAGGCTGATTCCCTGACCATCGCGCACGGCGCCGGGCGGTTCGAGCGTCACCGCCACCCCCGGCAGGATCTGCTCGACCCAGGCTTTCACGCGCTGATCGATCTGGTCAATCATGTTGTTGTCTCAGGAAACGAATGGAAACCGCAGCATCACCTGCACGGCGGAGTGCAGGACGATCCGCATTTGCCCAGTACATGCGACAAAAGAGGCCGTGTCACAGGCCAGTCGCGCGATACGCCGCTCATCTTGGCGGGGAGATCATAACATAGATGTCCGATTTGGGCAAACACCTAATGCAAGAGGGCTTACATTTCTATGTGATCGTGACCAGCCAGGCCGCCGATCCGGTATCGTAACCGGATCGCAAATGGTAGCGCCACCTACAATGGAGTTGGATTCGATACCCTGTGGAAGGCACAGTCTGCTGTCGCGTGGATAGGTTCGAGTGCACGACTGCGATCACGGCGCGAGGATCTGTGTGTGGAGGGGAAACACGTCCAGAACCACGATGGCTTTGAGGTTGGGAGGGAGTGTGGTACCAGCCGGTATGGTGAGGCTGGCGCTGGCCAGGTTGCCATTGGCGTCGGCGGTCGCGGTCAGGTTGTTGTGGTAATCCAGCGGCACCGCTACGGTCTGGTCACTGTCCACCAGGACGATGCCGGCACGGTGGGCGTCGAGCGGATAGGCGGCCCCTGGGTTCAGCCGGAAAGTCACATCGACACGCCCGGCAGCGGAGGCCGTCGGCGCCGTGTAGGTCACGGTCCCGACCTCGATGCCGTCCGGGCGCTGGTTGGCCGGACCCTCTGGCGGATAGGGGCGTGTGATGTAGGTGCCCGCCACGATCAACTTCTCGATCCAGTTGTTGGCCAGGCCGGCAATGGCCAGGTAGGGGCCAAAGGTCGGGATCGACAGGACGTCGGTGTCGGCATACGCAGTCGCGCCTGGCTCCACCCGCAGATTGTCGCCAAAACGACCGCGCAGCTGGAATTCGTTGAACGGAATCGGGATGCCGGTGATCGGCATGACGAACTGTTTGTTAGCCAGGATGAACGAATCGTCCTGGTAGGTGCCGCTGAGGGGCAGGGTAAACTCGCTGGCCGCATCGGCCACCAGGCGCCCGTCTGCGTCACGTTTGCCACCAATGGCCCACAGAATGACCTTGCCCGTGGCATCACCTGCGGGCGCCCCGTCCACCGTACCGACGATCCAATCCATGTAGTCGAAACCAATCTGGTTCAGGCTCGGCAGCATCGGAGGCAGCGGGGCCGCCAAGCGTGTCCACTCGAAAGCGGTGGTCTGCGCCGGTCCAACCGCCAACGGGGGCGATACCGTCGGGTCATCGGCGACGCGAAAGTTCAGCGTGTCTTCGAAGCGCGCCGTACGCCGCCCACCCAGTGTCACGTTGCCCACGGGCAGCCCGCCGGTGTAGTAGTCGCCAGACACGGTGATGGAATAGGTTTGGCCCGGCGTCAGGTAGGTGTCGGGGATGATGTGCAGGTAGTGGCCGTCGGCCGAGTGTTCCAGGCGGAACGGGAAGGCCGGCTCGGCCGTCACCGTCACCGCATCCTGCGGGCAGCCAATCGGGCTGTTGCACACCCAGGCATCGATCGTTTCACCCTGCTCGCGCACGAGCAGGCGCAGCGTCAGGATCGTGCTGGCGGGCAGAACCGCCGGATCGTCGCTCAGTGTGCTGCCGCCGGGTGTGACGTAGTACAGACCAACGATATCGTCGGGTAAATCGCTGCCGGACTCCGTGCTGCACCGCGGATCGGCCTGGTGCAGGCAGTAGTCGTACGGCACGTACCAGACGAAGCCGTGTTCGCCGCCGATGTAGATCCCCTGCCGGCCAAGCGCCGGTGAGGCGTTGAGATCGTTGCGGTCACGCAGCTCGGGATCGTCGGGCGTCGTGTCGAATGACCAGCGGCGCGTGCCCGTGGCGGCGTCGAGTGCGTAGAGTTTGCCGTTGCCGCTGCCAAAATAGACGATAGCGTCGCGGGCGCCGTCAGGACCCGCGCCCAGGGCCGGCGATGACCGGATGGGGTCACCGGTGTCGTACTGCCAGCGCAGGGTGCCGTCGGGGTTCAGGGCGTAGAGCAGCCCGTCGGCCGAGCTCACGTAGATGCCGTTGGTAACGCCGCTGGCATCACTTCCCAGGGCGGCCGAGCTGTAGATGTGATCGTTGGTCTTGAAGCGCCAACGCGTGCCGCCGTTGTGCGGGTCGAGCGCATAGAGATAACTGTCGAACGAGCCGATGTAGACCGTGCCGTCGGTGCCGATAGCGGCCGACGCCGCAATGAACCCCAACGTGCGGTGCGTCCAGCGCGGTTGGCCGTTGGCCGTGACCGCGTGCACGAAGGTGTCGTTCGATCCCCAGAAGATCGTGCCGTCGCTGCCCAGTCCACCAAGCGACCAGTTGTTGGCGCCGGTCGGGTAGACCCAGCGCAGGGTGCCAGCGGGATCGATGGCGTAGTAGTTGAAGTTGGTATTGCCGGCGAGCAGCGTGCTGTCATAGGAGATACCGACGTTGCCTTCCCACCAGTTGTTGTAACTCTCGCGTGCCGCCACGCGGGCGTCGAACTGCCACACCACACGATCGGCGGGATCGGTGATGCCGTGTGCTGTGCGCAGGCGGTAGAGGTAACCGTCGCCAGACGGAACCAGCACCGTCTCCCCACCCAGCTGTGGATCGGGTCGTGGCAGCGCCGCCGCGGAGTCGATGATCTCGCCGGTGGTATAGCGCCAGCGCTCACGCCCATCAGGGCCGATGGCGTAGAAGGTGTGGTCGGCCGATCCGACGTAGAGAGTGCCATTGGCATCGATGACCGGTGTCGAGAAGATGCCTTTGCCGGTGGCAAAGGCCCACGGCGCATCGCCGGCGTAAACCGCGGGCAGTGGACTGCTGCCGGTGTTCCGTTCGTCGCGGCGGAACAACGGCCACGGGGAGGCATCCTGCACGGGGATGGCATAACCAAACGGCTCTGACGGCAGACCTGGTGCCGACACCACAACCGGTGCGGCGTCGGACAGCCAGTATGTGAAGAGCATGTGCTTCATCACCTGCACAGTCCCACTGGCCGCTCCATCGGGCGGGGTTGCGACGACGCGACCGTTGGACCACGTCAGTCCGGTATCCTGCGTCACCCGCTGGTCGCCGAACTGCCAAATCAGATAGCTGTCATTCTGGCGGTTGCCGAAGCCGTGGCCGGTCAGGGTAACCGGCTGGCCGGGCTGAGCCACCGGTACGTGGTCGATGACCGGCCTGGTGACAGTAAACACGAACCAGTCGAGTGCCAGCACAACAACCAGGACGATGAATACGGGATGGGTAACCACGCGGCGTGCAATGCGGAATATTCGGCGCATGTTCGTGAGTATAACACAGGGCACCCAGACGCGCAACGCGCATGAGCCAAAACTCCACCCGTTCCCTGTCCAGGCAAGAGCGCAGATTCGCGCGATTCGCGGTTCCCAAATCACCCATTTGACGCCTGACCTGTCTGCGGTATACTCCAGCTACAATGTCCGATGAGGGATCGATCGTGTCGAACACGGCTGAAACTGCGACTCGGAAAGGAAGACCCATGCTTGTTTCCCTCCTGCTGGTGCTGGGTTCTGTTGGCACGGCCACACTGGGCCAGCTCCTGCTCAAAACCGGCATGACGTCGGTAGGTCGCCTGGGCGCAGGGGCGCTGCAGCAGCCACTGGAAACCCTGATTGCGATCGCCTCGACGCCTGTGGTATGGTTGGGACTGGCCAGTTATGCCATTGGTGCCGTGTTGTGGATGGTGGTGCTGTCGCGGCTCGACCTGGGCTATGCCTACCCGCTGCTGGCAATTTCGTACATCCTGATTCCGCTGCTGGCCCATTTTCTGCTGGGTGAGGCGATCCCGCCGCTGCGCTGGGTGGGGATTGCGGTGATTTTCGTCGGCGTCATCATTGTGGCGCGTGCGGCGTAGATACGTTCGACTGGTGAAGGAGTCGGCCACTTTATGACATTGGCTTTCATTCACGCCCGTATCGGGCTGGCGGGCTGCCTGTTTTTGGTTCTCGCGGGCGTGTGGGCACTGTATTTGTACTTCCGTGGGCGCGGTGTCGACGGCACCCTGCGTGGTATGCTGGCCATTGGCGAGATTCTGTTCATTGCCATGGCAATTTTGGGGATTCTCATGGCATTGCAGGGTGCCCAGGTGGCGCGCTGGGTTCACTACCTGTACGGCGTCCTGATGGTAATTTTGATCCCTTCCGCCTTTGCCATTACCCAGGGGCGCGATGGCCGGCGTGAGGCGCTCATCTACGGGCTGCTGGCGTTGTTCATGGCCGCAATGGCCTATTCGCGCGCGATGACCACGGGATAAGGGCTTGTAGAAGAATTGCACAGATGCCAACTTTCCAAAAAGTTGGCATCTGTGCTCTGACTACGCGGCAAGATTAGGTGCAAAATCGTCCATGAAGTGGGATGGAATACGAATCGGTCGGCCCGTCGCCAGATCGAGCCACACCGCGTAGGTGTGCACGCGTGCCAGAAGCCGGTCGTCGGCGAGCCGCGTGATCGTGTAGTAGCGCATTGCCGTGGAACGCCGGATGTGCGCCGCCCACGTCGAGATTTCCAGCTCGTCATCCAGGAACGCGGGCGCCAGGTATTCGATCTGGTGCCGGCGCAGGATAATGGCGAAACCCGCCGCCGTCATGCGTGCCACAGGCCAGCCGTGCGCCGCAACGACACGAATCCCACAGTCTCCTGCATAATCCAGGTACACCCCTTCATTCACACAGCCGCGCATGTCCAGCTCTTCCCATGCAACCGTCCGCCGCATGCGGAAGACACCCGCGGGTGGTGAGGGTGGGTCGGGTAGGGGTTGGGGGTTGGGGGCCAGGGGTTGGGGGTTGGGGGCCAGGGGTTGGGGGCTGGGGAGGGTGGCGAGCAGCGTGGAGGGTAGCGTCAGGGTGTCGCCGGTGTCGGGGTGGATGGGTGCGGCTTCCAGGAGGCCGGTTGCGGCCGGGTTATCGTTCTGGCTGGCACGCAGGTCGAACGTGCGGCGGATGTGACTCGGAGTCAGGCCGACGATGTGAGTCGTGACGGTGACGGTGTCACCGTAGCGCAGCGGCTGCAGGTATTCGACGTCGACGCGGCGAGGCTGCCACGCTGCGGCGGGGTCAACGGCTGCCAGCAGCTGGTTTTCAGCTGTCAATGCTGCGGCGCGTGCCGTTTCCAGGATGAAACGTACGTAATGGGCATTGTTGACGTGGCCGTAAACGTCACATTCGTCGAAACGCATCTGGAACTGGCGCACGAAGGGCTCGATCGGCACGACTGTTTCTTCCTGTTTCGTTTTCTGCGTACGCGACAACTGCGCAAATATCCAAGTGCTCTGTTAGGTTTGAAATGGCACCGATCCTGCCGCTGTACGGGCGTAGATTGGCGCCAAAATCCAACCCAACAGAGCACTACGCCAAAACCTCGGCCTGCGCGCTGCGGCGCCGGATCGGCTCGGCCAGGGAATCCAATTCCTGCCGCACGGCGGCGATCACTTCGGCGTGGGGCACCAGCGTCACGACACCATCGGCCCGCCGTTTGAGCTCGACCGCACCCGACTGCAAGGCGCGGGCGCCCACCGTCAGGCGCAGCGGCAGTCCGAGCAGGTCGGCATCGTTGAACTTGACGCCCGGACTCTCCTCGCGGTCGTCGTACAGGGTCTCGATGCCGGCGTCCCATAACTGCTGGTAGAGCGTTTCGGCAGCGGCGACGGCCTCCGGCGCTTTGCGACCCAACACGACCAGGTGCACCTGGTACGGCGCCACCGTCACCGGCCAGACGATGCCGGCGTCGTCGTGGTGCGCCTCCACCACACAGGCCAGCAGACGCCCAATCCCAATCCCGTACGACCCCATGATCACCGGCTGCTCGCGACCATCGACGTCGAGGAAGGTGGCACGCAGGGCGGTGCTGTAGCGCGTGCCAAGTTTGAAGATGTTGCCTACTTCGACGCCGCGCACGCTGTCCAGCGGGGCACCACACGCCGTGCAGGCATACCCCGCCTCGGCGGTGACGATATCAGTGACCAGGTCGGCCACGTAGTCTCGCCCAGTGTTGGTGTGACGCAGGTGGTATCCCACCCGATTGGCACCCGCCACCAGATTGGGTGACGCAGCGACCAGGTCGTCGACCACCAGGAAATAGGCGTCGCGCTGGGTACCGATGGGCGAGCCGTAACCGGGCTCGGCACCGATGGCGTGGATTTCTGCTTCGGTCGCCGGCCGCAGCGCCTGCGCCTTGAGGACGTTGGCCAGTTTGGCTTCGTTGACGTCCATGTCACCGCGGACTACGGCAAATACGAAACGTTCACGCGTCGTCGTGCCTTCGACCAGCGTCGCCACGGCAAAGTAGGCTTTGGCCGTGCGGCTTTCGGGGATGTCGAGAAGCTGCGCCAGCGCGGCGATCGTGGTCGTGTCGGGTGTCGCAATCTCTTCCAGGGCCAACGGGGCTTCGGGGACCGGCGTGGGCTTACGAAACGTGGCCACCTGACGGTTGGCGGCGTAACCGCACTGCGGGCAGACAATCAGCGTGTCCTCACCGATCGGCGAGAGGAACATGAACTCGTGCGCCAGCTGGCCGCCCATCATACCCACGTCGGACTGCACAGCGATGACATCGCCGAGACCACAGCGGCGGAAGATGCGGAAGTAAGCCTGGTAATGGGCGCGGTACTGGCGGTCCAGCCCGTCCCAGCCGGCGTCCAGGCTGTAGCTGTCCTTCATGGTGAACTCGCGCACGCGAATCAGACCGCCGCGTGCGCGTGGTTCGTCGCGAAACTTGGTTTGCAGGTGATAGATCAGGCGCGGCAGCTGGCGGTAGGAATGGATCTCGCGCCGCACCAGGTCGGCCACCACTTCTTCGTGCGTCATGGCCAGGACCAGGTCACGCCCGCCGCGATCTTTGAGACGACCCATTTCGGGGCCAATTTCGTACCAGCGGCCCGTTTCCTGCCAGAGCTCGGCCGGCTGTACGACCGGCATCGTGATCTCCTGGCCGCCAATCGTTTCCATTTCGGCGCGCACGATGGCCTCGATTTTGTTCATGGCGCGGCGCGCCAGGGGCAGATAGGCGTAGATGCCGGCCGCCACCGGGCGGATCAGGCCGGCGCGCAGCATCAGCTGGTGGCTGGTGATGTCGGCGTCGGCCGGGATTTCACGCAGGGTCTGGCCAAAGAGCTGGGTGAGTCGCATGTCAGACGTCCAGGTTGCGTACCTGTTTGGCGTGCGTCTGGATGAAGCGTTTGCGCGGCGGCACCGCTTCGCCCATGAGCATGTCGAAGGTGCGGTCGGCCGCGGCGGCGTCTTCGATCGTAACCTGCAGGATCGTGCGGTTCTCGGGGTTCATGGTGGTGTCCCAGAGCTGGTCGGCGTTCATTTCGCCGAGACCTTTGTAGCGCTGGATGACCACGCTGCCCGTATCACCGCTCATATCTTTGACCGCCAGGTCTTTTTCGGCATCGGAATAGGCGTAACGGTGATCTTTGCCCTTCTTGACCAGATAGAGCGGCGGCTGGGCGATGTACAGGTGCCCCTTTTCGATCAGCGGCTCCATGTAGCGGAAGAACATCGTCAGCAGCAGGGTGCGGATATGGCTGCCGTCGACGTCGGCGTCGGACATGATCAGCACGCGGCCATAACGTAGATTGTCCAGGTTGAAGTCGTTGCCGATACCGGTGCCCAGGGCGGTGATGAGGGCCTGGATCTCTTTGTTGGCCAGGGCCTTGTCGAGGCGAGCCTTTTCGACGTTGAGGATCTTGCCGCGCAGCGGCAGCACGGCCTGGAAGCGGCGGTCGCGACCCTGTTTGGCCGAGCCACCGGCGGAGTCACCCTCGACCAGGTAGATCTCGGTTTTGTTGGGATCACGTTCCGAGCAGTCGGCCAGTTTGCCGGGCAGGGTCATACTTTCGAGTGCGCTCTTGCGGAAGACCAGATCGCGTGCCTGGCGGGCGGCTTCCCGGGCGCGCGCCGAGGTGCGGCATTTTTCGATCACCGCTTTGGCCTCGCGCGGGTTCTGTTCCAGCCACTCGGTCATGGCCTCGGCGAGGGTCGATTCGACCTGGCCCTTGACCTCGGCATTGAGCAGTTTGACCTTGGTCTGGCTCTCGAACTGGGGGTCAGGAAGTTTGACGCTGACGATGGCGGTCAAGCCTTCGCGCGTATCGTCGCCGCTGAAGCTGGCATCGTTGTCCTTGAGGTAGCCGGACTTACGCGCATAGTCGTTCAACGTACGCGTCAGCGCCGAACGCAGGCCGGTCAGGTGCGTGCCGCCATCGGGGGTGTTGATAGTATTGGCAAAGGCGTAGACCGAATCGTTGTAACCGTCCGTATACTGCACCGCCACTTCGACCTGCGTGCCTTCGATCTCTTTCTGGACGTAAATCGGCTCGTGCAGGACGGCGCGGTTCTTGTTGAGATAGCGCACGAAGCTGCTGACACCCCCTTCGAAGTAGAAGGTAGTGGCGTGCGGGTAGGCAATCGGCTCTTGAGTTTCGTTGAGCGTGTTGCGTTCATCTTTGAACGTGATGGTCAAACCGCGGTTGAGGAACGCCATTTCACGAAAACGCTGCAGGAGGGTCTCGAAACGATACTCCAGCACCTCGAAGATGATGGGGTCTCGCAGGAAGGTGACCGTCGTGCCGGTCTCGTCGGCGGGTGCCGTGCCGATGACTTCCAGTTCGGTCACGGGGATGCCGCGTTCGAAACGCTGGTAATAGACCTGCCCGGCGCGTTTGACCCGCACTTCCAGCCATTCGGAGAGCGCGTTGACCGCCGACACACCGACCCCGTGCAAGCCGCCGGAGACCTTGTAGCCGCCACCGCCAAACTTGCCGCCGGCGTGCAGTTTGGTCAGCACGACGGTTACGGCAGGCAGGCCAAGCTGGGGTTGAATGTCGACCGGAATGCCACGGCCGTTGTCGGTGACGGTAACACTCTCGTTGGGATGGATGGTGACCTCGATGTGATCGCAGACGCCGGCCATCGCTTCGTCGACCGAGTTGTCGACCACTTCGGACACCATGTGGTGCAGCGCTTTGGCGTCGGTGCCACCGATGTACATACCAGGCCGGCGGCGCACCGCCTCGAGGCCTTCCAGGACCTGAATCGCGCTGGCGTCATACGTCGATTGTTCACGATTGCCATTGATACCATTCGGTTTCGCCACGTTACCCTCCGCTACACGCCATTACCTGGGGGAGCCGCTGCGGCTACCAGCAGTCGATAGCGATTGTGATAGAACAAAAACGGACTGATGATCAAACCGGTGCCAATCACGGCATTGAGTACAATACCCAAGGGAACCCCAAAGGGGATCGTAATCAGTCGCGTCCAGATCAGCCCAAACCCGGTGGTGATCAGGCTGATCAAAACGATCAACCCGGCGGTGCTCCAGAAATTACGCAGCGACACGTGGATGCTGCGATAGATCGCATAACGAATCCCCACTTCGTCGAGCACGATCGCCTCGACGGTAAACGTGAGTGCCAGGCGCACCCACCAACCGGCGATGACGATCAGCATCACGGCCATCAGGGTGCCAAAGCCCCCACCAAACATCGTCAGCAGTCCGGTGACCAGGGCCACGGGCAGCGCCAACAGCGCGATCACAAAGATCACAAGCAGGGCCAGCCCAAACAAGCGCGCCGTGGCGCGGCCGTAACTGGAGAAGAAGCCTGACCCGCCGAATTTGCCCGCGCGCAGGACCTGGGCAATCAATACCAGGTAGAGCGCACCCAACACAATACCTGCTGCCCCCAACAGCACGGTCCAGCCGATGACGCCGGCGGCGGTCGTCAGCTCCACGCGACCACCCAAGCCGGCCATGGCGGGCAGGTCACCCTGGCCGGCGGCCAAACTCGGCACGCCGAGCAGGCTGTTGGCCAGCACCGTGCCCAAATTGTAGCTGTCACCCAGTTGGGTCAGCATCTCACGACTGCTGGCCACCATCTCGGCATAATCGGGTGGTAATGGTGCATTGGCGGGCAGCTCCAGCAGTGCCAGCACAATCGGCACCAGCGGCCGCAGAGACAAGCGCGGTCCCAACCACAGCGCGACATCGAGCAGGAGTGGGATGAGGATCAGCCAGGGATAACGACCCAGGATGCGAAACCCCGCCGAGATACTGTCGATTACGCCTAATTTCGGTATGGCCTCGCTTTTCATCGGTCCATTTTACCATAAGAAGGCAAAAAACGATAATCATCCGCCGCGATGATCGTATACCCAACGTGAATCTCGCCCCTGATAGCTTGACAACTGGTGCCATCGTGCCTACACTTAACGGCGACACGCGGCGGATTCGAGCGGCTGGTTTGTGTGGATCGTAACACAGCTTGCGGCCGCGTTCCATGTGATGATCTGTGATGATCTGTGATGATCAAGGAGTCATACCGTGAATATTCTCGGAACTTTATCCGTTTTTCCGCAGGTACCGGAACGTTTGAAGCGCCTGCACGAACTGGCGTACAATCTATGGTGGAGTTGGAACCCCGATGCACAGGCGCTGTTCGCCGGCATCGATGAAACCCTGTGGGATCGGGTATCGCACAACCCAGTCAAGTTTCTGCGCGAGGTCAACCAGGAACGCCTGAACCAGGCTGCCCTGGATGAAACGTTGGCCGCGCGTTACGACGCCGTGATGGCGGAATTCGACGCCTACATGCAGCCAGCATCGACCTGGTTTTCGCGTACGCATCCGGATCGACTGGGCAGCACAATCGCTTATTTTTCGGCGGAGTTCGGTTTGCACGAAGCACTGCCGATCTACTCCGGCGGCCTGGGTGTGCTGTCGGGTGACCACTGCAAGGCCGCCAGCGACCTGGGTCTGCCGTTCATCGGCATGGGGTTTCTCTATCCCCAGGGTTACTTCACCCAGCGCATCACGAGCGAAGGCCGGCAAGAGGCGATCTACAACAAACTGTCGTTCGATGAAGTCCCGGCGACGCCGGCACGTAATCCGAACGGCGAAGAGGTTCTGATCAAAGTCGATCTTCCGGGCCGCGCCGTGTTTGCCAAGGTGTGGAAGATACAGGTCGGGCGCATCCCGCTCTACCTGATGGATACCGACGTCGCATTGAATGACCCCAAAGACCGTGAGCTCTCGGCACGGCTGTACGGCGGCGATCAGGAAATCCGTATCTCGCAGGAGATCGTGCTCGGCATCGGTGGGGTGCGCGCGGTGCGTGCCCTCGGCTACGACCCGGCGGTGTGGCACATGAACGAGGGTCACGCCGCATTCCTCGGCCTGGAGCGTATGCGCGAGATGGTTCAGCAGGGGCTGACCTTCCAGCAGGCGCTGGAGGTGACGCGCGCCAGCACCGTGTTCACGACCCACACGCCCGTGCCGGCGGGGCACGATGTGTTCGGCTTCGATCTGATGGACAAGTACTTTGGCCGCTATTGGGGTCAGCTGGGTCTGAACCGTGATTCCTTCCTGCAGTTTGCGCGCCAGGATCAACACTGGGGACCTACGTTCAGTATGACCGTGCTGGCACTGCGTGCCGCCGGTATCTACAACGGGGTGAGCAAACTGCACGGTGACGTGTCGCGCGCGATGTGGACGTGGATGTGGCCGGGTACTCCGGAGAGCGAAGTGCCGATTACCCACATCACCAATGGGGTGCATACCCAAACCTGGCTGTCTCCCACCCTGCGTGCCCTGTTCGACAAGTATTTGCCCGCCGATTGGAAGGAAGAGGTAGACAATCCTCATACCTGGGATGCTGTCAGTCAGATCCCCGACGAGGAGCTGTGGGACGCCCTGCAGGCGGGCAAATCACGTCTGTTTCGTTTTATGGCCACGCGCGCCCAGGAACGTGCGTTTCGCATGGGTGAAGGACCCGCACGCATCAAACAAGTGGCGCAGTTCTTCAACCAGGATGCCCTCGTCATCGGTTTTGCCCGCCGTTTTGCCACCTACAAACGCGCCACGCTGATCTTCCGCGATGTGCAGCGCATCCATCGCCTGCTGGGTGATCCGGAACGGCCGGTTATGCTGATCTTCGCCGGCAAATCACACCCGGCCGATGAGCCGGGCAAGGAGCTGATTGCCCAGGTGACGCGCATTGCCCAGACGCCAGAGTTCGACAGCCGCGTGATGTTCATCGAAGACTACGACATGAACGTGGCACGCTACCTGGTGCAAGGGGTCGACGTCTGGCTCAACAACCCGCGGCGGCCGCGCGAGGCCAGCGGCACCAGCGGGCAGAAGGCTGCGCTGAATGGCGCACCCAACCTGAGTGTGCTCGACGGTTGGTGGGTCGAGGGCTACAATCGACGCAACGGGTGGGCAATCGGAGAAGAGCGCGCCTACAAGGACGAGACCACCCAGGACGAAGCCGACGCGCTGTCACTGTACAGCACGCTGGAGGAGGACGTCATCCCGCTCTATTACGGGCGCGATGAAGCGGGTGTGCCGCATGGGTGGCTGCGTACCGTGCGGGCATCGATTCAGAGCACCGCCTGGCTGTTCAGCATGGCGCGCATGGTGAAAGAATACACCGAAGTGATGTACATGCCGGCGGCGCGCCATGCGGCTGAATTGACCGCCAATCAGTTCACTCGCGCACGCCAGCTGGCCGAGTGGCGCCATCGGGTGCATTTCAACTGGCCCCAGTTAGTCCTGGAAGCACAAGGTCCCCACGAGGGCCAGGTCACCGTTGGCGACCACGTCGTGATCGAAGCCAGTGTCCGCCTGGGCGCCCTGACCCCGGCCGACGTCATGGTAGAGATCGTCTATCGTTATGGGGAAGGCGAAGACGCACCGTCGCGGGACATACCGATGACCCAGGTGGAGAAACTGGATAACGGCACCTACCTGTATCGCGGTGAGTTCAGACCGGAATCGAGCGGCCAGCTTCGTTACGGCGTGCGTGTGCTGCCGGTCCACGCCGATCTCTTCAACAAACACGAGCTGGGCGTGGTACGCTGGGCCTGAACCGTGTCGACTATTCGACCCGCTCGTCCCAACCGTTGAATTCAGTCGTTCGCATGTTGGTGCCAGCCTCACCACCCAAGGGGGCTGGCACCAACTGTCGCACTCGCAGTTCGGCCTTGTCGAGCCAGTCGTTACACTGCGCGGCCAGGGTCATCCCTTCTTCATAGAGGGCCAGGGACTCCTCCAGCGTCAAGTCGCCCTGCTCCAAACGCTGTACGATGTCATCCAGACGCTGGAACGCCTGCTCAAAGTTCATCCGTTTTCACCTCTACCGCAAAAGTACCATCGACCACAGTCACACGGAGCGGATCGCCGGCTGCCACCTGGCCAACCCGTGTTATCACAACACCGCTGGCCGGTTGTTGGACAATCGCATAGCCGCGGGCCAGAACGTGCCGCGGATCGAGGGCCTGCATGCGGTTCTGACGGGCGGTCACCCGTTCGCGCAGCAGGTCCAGGCGGCCATGCAGCCGCACACCGGCCCGCCAGGTCAGCTCGTCGATCCGTTGGCGATGCACGGCCACCACCGCCTGCGGTGAGACGCGTGCCAACAGCCGTCGATGGGCCCGCACCTCACGGCGCGCACTGCGCAGCTGGCCCAGGGCACGGTCCAACAGAAACCGTCGCGACCCTTCGAGCTGATCGCGCAGTTCACGCTGATCGGGAATTGCCAGCGTGGCAGCCGCCGTGGGGGTGGGCGCCCGCACATCAGCGACAAAATCGGCAATCGTAAAATCGGTTTCGTGCCCGACACCCGCGATCGTGGGAATCTGGCTGGCCGCCAGGGCGCGCGCCACACGCTCGTCGTTGAAGGCGGCCAGCTCTTCGAGCGAACCACCCCCACGCGCCACAATCAGCACGTCAACCGGTTCGACATCCACGGCCCAGCGGTTGATTGCCTGGATCGCACCCTCGATCTGGGCTGGCGCCTCCGGTCCCTGCACCAGGCAGGCCGCAAGCAGTACATCGACCAGCGGGTAACGCGCCTTGAGGGTGCGCAGGATGTCGCGTAGGGCGGCGGCATCGGCCGACGTCACCACCCCGATGCGCTGCGGCCGGCCAGGCAGCGGCCGTTTGCGCGCCACATCGAAGAGACCTTCGGCGGCCAGGCGCTGCTTGAGGGCTTCGAAGGCCAGGTTGAGCTGTCCCAGGCCGGAGGGCTGCAGGAGGTCCACGTAGAGCTGGAGTTTGCCCTGCTGGGGAAACACATCGACTTTGCCGTGGACCAGGACCTGGTCGCCATGGTTGGGCAGCTTACGCAAGAAAGCGGCCTGGGCGCGCCACATGACACAGTCGAGGCTGGCTCCGCCGTCCTTGAGCTTGAAGTAGCAGTGGCCCGAAGTCGCCTGGGTGAACTGCGAGATCTCGCCTTCGAGCCACAGGTCCTGCAGCTCTTCTTCGGCACGCAGCGAGTTGCGGATTTGATTGACCAGCTGGCTGACGGTGAATGTGACGATAGAAGCGCTCCCCAATGCTGATAACGTGACGTTCAGGCCGCAGAACCGCCCCCGGCGCGACGCCGCACGTGCAGGCGCATGCCGCTGTGACCCACGATGTTGACCTCGGTGCCGGCCGCGAGTTCGCCGTCCAACGACTCGGCCTCCCACAGTTCGCCGTTGACGAACACCCGCCCGCGCGGTTCGAGGGTGGTACGCGCCTCACCGACGTCGCCCACCATGCCCTCCAGGCCGGTCGCGGGCTGGCGCTGCTGCGCCTGCAGCCCCTTTGCAATGGCGAAGACAAAAAACGCCGCCGTAAGGAGCGCCAGCAGGATGATGGTTCCCCACGGTATTTCGACAAACGGTGCGTTGAACAAGATGGCAGCTCCGACAACGAACGACAGGATGCCCCCCACGGTCAGTGCACCGTGCGTGGGGGCTTTGATGTCCAGGACGAAGAGAACGAACGCCAGGATGACAAACCCCAATCCGGTCCAGTTGGCATCCAGCGTGCCCAGGGCATAGAATGCAAGCAGCAGCAGCACCACACCCACGATGCCCGCCACGTAGCCGCCCGGACTCGACAGCTCCAGGAGCAGCGCATTGAGGCCCAACGTCAGCAGAATGGCAGCAATCGCCGGATTGGTGATGACGTTGAGAAAATCGTCGATCAGCCCCAAACGCTGCTCGTTGACAGTCGCGCCAGCGGTGTGCAGCACGCGCGTTTCGTCGTCGATGGTGACTTCGAAGCCGTCCATCTGCTGGAGCAAGTCGGGCAGATTCGAGGCTACAAAATCGATGACACCCAGGTCGATCGCTTCGTTGGCGGTGGCGGCGCGCGCCTTTTCAACCGCTTCACGCGCAAAGGTCACGGCTGCATCGCCGCGCCGCGCGGCCAGGTTTTCGACGTCCGCCGTCAGGATGTTGATCAGCTTGGCTTTGATGGTCTCCGGCAGGTCCTCGCCACCACCGCCCACCGGGCTGGCGGCACCGATGCTGCTTCCTGGCGCCATCGCCGCCGCGTGGCCGGCCAGGGTGATGAAGGTCCCAGCCGAGCCGGCGTGTGCACCCGCCGGTGCGACATAAACCACGATCGGCACCGGCGCCTGCAGCAGGCGCTGGATGATGGTTTGGGTCAAATCGACGCTGCCACCCGGCGTGTCCAGCTCCAGGATCACGGCCTCGGCGCCGGTCTCCTGCGCCACCGCCACCCCACGCTCGATGTAACGCAGCAGAATCGGCGTTACCGGTCCCTCGAAGCGCAGCACAACGACCTCGGCGGGCGTTTCCTGCGCGTGCAGTGCCGGCGGCCAGGCCAGCAGCGCCGGCAGGAGCCACAACAAACCGAGGGTAATGGCGGCCCATCGCATGATTGTGCGCATGATTGTCTCCGGGCAGGCTGCAGTCACCTGCCACTGCCTGAATTATAGCGCAAGAACGCGCACGCGGCAAGGGTGTTTTGGCAGCGATGTGCTATAATCGGCGGGCAATTTGCGGGCCAGGTTCGATGCTGAGGTTCCAGCCATGGCGCTGGCGCGAGTCTGGAGGACGTCGAGGACACCATGCCGATCGAATTCCAACTGGGTGACGTGATTCGGCTGCGCAAAGCCCACCCCTGTGGCAGTTATGAGTGGGAAGTGGTGCGGCTGGGGGCCGATATCGGTATTCGCTGCCTGGGGTGTAGCCGCCGCGTGCTGCTCACACGGCGTGAGCTCGAACGGCGACTCAAGACCTTCGTACGCCGCGCCGAACCGCCCGCTGCCATCGATTCAGACGCTGTTTGACAGCCCCACAAGGAGTATCTATCGTGAAGCAGCTTACCACCATCCAACACGCCCTCCAGGCCGCACACCTGGACGGCTGGCTGTTGTACGATTTTCGCGGCCTCAATCCGATTGCGGGTCGTCTGGCCGGCCTGCCGCCCGAAGGCCATTTTTCGCGCCGCTGGGCTTATTGGATCCCAGCGCGCGGACAGCCGGCCTGGCTGCTGCACCGCATCGAAATGGGGCCCTTCCGCGATCGTCCCGAACGGCTGGTCGGTTACGTCAGCTGGCAGGAGCTGCGCCAGGCGCTGCACGAACTGCTGGGTGATGCCCGCCGGATCGCCATGGAGTATTCGCCGGAAAACGCCATTCCGTACATCTCGCGCGTCGATGCCGGGACGATCGAACTGCTGCGCAGCCTTGGTTACGAGGTGGTCTCGTCCGCCGACCTGGTACAGCTCGTCGAGGCGCGCTGGACGCCGGCCCAGCTGGCACAGCACCGCGAGACCGCCGATCAGCTCAACCGGATCAAAGACCAGTTTTTCGCCTGGCTGAGTCGCGAACTGCACGCCGGCCGCACGCCGGGTGAGGTCGAAGGCCAGCAGTTCGTGATGGACCGTTTTGCCGAGCTGAACCTGGTGACCGACCATCCACCCATCGTCGGCGTCAACGCACACAGTGCCGATCCGCACTACGCACCGACGATCGAGCGCCAATTCATGGTCAGACCGGGCGATTTTGTGCTCTTGGACCTGTGGGCCAAACCCAACCGTCCCGATGGGGTGTTTGCCGACATCACATGGACGGCGGTGGCGGCAGTGCAGCCTACGGCGTTTCAGCAGGAGATTTTCGACATCGTCGCCCGTGCGCGTGATACGGCGGTGCAGTTCGTCCAGCAGCGCGTGCGGGCAGGTGAACCGATTCGTGGCTGCGACGTGGACGATGCCTGCCGCGGGGTGATCGCCGCTGCCGGTTACGGTCCCCACTTCATCCATCGCACCGGCCACAGCATCGACACCAGCACCCACGGTAACGGCGTGAATATGGACAACCTGGAAACGGAAGACCGCCGGCACCTGATTCCGGGGATCGCTTTTTCCATCGAACCTGGCATCTACCTGGCCGAGTTCGGGGTGCGCAGCGAGATCAACGTCTACGTGGGGGAAGGTTTTGCCGAAGTCACGACGCAGCCGGTGCAGCAGGCCATCGTGCCGTTGCTGCCGGCGTAAGGCGGCCGTTTTCACACACCAGCATCGTGCACGTCGGCAGCCGGCGATCAGGACCAGACAGGTGGTTCATGCAGTGGAGTCCGCACCCCCAGGTGCGGACTCCACTGCCGTGACGGTTCCCTTGGGAAATCGACGCCGCTGGGAAACCGATTGAAGGGTCCACACCTGGGGGTGCGGACTCCTCGTTGATACGAGTGTCGCTGGGAAATCGGCGCACAAACCTGATTCGTATCAGTGCGCACACCGCGCGGGTTTGGTAGACTATTTACAGTCCATGGTACAATGCCGTGCCATGCGCCCGGACAGGCCGGGCTTGTGCGGTGGAGCAGCCACCGACAAATCACCCTCAAAGTAGAGGTCATCCAATGCAGACGTCAGAATATATCGAACTCGACGAAACCTACGGCGCTCACAACTACAAGCCCCTCAACATCGTGATCAACCAGGGCCAGGGGGTGTGGGTCACCGACGTCGAGGGTAAACGTTACCTCGACTGCCTCAGCGCTTATTCGGCAGTGAACCAGGGGCACTGCCATCCACGGATTGTCGACGCCATCATCCAACAGGCTCAGGCACTGACCCTGACCTCACGTGCGTTTCGTAACGACCAAATGGGTCTTTTCCTCAAGGAGCTGTGCGAGCTGACCGGTTACGAGATGGCGCTTCTGATGAACACCGGTGCCGAAGCGGTCGAAACCGCCGTCAAAGCGGCGCGCAAGTGGGGCTACGAGAAGCGCGGGATTCCCGTCGATGCCGCTGAGATCATCGTGTGCAGCGATAACTTTCACGGCCGTACGGTCACGATCATCAGTTTTTCGACCGAGGCCCAGTACCGGACCAACTTTGGGCCCTTTACCCCCGGCTTCAAGGTGGTCCCATTTGGCGACGTGGCCGCACTCCAGGCCGCGTTCACGCCCAACACCGTCGCTTTCCTGGTCGAACCGATCCAGGGCGAGAGCGGTGTGCACATCCCGCCGCCCGGTTACCTGTCCTGGGCCAAGGCCCTGTGCGAAGAACACGACGCGCTCTTCATCGCCGATGAAATCCAGTCCGGTTTGGGGCGCAGCGGGGCACTTTTCGCCTCGTATGCCGAAGGGGTCAAACCGGATATGATGATCGTGGGCAAGGCGCTGTCGGGCGGGTTTTATCCGGTGTCGGCGGTTCTGGCCAGCCGTGACGTGCTGGGTGTCTTCCGCCCGGGTGACCACGGCAGCACCTACGGCGGTAACCCGCTCGGCTGTGCGGTGGCCCGTGCGGCGCTGCGTGTGCTGGTCGACGAAGGCCTGATCGAAAATTCGGCGCAGCTGGGTACCTACTTCCAGGAGCGCCTGCGTGCGATCCCCAGCCCGTACATAAAGGAAGTGCGCGGCCGCGGTCTGTTCATCGGTGTGGAACTGCATGCCGCCGCCGGCGGTGCGCGCCGCTTCTGTGAAGCCCTGGCGCAGCGCGGTCTGCTGTGCAAAGAGACCCACCAGCACGTGATCCGGTTTGCGCCACCGCTGATCATCACGCGGCAGGAAATCGACTGGGCCCTGGAGCGTATCGAGCCGGTGCTGCTCGGGCAGTTCGAAGGGGCACCCGTGCTGGCTGCGATCGCGTAATCCTCATCCCGTTACACGTCCGCGGCACGGTCTACACCGATTTCCATACGGACCGTGCCGCGGACGCGGACCCGCGCGAAATTTCTGCCCCCATTTTCGTTAACTCCTCCAGAATCCACTCCACTCCAGGGCTTATAATAGCATAACTTCCCGTGCTTTGCGGCGGAATTCCAGCCATTTTGCAGCAAGTTATGCTTTTACATGCCCTGAGGTTCGTTGCATCACTGGTATGAAACTCGGCTTTCCCGTGGCAGTCAACAGCCGGCCGGCGCTGCGTGCGTACGACGCCCGGCACCCGCGTGCAGCAGGCGACCAGGGCCCGCACCTGAGCGTCAGCCTGGCCTACCTGCACGACATTCTGCGTTTCCTGGTGCAGGCCCAGATCCGGTTCTACCGTCTGGCCAGTCACCTGGTTCCGTATGCCGGCGACAGGACGCTGGCGGCGGTGGAGCGCCAACTGGACGAGTGCCAGGTCGAGCTGCGGCACATCGGGCAGCTGGCGCGCGACGCCGCGGTACGGCTTTCGATCCATGCCGACGCCACCATCGTTTTGAACAACCACGACGAAACACAGGCGGCGCACAGCGCGCAGCGGCTGGCCAACCTGGCCGCCCTGCTGGATCACCTCGAAGCCGGCCTTGACGCAGTCGTGGTGGTGCACGTGGGTGGTCTGTACCGCAACAAACCGGCTGCCATGGCGCGGTTCTGCCGTCGATTCGTGCAGCTGCCGACCAGCGTTCAGGCACGAACGGCGGTCGAACACGACCACGACCGGTATTCGCTGATCGACACCTGGCAGATCCACCGTGAAACGGGTGTGCGCTTGGTCTTCGACCGCCTGCACCATCAGAACCACAATCCTGAAGGTGCCGATGAGTTCGAAGCCCTGGGGCTGGCGCTGAGCACCTGGCCGCGCGGGGTGCAAGCGAAGGTTCATATCGCATCGCCGCGCACGGAGTTCAACCAGCTTACAGCAGGCGAAGCGGGTGGGACGCAGCGGCGGGTACTGCGGCCACCCCGTTGGACACAGCATGGGGATTATGTCAATCCCTTCGAGTTCATCGACTGGCTGCGGCGCGTACGGGCGGCTGGCCTGCCCGAGTTCGACATCATGCTGGAGGCACGCGCGCGCGACCTGGCCCTGCTGCGTTTGCGCGCCGATTTGCGCCAGTACGCGCCCGACCTGGCGGCAATGGTGACGTAGCGCTGAGACGTGAGGAGAGCGATCGATGTTACCTTTGAACCTGGATCAACTGCCCACCCCCGGCAAACAGCGTGTCCTGGTGGCGGTCCTGCCGTCGCCGGCGGATCTCGAGATTGCGGACGAATTGGGCTGGTATCGGGTACCGGTTGCGCACGCCCCTGCGCAGTTAGGCGCTGATTACCTGGCGTTCTATCAGACCGGTGCATTTCCGGCCGGTGAACGATGGCGGGTCACGACCCTGGCCGCAGTCCAGCGCGTCCGCATCACGACGCGAGCCGAACTGCTGCCCGACCAGGTGAATCACCCGCGGGCACAGGCGCGTTACTACCGCGTGGATATCGGCCCTCTGTGGCAGCTGCCGCGCCCGATCCCCAGCCGGCACCTGCGACGTATCACGTTCATCCCAACGACGCTTGCCCGCCTGCTGGCGGCCCGTGAGATCAATGACCTTTGGGACAAAGGCCACCACCAGGACAAATTATGGCACGCCCTGCTCGAAGCGGGTCTGGAAGCCGAACGCCAGCTGCCCTGGGGCAACGATGACGCCGAAGAATCGTGGCTGCTGTCAGACTCACCGCAGTAATGTGATGATCATTCGCTGGTCATGATGAAGAGCGGCTTCATCTCGAAGCGTTTGTAGTGTGGGCGCAGTCGGTCGGTATTGTAATGTTTTTCGACGTTGACCACCTTCTTGGTGCTGGTCACCACTTCGATCGGCACGTTGTCGTAGCGACCGTTTTTGAGCACTACCAGCCGGCCATGCATCCCATCGAGCAGCAGGTCCAGTGCCAGGTTACCGTACGCCATAGGTACGATGGAATCGATGGCATCGGGATCACCACCGCGCACCAGGTAGCCCAACTTCTGGTTGACCACATTGATCGACTTACCCTTGTTGAAATCGGCTGACAGATCCTTCAGGCGTGCCGATACCAGGTCACCGATGCCGCCCAGTTTGGCGTGCCCGTAGGCATCGCGTTCCATACTCTGGTAGACCATCTCTTCGCCGTCGAATTTGGCGCCTTCGGAGACGAGCACCACCGAATACTTGCTGGGATTCTTGTAGCGGTCCTCGATCAGAAGCTCGGTAAGGCGCTCGACGTTGAATTTGTATTCGGGGATGACACAGCGGTTGGCCGCACCAGCCATCGTCGGCAGCATGGCCGTAAAACCGGCATACCGTCCGAACACTTCCATCACCAGAAAACGCTCGTGAGAACCTGCCGATGTGCGCAGGATGTTGGTCATTTCGATCGTGCGCGTGACACAGGTGCTGAAGCCAATGCAGTAATCGGTGCCGGGCACGTCGTTGTCCATGGTCTTGGGGATAGCCACGACCTTGACGCCCTCTTTGTACAGACGCACACCGTAACTCAACGTGTCATCGCCGCCGATCGGAATCAGATAATCGACTCCCAGCCAATCCAGGTTTTTCAACACCTCGGGCGTCAGGTCATTCATGTCTGCGGAATAGGTGTCCTGCAGGTGGAGTGGCACGCTGCTTCTGCCAACGTGGCTTGGCCGTGTACGCGAGCTGTGAAGGAAAGTGCCGCCGGTGCGGCCCGCCTTGTTGACGATCTCTTCGGTCAAGATCTGGAAGTTGTCCGAGTTGTTGTAATCCTGTTCGCGTACGATGTCGAGGATACCGGCCCACCCGCGACGCAGGCCAATGACCTGGTACCCCTCCCGCAGGGCGCGAATGGTGACGGCGCGGATGGCCGGATTGAGACCGGGAACATCGCCGCCACCCGTGAGGATCGCAATGACCCCTTTTTTGCGATTGATATTCAACATAAGAACCATCTCCGTCTGGGGCGTGTAACGGACGATTGCCGATGGCAATACGATCCGTGTGGCCAAGTATAAACGCATCATGCAACCAAGTCAAACACACTCCGAGTCTATCCGAAAACCCCAAAACCCCCTGGAAAATGAGCCGCTTCTGCAGGTTTCAGAGCCTGTAAGAGAATAACTTCCCGTGCTTTTTTGATCGAATTTGGCGGTAGCGGCTGCACCGTTGCCATCTTTTTGGAAAGATGGCAACGGTGCAGCCGCTACCGCCTTCGGAGGGGCGAATTCCGGCCAGTTTGCAGGAAGTTATTCTTTACAGGCCCTTTGGATAGACTCCGGGTGGATTGACAGTCCACGGCCTGGCAGAGTACAATGCACGTGGACGCGTCACGGAAGGAATAGAGGCTATGCCTGCTGAAGATCCAATCGACCCATCATTCTCCGCAGCCACTCACGACGATCGTGGTGAGCAACCGCTCGACCGCGTCGCGGTGGAACGTCGCCCCAATGCATTTGGGTGCTTGCTCCTGCTCACGGGTGCGCTGTTTGCCATCTTGACGGTGTTGGGCCTGCGGGCTTATGCGCGCATCGCGATGTTCGATATCTGGTCGCTGGCCATGATTGCCTTCGTGGGCATTCTGGCCGTTGGACAGCTCATTGTCGGCGTCTGGATGCTGCGCGGCTCGCGCGCTGATTCCTACATACCTTAGGGCTTGTAAAAGAATAACCTCAGGCATCAACAGCAGGCCGGTGAAAGTAAAACTCTCACCGGCCTGCTGTGAACACTACCAAAACCAGCCCCTGCCCTGTGACAACGTCAGGGTGTGGGCCAGATACGCAGACGCTTAGTCGTCACTCAGATACTTGA
The DNA here is from genome assembly GCA_964443225.1 of uncultured Anaerolineae bacterium. Classification (GTDB taxonomy): domain Bacteria; phylum Chloroflexota; class Anaerolineae; order SSC4; family Amarolineaceae; genus SSC4. Next base: position 29,053 of record CAYUCC010000032.1, read on the forward strand.
ACGACAGCTTGATCTTGGCGCGATAGGCCATGACCTTACCATCTTCGATGTGCATATCCAGCTGAACGACCTCGGCAATGCGTAGATCACGCAGGGATTTGGCGGCTGTTTCCACGGCGTTTGCCGCAGCCTTCTCCCATGACTCGTTGCTGGTGCCTACCAACTCGACGACCTTGTATACACTCTCACCCATGTGGTTCTCCTTTGGACCTGTGCCGGCCCCATGCCCGCCCGCACGGTCGGGCTGGCCCTGTGACTGGCATTCGTCAAATGCAAAATGTCCCTGCACTCACCCGGACAACGGCGCAAGGCACGGCGGGGCAAAAAGAATCTTGCTCACATTATACAACAGCTTCGCAAGCAAATCAACGCAAGCGCCCCGACGCTTCCTTGTCCCGTTTCGTCCTGTTATCTCTACGCCCGCAACCCGTCGAGATTTGGACGTGCTGGGTCCCGACTCACCACGCAGGCACACTCACGCCGGATTCATCGCGCCGGTAAGGTGCCCACACCAACGCCACCAGCTGTGGATCGATGCCTGTCTTTTTCGGACGCACCTCGATCGTATCCAACGTCTCGGTCACCGGGTCGATTTTGCTCTCCAGGGCTGCAACTTCCTGCTGCAGTTCCGCCTCGAGCTCGGATATCTGCTGCTCTACGGAACGCACCGTCTCCTGGGCGCGGCCCACGTCGCCTCCCTCATCCATCGACCGGCCTATGCCTCGTGCGGCCTGGCTGATCGCCGTGGTGCCGCGACGCCGGCCAAACAACGCTCCCAGGAGGGTGGAACCGACCGAGACGGCGGTGTTCATCTGGGCCTGGCGCGCCTGGGACTCCTGTTTTGCCACCGTCTGTTTGGCTTTGAGCAGTTTCTGTTCCAGGCTGTCGAGTTTCGTCGCGTAGCGCTTGCGCAGCGCGACAGTCTCTTCGTCACGCAGTTCGCGCGCCACCTGCAGCGCACGAATCCGGAAGTCCTGTTCGGTCTCACCAACCTTGGAGATCAGACCGGTGCTCGGACTGCGCAGCACCGGCAGATTCTGGTTGCGGTAGAGCCAGTCGACGAAGTCACGGCTCCATTCGGTGTAACTCCTGGCACGACTGGCTGCGGGTGGCAGCTCGATGAAGCTGGGGCCATCCAACGGTTCTTTGTCAAGGTCGCTCGCCGTCAGGTCGATTCTGTCCGCCACTTCCCAGTCAACGGGCACGGCGTCATTCGTAATCGAAGTCACCCACACGCCGCTCTGGACCGTGTCGATTTTGAGCTTGCTGTCGGCAAAATGAACTTTGGCGGCGCCCAACAGCACCGGTTTATAGACCGTCCCTTCGGTACGCCCGCGCAGCGGCACGAACAGCTGACGGATCTCTGGGGGCAGCGAGGGGCGTCCGCCGGCAGCGGCCGTCGCCGCCGGCGCCGCTGCCGCAGCCACCGGCGCAGCGACCGGCGCCTCCACGGCCGGCTGTGTCGCTTTGTACGGTTCCATCAGGCTCTTGATCTGATTCCGCGTGAGCGGACCGCGCAGGTAGGACATAACCCAGCGCGTGGTGAAAATGACCGGGGCATCGTCACCCACATTGTTCATGAGAAACACGCGGCTGCCAAGGCCGGCCAGGGTCTGTTCCATACGCTGGCGATCGAAGCCGCCGGTTGTGCCCGCGGCCGCACCTTCGAGCCCATCCAACACACGCGCCTTGTCGCGTTCGGTCTGCAGCCGGCCGATGAACCAGGTGCCAGCGTTGGCCAGGGCTTTGTAGTCCAGGTCGACCGGGTTTTGGGTGGCCAGCACCACACCCAGGCCGAAGGCGCGCGCCTGTTTCAGGAGGATCAGGAGCGGTTGTTTCGAGGGTGGCATGGCAGTCGGCGGCAGGTAGCCGTAGATTTCGTCCATGTAGAGCAGCGCCCGCAGGCTGGTGGTACCCGATTGGGCACGCATCCAGCCGACGATCTGGTTGAGCAGCAGCGACACGAAGAACATACGCTCGGCATCACCCAGGTGGGCAATGGAGAAGATCGCTACGCGCGGTTTGCCCTGGGGTGTGTAGAGGACATTTTTGATATCCATCGGCACCCCTTCCAGCCAGGCACCGAAACCAGGCGATGCCAGAAGGTTGTTGAGGGACATGACCAGGGCAAACCGGTCTTTCGACGGGTAGAACGATTCCAGGTCGAGTACGCCGACCTTGGTGAGCGGCGGATTCTGAATGTCCTGGATCAATGCCGCCAGGTCGACGTTCTGACCCGCTTGCCAGCGATAGGCCAGGATGTTGGACAGCAGAATGTGCTCGCGGCTCTGCAATGGATCGGCTTCGATGTTGAGCAGACCCAACAGGCTGGTCACGGTGGTCTGAATCCGCTCCTGAAGCAGCTCGCCATCGTCGAGAATGTCGGCCGGCGGCGCAGCAAACGACGCCAGGATCGACACCGGGATGCCGGCGGAGCTGCCGGGCGTGTAGATGGCAAAATCGACGGTATTGCGCAGGCGCTGGATACGAGCGCCGTCCTGCCCCCAATCGCCCAGGCCTTTGGTCCAGAGCTGGGCCTGCTGCGCAGCGAACTCTTCGGGCGAGAGGTTCTTCTTCTGCGCATCCTCCACGTTGATCCAGGGCAGGAAGTCCTGTGGCTGAAGATTGGGAAACGTCAACAACAGGTTACCCAGGTCTCCTTTGGGATCGATCAAAATGGCAGGAATGGCATCGATGGCAGCCTCCTCGATCAAACCCACGCAGAGACCCGTCTTGCCACTGCCGGTCATGCCGACGACGACGGCATGCGTCACCAGGTCTTTGCTGTCGTAGAGGAGGAGGGATTCTTTGAGCTGTTTCGCCGCCAGGTCATACTCGCGGCCCAGGTAAAAGACACCGAGTTTCTCGAAATCTTGCATCTTGCGTTGACTCCTGACAGGTGAGGCACACTGTGCGATGATGTTCGGTTGATCAGTTAGTGGTATTATAGATGGAGAGGGGTGAAAGGGGAAAATGGGGAGTAAGGAGTAAAACATGCCAGTGACCAAGATTATCGTTCCTGATCTGGCCCGCCTACCGGCGTTTTGCCATGCCGTGGTGGCGGGTGATTTCATTTTCGTTTCGGGCACCCTGGGCACGCGGCCGGGCACCATGACGCTGGTCGACGGTGGCACGGGGCCGCAGACCACCCAGGCGCTGCGTCACATCGAAACTATTCTGCACGCCTGCGGTGCTACGCTGAACGACATTGTCAAAGTCAACGTATTCCTGGCCGACATTACCACATTTCCCGAGATGAACGCGGCCTACCTGGCTGTCATGGGCACCAATCCACCGGCGCGCATCACCGTCGGCCGCGGTGCCTTTGCCCTGGATGCCGCCGTCGAGATCGACTGCACGGCGTACCGACCTCAGCAGCCCACCGCGGCTTGATCGCCCCTGGCAGTCGTGGTACAATCAGGTTCACCATGACTCAGGACAAGACGCGTATCATCACGACGCTGCGCGACCGGCGCGCCATCGAAAATGCCATCCGCGGGCTCGCCCAGGTGGAGGGTGAAAACGAGCTGCGCACCCAGGCACGGCGTATTGCGCGCCAGGGAGACCAGGTGCTGCCCGCCGTCATGGCGATGCTCGATACCGCCAACGCACAGGTGCGCACCGGCCTGGGCTGGATTGCGGTTCATCTCTACGAAAGCCGCCCGCAGGTGCTCGTCGATGCGCTGCGTGCCGCCGCCCTGGACCGGCAGCGCACTGACCAGGCGCGGGTCACCGCAATCACACTGCTCGAACGATTCCTGCAGCAGCCACCGGATGAGACGCTGTACGCCCACCTGGCCGATCCCCAAGCCCTGATGCTCAACTCGCTGCACGAGGTCCTGGCCGCCGCCCAGGAATCACCGTTTGTCTATCTGGACTACCTGAAACAGCTTGAAGCCCAGCCGCTCGAAGTGGCCATCGACCTCATCGACGCCATGAAGGGGTTGGAACCGGTCCAGCGCCTGGACCTCCTGCACCTCCTGGCCCAGGACCCCCGCGACGTCGTGGCCGTCAATGCGGTGGAGGCCCTGGGGCGCGTACGCCTGCCACAAGCGATACACACGCTGCAGCTTCTACGTCCGGCGGTATCACCGCTGGTGCTGCCCCAGGTGGAGCGCAATCTGCGCAAGCTTCAGCTGAGCGGCGTGCCAAACCAGACCCTCCCCGACGTGCCTCCTGGCTGGCGTGCCCTTGTCAGCGGCATGGATGGTCATGGCAACTACGCCATCTGGTTCGTGGCACCCGCACCCCTGCCCGCCGGCACGTTGTACAAACCCAACGAAGTCGATTTCGTCGGTATCGTCGTCAGCGACGACGTGGGGATTCGCCGATGTTTTGCCAATGCGACCATGCCCGACGTACGCATTCCGGCATCTCTCACGATGGGGGCCCTGGGCCAGCTGTTGATTCCACACAGCGACCAGCCCTTGACCCTGCTCGAAGCGCCGTTCGATTATGGCCGCATTCTCATCAGCACGGCCGCCCAACGTAACTTCGACAGTCACACCCCACCTCCGCATGACTACCGTCTGCTCAACCAGGTGATCTGGCAGTTCGTTCCGCCGCAGCTTCCGCCCCTACCTGATATTCCGCCGATGCAATCAGACCTGGCCGTGGCCAGTCTGCGCCACCAATCGGCCACCTTGCTGGCGCAGCGGGCGTTTTCGACCTGGTTCCTGCACAGTATCGCCGTGTACGACGCCGCCGAGCAGGTCATGCGTGCTTATCCCAACACATCACCGCCGCTGGACGAAATCCTCCTGCAGCTCGTAATCACCCATTTCAACGAAACCAGTGTGGTGATCTACCGGCGACGCCTGCAGATGATGGTGAGCTGGCTTGCCCTGGCGGGTGACCTGGCAACTGCCGCATTGGCCCGTCACCTGGCGACCAGCCTGCGTGATCCCTCCGACCTCACGCACCCGTTCTTCTTCGAGCTCGCCTTCATCGGTGTCGAGCGTGCAATCTACAATCTGCGGGCCGGCTATGACCTGCGTTCCCATCCCGAATGGCTGTAGGCGCGTTGCACATCATCACACCGTGTGGTATACTGGGTGAGTGCTGCACCTGCTCACGGTGCGACCCTCCATTTTCCCGTTATTGTCGTCTGCTTCGTGCTCTTTGAGGAGGAAACCAAACACATGAAACGTATACTCAATTGGGCCTGGCGCGGCCTGTTCCTCGATCCAGATGTGTACGAGGAAATGCGTCAGGACAACAACCCCTTCGTCGAGGGGCTGTTTATGATCGTGGTCGTGGCGGTCCTTGTCGCCGTGGTGGGCCTGGTCGGTACCGTCATCTCGGGGCTGGCTGCACCCAACCCGGTTGCGGTGCAAGCGGCAGTCCTGCAGGGCCTGGAGAACATGGACTGGTATGAACAAATGGAGATGTTCAGCGGACCGGAAGCCATCAATCAATTCCGCCAGACTTTCGACCTGATCTGGCAAGCCGTGGCCAACCTGGTCTTTCCCAACCCCGCTACCGCCGCCATGAACATCATCCTGCTGCCGCTCTCCATCATCATCGGCTGGCTGATTTACGGGGTGTTTGCGCACCTGTTTGCACGGCTGCTCGGCGGCAAGGCCTCTCTCAACGAAACCCTCGGTACCACGGCTTTTGCCGTCACGCCACAGCTGTTCAACCTGGTCATGATCTTCCCCAACGTCGTGGTCGGGGGCGTGGTGGGCACCTGGACACTGCTCTGCCGCTACACGGCACTCAAAACGGCGCACCAGCTCAGTTGGGGCCGCGCCCTGGCAGCCACGCTCCTCCCTGTCGTCCTCATGGCCCTTTTGGGCTTCATACTGGCCGTGAGTGTTTCGGCGTTGTTGGGCAGCGCCATTGCAGCCTTCTTAGCGGAGGGATTTGCACAATGACCACTGAATTCAACCAGGCCAGTCTGACGGAGTCGCAGCCAGGCCGGACCAACTGGCTCCACGTCGTGCGCGATATTTTCCTGCTCAAGACGCCCGTATTTGTCTATTTCCGTGACAGCAAAAACGGTTTCCGAACCGCCATCTTCCTGCTCATCGTTGCCACCCTCATCGCCAACAGCATCGTATTCCTCTGGGGTGCCGTGCGCAACCCGGCCAACGAGATGGATGCAGCACTCGACAGCATTCGGCAAAGTTACGAGATGTCAAACCAGTTTGGGCAGGATGTACCGGTTGCGCTTTACGAGTTCATCCTGAATCAAATCGAAGATGGATTCGAAATTGCGCGCAGCATCATGGCCTTGCCCACCACCCTGCCCCAGCCCATCCCGCACATCCTGGAGGTCCTGGGCGCCTGGCTGTCGACACCGTTTGCCCGCCTGGGCGCCTGGCTCACCTACTCGCTGTGGGTTCTGCTCTTTGCGCGGCTGTTTCTGGGCGGCACCGGTGGTCTGCGCGGTTTTCTGGCCGCTACCGCCCTCTTCAGCGTACCGAATATGTTGAGCATCCTATCGCCCTTGCCGTGCGTGGGACCGCTGTTGGGGCTCGTGGGCGCGCTGTGGGGTTGGGTGGTCTACACGAAGGGTACAGCCGTGGCCCAGGGTTGGGTGAGCGAGCAGGTGGGTGCCGACGGTATGGTGGTCGGCGAGGACGTGCAGTGGAGTCGCGCCATCCTGGCGGTGATTCTGCCCGCCGTATTGCTCCTCCTTCTGGTGGGTACCATCGTCGTCATCACGCTGTGGCTCGGCCCGGCGATTGCCAATCGGTAGGCGTCACGGCATGAGTGTACGGCATGCCTGAACTGTTCACCGTCCAGACACCACCGGATGCGTGGCACACCTTCCGCCAGCACCTGCGGCCGGCGCGGCAGACCGAAACGGTCGACGTCGTCGAAGCGCTCGATCGGGTGCTGGCGGAAGAACTCACTGCCTCTCACGAACTGCCCGGTTTTGCGCGCGCCACGGTGGACGGCTTTGCGATTGCGGCCCACGACTCCTACGGCGCATCGGCCAGCCTGCCCGCCTTGCTCACCGTCGTGGGCGAGGTGCCCATGGGTCAGGCCGCCGCCCTGTCGCTGCAAGCGGGTGAATGCGCCGTCGTGCACACAGGCGGCATGATCCCCGCCGGCGCCGATGCCGTGGTAATGCTCGAACACACCGAAATCGTACGGGCCGGTGGCCTGCACGATGCATCGCCGCCAACCGGGTTCCCGTATGAGATCGAGGTTTTGCGAGCGGTTGCGGTTGGCCAGAATGTGATCCAGCCTGGCGAAGATATCCGCCGCGGTGAGACGGTGCTGTCCGCCGGCCGGCGCCTGCGCCCGCAGGACCTTGGCGGGCTGCTCGCCCTGGGCCTCACGCGGGTTGCGGTGGCTGTGGCACCGCGTGTCGCCATCCTTTCGCAGGGCGACGAAGTCGTGCCGCCCGACGTGTCCCCCGGTCCCGGCCAGGTACGTGACATCAACAGCTACACACTGGCCGCCCTCACGCGACGGGCGGGCGGTGTCCCACAGCTGCTCGGCATTGCGCCGGATCGTTATGCCGATCTGCAGGCCCTGGCACAGCAAGGCATCGCGACGGCGGACGTGCTCGTAATTTCGGCCGGGAGTTCGGTCAGTGTACGCGACATGACCGCCGACGTCATTCGTACTCTCGGTGAGCCGGGGATCCTGGTGCATGGGCTGAGTGTGCGGCCGGGCAAACCGACTATTCTGGCGGTTTGTGGCGGTAAGCCGGTCTTTGGGCTGCCGGGCAACCCCGTCAGCGCCATGGTGATTTTCGACCTGGTCGTGGCCCCGACGCTGCGTGCGCTGCAAGGGGAAGTGGTACCACCACCCCGTACGGCCATGGCGCGGCTGGCGCGGCCACTGGCTTCGGTGAGCGGGCGCGAGGATTACGTGCCCGTACGTCTCGCCTGGCGCGACGGTGAACAGTGGGCACTGCCGGTCTTGGGCAAATCCAACCTGATCTATACCCTGATCCACGCCATGGGTATGGTCAAAATCCCGCTCGACAGCACCGGAATCGACGAAGGCGAATGGGTGCACGTATCCCTCTACGCATAGAACAGGTGTAACGGCGTTGACTACCGATCCATCGACCGTGCCGTCGGGTCAAGATCCGCTGGACACCGCCATGCCCTTTGGCACGCGCCTCTTTCCGCAGTTCAACGTCGCAAGAGGCCAGCAGCGGGTGTGGCGTCTCCTGCGCGCCTGCGCAGCGGTGGAAAACCTCGTCATCCTGACCCACAACGACCCCGATCCCGATGCGGTCGCCAGTGCCTGGGGTATTCAAACCCTGCTGGCAGCCGAATTGGGCGTCACGGCCCGCCTGGTCTACGGGGGCATCATTGGGCGGGCCGAAAATCGCGCCCTCGTCCACCAGCTCGAGATCGATCTGACGCACGTCGACCGCCTGGACTGGGGACCGGTCCGCGGCGCCATCCTGGTCGATACTCAGGAACAGGCTACCAATCACGCCCTGCCCGCCCATGTGCCAGCCGTGGCCGTGTTCGATCACCATCAGCGCCTGCCCGCACGGCGGCCCGCGCCCTACCGCGATGTTCGTTCTGCGTACGGCGCCACGTCGACGCTGGTCACCGAATACCTGGTGGCAGCCAGCCGGTCACCCAGCCCTGACCTGGCTACTGCCCTTTTCTACGGGATCAAAACCGACACCCGTGGCCTGGCCCGCCGCGCGACCGACTGCGATGCCTGGGCCTACATGATCCTGCTGCCTTTGGTTGACCGTAACCTGCTGGCCGCCATCGAACATGCGCGCGTGCCGCGGGCGTTCTTTCAAGTGTTGGACGATGCCCTGGCGCGTACCGTGCTCTACGACAACGTGGTGCTGGCCAGTCTGGGTAACATGACGCGACCCGACATGGCAGCCGAGATGGCCGACGTCCTGTCGCGCCTGGACAACGCCGATTGGGTCATCTGCATGGGGCGTTACGGGGATCACGTCGTGCTGGCCGTGCGCACGTCCCTGCCGCAGGCCAACGCGGCACGCATGGTGCAGCAGGTGGTGGGTGACCTGGGCGGCGCCGGCGGTCACGCGCACATGGCGGGTGGTCGCGTTCCCCTGGGTGAGCAGCCAGAGCGCCTGGAGCAACACCTGCGCAACCGCTTCCTGCACGAGCTCGGCGTGGCCCAGGCGGTTGCCCAGCCTCTGATAACGTGATGGGTGAAGGAACTCACTGTGGTGCGTAACATCTACCTCGACGATATTGGCCTCGACGATGCGGTGGCACGTTGGTGGGCAGCGCTGGCACGGATAGGCGCCGACCAACCGCTGCGCGGCGAATGGATCGCGATCGATCAGGCCCTCGACCGCGTGACGGCAGAACCGGTCTGGGCGGTGATCTCCTCGCCCCACTACCATGCGGCGGCGATGGACGGTTACGCCGTGCACGCCGCCACCACGCGCGGCGCGACCGAAACCACACCACGGCGCCTTAATGTCCCCGCCGAGGCGGTTTACGTCGATACCGGTCACGCCATTCCGTCCGGCTTCGATGCCGTCATCATGATCGAAGACGTGCACGTTCTGGATGACACGCCGGCCGCGACCGGTGCCGGTCCTCAAATCGAGATACTGGCCGCTGTGGCCCCCTGGCAGCATGTCCGTCCCATGGGCGAAGATATGGTCGCTGGCGAACTGGTGCTGCCCGCCAATCACCGCCTGCGCCCGCAGGACCTGGGAGCGGCAGCGGGCAGCGGGCACAGCAGGCTGATGGTCCGCCGCCAACCACGGGTCGCCATTCAACCCACCGGCAGCGAGCTGATTGCCCCCGGTACCGAACCTCAACCGGGCAACGTCATCGAATACAACTCGATCGTGCTGGCCGCCATGGCACAGTCGTGGGGGGCGGTGGCCACCCGTCTACCCGCCGTGCCCGACGACTACGAACGAATCGAGGCGGCGGTCGGTCAGGCCCTGGAGACGTACGACCTGGTCGTCGTCAACGCCGGCTCGTCCGCTGGTTCGCGTGACTTCACCGCTGACGTGCTGCGCGCCCTGGGCGAGGTGCAGGTGCACGGCATCGCCATACGCCCCGGACACCCGGTCATCCTCGGTGTGGCCCAGGGCAAACCGGTCGTTGGCATCCCCGGCTACCCGGCCAGCGCCGTGATCACGTTCGATTTGCTCGTCAAACCGCTCCTGGCCCGCTGGCAGGGTACCCTTCCCCCGCAGCGCCCCACCCTGACGGCCAGGCTGACCCGCAAAGTACTGTCGCCCATGGGCGAAGATGAATTCATGCGGGTCACGGTCGGCCAGGTGGGCGAACAGGTGGTCGCCACACCGCTGGCGCGCGGCGCGGGGGTCATCATGTCGCTCGTCAAAGCCGATGGTATCGTGCGCGTGCCGCGCTTCAGTGAGGGTTTCCCTGCGGGCGCAACGGTTCCCGTCGATCTGTGGCGTGACCCAGCGGCGATCGCCAATACCATCGTGTCGATTGGCAGCCACGACCTGACGTTGGACGTCCTGGCCGATTACCTGCGGCGCCAATTTCCCCATCTGACCCTGGCGTCGTCGAATGTCGGTTCCTACGGTGGATTGCTGGCGCTTGGGCGCGGCGAAGCGCACCTGGCGGGCTCGCATCTGCTGGACGAAACGACCGGTGACTACAACACCGACTTCATCCGCAGGCTGCTGCCGGGGCAGCCGATGGTGCTGCTTGGTTTCGTCGAACGCACGCAGGGTCTGATCGTACCGCGCGGCAATCCGCAGCAGATCCAGACACTGCACGACCTGGTGCGTCGCGGCGTGGTTTTCGTCAACCGGCAGCGCGGTGCCGGCACGCGGGTGCTGCTCGACTACCGCCTGCGCCAGCTGGGCATCGACCCGCGCCAGATCGAAGGGTATGACCGGCAGGAGTTCACGCACCTCGCCGTCGCCGCCGCTGTCAAGAGTGGGGCAGCCGACTGCACACTCGGCATCCTGGCGGCTGCCCGTGCGCTCGACCTCGACTTCATTGCGTTAGACGAGGAGCGGTACGACCTGGTAGTGCCGCGTGCGTTCTACGACGGCGAGCTCCTGCAGCCGCTGTGGACCGTCCTGCGCAGCGCAGCGTTTCGTACCGCCGTCGAGAGTCTGGGCGGCTACCGCACACCGCACCTGGGTGAGGTATTGGCGGAGTTGTAATCTGTGGTATAATAACGTGCTTCATGCAACCTGACACACGCAATGGATCGAGTATGACAGATTATCAGACCGTGATTGGAATCGAAGTACACGCCCAATTGCAGACGTCCTCAAAGATGTTCTGCGGCTGTGACGCCCAGATCTTCGGTGCGGCACCCAACAGTCACGTTTGCCCGATCTGCCTGGGCATGCCGGGCGTGCTTCCGGTCATCAATCGCCAGGCGGTCGAACAAACCATCCGCACCGGTCTGGCGCTCAACAGTGACGTGGAACCCACAGCCGTTTTTGCGCGCAAGAATTACACGTATCCCGATCTGCCCAAAGGCTATCAGATCAGCCAGTACGAGCTGCCGCTGTGTACCGGTGGCTACCTCTTCATCACGGGCGATGACGGCGACGCCAAAATGATCCGGCTGCGCCGTGCCCACCTGGAAGAGGACACAGGCAAATCAGTTCACGTGACGCGGGATGGCGAATCGTACAGCCTGCTCGACTTCAACCGCTCGGGTGTGCCGCTGCTGGAGATCGTCACCGAAGCCGACCTGACCAGTCCCCAGGAAGTGTACGACTATCTGACCAAGCTGCGCACGATTCTGCGTTACATCGAGGCCAGCAGCGGCGATATGGAAAAGGGCGCCATGCGCTGCGAAGCCAACGTATCGGTGCGCACGCCAGAACAGGCGGCACGCGGTGAGTACGGCGTCAAAGTCGAAATCAAAAATCTCAACTCGTTCCGTGCTGTCCGTGGTTCGGTCGAGTACGAGGTGAAACGGCACATCCGTGTCATCGAGGCGGGCGGCCAGGTCGAACAGGTCACCATGGGCTGGAACGAAAGCGAGGGGCGCACGTTCGTTCAGCGCACCAAAGAATCGGCCCACGACTACCGCTATTTCCCCGAACCGGACCTGCCCCCGCTGCACGTGACGCGCGAGATGGTGGAGGCGATTCAGGCGACACTGCCCGAGCTGCCTGACGCCAAACAGGCCCGTTTCAGCGAGCAGTACGGGATTGGGCCCGCCGATGCGGCAACCCTGGCCGCCGATCCTGCCGTGGCAGACTATTTCGAAGCCGTCGTGGCGGCCTATGGCGGTTCGGCGCGCGAGGTCAACAACTGGGTAACCGGCCCACTCTTTGGCCTGTTGTACGCCTCGGGTCAGGACGTCGAGACGACAAAAATTACACCCGCGGCGCTCGCCGAGCTGCTGCGGCTGGTCGACAGCGGCACAATCAACCGCAACATCGGCCAGCGTGTCCTGGCGACAATGGTCGAAACGGGCAAAGCGGCCCGTGCCATCGTCGAGGTCGATGGTCTGGCCCAGGTCAGCGATGCCGATGCCCTGGCCGACGTCGTGCGTGAGGTCGTTACCGCCAACCCCCAGGAAGCCGCCCGCTACCGCGCCGGTGCGACGAACCTGCTGAACTTCTTCATCGGTCAGGTCATGCGTGCCACCCGCGGCAAGGCTAACCAGACGATTGCACGTCAGCTGTTGGAAAAACAGCTGGCAGAAGAATAACATCCGCTGTATCAAAGATCGAGTGAGGTAAAACCGTGCTACGAGAAATCATTACAACGACCGCGGCACCCGCTGCCATTGGCCCCTATTCGCAGGCAGTTCGCGCTGGCGATTTCGTCTACACCGCCGGCCAGTTGGGTATCGACCCAGCCACCGGTGATCTGGTAGAAGGGCTCGAGGCCCAGGTGGAGCAAATCCTGATGAACCTGGCGGGCATCCTGGAAGCCGCCGGCAGCAGCCTCGACAACGTGGTCAAAACGACCTGTTACCTGGCTGACCTGGCCGACTTCAAGGTCTTCAACGCCATTTATGGGTCGGTCTTTTCGGCCCATCGACCGGCCAGGTCGACCATCCAGGCGGCAGCCCTGCCGGCCGGCGCACTGGTGGAGATCGAGGCCATTGCGCTGATCGACTGACACCCGGCGCCGGCGCAGCAGACACAACCTGGGAGTTGGGGAGTGGTGGTCACCATTCACCAACTCCCAGGTTTTTTACCCGGCACCGGAAGCTATCTTGCTTAACCCCATCGCCGGATGGGTGTATCTTATCGCATATGGCAGACCAGCACAGCGAGTTCAGCGAAGTGATGCGCACCGATCGACCCTGGACACCGGCCACACGCCTCCTGGGACATCCGGTCGTCTACTACCCGGTGGTCGAGTCGACCCAACATCTGGCGCATACGGCGGCCCGGGCGGGTGCCGCCGAGGGCCTGGTGATCCTGGCCGACGAACAACAGGCGGGCAAGGGGCGCCTGGGGCGCAGATGGCTGGCTCCGTTTGGTTCGAGCCTGCTGATGTCGATACTGTTTCGCCCCAACCTCGCTGCAGTGCAGGCGTCGCGCCTGACGATGTGCGTTGGCCTGGGCGCCGCTGAGGCGATCGAGGCCCAAACTGGCCTGACGGTGCAGCTCAAATGGCCGAACGACCTCTTCGTCGCCCGCAAAAAGCTGGCCGGTCTGTTGACTGAAACTTTCCTGGATGGGGATCGTCTGGTCTATGCCATCGTCGGTTTGGGTCTCAATGCCAACGTCTGGTTTGCCCCCGCCGACGAACTGGCGACCACGGCGACCAGCCTGGCCATGGCATTGGGTCACCCGGTGGATCGTGTGCCTCTCTTACAGGCCGTGCTGCAGCGCATCGAGACGCACTACGTGGCCTTACAGAACGGCGAATCACCCGCATCGGCCTGGGCCGCACGCCTGGTTGGAATAGGTGAACCCGTCCGGGTCAATTTGATCCACGGTGTGCTGACCGGTACGGCGGAAGGGGTCGATCCCGACGGCGCACTCTTGCTGCGCACCAGTGATGGTATCACCCATACGATTTGGGCCGGCGACGTATCCCTGGTACGACCGGCAGCTGAATCGTCGATAGACTACTAACCGAGGCTGGATGCATGGGCATCGAATTCGACTGGCACGACGCAGAGGATGAGCGCTGGCATCACGAGGACGACACGGCGGAATGGCGTGAGCACCCTGGCCAGCCGGCATCACCCCCCACCGCCCCAGTGCGCAAACCCAAGGGACGCACCATCGCCACCTGGCGCATGTCGGACGGTGGGCTGCTGCGTACCGTGGGCTACCTGGGGCTTGGGGTTCTGATCGGCACCCTCATCAGCGGCGGCATTATCTACTACGTGGCACAACGCAACCAGGCCATGGCGCGCGCCGATTTACAGGCGGTGATCAGCGCCGAAGCCAGGGCCCTGGCCACAGGCGATGAAGAGATCTTCCTCTCGCTGCAAGATGACAGTGAGGCCTGGCAGGAGATTCAACGGTACGAGCTGGAAGCGCGCGAGATTACCAACGCACCCACCGAACTCTCGCTGGACAACTTCGTCCTGCTCAACGAGATTGCCTGGGCCACGGTCGGCTTCGAGCAGAGCGGCACGCCCTACCAGCGTATGCAGTTCTACCGCCTGGTCAACGGCCAGTGGCGGCGCACTGCGCCGGACCTGTCCTTCTGGGGTGAGGAAAAGAGCCTGGAGACGCGCAATATCCGCTTCGTCTACCGCGCGCGCGACGAAGCCCTGGTGCAAAAGTTGAGTCAAGTGGCCGAAGATGTGTACAGCCGCACCGCCTTGGAGTTCAACGTTGGTGCCAGCCCGCGGCTCACCTTCTACATCGACCCTGAGCCGCAGCCGAATTCGCCGCTGATCACAGCGGGTGAAGTTCACCTGGCATCTCCCCAGCTGACTGGTATCCGCAACGATGGTGAACTGCCCATCGAGTTCAGTCAAAAAGCGGCCTACAGCATCATCCTGCGCCTGGCCCTGGAGAAGTCGGGCATCAAAATTGGCAGCCGTGTGCCCGAACCCACGATTGGGCCGAACTGGGTCGTCATGCAAGGTGTCGTGTATTGGCAGCTGGATCGTTTGCTGCCAGACAATACGACCGTGCCGGGTCTGCGGGCACGCCTGCACGAGGCATCATCTCGTAATGAGCTCATGCCGCTCTCGTCGCTGTGGCCGCCCTACTCGTACGGCAGCCTGAGGCGCACTGCTCTGGCCCTGGCTGAAGCCCACAGCATGGTGTCCTTCCTCGCCGACACCACCGACCCCGGCCGCATTCCGCTGCTGCTGCGCAGCCTCGACGAAACGGTCAATCCCAACGTGACGTTGGACGCCCTGGGTCTGGATTTCCGGCAGTTCGAGCAGGCCTGGCGTGCGTATACGATCGGCCCGTGAGTCGGAACCGAGCGCAGTTCAGGAATACGTGATTGAATTAGGGCGTTGTGGTCTGGGCTGGTATAATACCAGTGAGCTGGCCAGATGCCGTCCCGTTCGGACATGGCGGTCATGAGCTCCCGCCCAGGGAGACCTGCGTGAATAACAGAGAAACAGTGATTCGCCGATTGATCCGGGCGTGGCGTGTGCCCCCAAACCGTACCAGGCTAACCAGGAGTCTGAGCCAGATTGCACTGGCCCTTTTTTTCGTGGTGCTGGCAGTCACACTGCACGAGTTAGGCGCCGAAGCCATTCCGCTGGCGTTCCAGTCGTCACCGGTTCGGCCGACCTCCACACCAACCAGTTTACCCACGCTCGCGCCGACCGTCGATCCCGGTGGGTTTCCGACTGCCACACCCACGTTCGATCCCAATCTGTTTCCCACACCAACGCCGGTCGTGGATCCCAACCTCCCGTCGACGCCGCCGCCCGACCAGGGTATCACCACCGTGACGATACCCGACCCGTCTGGTGAGCTGACAGGCAGTCTCTCGACGCTGCTCGAACCGCCGCGGGAAGAGATGCCGGCCGTACCCGATGCGCTGCCCCTACTGCCAAAACCAGAGGCGGGCAGCGTCGCGGCCCCGGGTCCACAAGCCACCGATCCGGCTGCCGAGGCCCGGCTTTTTGGCCAGACCGTCATTGCCGCCCTGACGTACGTCTGGATGGGATGCGGTTTGATGCTGCTGTTGTTGGCGGGCGCCGCATTCCTTTGGCTGCACCGCCGCAGCAAACTGCGCTGAACGACCGTGGCGGGCCAGGTGACCCTGCGTATCAAGCAGCTGCTGCGCATCGATCGTGGTAGGGTGTGGCCGCTCTTCGCCACCATGCTCCTGGGGTATGCGCTGCGCGTGTGGGGCCTCACGTCACAGAGCCTGTGGCGCGACGAAGTCGATGCCATCCGCTTCGCCACGCGGACGCTGCCCGCCCTGCTCGAGACGTTCCGCGAACCGGGCGAAAACGGGCCGCTCTATTTTTTATTACTTCGCCCCTGGCTGCAGGTCTTCGGGCAGAGTGAATTCTCGCTCCGTTACCCATCGGTCCTCCTGGGTACACTGGCCATTCCGCTGACCTGGGTGGTGGCACGGCGTTTGTTCCGCTTTTTTGGCCAACGCCCGGCAGTCCAGGACGTCGCCAGCACCCCGGCGTCGTCGGTGGGTGTCAGCGCCGGGCTGGGCACCCTGTTCGTGGCACTTTCGCCCTACCTGGTCTGGTACAGCCAGGAAGGCAAGATGTACGCCCTGGTCGTGGTGATGGCCCTGGCATCACTGGCTGCCCTGCTGTGGGCATCGACACCAGACGCCCGCCATCCCGCCGGCCGCTGGCTGGCGTACGTCGTGATCACCAGCCTCGGCTTCTACACGCACGTGCTGCTGGTGTTGATGCTGCCGGTGCACGCGTTCTTGTTTTTTTTGGGCTGGCCACAAACCCGCCGCCACGGGGTGGGTGCCCTTGCCAGCCTGGCCTGCTTCACCCTGCCCTACCTGCCGCTGGTGTGGTGGCAGGTGCGCCTGCTGACCTCGCCCAACTTCGAGCCTGGGTTCGACTTCGTGCCGCTGGGGCGAATGAGTGCCATCCTGCTGGCTGCCCTGGGACGTGGTATCCGGCCCACACCCAGCCTTGGCTTCACGGCGGTGTGGGTGTTTCTGATCCTGGCCGCACTGCTCCTGGGGAAAGGTGCGGCGTCGCGCCGGTCGACGGCAGCGCTGTTGGCGTGGCTGGCGATACCACCGCTCTTGCTCTACCTGATCACCCTGCAGGTCCCCTTGTTCAACGATCGTTACCTGATTTTCATCGCGCCAGCCTTCTACTTGCTGAGCGCAGCCGGCCTGGTGGCCGTGGGACGGTACAGCCGCAGCCTGGCGGTGATCGCTTGCGTCATTGCCGTTGGCCTGCAGCTGGTTGGGATGTGGGGTCAGGTGCACACACCGCTCAAGGCCGATTGGCGCAGCGCCGCCGCCTTCGTGCAGACCAACCGCAGTCCTGGTGACATCGTGATTTTCCAACACCCCTACAATCGGATTGCCTATGCCTACTATGCGGGGTGGGACTATCCCTGGCGCGAAACCCCCTACGCACCAGAAACGGCCAACATGACCGTAGCCGACGTCGGTACACGACTTGCCCCACTGGTAGAAGGTGCACGTTATGTCTGGCTGGTGGAATCTGAAGCCGAACTGTGGGACCCGCACGGGCTCAACCGCCAGTGGCTGGATTCACAGGGCCAGCCTGTCGCCGACGTCCTCTTCAACCTCGTGCATGTGACCCGCTACCAACTCTCGGGCCAGTAGTCCCCAATCCCCAGCCCCTAACCCCCAACCTCATTCCTTCAATCAAACACCGAATGAGCATTATTTGGCCTGGAACATGAGCAGCGGCCCAGGGTAAACTGGCGGCATGCAACGTGCCAATCAGCTACTCAAGGAGCCAAACTCATGCGACACCTTCTTGTTCTTGCGGCCATCGTGTTGATGGTTTTGTTGTTTGTCGGCTGCCAGGCAGTGACACCCACGCTGCCGGCTGTCACGCCAGCCGTGAAAAACACGGCGCCGGCACCCGTGCAGACTGAGTCGCCTCAAGCAGAACAGACCCTGGCCACAGTCAAACCAACCATCATCGCCAGCGGCGGCCTCACGACGACGGTCACCAGCACGGTGAGCCAGCCAACGGCCGCCGCACCCGTGGTGGACAAACGACCCATCCCGCCGGGTAAGTACCTCGCGCGCATCAACGCCAACCCTTCACTTGGGGTCGATGGTGGCTACTACGCGGTGCGCCTGGATGCCGATGATTCGTATCGCATTGTGTGGTTTGGTACCGACCGGTCCAACCTGGATGCGGGCAATCCCGGCATGGAGGGTGTGCTTGGCACGTACGCAATCACAGGCGACCAGGTTGTCTTCACCGATGTCGAAGGGTTTGCCGCGTGCAGCGCCGAGGAAGGGGTGCAGGGTATCTATCGGTTTGCGGTGAACGGTAACTCACTGCGCTTCACAAGACTCAACGACAACTGCGGTGCCCGGGCCCATATCTTGTCGACTCAGAGCATGCGTCTGCAGCAGCCCTGAGACATACGGCACCACAAAGCTGCTCGTCAGGCCAACGGTCTCCTGCTTTCTTCAGTAAACTTGGCTGTGAGGCGTGCCGCACCTGGGGGTGCGGCACTACGCCCCCCGACGGAGGAGTTCGCACCTGGGGGTGGCCGTGCTTGCGGCCGACTTGAGCCGGCCGCAAGAAGCGTGCATGCCCTTTTTCGAGGGAGAGGGATGGTAGACACAGCGGCACCCTCACCCCGTCAGGTTGCGGGCCGGCGTGCCACAGGCTTGGTCCTGGTCACGGTCTTCGACGGCGCAGCGGCGGGTGCCGGCGGCTCCACCGGCAGCAGCGGCGGCTGGGTGACAGTGGTCGTGTCGACCGCCGGGCGTGATGCGCTGCGCCGAGCTTTGGCCGCAGGTTGACCGGACGTGGGCGGTGGTGACGCCGCCGCCGCACGCGGCGTGACCTTGGCGGTGGGTGGGACCGTGACCGTACCGGGGGTTGCCGCCGTGCGGGACTTCGATTTGACCGGCGGGGAGCTCTCGGCGGGCACTTGCGCGGCTGCGGCTGTGCCCTTCTTTTTCTTCGGCTGCTCTACCTGGGGTGACTCGGGCGCGGCAGCAGGCGCACCGACCTCAATCGACGGCGGCGTGCGCGTGGACTTGCCGCGTTTGGCTGGGGTAGTGGCTACCGCCGGCGGGCTGACTGGTTCGGGGGCAGCGGCTACCTTGGCCGAGGTGCCACGGCGCGTTTTGCCCCCGGTGCCAGGCGGCGCTTCGGCTGAGGCCGGTGCTGGATTCGGCACGGCTGGGACCGCGGTAGATTTGCGGGCGGCCGTCGTTTTTTTCGTTGTGGTGGATATCGTCGGAGCTGCAGCCGCCTGTTCCACGACGCGCGGCGACTCGGCTGGGCGCGGGGGGTCAGCGCTGCCGCTCGTTGCGGCGGATTTGGCCTTGCCAGTCGCGCGCGGCGCAGCGGGGGCCGGGGTTGCCGGTTGGGCGGCCGAGGTGGTTTTCGTAGTCCTGGACGTCTTGGCCGGAGGCGATGTCGTGGCGGGTTTAGGCGGTTGCGCAGGTGTCGCGGGCGCAACCGCGGCGGCAGGTTTGCCGGATGCTGCCCGTCCTCCGGCGGCGGTCTTGGCCAGTGCCGCAGTGGACGCTTTGGTCTTCCCAGTCGGCGTCGTGGTTGCTGACGGGGCTTTGGTCGCGGCGGCAGCGGTTGTGCTGGTGCGTCGCGATCCGCCCGGCGCAGGCGGTGGTTTGCGTGGGGCTGGTGCCGAGGCCGGGGTTGTTTCTGCGTCCTCGGATGGGGTCCACGCTACGAGGGTCCGCAGGGTGCTGCTGCGACCTACCTGCAAAGCTGCCTTGCCCTGCGCGGCGCGGTTGGCCAGCGGTGTGTCGGCGGCACGCAGCAGTTTCACGTCGCCGGACGTCGCCAGCACCGCCGTGAGGGTGGGTGCGGTCACGGGTGCAGCCAACGCCAACAGCCCGGTGCGTGCGTTCAGGCTGTGCGCCATGACGCCACCACCGGCGCGGCCCTGTACCGGAAAATCGTCCAGCGCGCTGCGTTTGGCGAATCCATTTTCGGACACCGTCAGCAGTTCAGCGGCGGCCGTCACCGCCATGGCCGCGATCACATGGTCCTTGGTGCCCAGGCGGACCGCGTTGACACCGCCGGCGGGCAGACCCATGGCGCGCACCTCGTCCTGCTTGAACCGAATGGCCTGGCCGCGCCGGGTCAACAGTATGGTATCCTGGGCCGGCTCGGCCAGCCAGGCCCAGGCAAGCTCATCTTTATCGTCCACATTGAACACCACCACCGGCTCGGTGCTGACCCCGTCCACGAAATCGGCCAGGGTGACACGTTTGGCCTTGCCACCGCGGGTGACCATCACCAGGTGCAGGCTGCTGTCATCAGGTGGGTGCCGCGGCAACGCCACGGCGGCCACGACCCGATCGCGCCGCGTGAGCCCACCCAAATCGGCCCAATGACCGTTGGTTTCGCTCAGCTGGTGGATCCCGACGCGGATTGCGCGGCCATCGCGGGTGAACAGCGCCAGCCACTGGCGCGTATTGCTCGCCAACAGGCCCACATCGGCGTTTGGCGCGATCTCTGCCAGGGAAAGTGCGTCGATGGCGTCCAGGCGTCGCCGTGTACATGCGCCTTCACTGCCCACGGTGACCCACACGTCCTGATCGGGCAGCAGGTCGTGCGCCGTCAACGTGCCACCCTGGCGGTCGACGATCAGCGTACGCCGGGCATCGCCGTAGACGGCCTTGAGGTCGCGCAGCTCCTGCTGGATGAGCTGCAGCATCTTATTCTCGGAGGCCAGCAGGGTTTCGAGGTCCGCAATCAGGCGCAGCAGGTCGCGGTGTTCGTCTTCCAGCTTCTTGCGTTCGAGCTGCGCCAGGCGTTTGAGCGGCATGTCGAGAATGGCCTGCGCCTGGATTTCGGTCAGGTCGAACCGTTTTTCCAGGTTCTGGCGTGCTGTCTCGGCCGTACGCGAGCGGCGGATGATGGCAATGACCTCGTCGAGGTTGTGGAGAGCTACCAGCAGCCCTTCGACGATGTGTGCCCGCGCGCGGGCGCGGGCCAGATCGAACTCGCTGCGCCGGCGAATGATCTCGCGCCGGTGTTCGATGTAGTACAGCAGCATCTTCTTGAGCGACAAGAGGCGCGGCTCACCATCGACGAGGGCCAGCAGCGAGACACCAAAGGTCTGCTGCATCGGTGTCAGCTTGAAGAGGTCGTCCAGAACCGCGCGCGGATCGGCGGTGCGTGTCAGTTCGATCACCACACGCATTCCGGTGCGGTCGGATTCATCGCGCAGATCGCTGAGTCCTTCCAGGCGGCCCTCGCGTGCCAGTTCGGCGATGCGTTCCAGCAGGCGGGTCTTGTTGGTCTGGTAGGGCAGCTCAGTCACCACGATGCGGTTGCGGTTACGCGACATCTCCTCCAGATGAGCCTTGGCCTGTACCAGGTACCGGCCGCGACCCACGGCATAACTCTGCGCAATCAGATCGTCCTCTTCACCGCTGCCGCCGCGGCTGTAGCGGAAGACGAGCCCGCCGGTGGGAAAATCGGGACCCTTGATGAACTGCAGCAAATCGTTGATCGTCACGTCGTCGGTGCGGTGGTAGTGGTCGATCAGGTAACAAAGGGCATCACACACTTCGCCCAGGTTGTGGGGCGGAATGTTGGTGGCCATGCCGACCGCAATACCGCTGGCACCGTTGACCAGCAGGTTGGGCAGCAGCGCCGGCAGAATCGCCGGCTCGCGCAGGGACTCGTCGAAGTTCGGGCCATACTCGACGGTGTCTTTGTTGATGTCATCGAGCACGGCGCGGGAGATCGGTGCCAGGCGCGCTTCGGTGTAACGCATGGCTGCCGCGTTGTCACCGTCGATCGAACCGAAGTTGCCTTGACCGTCGACCAGGGGGTAACGCAGCGAAAAGTCCTGCGCCATACGCACCATCGCCTCGTAGACCGCCGCGTCACCGTGGGGGTGGTATTTGCCCAGGACTTCACCGACGATACGGGCGCTCTTGCGGTAGGGTTTGTCATGACTGAGGCCCAGGTCGTGCATGGCATAAAGGATGCGGCGATGAACCGGTTTCAAACCGTCGCGCACGTCGGGCAGCGCCCGCGCCACGATGACACTCATCGCATAGTCCAGGTATGCAACCTGCATCTCCTGGTCGATATCGACCGTTTTGACGTTCCCGATCGTCATAGGCATCTCTCCAGACAGATCAAAGGTGCCAACTCTTTAAGAGTTGGCATCTTTAGTGGACGGCACGACGTCGCGGCCGCGCGAGCCACCCTGGTCGGGGCCTACAACGCCGTCCGCTTCCATCATCTCGATCAGACGTGCGGCCCGCGTATAGCCCACGCGCAGGCGACGCTGCAGCAGGGAGACCGAGGCACGGCCGGCTTCACGCACAATGTCGACCGCGTCATCGTACAGGGCATCGCGGCCCGGTCCGGCGCCGCCCGCCTGGGCATCAAACATCTCCTCGAACATCGGCGGTTGAATCATGGTCCCCGGCGGCGGCATGGTCGAGGCGGGCACATCATCATCTTGACCGGCCGCCGGCATCGGCGCGGGTGAGCCGCTGAGCCCGCGGGGGAACACCCCCACCGGCGCATGCGTCTCCGCCTGGGGGCGGCCAGCCGGTGACGGCCGCGATGATCCAGCGGGCACGGGCTCGTCGCTCACAACCGGTCCGGCTGCGGGCATCTGGGCCGCCTGGGCACGCTGCCAGTGTTCGACCAGCTGGTGCAGCTCACGGTCGGAGACGAAACAACCCTGCAAACGCGCCAGGTTGGGTGACGTGGGTTCCATGAAGAGCATATCGCCGCGTCCCAGCAGCCGCTCGGCGCCGGGGGTATCCAAGATCACGCGCGAGTCGATCTGGCTGGTGACAGCGAAGGCGATGCGCGCCGGGAAATTGGCTTTGATGAGACCGGTCACCACGTCCACGCTCGGCCGCTGCGTGGCCAGGATCAGGTGTATGCCCGTGGCACGGGCCATCTGCGCCAGGGGGCAGATGTAACGCTCCACTTCGTCCGGCGCCGCCTTAATCAGGTCGGACAGTTCGTCGATGATGATG
>CAYUCC010000033.1:0-51256 GCA_964443225.1 uncultured Anaerolineae bacterium
CGGCGACGAACCTGACCCCGGCGGGCAACCTGCTGCAGGACTTCAGCTACACGCCAGCCGGGCAGGAGCCCAACGAGGGTGTGATCGGTGATACGATCTGGCTGAACATCGACGGCGACAACACCCAGGACCCGGGTGAGCCGGGCATCGAGAGCGTGCTGCTCAACCTGTACGAGCCTGGAAGCAACGGTATCTGTGGTGATGGTGACGACGTACTGATTGCGTCCACCAGTACCGACGAGAACGGCCACTACTACTTCGGTGGACTGCCGGTGAGTGCCGGCGGTGAGACCTACTGTGTGGTGGTGGATCCGACGAACTTCGCCCCGGGTGGACCGCTGGCAGGTCTGAGCAACACCTACGACCCCGACGGCGCGCCGCTGAACCAATCGGCGGTCATACTGACGACGGCGAACCCGGTCAACCTGCTGCAGGACTTCGGCTACACGCCGCCCACCGGGCAGGCGGGTACAATCGGCGACCTGGTGTGGAACGACGTCAACGCCGATGGAGATGTCGATGCGGGTGAGAACGGCATCGCCGGTGTCACGATCGACCTGATCCGTGACCTGAACGGGAACGGGGACATCGATCCGGGCGAGCCGATCATCGGGACGACGGTGACGGGGGCGGGCGGTGCCTACCTCTTCACCGGTCTGCCGACGAATGATGGCACGGCGGACGGGGACGTGGACTACATCGTGAACGTGACCGACGTGGCGGGTGTGTTGGCGGGGTACTGGCAGTCGCTGGGTTTGCCCAACACCAACAACAACAGCCAGGTCGATCCGTATCCGGCGGCGTTGACGACGGCACAGCCCAACAACCTGACGGCGGACTTTGGCTACTACGTGGTGCCGGCGGCGTTGGGCAACAAGGTGTGGTTCGACCCCAACGGTAACGGCTTGCAGAATCCGGGCGATCCGGGCATCCCCAATGTGCGGGTACGGCTGACCATCACCTACCCGGACGCGACGGTGACCATCCTCGAGACGCTGACGGACAACACGGGGTACTACGCCTTTGGCAACCTGCTGTTGGACGAGGATCACAACGGCACCGGGGCTAACGAACCGGTGTTCGTCGTCAGTGTCACGAACCCGGCGTTCATGGTTCCGACGGTCATCGACGTCAACGCCAATGGCAACGACAACCAGGACGCCGATAACCCGGCGGGCGTCATCGCCGCGGTCACCGAGGGGCAGAACAACGTATCAGCACAAACACCGGTGACCAGTGAGACACCCAACGCCTGGTACGACTTTGGCTACATCGTGAACGACTACGGTGACCTGCCCGATACGGCACCGGGTGTGGGTGTTGGCAACTACCAGACCCTGCTGGTCGACAACGGTGCATCCTTCCTGGTGTGGGACACCACACCGGCCGACCGCACACCCAACCTGGGTGGTGCCATCTGGATGGGCGAGTTCATCGACGGCGAACCAGATGGTCAGCCCACCGCAGCGGCCGATGGCGACGACCTCAATGGCATACCGGATGATGAAGACGGTGTCGGCAGTACCTGGGCCTGGCCCACGGGTGGTGTTGGCACGGTCATCATCACGGTCAACAAGCTGGATGCCATTGGGAATCCGCTGCCGACCGGCACGCTGACCGGCGCCGTACTCGCCTTCTGGATCGACTGGAACAACAACGGTGTGTTGACCGACGCGGGTGAGATCAACATCTGGGGTGACAGTCCGGGCGAGCCCGTGGTTGTGGGCCCGAACACGATCAACGTCGCCGTACCGCCCAACTTCACCACACCGCAGACGCTGTACATGCGCTTCCGCGTGTACGACGGACCGCAGGGGGTGTACCTGCCCAGTGGCAGCCTGATCAACGGTGAGGTCGAGGACTACCTGCAGCCAGTGCGGCCTGTCGCCGTGGTGTTGGAGGAGTTCTACGCCGAGATACAAAACAACCAGGTCCGCGTCGTCTGGGTGACGGTATCGGAAATCCAGAACCTGGGCTTCAACCTGTACCGCGGCACGTCACGCAACCCGAACGAGGCCATCCAGCTGAATTCCACGATGATCCCGTCGGCGGCACCGGGCAGTGCCTCGGGCCACGAGTACGAATGGATCGACACCACGGCCACGCCCGGTCACATGTACTACTACTGGCTGGAGGACGTCGAGAACACCGGCATTGTGACGCGGCACGGGCCGGAGTCGGTCGTCTTCGGCACCGCGCGCCTGGGCTTCCTGCCCTGGCTGCGTAGGTAACCATCTACCAGGCGGGGGGATCGGTCGTGTTAGCCACCGATCCCCCCGCTTCATCTTGTACCCGACCCCAATACACTGGGCACAGAAGACCACAAAGCCATCACGACACTAAAAACCTTGGTGTCTTGGTGCCTTTGTGGTTTGATTTTGCCGGACCGCGATCCTCCGTTGTGCCCCTGCAACCGGGAACTGCACCTCCAGGCGGAGCCGGATCGCCGCGTCGACTTCCTCCATGCGCGCGTTGCTCACGATGCAACTGCGGCTGCAAACTCATCCTGGCCAATCCTCGCCGTCGATGGTTTGCCAGTCTGCGTTGAGTTCCTTTCGTTCCTCCCGCGTAGCCAGGTATCCCTCTCGCAGACGCGCCTCGCGCTGTGCTTGTTCCCACTGCCACAGACGCCCGGTCAGCAGCTCGTTGATCAGCGCACTGAGCCCGCGCAGTGTCACGCGACCGCGTACTCGATTCATGAGTGACTCCTCGATGTGGGCGTGCGGAACGGATTGGAACGGATTACTGTCAACGGATTCGGGGAACGGATTGAACGGATGGGTGGAACGGATTCGGGGGATAGGGGCTGGGGGCCAGGGGTTGGGGGCAGCGCCGCTGTCCTGGCTGTTGAGGGAACGGATTGAATGGATGGGTGCAGAGAACACATAGGGCACATGAGACTTTCACAATTCTGTGCCCTGTGTGTGCCCTGTGTGTTCTCTGCGGTTGACTAAGGGCCCATCCGAATAACCTGATACTTACCTCAATAGGGCGCCTCAGGGCAGTTATTCGGATAGGCCCTAACCGTGTTACCGGGACTGCTTCTGCAGCAGATCGCGGATTTCCGTCAGCAGCCGGACGTCCTCTGGTGGGGCGGCGGGGGCGGC
Source organism: uncultured Anaerolineae bacterium (assembly GCA_964443225.1). Classification (GTDB taxonomy): domain Bacteria; phylum Chloroflexota; class Anaerolineae; order SSC4; family Amarolineaceae; genus SSC4. The sequence continues at coordinate 3,108 of CAYUCC010000033.1, forward strand.
GGGTTCTTCGGCTTTGGCGCGCGATGCTTTGTTCATGGCGCGGACGATGAGGAAGAGTACCAGGCCGACGATCAGGAAATTGACGATGGCCTGAATGAACTTGCCGTAGGCAATCGTTGCTTCACCTACCTGAATCGACAGCGTGTTGAAGTCGATGCCGCCCAGCAGCACGCCCACCAGCGGCATGATGATGTCGTTGACCAGCGAGGTGACGATGGCACCAAAAGCTGCGCCAATGATCACCGCAACGGCCAGATCGACCACATTGCCACGTAAGATAAACTCCCGGAATTCCTTCATCATGATAGTTGACCTCCTGAACGATTGATAATGGGGGCACAGATGTAATCGCGTGACCAAAACTGCATCTTCTATGTCCTAGTATAACATGTTTTTGAGCACAATCCCATGTGGACTACTGGACAGGTGAATTCATGAAGAAGATCCCAGCTTCCGAAATCACGCCCGAACACGTCTATCTCTCGCGGCGTAAGTTCATGATCGGCATCGGTGCGCTGGCCATTGCGCCGGCGGTGCTCAGTGCCTGCAATACCCTGGCGCCGGCCGCACCGTCGCCGACTGTGGACCCGAACGCAACGCCCGCTCCCACACCGGACCTCAAAACGGAACTGACATCGTACGAAGCGGTCACGAATTACAACAATTATTACGAGTTCTCCACCGATAAAGAGGCGGTGGCCCCGCTGGCCAAAGACTTCCGCGTGCAGCCGTGGACGGTCACGGTGGGCGGGTTGGTGCAAAAACCGCAGGTGTTCGATGTCGATGCGCTGATTCGCCAGTTCCCCGCAGAGGAGCGCATCTACCGGCTGCGCTGTGTCGAAGCCTGGTCGATGGTGATTCCGTGGCTCGGTTTTCCCCTGGCCAGTCTTCTGCGTGCAGTCGAACCGATGAGTAACGCGCGCTATGTGCGCTTCGAGACCCTGCTCGATCCCGAACAGATGCCGGGGCAGCGCAGCCCCTGGTACCAGTGGCCCTACGTCGAAGGCCTGCGCCTGGACGAAGCCATGCACGACCTGACGATCCTGTCGACTGGCCTGTATGGGAAATCGCTGCTGCCGCAGAACGGTGCCCCGCTGCGCCTGGTGGTGCCGTGGAAGTACGGCTTCAAGAGTATCAAATCGATCGTCAAGATCGACCTGGTCGAGGAGCAGCCGACCTCACTGTGGATGGCGGCGGCGTCAAACGAATACGGGTTCTACGCCAACGTCAATCCCGACGTTTCTCATCCGCGCTGGTCGCAGGCCTCGGAGCGGCGAATCGGCGAGGTGGGCCGGCGCCGGACGCTGCCTTTCAACGGTTATGCCGAGGAAGTGGCGAGCCTCTACGCGGGCATGGACCTGCGGGCCAATTACTGATGCGTGTCATGCGCTGGCTGCGGCCAGCGGCGCACCTGGGTGCCTTGCTGCCGCTGGCCGTGCTGCTCGTTCAGGCCGCCACGAACGACCTGACGGTCAACCCCATCCAGTTCATCACCCTGCGCACCGGCAAGACCGCCCTGGTGCTGCTCATCCTGTCCCTGGCCGTGACGCCGGCCATCATGCTGTTCCGCTGGTACCCGGTCAAACCGCTGCGGCGCATCTTCGGGCTGTACGCCTTTATGTACGCCGCACTGCACTTCCTGATCTTTGTCGGGCTCGATTACGCGTTCGATCCGCTTCTGCTGCGCGAAGCAATCTTCGAAAAGCGCTACGCCCTGGTGGGGTTTGCTGCATTTGTGCTCCTGATCCCCCTTGCCGTGACCTCGACCCGCGGCTGGATCAAACGCCTGGGGCGGCGTTGGGTCCAACTACACCGCCTCGTCTACCTCGCCGCCCTCCTCGTGATCGTCCATTACGTCTGGCTCGTCAAATCCGACACACGCGCGCCCCTGGCCTTTGGCGCAGTGGTAGCCCTGCTCCTGATTATCCGCCTACCCGCAGTCAGGAACCATCTACGAAATCGGATCAGCAATTAATCTCGTACTCCCTACTCCGTACTCCCTACTCCCTACTCCGTACTCCCTCCTCCCCAAAAAGTCATTGCTCAGAACGGTTGACGCAGGGCACAGCCTATGTTATACTCTCTCATAGTGATAAGACGCCGGTTGTGCGAGTGACGCGCAGGTGCCTGGATCGTTCAGGACCTGCGCGTGGGTCATTGTACAACGGGCCGCATAGGAGGTCGCATTTGAAGCCAACCGTTTTGCGCGGGACCACGTCGCCCACGGATGATATACTGCGTTCTGAAGTGGAAAAGGCGTTGGTGCAGCTCAAAGAGCTGAGCCAGACCCGTGGCTTCCTCCTGTTCGACGATGTTCTGGCTATTTGGCCCCAGGCCGAAGAACAGATCGATGAACTGGAAGAGTTATTTGCACTGTTGCAGGAAGCCGGCCTTGAGATCTATCCAGATGAGGCTACTGCGTTGGCTGAAATCGGCCCACTGCCCGTCAGCACGCGGGCCGAAGAGTCCGACGTGCAGCATCTGCTGGAAGTCGGCATTGATCTGGACCTGAGCGAAATGCCAACTGACGACCCGCTGACCCTCTATCTGCGCGAGATGGGGCGGGTCCCGCTGCTGACGCCTGAACATGAGATGGCATTGGCTCGCCAGCTGGCAGAGGGTCGCCAGGCCCGCCGGCGGCTGCGCGGTGCACCCAACAGCGGCGACGAGGTCGACCAATTATTGGATTTGACGCGCGCCGGCGAAGCCGCGCGCGAGCACCTGATCCGTGCCAACACGCGCCTGGTGGTCAGCGTCGCCAAACGCTACATGGGGCAGGGTGTGCCCTTTGCCGATTTGATCCAGGAGGGCAACCTGGGGTTGATGCGCGCCGTGGACAAATTCGAACCGGAGCGTGGTCATAAGTTGAGCACCTACGCCACCTGGTGGATTCGCCAGGCGATTACGCGTGCCCTGGCCGACCAGGGACGCACGATTCGCCTGCCGGTCCACATGGGCGACCGTATCCGCCAACTCTACCGCACGGCGCGGCAGCTGGAGCAGAAACTGGGCCGGCCCGCCACGCCCGAAGAAATTGCCGAATCGATGGAACTGGACCCGCTGCAGGTGCGCTGGATGCTGCGCATCTCGCGCCACCCGGTTTCCCTCGAACAGCCCGTGGGTGAAGAAGAAGAGAGCACCCTGGGCAATTTCATCGAAGACGAAGACTCACCGGCACCACCCGATATTGCGGGCAACAGCCTGCTGCGCGAAAAACTGGAAGAGCTGTTGGAAACGCTCACCCCACGCGAAGCGCGCATCCTGCGCCTGCGCTACGGTCTGGACAACGGCCGCACCTACACCCTGGAAGAGGTGGGCAACAAATTTGGCCTGACGCGCGAGCGCATCCGCCAGATCGAAGCAGAAGCACTCAACCGCCTGCGCCATCCCAGCCGCGCCCGTCAGCTGCGCGATTATCTGTAATCAGTGTTTTGACAAGAAACCGGCGAAGCGGTATACTTTGCGCCGGTATGCGGGGCTGTAGCTCAGCTGGGAGAGCGCATCAATCGCACTGATGAGGCCAGGGGTTCGAATCCCCTCAGCTCCACCACGTTCTTTATTTTATTGACGGCATGAAACATCCTGGGGCTGTAGCTCAGCTGGGAGAGCACCACGCTGGCAGTGTGGGTGTCAGGGGTTCGAGTCCCCTCAGCTCCACCTGGGGGCTAGTAAAAGAATAACTTCCAGCAACATAGCAGGAATTCGTCACACATCACGGGAAGTTATTCTTTTGTTAGCTCTAAGTACCTGGCCAGATAAGATCGTAGACCATCGATCTCATCTGGCCAGGTTTTTTGTAGATGCACTGTGATACGAAGGAGTTGGAGAACGAAAGTGACCGACAAAGCGTTCCAGGACTACTACGCCGACAATGTGAGCCACTGCTACGGCTGCGGGCGTCTCAACGAACATGGCCTGCAGGTCAAGAGCTACTGGCAGGGTGATGAGGCGGTTTGTACCTTTCAGCCGCAGCCTTACCACACCGCCGTGCCAGGGTACGTGTACGGCGGCCTGATTGCCTCGCTGATCGACTGCCACGGCACGGGCACCGCCGCCGCCGCCGCTTACCGCGCCGATGGGCGCACAATGGATACGCAGCCGCCGCACCGTTTCGTTACGGCATCGCTGCACGTCGACTATCTCCGGCCTACCCCCATCGGCGGGCCGCTCACGCTGCACGCACACGTCAAAGAAATCAAAGGACGCAAGGTGTTGGTGACCGTCACGCTGTCAGCAGGCGAAACGGTGTGTGCACGCGGGGAAGTCGTGACGGTCGAAATGCCAGATCATTTTGTGGCCGGCAGTCAAACATAAGCCTGACATTCTATTCACCAAGAGGTATTCACGATGTGGTCAAACAACCCAATCCGCGTCATGTTCGTCGCCGCGGTGTTTCTCGTGGTGCTTGCTGCGTGCAGTGCACCGGCAGCAACCCCAGTCCCCGCGCCCGCTGCGACCGTGGCGGTCCCGCCGGCGGCGGCTACCATCCTCCCCAACAACCCCAGCAGCGGTGACCAACTGCGCTTCGTCGTCATCCCCGAAGACAGCCAGGCCCGCTACCGCGTGCGCGAACAGCTCGCCAACCGCGATCTGCCCAACGATGCCGTCGGTGCCACCAACATCATCTCCGGCACGATGGTCGTTGACGCAAACGGCAACCTGGTACCGGGTGGCTCGCGGTTCGTGATCGACGTTTCCACGCTGGCGAGTGATTCCAGCCGCCGCGATGGTTATCTGGGTAACAACGTGCTGCAAACCGGCCAGTTTCCCAACGTCACCTTCGTTCCCACAGCCATCCAGGGTGTGCCATCGCCGCTGCCCGCCAGTGGGGAGGGCACGTTCGAGATGACCGGTGACCTGACAATCCGTGACGTGACGCGGCCAACGACCTGGGCGATTACCCTGCGCCGCGAGGGTGAGACGCTCATCGGCCAGGCAAACACCAGCTTTACGTTTGCCGATTTCAACCTGCCCCAGCCGCGCGTGCCGATTCTGCTGAGTCTGCAGGACCTGATCAAACTCGAACTCGATTTTACGATGCTGCAGCAGTGAGATAACCATGCAATTGTATTTGATCCGTCATGGCGAAAGCCACATCAACCTGGCCGACTGGAACAACGGCAACATCGACGAAGGACTGACCGACCTGGGGCGAGAGCAGGCCACGGCCCTGGCTGCCTGGCTGCCCGCTTACCTGCCGGCGATCGATGCACTCTATGCCAGCACCATGCGCCGCGCCTGCGAAACGGCAGGATTCGTGGCCGCAGCCTACGGCAGCCCGATCCGCGGTGACGACCGGCTGCGCGAGATCGGCAACAACCGCGCCGACCACACCCCCTGGCCCAACGACGACCTGCCGCGCGACTACGCCGAGTACTGGGCCAGTGAACGCCCGTTTGCGTCGATTACGCCGCAGGTGGCCGGCGGCGAAACCTGGATGCACTTCCGAACGCGCGTCGGTTTGTTCATCGAAGAGATCGTAACGCAGCACCCGGACCAGCGCGTCATCGCAGTCTGCCATGGTGGTGTCATCGAAGCGGTGTTCGACCACGTTTTCAACGTCGGACCCTGGCACCGCACCGAGGTGTGGGTCCACAACACAGGCATCACGCACCTGGAGTACCTGGCACAAACGAGCCACGACACCTGGCGCCTGCACTATCACAACCGGACCAGCCACCTGAACCGCTAGAGGATGGGCGATGACCAATCACGAACTGGCCGAAACGTTTCGCCTGATCGCCGATCTGCTCGACATCAAGGGTGAAGTCATTTATGTCACCCTGGCCTACCGCAAAGCGGCCGACAGCCTGGATACCCTGGGTCGCGATGTCAACGATGTGTGGCACGAGGGAAAACTGCGCGAAATCCCGGGCGTGGGCAAGGCGATTGCCGACAAAATCGACGAACTGCTCACCACGGGTCATCTCCAGTTCCTGGACGAGCTGCAGGCCGAAGTGCCGCCCAGCCTGGCCGAACTGTTACGTGTGCCCGACCTGGGTCCCAAAAAGATTGCTGCGTTCTGGCGGTCGGCCCACATCACCACACTGGCCGGGCTCGAAGCCGCCGCCCGCGCCGGCCAGCTGCGCAGCCTGCCCGGCATGGGCGCAAAGTCCGAAGCGAAAATTCTCGCCGGTATCGAATCGCTGGCGCGGCGCAGCGATCGTATTCCGCTGGGCACGGCCTGGCCCCTGGCGGAAGATATGTTACAGTATCTGCGTCGTGTGCCCGGCGTGCAGGCGGCGGAAGTGGCGGGCAGCCTGCGCCGCATGCGCGAGTCGATCGGTGACATCGACATCCTGGTGGCAGCTGACGAGGCGGCACCCATCATGGCAGCCTTCGTCAGCCAGCCCCAGGTGATTCGCATCCTGGGGCAGGGAACAAGTAAGTCGAGTGTCGAGTTCACAAACGGCCTGCGCGCCCAGCTGTGGGTCCATCCGCCGGCGCGCTTTGGTACAGCGTTGCAGTACGCAACCGGTTCCAAGGACCACAACGTACGCCTGCGCGAGCTGGCCCTGGCGCAGGGACTGTCGCTCTCGGACCAGGCTATCACGCCAGGCGGCGGTGATGAGCGGCTGTATGCCCGCGAAGAAGAGGTTTACGCCGCCCTGGGGCTGCCGTGGATCCCACCCGAACTGCGCGAGGATCGTGGTGAAATCCAGGCAGCGCAGAATGGTACCCTACCCGATCTGCTCACGGTAGACCAGGTACGCGCCGAACTGCACAGCCATTCGACGTGGAGCGACGGTAAGGTGTCGATCCGCGAGATGGCGGCGGCGGCCCGTGCACGCGGGCTTCAGATTCTGGCGATTACCGATCATTCAGGGGGGTTGGGCATCACCGGCGGGCTTGGCATCGAGGACATCACTCGCCAGCGCGCCGAAATCGATGCCGTACAGCAGGAGTTCGGTGATTCGCTGCGCCTGCTGCAAGGGGCCGAGGTCGAAATTCGCGCCGATGGCACGCTCGATTACTCCGATGAACTGCTGGCGGGCTTCGACCTGGTGATTGCGTCGTTACACACCAGCCTGCGCCAGCCGAGGGCCCAGGTCACGCAGCGTTTGCTCAACGCCATCCACAATCCCCACGTCGACATCATCGGCCATCCGACCGGCCGCTTGCTGCCTGACCGCGAAGGGGCCGACCTGGACATGGACGCCGTCTTCGCAGCGGCCGCGGCGGCCGGCGCAGCCCTGGAGATCAACGCCAACCCGCAGCGGCTCGACCTGAACGATGTCTACGTGCGCCGTGCTGTCGACATGGGGCTGTACTTGAGCATCGACACCGATGCCCACCACCCCGATCACCTCGGGTTTCTGGGTTTCGGCGTGGCGACGGCGCGGCGGGGTTGGGCCACGGCCGACCGCGTCATCAACACCTGGCCGGCGGCCGACCTGCTGGCCTGGCTGCGCCAGCGCGGCGGGTAGCAGCCACCGGTCATAGCGACGAACGGCTTCCGTCACACAACAAACACCGGACCTGTGGGTCCGGTGTTTGTGTAGAATCGATCGATTCGACTCTGGCGAAGTCGGGCGATTAGCGGGCCTGGGGACGCGGCCGGCGGAGCAGAACACCGGTGAATACCAGGGCGGCTGCCCCGGCTGCCCACAGCACGAGCTGTGTATTGGCCCAGAGGCCGTTGCCGCCGGTTGTCGGTGGATCGAACTCCATCCCAAAGACCCCCAGCATCGTCTGGTGCTGTTCATCTTCCGGCGCAAACTCGAACCCATCGACGAGAATGAAGGTCAGCGCGCTCTCACCCGTATTGGTGATCGCAACGGTCCCCTCGCCCTCGAACGGGATCTCATTGGCGTCCGTGGGGTTCGGAATAGATTCGAAACCCTCGACGGCAACCTGCGCGGTACCGCTGGCAACGGCGCTGTCCAGTGTGGGCACGCCGGTTGGCAGGGGTGGCAGATCGAGCTCGCTCGCTTCGTTCACGATCGACTCGGCCAGGCTGCGATCCACACCCATGGCGGTGTGGTACACCCCATCGACAGCATACCAGATCGCAATCTGGACCTGGAATGGCTCTGTGTCGAGTACACCCTTATCACGTGCCACCTGCACGACCTTGAGTAAGTCGTCCGCGGCAACCTTGGTGGGCCCGCTCACGGCAGTGGGGAAACCCTTGCCATAGCTGAGACACCAGAACATCATGGGCACCGACGTGCTCTCACCCGGTTGGAGGGTGATCTGTACGTAGTACGAGCCGGCGGTACCGGCGGCGGCCGTAGGAATGATCAGGCCAGCAATCACAAGAATAATGACGCTCGCAACCGCAATACGTCGCAACATGGCTGTGCTCCTCCCTGAATGTGTGTGACAAACCAGTCACTTCTGATGAAATTGATTGGGGCAAGACATGCATCCCGAGCGATGCCGGTCGGAAACGACCATTATTATGTTACAGTACTCGCCATAATCTGTCAAATATAGCAGAATTTCCCACTGAAACCCAGCCACCTCATGGTCGGAGCTTTTGCAGATGTGCCATCGATGCTTTATACTGTGGGTGCCGTGCATAAAAAAGGAGGATTCCTACATGAAGACGATGTCCCGAACCGTTACCTGGTTTTTATTGGTCGTGATCGCGATGTCCCTGGCGGCCTGTGGTGGCCAGCCGGCCACCCCGGCGGCCACCAATACCCCGACGGGGCCTGCGATCGAACCCGCCGCAACCGACCTGCCAACTGCCACCGCCGCACCAACGGCGACCTTGGCGCCCTCACCAACACCCAAACCGCCTACACCGACGGCGGCACCCGTGGCACGCTCGAAGTGCAACAATCCGTATTACCCGGTGGCCCCGGGCCTGACCTGGGTCTATGCCGCTGCCGAACCGGCATCGACCACGTATACGACGACCCTGGACAACATCACCGACTCATCGTTCACGTTGGTGCAGACATTCGACAATTTGACCAACGAATCGAACTACCTGTGCACACCCGAAGGTCTCACGACGGCCCAGTTCAGCGGCCTGCAGATGGAGGAAGCCAACATCCAGATCGAAACGCGCAACGGACGCGGTGTCATGATCCCCGCCGGTGATGCCTGGCAGGTCGGGGAAACGTGGGACGCCAGTTTCGACTTGATTGGGTCCATGACGGCATCCGAGGGTATTAGCGGGACCATCACCGGCACGGTGACCATGACAAACGAGATCGTAGCGCGCGAAAAGGTCACCGTACCGGCAGGAACCTTCGATGCCTTCCGCGTCGACTCTGTGATGACCGAAACGATGTATCTGAACATGGGCGGTGTGGCAATGCCCGATCCGATTTCGATCGCCATCGACATGTCGTCCTGGTACGCCGAAGGGGTGGGTGTGATCAAATCCTCGTCTGGGTTGAGTGAAGACACCCTCACGACAACCGAGCTGGTGTCGTTCAAAAAATGACTCAGGCGGTACGCAGCTTGAGCGATCCTAACGTCACGCTGGCGCGGATCGTCAACGCCGGTGTGCCACCGCGGCTGGCGGCCGGGTTGTTGAACGCACCTTCCAGCCGGGTGAAGTGATCACCTACGTCCAGCCCGGCCATGACTGTCTCCGATAGAATGCGGGCGGCCGTGGCGGATGGTACCACCACCGTCACGGCCGAAACACCCGTGGTGATCTCCACCCTGGCGTCACGCCGCAGTTGGCCGTTAAAATCGAGATAGAAGGACGCCGCCCCGCCCTGCAGTTTCATTTCGGCGAAGTTGGCATTGACCAGGTTGACCATCTCCATACCGACGGCACCCGCCTCGACGTCGAGGTGCGTCATGGGCTGCGGGTTCGGCACCGAGAAGTCGAAGTCCATCTTGCCCGCCCCCTGGCGGATGGACAGCTCGTGCAGCGGCAGACCGCCCAGGTCGAACTCGCTCTCGCTGGCACCCCCTTCCAGGGTCAAACGGTACGGTCGTGCGGTACCCAGCCGTAAGGTGAGGCGCGGCGGGTTGTTCCACATGTTCCAGAACTCGGACGGAATCGGATCCTGGGTAATGCGGACATCGCCCGCCTCCTGGGTGATTTTCAGCGGCAGAGCACCCGAAGATTCGGAATAGGAGCCGGCCACCCAGGCGTCGGCGCGCGTGCCCGGCATCACCACCAGGCGGCAGGCACCGATGCGCACCACAAGGTGCAGCTCGGCGGCGTCAGGAAACGGAATGTTGATCGATGTCGTCGTATTGTCCATAGAATCAAAGCCTCCTTCAGGTCAATCTGGCATACTCGTGACGAACGGCCGGCCGTCGGCGCGGCTCAGGTGCTGCCCAGGCGCGGCAGCAAAAATGGGGTGTGCTCACGGTACAGCCGGTAGGTCTCACCGAACCGCGCCTCGAGCGCCGGCTCTTCCCACCGTTGGATGTAGCTCAGCAGCCCGATCGTGGGCAGGACGACGAACCCAACCGCCGACAACGAACCGGCACGCACGGCCAGACCCAGGTACATGATCACCGTGCCCAACACCATCGGGTTGCGGGAGAACCGATAGGGACCATCGACGAGCAGCGTCTGCGGGGCCATGGCGGGCACCGGCGTGCCGCGTCCGGCGGTCAGCTGCACTGCTACGGTCCCCACCGCAAGGAACCAGCCGCCCACCATCATCAGGCTGCCAACCAGGCGATTAACCGGCTCCAGGCGGAGACGCGGCAGGTGCAGGGCACGGTCCAGCCGCGCCGACAGGTACTGCAGGGCGGCGGGCAGCAGCCCCATGAAAAAGACGGCCAGCGGGATCATCACTGCCACGCGCTGGGCCACTGGATAGTCGCGCGGTTCATCCGTTATCGTCTCAGTTGCCATCGATCCCTCCACGCTCGAAGATCAACGTGTAATAGAAGAAGCCACCCACGCGCCGGTTCACCCGCAGCCCCGCCGCCGCTGCCCACCGCTGCAGTGTGCGCGCCAGGGGATAATCGGGATCGACAAAGAGTTCGCTGCAAGCCAACGTACCACCAGGCACCAGCACGCGCCCCACCTCACCCAGCGCCCGCACCGGATCGGGAATTTCGCCCATCACCGTGATCATGGTCGCCGCGTCGAACGCGGCTTCCCCAAAGGGCAAATCGTGCGCACTGGCAACCAGTGGGGCCACGTTAGTCACGCCATCGGCACTGGCACGCTGCCGCACGCGCTGCGTCATCTTTGGTTCGATGTCGATGGCAACCACCTGGCCGGCAGCGCCAACCCACTGGGCAGCCGCCACGGTGTAACGTCCGTTGCCCGGTCCAATGTCCAACACTGTCATGCCGGGCTGCAGGCCGTGTCGCACCGCCGTGGCGGTTGGCGGCTGCACCCGCCGGCGTAGAGGATTGTCGATGGCGTTGGCCAGGAATTGAGGGATGGGAAATTTGTAGAAGCGGCGCACCACACGGGCCAGTGTGTGGTAGGCCACGACGATCAACGGTAGGAGCAGGAGTCGTTTGAGAATGGTCCGTGTAGGCATGATGTGTCCACCTTTGGGCTCGTATGAAAACCCGTCGTTCTCTGGTCTCATTATATACCAGCATAGCCAGTTGTGGGAAGTCATTCACCGGGTGGGGTCTACCCGCCCGGTCGCTTGACAAAACCGGGCGTCCGGCATAGAATACTGCGCAACATCCACATCCCCGCGTTAAGGTAAACCGCCCATGCGCCAGATCAACGCCTGCATCGACATCCTGCTGTCGCCGGAACAACGTGAGTTGGCCAATTTGTGTGCCGCCCGCGAAAATGGTGCCAACTGGCGACCGGGCGCGCCCACGCGTTTCTGGCAGCCAGGCCGTGCGCTGCGGATTCACTTCCTCGACGGTGCCGCGAGTCTGCAGGACCGCGTGTGGGAAGCAGCCGCCGGCTGGTTGGCCCACGTGAACCTGTCATTCGTGCGGCATGATGACGCCGGCGCCGAAATCCGCATTAGCTTTACACCGGGTGCCACCTGGTCACACATCGGCACCGATGCGCTGATCGTACCGCAGGACCAGCCGACGGCCAATTTTGGCTGGCTGAAGCCCTCGTCCAAAGACAAAGACCTGCGGCCGGTTGTACTGCACCTCTTTGGACACGTGTTGGGCCTGGCCCATGAGCACCAGAGCCCACCTGCCGGCATTCCCTGGGATCGAGGCGCCGTCTATCGTTACTACGCCAGCCTACCCGCACCCTGGACGCCCCAGCAGGTAGACGAGCATCTGTTCGAGGCGTGCAACCACACCATCTCGCAGTATCCCGAATTCGACCCTCAGTCGATCATGACCCTGCCCATTCCCGATGCATTCACCCTGGGCAGCTTCTCCGCGGGATGGGTGCCAGAATTGACCACCGCCGACGCAGAATTCGTTGCACGGCAGTATCGGGGCGATGCCTACAGCAGTGCCGAATGGACCGGCCACGATTACGTCGTGACCCTCGGCCCGGACGAACCCATCGACGTACCCAAAAATGGGGGTGGCGATGCGACCGGTGGGGCCGACGAGGTGATATACCGCGAGGTGACCAGTTCGTACCCAACGGGCGATCCCAACGAAGCAGAAACTCCGCCAACCATGGCGGGCGAAGCCACAGCCAAGGGTGTCGCCGAGCCAGGCGATCTGCGCCTCGACGTGGCCGTACCCGAGCGTGCCCAAATGGGCCGCGCCTTCCAGATTGCCGTTGCCGTCCGCCAGTTCGCTTCACCCTTGCTCGTCCAACCCGACCTGCCGGTGGTGAGTTCCGGTGAAGCCCAGGTCGTCTGGTTGGGCGAGCCTTTCATTCGACTGCGCATCGAAGTGAGCGCACCCGAATGCACCTTCAACGGCCCACATTCGCAGACCTTCCGCCTGTTTCGCCAGAAAGATTCACCGGTGTTTCGTTTCAACCTGACGCCCACCGTCGTTGGAACGATCAACATCATCGTCAACCTGTACCAGGAAGAAGACGCCCTGGGCAGTGCCGGTACCAACACCTTCGTGAGTGACCAACCCGTGGGTGACGTGCAGTTGACACTGCACAGTGCCCAAGCCGCACTGAAGCCGGCGACGTCACGTACGATGGACGACGAGCTGAACGTGGCAAGCCGCGCCCTGCGTGACGTCCTGTCCCAGATCTATTTCAAACAGGCCAGCATCGAACGTATCGTACGCGACTGCGGTTTGTCACCAAACCGGATCGCGTTCGACAGTCGCGCCGACAACACCTGGTCCAGCGTCATCGCCGAAGCCGTCCTGCAGGACAAAGTCGAAACCCTCATCGCCGTCGTCCACGACGAATACCCGGCGATGGCCGATCTCCAAAACGCCATTTCCGCCTATCGCCACGCCGTACACTGATCGGTAGCAGAATCCCCGTGTGCGTGAAATCGTCTGTGCCAGGCGCTGTGCGTGGCACAGGTGCCGTTCACAAATAGTTTCTCTCTTGCAGACCTGCAGAACCACCCGGAGGATACACCGTGACAGCTCAAAACACGGCACCACCCATTCCTGGCCTGTCCGACCAGGAGGTCGAAGCGCAGCGGGCTCGCGGGTTGGTCAATACCCCACCGCCGCCCACGACGCGTACCTATGGTCAGATCTTGCGCGAGAACGTTTTCACCTTCCTCAATAACATCCTCTTTCTGCTCGCGGTTGCCCTGGTCCTCGTCGGTCGACCCATCGATGCCATCATTTCGCTCTCCGTTATTGGCACCAACATCGTGGTCAGTGTCGTCCAGGAGATGCGTGCCAAACGGATGCTGGACCGTGTCGCTTTGTTGACCCGTCCGCGGGCCACGGTGATCCGTAACGGCCAGGAACAGGAACTGCCGCCTGAGGCGCTTGTGCTTGGCGATGTGCTGCGGGTGGGTCCGGGGGATCAGATTCTTGTGGACGGCAAAGTGGTTGCAGGCCGCATGAGCGTCGACGAATCCCAACTGACCGGTGAATCGCACACGATTCCCAAAGAGGTCGATGCGCCGGTTTTTTCCGGCAGTTTCTGTGTGAGTGGTGGTGCCTACTACGTCGCCGAGAAGGTGGGCAACGAAAGTTTTGCCAACCAGCTGACGGCCCAGGCGCGCACGTTTCGCCGTGTGTTGACCCCCTTGCAGCGCCAGATCAACCTGACCATCCGGCTGATCTTGCTGATGGTCCTCTACATGGAGACGCTGCTTGTTGCCAATGGCCTGGTCAAGGCGATCTCACTGCCCGAAGGGGTGGAGGAGGCCACGGTCATTGCGGGGTTGATTCCCAATGGCCTCTTTGTGGCGATCGCCGTTGCCTACGCCCTGGCCGCGGTTCGCATTCTGCGATTTGGGGCGCTCGTGCAGCAGTCCAACGCCATCGAATCGTTGAGCAACGTGGACGTGTTGTGCCTGGACAAAACGGGGACGCTGACCACCAATCGACTGCAGTTTCAATCGATCCATCCGTTGGAGGCTGACGAGGGGACACTGCGCACAGCCCTGGGGGCCATGATGGCCAGCACCACGGCCCCCAACAAAACCAGCGCGGCGATTGCCGCGGCGCTGCCGGCGTCGTCGCGGCCGTTGGTGGCCGAGGTGCCGTTTTCATCGGCGCGCAAGTGGAGCGCGGTCGCCTTCGACGACGACACCCTGTGCGGCATCTATGCCCTGGGTGCACCCGAAATGCTGCGCGCGTACCTGGGTGGCAGCCGCGACGGTGCCGTCGGGTGGGATACGATCACCGGCCAGGCGGCAACATGGACGGGACAGGGGCTGCGTGTTCTGCTGGCCATGCACGATCCCAACCCTGCCAGTTTACAGGACCACGGCGACGAATCGATCCTGCCTGCTGCCATGATGCCCCTGGGTCTCGTCAGCCTGAGCGATGAGCTGCGCCCCGAAGCGCGTGAGACGCTGGCCAGCTTCATGCACAACGGCGTCAAACCCAAGATCATTTCCGGTGACAACCCCGAAACCGTGGCAGCCCTGGCCCAGCAGGCCGGATTGAGTCCTGATATCCGCCTGGTGTCGGGCCTGGAGCTGGCAGACATGGATGAATCGCAGCTGGAAGCGGTGGCGATCGATGCCACGATCTTTGGGCGCATCACACCGCAGCAAAAGGAGAAACTGGTCGACTGCCTGCGGGCGCGTGGTCACTACGTGGCCATGATTGGTGATGGGGTCAACGATGTTCTGTCGCTGAAGAAGGCCAACCTGGGTATAGCGATGCAGAGCGGCACCCAGGCCACGCGCGGGGTTGCCGACATCGTGCTCATGAACGATTCGTTTGCGTCCCTGGCGCCGGCGGTGGCCGAAGGTCAACGCATCGTCAACGGCATGCAGGATATTTTCAAACTTTACCTGGCCCGCATTGCCACCATGGCCCTGGTCATCATGTCATCGCTGATCATCGGCTTGTTCCCCATCAACCTCCGGCATGCTTCGGTCATCAACGTGCTGACGGTAGGTATTCCCGCCGTGATTCTGGCTGTGTGGGCACGTCCGGGGTATCGCTACCGGCAGAGCCTGGTCGCGCGCCTCATGCATTTTGTCCTGCCGGCAGCGGTTATCTCCAGCCTGCTGGGATTGATCGTATTCTATGGGCCGTACCTGTACCAGATCTCCCGCATCGACCCCAACCTGCCCACCGAACAAATCCGGGTGCTGGCTGCCCATTACCTGTTGATGGGCCAGACGTCCCTGGCCGCCTTTCTGGTTGCGGTGGGCCTGCTCCTGATCGTTTTTGCCGAGCCACCCACGCCCTGGTGGGTGGGCGGCGACTCGCTGAGCGGCGACTGGCGACCCACGTGGTTGGCAATAGGGCTGTTCGTCGTCTTTTGGGTGATCATGGCGATCCCGATGGCACGCAGTTTCTTTGCCCTGCAGCCGCTGGGCGTGGGACACATTGTTTTGGTTCTGGCGGCGACCCTGGTGTGGCTGCTGCTCGTCCGCCTGGTTTGGCGACAGCACTGGCTGGAGCGGTTTTTCGACGTGCAGGCATGATGGGTACCGGGCG
Source organism: uncultured Anaerolineae bacterium (assembly GCA_964443225.1). Taxonomy (GTDB): domain Bacteria; phylum Chloroflexota; class Anaerolineae; order SSC4; family Amarolineaceae; genus SSC4. The sequence continues at coordinate 18,996 of CAYUCC010000033.1, forward strand.
ATTGGACACGTCAGGACAGGTGTCAGGCCGTGCGCTGACTGCCTGGGTGGGGCGATACCCGGCCGGCAGCGGCGGGGAGGGTCTTTGCCGGCCGGGCACATCACGTCAACGGGCGCTCATGCGCGTGGCGGCGTCCAGGCGAATGCATTCGGCGTTCAGGTAGGGGTTCTCGACGATGTGGCGCACCGTGCGGGCAAACTCAGCGGGCTGGCCCAACCGGCGCGGGAAGAGCGCCATGTTGGCCAGGGATTCCTGTACCTTGGATGGCATCCCCTGCACCATCGGCGTCTCGAAGATGCCAGGCGCAATCGCGTTGACACGGATTCCCAACTCGGCCAGGTCGCGCGCAATGGGCAGCAGCATGCCCACGATGCCGGCTTTGCTGGCGCTGTAAGCGGCCTGCCCGACCTGCCCGTCGAAGGCGGCCGCCGAGGCGGTATTGACGATCACGCCGCGCTCCTGGGTTTCACCGTCCGGGTCGTTCTTCGCCATTTCCACGGCGGCCAGGCGCAGCACGTTGAAGGTCCCGATCAGGTTGATCGTCACCACGCGCACGAACAGGTCCAGCGGAAACGGTTTCCCCTCGCGCCCCACCGTCTTGGCAGCATGGGGTACGCCGGCGCAGTTGACGCAGACGTGCACCGCGCCAAACGCGGTGATGACCTGCTGGATACCTGCTGCCACCGATGCCTCGTTGGTGACGTCGACGAGGGCATGCCGCGCGTGATCGCCGAGTGAGGCCGCCAGCGCAGCCGCCTTTTCTTCCTGAACATCGAAAATCGTCACGTATGCGCCGGCACCCACGAGCGCTTCGACCGTGGCCCGCCCCAAGCCCGACGCGCCGCCGGTGACAATCGCTACCTTCTCACGCAGTTCCATAACCGCCTTCTTTCCATGTCTGTTGTTGTCATTCTTGTCATTGCTGTCACGGTTGCCCTGACTGCTTTCTTTTCACACGTCCTGGCTGCGCCAGGCACTACCGTCCCACCCGTTGATCGAGGATGGCCATCGTCAGTCTGGCCACACACACGAGATGATTTTGCTCGTCATGGACGCGAATGTCCCACACATGGGTGGTATTGCCCAGGTGCAGTGGACGTGCGGTGCCAATGACGTAGCCACTGCGAATTGCACGTACGTGGTTGGCGTTGATGTCGAGCCCCACACACATCTTCTGCATCGGGTCGATGCACAGGGTGGCACCGACACTGCCCATGGTTTCAGCCAACGCCACGGACGCGCCGCCGTGCAGGAGACCAAACGGCTGGGTCGTGCGGTGATCCACCGGCATACGCGCACGCAAAAAATCGTCACCGATTTCGGTGAATTCGATACCCAGGTGACCCGGCAGGCAGTTGGCCGACAGGGCGTTCAAACGTTCGAGGTTAGGCCGAACGAACCATATGATGGTCATGGGTCAAACATCCAGGCCATAATGCGCCAATCCCAGCAGCCCGACGTTGCGCACGAGGATGATCTTGACGGGAATGCGGATCAACACCCGCGTGAAGCGCCCCTTATTGAGGAAAGACTGCATGAAGTGTTTGCCGCCCAGCAGCGGCAGAATGCGCGGCGGAATACCACCGCCCACAAAAATGCCACCCCATGCGCCCAGGGTCAACGCCTGGTTACCCGCCTGGGCACCCAGGATCGAGACGAACAGCTGCATGGTCTCCAGGGCCAGCTCGCACGAGTGAGTCTCATGGTTGAGTGCGGCGGTCACGATGACAGGTGTTGGATCGACGGCCGTCTGCAGCTGTTGGGCAAGCCAGGCTGGTTCTGGTGCAGCACCGGTGTCTTTCAAATAGGCGTACAGATTTGGGATACCGCGTCCCGAACAGACCCATTCGTAGCTCACGTGATCCAGTCGTCTGCTCATGTAGCGCAGCAGGTCCAGCTCCAGCGGATTGCTTGGCCCAAAATCGGTGTGCCCGCCTTCCGATGCGTATGCGCGGTAGCGTGCTCCGTCCCAGGTGAGATAGGCTTGACCAAGCCCGGTTCCGGGTGCAATCACACCGATCGGCGCATGGAGCAAGGGGTGCGCGTCATTCAAGAGGTGTGTTTCGTCCGGCAATAAAAATGGGACCGCATGCGCCGCGGCCTCCAGATCGTTCAGCAGATCGACCTGGTCTATGCCCAGCAGTTCGCGCAGCCGCTTGGCGCGAATGATCCACGGCAGGTTGGTTACCGTGGCGTCTTCACCTTCCACCGGACCAGCCACGCCAAACGTGGCCCGCGTGATACGAACATCGTGGCCCTGGAGGAACTGCTGGACAATGGTCTCCAGATTGGAGAAGTCTTTGCTGGGAAACGTAGCATCGGCCAGTGCGTTGCGTGGCCCTTGATCGGCTGAATATAGTGCCAGATGGGTTTTGGTTCCGCCAATATCGCCTGCGAGCAGCATGGGATCCACTCCTTTGCGCGTGTGATCGAACGATACTTCGATTATAACGTGCGTTAGGCGGGGTGACAAGTGGGGAGGAGGGGGTAGGGAGTACGGAGTAGGTGTCATGCATCAAGACATCGTTTCGTAACTAACTGAGGAAACCCTCAGAACATCGTTTCGCACGTTAACAACCGAACCTTCACAACATCGTTTCGTTATGGTTTAATTCACTCATCAGCCTGGAAAGGAGGATGAGTGACGATGACAACCTTAGGCGATGAACGGATGAGCGCAATTCACTTGCTGCGGGCTGGACAGACTGTGAGCGAAGTAGCGAAGCAGCTAAACCGCAGCGAGCAGTGGGTGCGTAAATGGTGGCAGCGGTATCAGCGCGATGGCTGGGCCGGTGTCGTAGAACGTTCCCGTGCACCGCAGCGGGTGCCGAAACGGTTGTCGGCTGAGGTGCGACGTGAGATCATCCTGGCGCGTAGCGAACTGGAAGCACAAGCTGCGTCAGGTGAAGGGCTCAAGTATATCGGCGCACCGGCCGTACGGACACGGTTCAAAATGCGAGGCTGCGAGGCGCCTCCCAGTATTGCCAGCATTGAACGGATGCTCCATGCCGCTGGTATGACCAAGCCGCGCTGCACAGCAGAGAAGCCAGAAGTGGTCTATCCGCATGTGCGTCCGACGAAACCGCAGCAACTGATCCAGATCGATATCGTGCCACATTACCTGACTGGCGGCACACGCGTGCCGTGCTTCAACGGGATCGACGTCGTGTCTCGTTGCGCAACCGGGATGGCTTATGCAGAGCGACGTTCACGAGAAGCGTCCGGCTTTCTTCTCCATGTCTGGCAGGTCTTGGGGGTTCCAGAATACACCCAGGTTGACAATGACAGTTGCTTTGATGGCGGTCACACACACGCGTATGTTTTCGGCCAAGTCGTGCGCACAGCCCTGATGGTCGGCACCGAGCTAATCTTCTCTCCCGTGTACCATCCTGAGAGCAACGGCTACGTCGAGCGTTTTCACCAGGAGTACAATCGTCACGTCTGGGATGATACGTACTTGTCAGACATGGACGCCGTCAGACAAGAATCTGAACACTTCTTCGCGCTCTACTGCCACAGCGGTCATCACTCGGCGCTTCACGGACGCACACCGCAAGAGGTGCACGGCCAGCCGTTGTACCGGCTACCACAAGATTTCATCCTACCATCCGGTCGCTTGCCGCTGTACGAAGGGCGCCTGCACTTCATCCGCCAAGTCCGACCTGACGGCACCGTCTCTGTGCTTAACGTCTCTTGGGCGGTTCCGAATCCTGATCCTTTGCAGGGCGTCTGGGTTACCATCGACCTGCGTACCTCTGGCGCGACCCTGTCGATCTACGACGCCGCTCCCGATGTACTCACCCGCCGCTGCTTGGTCACTTATCCTTTCCCACTCGAGGAACCTGTTCTACCTCGTACTGAGATAGCCGTTGGTCGACCTGGCTCCTCCCCTTCGCAGCCACCTTTGTCGGAAACACAAAAACCGCCACGAGCAGTGCCGCTGCTCGCCGTATTCGCCGTTGCTGCCGGTATCGAACTGCTATTTCGCACCTTGCTCGGTGCAGATCGCAAGACCCATTAAATCACTGCCGAAACGATGTCTTGAGGGTTCATATGGTTGTTAATGTTCCAATCGCCCGAAACGATGTGTTGAGGGGCGACAAGTAGGGAGTAGGGAGTAGGTGAGGAGGATAGGTTGGCCAGGACTGGTGTAGGGGAGGGGGGAGTGTGTTGGGAGCGGGGAAGGGGAGGGAGGAGTGTGTTGGGAGCGGGGAAGGGGAGGAGGCTGGGGGCGGGGATGCGGAGGGGGGATGACGGTTGGGCGGGGGAATTAGAGGGTGGCGCGGATGCGGGTGCCTTGGGCGGGGGCGGTGTCGATGTCGAGGGTGCCACCGATGCGTTGGGCGCGATCGATCATGCTGCGCAGGCCGCTGCCGTCGGTGATACGCTGGGCGTTAGGGTCGAAGCCAATACCGTCATCGCGTACTTCCAGCGCGGCTGAGCCATTGGCGAAGTGCAGGTGCACGTCGATCCGCCGCGCATGGGCGTGTTTCATGGCGTTGTTGAGCGCCTCCAGGGCGATGTGATACAGCTCCTGCTGCACTGTGAGCGGAAGCAGTCCGGCCAGGTCCCCCCCATCCGCCTCCAGCTCGCCCGTGATGCCGCCCCAGCCGGTGAGGGCCTTGAGCCGTGCCTGGAGCGCGGCCACCAGGCCAATTTTGGCCAGCTCGGGCGGATGGAGTTCCGAGATCAGAAGGCGCATTTCGTGCAGGGCTTCGAGCGACACCGCATGCAGGGACTGCGCATAATCGGCAGCCTGCGTCGTGTCATCCGTGTTCAGCAAGCGTACAATCGTTTCTGCGTAGAGTGTCATGCTGTACAGATTCTGAATGACGGAATCGTGCAGCGTGCGGGTCAACCGGTCACGATCACCGGTGATCGTCAAACGTTCGGCGGCCGCACGCAGGCGTGCCGTCTCCAGGGCGATGCTGATCTGCTGGCCCACACTCGTCAGGAACGAGAGCTCGGCTGCGAGCAGAGGTCGTTCTTGCGCCACCCCCAGGTTCAACGCACCGACCAGTCGCCCCTGCACCATCAAGGGTACTGTAATCATACGATCGATGCCTTCGGCGCGGTATATCTGGCACAGGCGCAAATTGGGTGATGCCGTCACATCCCACACTACCGGTTGAACCATCGATGCAGCCTGGGCAACCACACTGCCATGCAGCGGCATCATGCTGAACTGGGAAAGGAATCCTTCCGAAACGCCTCGCCAGGCCACAAGAAACAGGCATTTCTCGTCGAGCGCCTCAGGGCTGTCCACCAGCTGGTAAATCAGGCCGCGGGAGATGTCAAGCGTTATGTCGATTTGTTCGAGAGCTACCTGCATCATCACACGCAGGTCGATTGCGCGGTGGAGGACGTCAGCAATGGTACGCTGGGCAGAGAGTTCACGCGTGGGTTCGACTTCGGACCCGATGTGGTGCGCATCGTTAGCAACCAGGTGGGTCGATGTGATTGTTGTGCTGGTCATACTGTGGGCCTCCGGTGTGCAACGTTATGCCGATTGCAGTCTAGCACGTCAGACATCATTAATCAATACCCTATTCCTGACAAATCCATTACGCTTTGAGTGCACCCACCGCAGTTGACAGGCCTGTCGATCTGTGATAGCTTACGAAGCAGATCGTATCTGCAACCTGTTGTCAAACAAAAAAGGAGAGTCATGACTGACAAATCTGCATTCACACCCGAAGAGTGGGATGCGCTCATGGAAGGACCGATGTCGGCAGCGATGGTCATTGCCGTGGCCAGTCCCAGCCTGTTTGGTGCCATGAAAGAGGCGATGTCGGCCGCCAAAAACATCGCAAAAGCCACCGAGGCGCCACAGGATGAGCTGATGACGGCGCTGATGGCCGAGTTCAAGAATCGGGAGACGGCCAAGGAAGCGCAGCCCGAACTGGAATCGCGCAAAGACCCGGTGCAGGCCAAGGCCGCACTCATGGCCAAAGTCCAAAATGCCGCGGCCGTGGCGAATCAAAAAGCAACCGCCGAAGAAGCCAAGAGCTATCGCAACTGGCTCTATCAGATTGCCGTGGATGCGGCCAATGCCAGCAAAGAAGGTGGCTTTTTGGGTATCGGCGCCGTACGCGTCAGTGATGCCGAAAAAGCTGCGCTGCACGAACTGGCCACCGCCCTCGGCGTCGAGCCATCCGAACCTGCGGGCTGACCAGCAGTCACGATACCAGGCTACTCCTCGGTCAACTGGCTGCGGTGTGATCACACGAGCAGCACCGGCCCCCGGTCCGTTTGAATTGACGATACTAAAAGCGCCAGGCGAATTCTCTGCCTGGCGCTTTTTCGTACAGGTTGTTACCGTTTCAGCCTTATGCCGCCGGCTGTGCCTGACGGGCGCCCAGCTGCTGATCGATCATGAACAGGCCGGCAGGCGAATCGCCGATCATCTTGAGCTGCGCCACGATGGCGCTGGCATTCTTCTCCTCTTCCACCTGTTCGTTGATGAACCACTGCAGCATGGCCTGCGTCGGGTAGTCGTTCTCGCCGATGGCCAGGGCATAGAGGTCGTGGATCGACTTGCTGACCATCTGCTCGTGCGCGAGGGCCGCCTCGAAGACCGCCAACGGCGAGGCAAAGTCGGTCGGCGGCTGCTGGATCGCCTGCAGGAGCACGCGACCGCCGCGGTCGTTGATGAAGTCGAAGAACTTCATCGCGTGCAGCTGCTCCTCCTGATGCTGGAGGCGCATCCAGCTGGCCGCGCCCGTGAGGTTGTTGGCCTCGAAGTAGGCTGCCATCGAGAGGTAGACGTAGGCCGAATAGAGTTCCTTCTGGATCTGGCCGTTGATGGCCTTCTCCATTGCATTGCTAAACATCATCATTCTCCTGACTTGGGGTCAACCCCGGAACCAGCCCGCCTCGGTCTTCGAGCACTTGTAGCTGACTGGGGGTTCCGTAGAGCTGACGATGAACTGCTGCCAGGCATCGGCGGTGCAGTTCGTCCACACCGTAATCTGGGGTTCCATCTGAATCGAGCCCAGGTTAGGCGAATTCCAGGCTCCGTCCGAGACGAAACAGTTGGCCTGGTGGATGTTCTGCTGGATGCACGGCGTGTAGTCGCCGAAACGGGTGGTCACCGAGCTCTGTGACGGCGGCAGCGGTGGCACGCCCGGATAGTCCGGGTTGGTAGCCCCACCACCACTTGAACCGCTATCACCGCCAGGTTTCACCAGGCCCCAGCTGACGAACAGGTAGGCATCGCCCGTGAACTCGCGGAAGTCTACCTGCATCGTGTGCGTGCCTTCCGAGAGCGGGATGTCGATGGTCAGGTTTTTGCCGGACAGGCCCTGGCCACGCGTGTCGAAATAGGTCACGCCGTCGAGCACGAACACCAGCTCATCGTCGGCCAGCAGGCTGAAGCGGTAGACGCCCGCTACGAAGTAGACCTGTGTCGTGGCACGCAGGGTCCAGTTGTCCGCCGGCATGTTGGAGGCGGGTGCACCCGTGCCCCAGTTAGAGTTGAGCGCAGGTACGAATTGGGTGCTGGCCGGGCTGCCGGCCCAGTCGACATTCGGGAAGAAGTTGACCGTCCAGGTGTTGCCGCTCTGCGCCATCACGACCGGAACAATGATCAGCGCCAGCAGGCCGAACACGAGGCCAACTCGCAAGATTGAGCGTTTCATAATTGGTTCTCCTGATTGTTCGTTGGCGCCGTTATGGCTGCGGATCGAGAACGGCTGGTTCGGCATCGGCGGCGTCGGTGATTGTGAGCTGCCCCGTGACCGGGTTCTCGCTGTTGAGCCGGCCGACGTACACGGCATAGTTGCCCTCGACCGGATTCTCGATCGTGAGCAGCGGGTTGCTGTTTTCGCCCACATTCACGTCGTCCGCACACCACACCGTGCCGTTTGGCCCGACGACCAGAAGCGTCGCATCGGCGTCACCCTCGAAGAAAATACGCAGTTCTTCGGTAGTGCCCGACCAGGCAAAGGTGTAGTCCGGCGTCTCACCGATGAACCCGGTGCACTGGGCATCATCCACCTGAATCTCGAACGCCGGTACGGTGCCGGTGACTTCGAGATCGACCGGATCGAACTCGGCACCCGGCGTGAGTGTGACCGGTGCAGCTTTCAGTCGTGTCAGGGCACCTGTCACCTGCGTCACTGGGACGCTGCCCTGTACCTCGACGATCGTTTCTGGAATAAGCTCGCGCCGGATCAACTCGCTCACGTCGAACGTGCCCAGGTTGACGTCGGGGCGAGTGGTCATCACCAGCAGGCCAGGGATAAGTTGATGGCGTGCCGCACTGCCAACCCAGATGTGGTAGGTGCCCTTCTGGGGGTTCTCGATATCGACCACCGGATCGAGCAAGAGATGGTTGGCGTCATCGTTGCACAAGAACGTGCCATCGGGCTGGCGAATGATCAGGGTGGGATCATGGTCGCTGAAGAAGAAGATCTTCGCCAGGTCGACCTCCCCTTCCCAGTCGATGGTCACGACCGGGTTGCCGGAGACGAATCCGGTGCACTCCTCAGACAGGGCACTGACGTCGATACCACCGCCGCCATTGACGCTGACGAAGAATGGATCGAGGGGATGTCCCACCTGGAAGTCGACGGTCAACAGCGCACGCGGCGCTTTGAACGCCGCCGAACTGAGTGCCTGTTTGTGCAAGGTGAGGCCATCCTCGCCGTAGCGTGCCTTGTCGAACTTGATGGCGGCGAGTTTTTCGGCATCAATCTGGAAAGTGACCGAAACCGGCTCGTCATAGGGTTTGTCTGCCTGGCCGGTCAGTGTGATCGTATAGGTGTCGTCAGCCCCTTCTTCCCACGTACCGACTTCCTCGATGACAGGTTCGTCGTTGAGATAATCGGAAACCAGCGTCAGGGTATTGTCCGAGAAGAAGGTCAGGGCAATGAAATGTCCCGGGCTGTCCGCCGAAGGCAGCAGGGTCTGGTAAGCCCCAACGATGGTGACCGGTTCTTTGGCCTGGAAGACCATGTTGCCGGCGTCGGCGACCAGGTTCAGGAACAACTGGCCGTCTTCATCGATGACGTACGTGGCGACGTCTTGCAGCCGCGTGAGAAATACGTCGCTCAACGATTCCGGCGCGCAGGCCGCAGCGGTCACCGGGCCGAGCGTGATTGCAAGTGAGCTCCCGTCCAGGGTGTAGGTACCCGCCGCCTGGTTGCAGTCGGCCTTGACGGCGGCATTCCCATCAGCCATCAGGGTCAGGGTATACTGCGCCGGGTCGGAGACGGTGATGTCGTTCAGCTCGGCGGTGTCCTGGTATTCGGTCCACTGCCAGACCGTATCGGTGATCATGACGGTGGATGTGACCGTGGGGGTGGTGGTGACGGTGGACGTCACCGTCGTGGTGGTGACGGTGGCGGCGGGCGTGGCCTGCAGCAGCTCGGCGGGTGCCGATGCGGCGGGCTGTGAGAGCCCATTGCCAGCCAGCACGAGCACCAGCAGCACCGCGGTGAGCGATAACACCAGCAGTTTCGACGATCGTTTCATCTAGATGTTTCTTCCTTTCTGTTGTGCGCGTACAGTCATGGGGTGAGGGAACCCCATGACCAGAATACAGCGTAGTGCGGATTCAGTGAACGTGCGCTGCGCCTATTATGCGGCATAACAGCGCGACAACCAAATTGTGAGGACGTTGCGCGTGCGGGTGTGGTTCCCAAGGGCCGGTTCGGGGAACCCGGTACGGTACAGTTGCCATCTTTCCAAAAAGATGGCAACTGTGCAACCGTCACCGCCTTCGGAGCGGCGAATTCCAGCCATAATGCCGGAAGTTATTCTGCTACGAGCCCCTAGTGTGAACACCACTGAGAACCGGCATCGGAAACGCTGTTAGCTGGCGCCCAGGTGCTGCATCAGACGCCGCAAATCGGCGTGGATCGCCTCCAGCTTGCCCATGACATCGTCGTCGCCTTGTGGGGGTGCGCCCTCCTCCACCTCACGAAACGTCAGGCGACAGGGTCCGCGATGGTTGGTACCGCCCAGCCAGCCCACGCGTGCCAGCCCATCGCTGGGCAGGGAGGGGCTGACGACCCAGATGGTGTGCGGACCGCCCTGCTCCCTGATCACCGAACCACCACCGAAACCAAACCCTGTGTCTCCCACGACGCTCGTGCGCTGGATGATGGCAAAACGCTGCCAGACGCTCCGGCTTCCGCCCTGCAAATCGACGCCCTTCTCGTCGTGCTCGACACCCGGCCACGAGTTGGCAACCGGCTGATTGACCTTGTTCGTACCGTTTTTGTCGAATACCTGCACGAAAAAGACGGCCGGCCCATCGGTGACGTCGATGCGCACCAGTTTGAATTTGGCGCCCGCTCCGCCATCCAGGAAACGGGCACCATACGTCTGCTCCAGCCATGCAAGATCACGAGATTGTCCATTATGATCGAATACTTCGACGGTCATACGATCCCTCCTTGTTGATAATTGGGTAGAGTCTTTCCGACCACCCCAGAGTTGCCTGGAATAGAAAGCACTTCTGCAGGTTTCCGGATGAACGCTACAATAGGCCATGTAGATACGAAGATACCAGGCTTTCTTTCTGGCGCAGGGCCAACGCCACGGGGGCGGCGGCGGAAGGGCCTGCGGTCATCGCGGCGAAACTTTCCAGATCGCCGGCCTGGAGTGCCTGCACGGGCCGCGACTGCCGGTCGGGCCCGGCCAGCAGGTCGAAACTGGCCACGACCTGGGCACGGGTGCTGGCCGCAAAGGCATGAAACATCTCGGCTGCCGTGCCGTAGCCGACCAGGGCATGGTTGAACCCCATGATGCGCGGCAGACCCATGGCAGTGGCGGCATAGGCCGCAGCCTCATCCAGGGCGAGCGCCGTCGTCAGCGCCGCCCATTCGGCCGCCTGGCCCGCATGAACGGGCTGCCAGCGGGTAGACTCAGCGGGCCGCCAATGCGGCTGCTGCCAGGATCGCACCGCGTCCAGGCGGAAGTGGTCGGCAAACGTTTCCGCCTGGGCACGTCCCCAGTGTGCGTAGAAGACCGGCACCTCGAAACGAATCCAGAGGCGCCCATGGGCTGTGTGGCGATGGCTGCCGTGCGCCATCGCCAACACCGCCGTGGCCACCGGCACGTCGATCGCCAGGGCATCGGCGATGGCAACCAGCAGAGCGCCATAGCGGTTCCAGGTGCGCGCCACGCCTCGGGCCGGTGCGTCGGGCAAGCCGGCCAACGGGATGTGCAGCGTGGCCGGAAACGCCAGCGCCGCGGTAGCCACGTCCGGCTGCGTCAGGAGCCAGCCGTGTCCGGTCACCAGGGATACCGGGCCACCTACGGCGCGCGCCAGCAGCTCGTAGAGTTGATCGCGCTGCATCGCGGTCAGGTTGGGCAGGTCATCGATCGTGGGTCCCTGGTAGGGTGCGCTGCGCCGCGCCACCAGGGCATTCAGCTTCAGGCCGGCGCGGGACATCAACCCCCAATTGCCCAGCTGGTGGGCCAGAGAGACCGTTTTGAACGCGCCGATGACGTGCTGGTTGGTCACGCCTGGCGGGATGGGGCGCGGCCGCGCCATGTCCTCCACCTGCGGCTCGACAAGTCGCGCGGTACACGCCGTCTGGAAGACGTAGTAGGCCGGCTTGGGTGCGGCACCGGGCAGCGTACCGGCCGGGAAGAAACCGTAGTACTTTGCGGGGAAGTCCTGGGTGCAGAAGGCTACCGCCAGGTTAACCCACGGATCGTGGGCGAGGAGCAGCAGGCCCAGGACGATACTCTGCGCCTGCTGCTCCTCCTTACCTCCATCACTCGGCCAGCCCATTTCGGAGATGACGATCGCTTTGGGCTGTTTTTCGGCTTCCCAGATGCCCTGTTTGATACCAGCCAGCAGCCGGCTGTAGGTTGTGCGCACCGCCTTTTCCTGCGCCGGCCAGGTCTGCGCCCCTTCGTGCACGTACAGGTGCAGGCCAACCGCATCGAAGGGAAAAGGATTCCCGTCCGTGCCCCAGGCAAACCGTGCCATACCGGCGGCATAGGTATCACGCAGATACCCCAGCGCCCCCGCGTTGGCTTCCAGTCCGAGCAGCGGTCCCGAGACCAACGGGATGTGTGCGATGACCGGGTCGATTTTGACCGCCAGGTAGATCTGCTGCAGCATGATGGCAAACCACGCAGGATCGACCCAGGCCTGGGACCAGGTCGTGTCTGGGAGGCGGTGCCAGTCGTTGGGTTCGTTGAACGATTCGACGACGTCCAGGTCGGCGGCGAACATCTCCAGGACCGTGACGAACGTCGCGACGTAACGGTCGATCCACGGGTCTGCTGCCGCCGATGAGGGTGCAGATCGAAAACGATCGCCCGGATCGCCCACCGCTTCCACGCCGATGAGGCCGTAGATGCGCAGGCCCTGGGCGCGGAACCCGTCGATGAGCTGGCGGTACGTTTCCTGCCAGGTGCGTCCCTGGTGGCGCGTCGTATCGTCGGCGGAGTGCCAGGGGCCGAGGATGAAATTGATACGCACCCAACCGGCGCCGGTGCCGGCGATGATGGCCGGATCACTGACCTGGGGGCGCAGGTTACCCAGGTGGTCGATGGGCGCGTTAGCATCGACACCGACGACGTCGCGCAGGGTGGTGGGCGGTGGGCCGGGGAGGATCGAGGGAACGCCGGTTTCCGGCAGCTCACTTGCAATCTGATGGGCACGTTCGTGTAGAATTGCCTGCCTCGTGTTCGGTTTGGTGTCTGCCATTACGGTGCCGCCGTGACCGTCCCATTCGGGTTGTGCGTGTGGCGTGCCAGGCGATCATGATTGTGAGTCACATAAATTCCATTTGGACCAAGACCTTCTTCTTCCTTGCCCAACAAGGTAGACAATGCCGATAGCAGTATGTCGATATCCTCCAACGCGATGTTGAACTTCATCTTGAGGCGCGGCAGGTACTTACGCTCCAGCCACTCGTATGAGAAGTATTCTCCATTGTCGCTGTTTTGTCGTTTTTCTGACTGCACAAGCGGGATCAGCAGCTTCTCGATCACGAGGTCGATGACATCTTCCAGGATATCGAGTGACACCTGGTGGGGAACCAGGGTGTGTTCGTGCTCCGTAATGCTGCTGGTCTCTACATTGTCGATGAAGATCGACTCGATTTTCGTCGATTTGACAATTGGCCGGCGCGGAGAAGCGAGCGCCGCGCGGTGAAATTCGGGTTCTGATACCGTCTCAAAATCCAGAAGCTGGTCGTCATTTGATTTGAGGAAATTCGCGGTATACTCCCTCCAATCCTGCAGCAAATCCTGGATATTCTGGTTGGATTTCCCAGCGATCTGCAACGTTCGAATGCGCAGGAACGGCCGCAGGTAGGGTATGGGATGCTCGCCGTCATTCACCAGCAAATCTGCCCGACTGCGCACGCGTTCCTTGAGGCTGCTGGTCATGGACTCGACGAATGATTGACCCAGCTGGTACGCACCAAAGACATCCGCATACATCTCCTCAAGCCACGGACTGAGCAGCTGGGCAAGTTCTGGGCGATCTTGCGGGACCAGTCTTCGCACGTAGTCTCCAAGTCGGACCTGTCCAAATCGGGCATCGTCCAGGTTATCGAAAAAGGTCACGCGCCATACGTGGTGGCCCACTTCGTGCCCCAGCGCCATCCTGGTTTCGTTCATGTCAAGGTACGTCTCGCGTGGAACACTGGCGATCGAGATGTTCGAATAGGGCATATGGCGAAGGGTCGTTGACGGTCCCATGTAGGCAACGATGCCAGCCGGTACAAACGGAGACATGGCACGCGCCTCGGCATCAACCTTCGCCAGCCAGGTTTGATACCGCTCCAACTCACGCTGTTCCAACACAGCACTAATGGCATTCCATTCGGTGACAAGTCGCTTCGTCAGCGTGAAACGGAACGCTTTTTTGAAAACCTCGGCGTCGTCCACGCGCATTCCGCTTTGCAGCTTTTTGTCCAGGAGATTACCGAGACCTGTGACATAGTCTTCGGCAAACGCCTGGAAGTCCTTGATCAGCTCATGGACAGCGCCGTAGGTCTCGGGATCTTTCTGACGACGACTATCGTACATGGTGACCCAACGAGCCAGATCGTGGTCTAGCATTTGGGTCAGTGGTTGGTACTGCCGGATGAACGTGTTGCTGGATGTGGTGGTCATGACGAGGCTCCTTCTTGGTACCTATCGATTTTGATCCCGAACACAGCGCAATCCGCTCGAATCGCTGCGGATTTCACTCCCCTTCTCGCGATAATAGGCGGAGGACCAACGTGGTAACGTTGTGTATCCCGCACCCAACACCAAAAACTGCTTTGACGATATCTCAGTGGTGGTAATTTCCGACACGTTGCCGGACATGTGAAACACACCGTAGGGGCTTACTCCCCTCGCTTTTTCGTCTTCGTAGTCGTGTACGGGCCAGGCATCGGCCGGGCTGGCCATTTGTACGGCACCGTCTGGTGTGATATTGATGTCGCCGTAATAGAGGTTGGCCTCCCTGGGGGTCGGTTCTCGATCGCCCCACGGATAGGTGCGCCCATCCGGCCCGCGGGCGGCTTTTTCCCACTCCGCTTCGGTCGCCAGCCGGTAGCCCAGTTTTTCGCAGGCTTCAGCAGCCTGCCGCCCGGTGATGGACACCTGAGGATAGTCTGCGCGTGCGGGATCGGCCCCGGCGCAGGTGTTGGAGGCGCAGTAGATTTCCTGACTGATCTCATCCGCAGTGATGTAGAAGCCCTCTACATAGACCAGACGGGCTCGTTCGGGAGCACCCATTTCGAACTCGCCGGCGGGTACCCATACCATGCCTGGGGGTGGTGTCGGCGCAAAGCTGGCGGGCGCCGTCGGTGTGATTTTCGTCGATGCCCACCACTGGCCCTGCCACCAGTGCTGAATTTGCCTGCGCAGTAACCCATGGTTGCTCGTCCCCACATACAGAACGTCTCGCCCGGGACCCATGGAATAGGTATGCGCGGTATCATCACCGTAGCTGCTCTCCGACACCCACTGCGTCCCGCGCACCCGCCAGGTACCATTTCCGCGTGTACCCACGAACAAATCACCGGTATCTGGCTCGATGGCCAGTGCGGATACGACGACATTGCCAGGAGGCCCGATCCGTTCCGGCACTGCGTCTGTCGTACCTTCCACTGGCGTGCGAAACAGGCCCTCATCAGTGGCGATGAAAAGCGCATCGTTACGAACAGCCAACGCTCGAATCAGATGACTGTTCTCCAGGGCCTCGACGCTGCTGACCCGCTGCCAGGTACCACCCCCATCGATGGTTCGCCACACCCCGTCATGCCATAACCCGATGGTCAACGCCTGCGCATCGTTGGGGTCGATGGCAGCGGCAGCCAGACGTGCACCTGGTTTCACCTCGGTCACAGGCAGCGGGATGGGCTGCCAGCGGGTACCGCGGTCCTGGCTGACGTAGAGGCAGTTTCCTGCCGGTACCGGGTCGTTCGTTTGAGCCGCGCGGGGACTGCTTAGTTCGAACGCGCAGCCCGAAGTGGCCGCCACCACGGTACCGTCGTGCCCAACGGCCAGGCTGCGCACCACCTTGTCGTCGAACACCTGGCTGGCCACCTTTTCCCAGCTTTGACCACCGTCCGAGGTACGATAAATGCCTCCCTGCGAACGGTCAGCACCATACATCCAGCGCGCATCGGCAGTGTCCAAGGCCACAAACGCCCCATACTGCCCCACGCCGGCGGTCGCTTGCTCCCACGTCGCCACCCGCTGCCAGCCGGTCTCTTTCTGCAAACCAAAGTCGAGCTGCAGCAGCGCCGCCAGCAGAAGCAACAGCGGCACCAACAGCAGCGGTGCAACCAACAGCCCTATCTTGATGCGCCCGGCCCGCTTGTGACGCTGGCTGGCAGCAAGGAACTCCCGTTCGACCCGGTTGAGCACCGCCGGCTCCGCTGCTTGAAAGGTGAGTGCTTCCCGCAGCAGTGGGTCCTGCAGCAGCATGCCATCTGGTCTCTGGCGTTGGTTCCACGCACTGGCGGCGTGATTGATGCTCTGCAGCTGCGCAATAGTCTGGCGATCCTGATGAATCCATTCTCGGAGACGCTGCCAGTGATCGATCAACGCCTCATGCGCCAGCTCGACTTCGTCGGCACCGCTGAGTGGATCGACCTGTGTCACCAGCAGCTTCTCATCCGCCAGGCGCGTCACCAGGCGCACGACGGTGGCGCGATCGGTGCCCTGCGTCACCAGTTCATCCAGCGTCACCCGCCGCCGCGTATCGCGCTGCGCCTCGCGCTCGTCCAGCCGCACCAGGCGCAGGAAGATGCTGCGCACCTGCGGCCGTTCGTCCGGTGCCAGGGCAGCATAGACGCTCTCGGCGGTGCGGGCAATCGCCTGCGACACGCCGCCCAGGGCACGGTACTCGGCCACCCGCAGCCAACGCCCGTGCCGCCGCTTCCACAGTTCGAGCAGCGCATGCTGCAGCAGCGGCATCGCCCCGGGCTCATCGGCTACGTCGTCGAGCAGCGTCTGGCTCAAGTCGGCCTCGAACCGCAGACCGGCGGCGCCGGCCTGCTGCTCCATGGCGCTGCGCAGCTCGTTGGCCGTCATCGGCGGCAGCAGCTCCTGGTGCGCCTGCATGGCATCACGCAGCGCCGGATACGATGCACAGTCGCCCCAGAACTCGGCACGCATCGTCAGCACGACTGGCTGCTGCCTCACCGTCTCCAGCAGGCGCTCGACGAACCGCCGCCGCCGGTCGTCATCCGTGACGAGGGTGAACAACTCCTCGAACTGGTCGACGATCAGCAGACGTGCGGTACCCGCGTACCCCGCCAGCACCGCCTCCAGCTGGTCCAGCGGCTCGCGCCCCGGGGTCATCACCGCCACGTGCAGACCCGGTGTGCGCTCCCGCCACGCCGGCAGCAGACCGGCAAGCACCAGCGATGACTTGCCCGATCCAGACGGTCCCAACACGGCCAGGAAGTTGTGCTCGACCAGCCGCGCACACAGGCGCGCCACCCACGTCTCGCGCCCGAAGAAGAAGTCGCGGTCTTCGGCATGGAACGCCTGCAGCCCGCGGAATGGGCAGCGGGCATCGTACGGCGGCGGTTCGCGCCCAAGGGCCAACGCGTCGAAACTCACCGTCTCCAACACGTCGGCCGTCAGCTGGTTGAGATCCTGCACCACCCCGGCGCGTTCCGTCTGGCCGCGGGTCGCTGCCAGATCGGCCGCGCCGGAGGCCACCTGCTCCCAGCGTGCGGCCAACGTCTCGAACGATGGCAGCAGCACCGGTGCGCGCACCGGCAGCAGGCCGCGCAGACGTTCCACACCGTAGGTCACCTCGGCGGGCGTCAGGGCGCGGTCGAGGCTGTCGCTGAAGAGGGGCAGACCGCCCAGGCGGCTGTACAACGCCGGCACCGTGATGTCCCCCCGTTCGGCAAGACCGGCGCTGGCTTCGGCGAGGGCACGGTCGACCTCACCGTGGATGCGGAGCTGCGCATAAAACGTATGCGCCAGTGCGGCGGCGGTGGGGATACTGACCCGTTCGGTCATGGCGACCACGGCGGGCATGCCCAGGTCACGCACCAGGCGCTGGGCCAGTCCACCGAGGGCCCCCGCCGCCTCGGCACGCGGGTCGGCACTCTGGCACGTCGCCAGGAAGGCCAGGTGAGGCAGACCACGCACCCCCTGGACACGGTCCAACCGCTGCAGCAGCTGCTCTGCCGGTATCGGATCGACGGCGCCGTGGTCATCCAGCAGGTACAGCATCGTTTCGCCGCTGCGTAGGCTGTACTGGCCGTGGGCTACGATGTGGAGCAGGGTATAGGGCTGGCTCGTGCACCGCGTGACGAGTGCGTCGAGTGTGGGTGGACCGGCCGCCTCGGCGACCTCGGCCAGCACGTCGCACGGGATGTCACCCAACGCCGCGACCAGACTGGCCACCGTGGCGGGCGCGTCGAACGTATCCAGGTGGTAGGGATTATCGGCGGGCGGCGCGGCTACCACGACCAGGGCCCGCAGATCGCGCCGTCCAAAGGGTGGGTAACGACGATCGGTCTGGCTGGGAAGATAGAGTGAGAACGGCTCCTGCTGGTCGAGGGCCAGGAAATCCCAGCCCGCACCACCACTGCGCCGTGGGGCACAGAGGCGCTGCCAGTACAGCGGTTTGAGCTGCGGGTCCTCTACGACGAGCAGCACACGCCGGTGGGCTTCGGCCGCGGCACGCGACTGTACGAACAGATCGCGGACGTCGCCCTGAAACAGTGCCTGACCCAGGAACGTGCCGTAGGCGAGTGGTTCGAGCAGCAGGGTCTGCAGGTGGAGCAGCGCATCGTCGTCGAGCCGCAGCACGCCCGTACGCTGGACCGGCAGGTTGCCCGGGGCGCGCAGCACAGCGACAACGGGAGCCTCGCTGCCCGTGCGGCGTTGAATGGTGATTTCGATGGTGGTGGGCGGCATTGTTTCACCAGGTTAAACGACAGGCAACCGTACGGCGGGATCACCCAATACGACGTAACTGCGTGCATCGGCGTTTGCCAGCCACAGACGCGCCAGCTCCTCCGGTGCCACCTGCACGTTGGCGTCGAGCGCGGCATGCAGCTCCTGGAGCATGACTGCCAGCTCGGCCCAGCGTTCGTTGAAATACTCGACCGCCGCACCAACGGGGTAACCGTTGAGCAGACGATCCAGACAGCTCTGGAACACGGTGGTCTGGGCACCTACACCCGGCCAGCCAAAGGAATAGGACGACGAGCGTGCCACATGGCTGATGACGGCCAGGGCCCCGCCGTTGGGATGGCTCAACATGCGGGCGGGCAGACTGGCCACGAACGGCTGGGCAGCTAACGTCCGCCGGGTGGTACCTGGCCGCACGCCGTATTCGTCCCACTGGGGTGTGCCCGCACCGTAACAAGCGAACAGCAGCGCAATCGACCCGTTCAGGTTTACGGTGGCATCCAGGTCGCTGGCCGAAAGAAAATAATCGGGCGTCAAACGCTGGCCACGCGGCCAGGCCGCCGTTCCTGGCCAATCGGCACACAGCAGGGCGCCCTGGTACGCCCGTTGATCGGCATCGTGCAGCGGAAACTCCAGACCATGACTCGCGGTCACCCACAGGGCTGGCGGGTGCGGCTGGGCCAGCATCTCGTGCAGGCGCGCCTTGCGCGCAGCGTCGTGCAGGACTGTTTCGACCTGCCAGTCAGGAAAGCGGTTTTGCAGCGTCCGCGCCAGCGGCTCGACCAGGCAGGTTGCCGAAAGGACCGTGGCCTCGTCGCCGGGGTGCGAGACGCCCACGAAGCTGGCACGGCGTACTGCCGCCGCGCCGCCCTGTTCGGCCTGCACCACGCTGTGCGCATACGCGGCATACGCGTCGAGCGTGGCAAAATGCAGACGTCCGACGGCGTACTGCACATCGAGCTGGTACTGAAATTCGAACGGAATGGCGGCCGGATCCCCCACCAGGAGCAGGTAATACGGCACGGCATCGGGTTCGACCGGTCCCGGCATGGCGCCGTGGCGGGCCAGGAACAGGCTCTTACGTTCGCCGGCCCGCACACCGGCCGGCCCCTGGAAGATGCGGAAGCGCTCACCGGCCTGGGCCTGGCGCCAGGCCAGCAGCTCGCCCAGGGCTTCGGCGATGGCCGGATCGGCATCGTGGGCAAAGACCACGCCCCAACCGGCGGCGGCCAGGTTCTTGGGATCGATCCCTTCCCTGACCCCCAGGTGGGTGGTGGCTGCACTGGCACGGCGATACCGCAGATCCGCCAGGTTCGTGGGTGAAACACCGTGAGTGGCCAGGGTCGCGATGGCGCTGGCACTCTGCGGCGCCAGACCGTAGGCGCCGCTGGTGCCGTCGATACCGTTGAAATAGATCGTTTCAGCCGTCGTGGGCATGGACGTTCCCTGTCCGCCGGCAGCGCAGCGGTGTAGGGCCACAACGATGGTACGGCTGGGTCATAGCGAATGGTACGGCTGGGTCATAGCGAATGCTACGGCTGGGCCATAGCAGTAGCTATGGTTTACTACGTTGTTTTGTCTTTGCGCGACCGCCGGCGTTTCGCCGGTGGTTCGGCCGGTAGCGCGGCGGCGGGTGGTGCGGCAGGTGGTTCGTACGCCTGCTTCATCAGCTGATCGGTTACCGCCAGGCGCAGCTCATCGACCAGGTCCAGCAGTTCGGGCGCCGCTTCGGATTCGGCGAAGACGTAACGCACCGGCTCATTCTGCCCCGGCCCGTCAATCACCATCACCTCGTACACCTGCTCGTCGGGCATCGGCTCGCTGCGGCTGCGGCTGATGAGCTCCTGCATCTGTTCGTGCTGCAGTGACGTCTCGACACGCTGCGCCAGGTCCTCTGGCAAGTCGGCCATGTCGAGCTGCCCACGCACGCCGTACGGCAGGGGTCCTCCGGTTACGTTGATGTAAACCTTCATGGTGTCCTCAGACATCGATCCCAACGAGTTTCCAGGCGCGGCGGGTGTACATCATCTCGAGGCTGTTGGCCCCGTACGCGTCGCGCGCCACGTCGACGGTCATATCTGCCCAATCGGCGAAAGTTGCCATTGGATTTTGCATGCGCTGCAGTGCCTCGTGCCAGATCTTGCCCGCCTTTTCCCAGGCAAAGCCTCCCAGGTACTGGGCCAGGAGGTAGAACGCGTGATTGGGAATACCCGAGTTGATGTGGACGCCGCCGTTGTCGCTGGATGTGTTGACGTAGTTGTCCATGTGGAAAGGCTGCGGGTCGACGCCCAGGATGGGATCACTGTAGGCCGAGCCCGGGGCTTTCATCGAACGCAGTGCCGCACCGTTGATACCATCACCCAGGATGCCTTCGCCGATCAACCAGTTGGCCTCGGCGGCTGTTTGGTTCTTGTGAAACTGCACGACCAGGGCACCAAAGACGTCGGCAAAACTCTCGTTGAGGGCCCCCGACTGGTCGCGGTAAACCAGGCCACCCGCAAACTGCACCACGCCGTGCGACAGCTCATGGCCGATCACGGCCAGTTCGGTGAAGGTCTTGAACAGGCGCCCGTCGCCATCACCGTAGGCCATTTGCGTGCCGTTCCAAAAGGCGTTGTTGTAGCTGCGGCGATGGTGCACGGTCGATTCGAGGGTCAGACCGTTGCCATCCAACGAATTACGGCTGAACTTTTCCATAAACAGGTTGTACACGACACCGGTCAAATCGTACACCAGGTTGACGGTCTCGTCGGCTACGGGTGCTTCGCCTTCGGAACGTACCAGTTTGCCCGGCAGCGTGGTTTTGCCCTGTCCGTCGTAGACTTTACGATTGACGGTGGCATCGGCCGACCGGAGCGAGGGCGTGCCCAGAAACGCGATGGGTGACATCGCCGCCTCGCGCTCCATCCGCACGGTCGCCGCTTCTTTTTCGATGGCCGCCACCATCTTCTTGATACTGGCATCACCCCGCATCTTCATGGAGTCCAACATG
Source organism: uncultured Anaerolineae bacterium (assembly GCA_964443225.1). Classification (GTDB taxonomy): domain Bacteria; phylum Chloroflexota; class Anaerolineae; order SSC4; family Amarolineaceae; genus SSC4. Next base: position 40,348 of record CAYUCC010000033.1, read on the forward strand.
TGTGGTGGCAGGATACACTGCATGGGGTGGCAGCCGATGGAATGTTTATGCACGGTTCGATTCTCCTATTGGTGGTCGATGGATATGGTGGTGAAACGCCTTGACAAAGCGTCGGGCCGGACATAGAATGGAAACGGTTCTACAGGAACTATAAACCATTTCTCATGACGGCGCAAAACGGGCGCCTGTTACGCAGGGTTCATCGAACAATCAAGGGCTTGTAAAAGAATAACTTCCTGCAAAATGGCCGGAATTTGCCGCAAAGCACAGTAAGTTATTCTTTTACAAGCCCCAAGGAAATCCAACATGGCTACCATCGATCTGGATTCGCAGCTGAAAACGATTCGTGCATTCATTCGTGACGAAGTCATCCCGCTCGAACCCCCGATGCTGCGGCACGGGTTTGCGGCGGTGCTGCCGGCGTTGAGTCAGGCGCGGCAGAAAGTTAAGGCGCTCGGCCTGTGGGCACCGCATCTGCCGCCGGCGGAGGGCGGCCTGGGTCTGCACCTGCGCGATTTTGCCCTGATCAGCGAGGAATTGGGCCGCAGCCCGCTCGGTCATTACGTCTTCAACTGCCAGGCGCCGGATATCGGCAACATGGAAGTGCTGCTGCAGCACGGCACGGCCGAGCAGCAGGCAACGTACCTTCACCCCCTGGCGGCCGGAGAGATTCGCAGCTGTTTTGCGATGACCGAACCGGCGCATGCCGGCTCGAATCCGGTGTGGCTCAGCGGCACGGCGGTCAGGGACGGCGGGGACTACGTGCTCAACGGGCACAAGTGGTTTGCGTCTTCGGCCGAAGGGGCCACGTTTGCGATCGTCATGGCCATCACCAACCCCGACGCACCCAAGCTTCACCAGCGAGCCAGCCAGATCATCGTGCCGACCGATACACCCGGCTTTGACCTGGTGCGCAACATCCCGGTGATGGGCGAGACCGGTACGGACTGGATGAGCCACGGTGAAATTCGCCTGGAAAACTGCCGCGTGCCGCAGTCCAATCGCCTGGGTGCCGAAGGGGCCGGTTTTGCCCTGGCACAGGAGCGCCTGGGGCCAGGGCGCGTGCATCACTGCATGCGCTGGATCGGCATCTGTGAGCGGGCATTCGAGATGACGTGTGACTACGCGGTACGCCGTGAGTTGGCGCCTGGCAAACCGCTGGCGCTGCAGGAGGTGGTGCAGCACAGCCTGGCCGACAGCCGCGCCGAGATCAACGCCGCCCGCCTGATGGTGCTCGATACCGCCGAGAAAGTCGACCGTGCCGGCACCTATGCGGCGCGCATCGAGATTTCGTTGATCAAGTTCTACGTAGCGAACGTGCTGCAGCGTGTGCTCGACCGCGCCATCCAGGTGCACGGTGCGTTGGGGATGACCGACGACACGGTGCTGGCGTTTTTGTACCGCCACGAACGGGCCGCACGCATCTACGACGGACCGGACGAGGTGCACAAGAGCTTCGTGGCGCGGCACGTGCTCAAGCCGTATGGGATCGATACGCGTGATACGGCGGCGGTTTGATGGACCGGTTGACGTGGTGAGTGGGCTGCATGAACGAACATGATGGGTACGTCTTTTGGCCATCGAAGTATGCACCTCCGGTGGGGCATACCGGGCTGGACATCTTTCTGACGCCGCACCCCGGTGACCGTGCCTTCGATACCGCGGCGATCGAGGTGCTGGTCGAGGAATACGGCCTGACGCGCAGCTTGTTGATCAACTATGCCGCCAACGTGTTCGACACCATGCACGTGGCGCCGGGTGAGTTGGTCTTGCACGCCCACGGTGGTGACTCCTTCATGGTGCTCACCTTTGGCGGTCAGCTGACTATTCAGACGACCGAGGCGTACCGGACGTGCAGTGTGCGTTCGACGGCGCCGGTCTTCTACATGGGTGAAGAGGGTCATGCGCTGACCGGACTCATGGCGGCGCAGATGTCGGTGTTGATGGCACGTACCGCAGCCAGGCTGCGCCTGGAAGAAGCCGAGCTGACCGGACGGCTCAGTGCGGTCGATCCCCTGCGGCTGATGGCCACGGCGCTGCATGAGATTCAGGAGTACGTGAAGGCCTTGCCGGGTGAGATTCGCCACGAGCAGTACCACGGCGAGGCCCTTGCCTTGACGCGGGTCATGCGGATTCTACAAGACGCCGGCGATTGGCCGGCACACGTGTCCAGCCTGGAAGAGCTGGTAAAGAACGGGGCAGCCACATCGACCGGCTTGGAGACACCATGACTGAGTCCTCATTCGTCGATCAACCGGCGCCGGTGCGTACCGGTGAGACGTTGCCCCTCGAGTCACTGGAGGCCTATCTGCTGGCCAATCTGCCCGGCGCAGCGGGGTCCCTGGTCATCGAGCAGTTTCCACGTGGTTTTTCCAACCTGACGTATCTGCTGCGTCTGGGGGCGCGTGAGCTGGTTCTGCGGCGACCGCCCTTGGGTGCCAACGTCAAAACGGCCCACGACATGCAGCGCGAGTACCGCATCCTGCGCGCCCTGGTCGACGTCTATCCCAAGGTGCCGCGTCCGCTGCTGTATTGTGACGACCCATCGGTGATTGGCGCGCCGTTCTACGTGATGGCGCGTGTGCCTGGGGTGATTCTGCGCACCCAGCCGCCGCGCGGACTGACGTTGGGGCCGGACCTGATGCGCGCCATGAGTGAGTCCCTGGTCGACACCCTGGTGGAACTGCACGCCGTCGATTATGCCGCGGCTGGCCTGGGCGACCTGGGCCGGCCGGAGGGGTACGTGGCGCGACAGGTGAGTGGGTGGATTGGCCGCTATCAGAATGCACGCACCGACGATTTGCCGGACATGGAAACGACGGCGGCGTGGATGGTGGCGCACCAACCGCCGGATGGGGGCGCGGCGTTGATCCACAACGATTTCAAATACGACAACCTGGTGCTCGATCCCCACGACCTGACGCGTGTCGTAGCCGTGTTGGACTGGGAGATGGCGACCATTGGTGATCCGTTGATGGACCTGGGGACCACGCTGGCCTATTGGATCGAGGCCGGCGATGCACCCGAACTCCGGATGTTGGGCATGACCAGTTACCCCGGCAACCTTACGCGCCGTGAGATCATCGAACGCTACGCGGCGCGCAGCGGTCGTGACGTAGGCGATATTCTGTTCTACTACGTATTCGGCCTGTTCAAGGTCGGCGTCATCGGCCAGCAGATCTATTATCGCTACAAACGCGGGTTCACCCAGGACCCGCGGTTTGCCGCGTTGATCCACCTCATCGCCGCCTGCGGACGGCAGGCGGCGCGGGCGATCGCGTAGAGCCGTTAAAATTCAACGTCCCCACGCCTTGGGAGCCACCGTGGTTTCGGGCGGGGCGGTCACAGCGAGACAGTCCTGCCCCCAGAGCGGTGTCACCTGGCCGATGTCGTACATCGTGATGATCCCATCCCCATCGTAGTCGTACGGTGGACCGCTGGCCTGGCCCCAAAGGTTGGCGATTGCCGTGATGTCCTCCACGCCCACACCCGCCGGTGCCACGAAGTCGGGGCAGATCGGGCCGAGACTGGTGGCGAAGTTGAGTGCCCCGCTGCCGCTGCCGTAACCGAGTGCTTCGATGTGGTAGACGACGCCGGCCTGCAATGCCACCTGCGTTTGCGACTGATAGCCACCGCCAGTGTCGTCATTACACGCCGCCAGGCTCAGCGCACCCCGCGGACCAGTCCAGACCCCCAGAACCGTGTCGTAGTTGCTCGTCAGCGTATTGACCGTTAGCACACGACGGTAGGCCGAAGCCAGGGTGTACCACACCGAATGTGAGCCCTGGCCGCTGAAATACACACCACACGAAAACGACGGATCGTCGCCCGCCGTCGTGGCGTTGGTCGTGTTTTCGTAATCGCTGTAGGAAGCCCCGGCGGCGTAGAGTGCGTAGTCGAAATCGTCGTTGGGCGGCGGGTTGAGATTGACGAACAGGTGCAGCAGACCACCACTGCCGTTTCCATAATTCGTGGCCTCGATGTAATAGGTGATGCCTCCGACCAGCGTGACGTTGAGCGCCGAGGTCCAGTTGCCACCGCTGTCGTCGTCACATGCGACGTTGGTCAGTGCACCCCAGGTACCCGACCAGACCGACAGCACCGTGTCGTAGTTACTGACCACCGTATCCATGTGATAGTTGCCAGTAAGCAGCGGTGTATACGCGTACCAGACGCTGCGCGACTGGCGGGGTGTCGAAGCCGACCCGCAGGGATGCAGTGGATCGAGGCCCCGCGTCGTGGCACCCGCCGTGGGCAGGCCAATGACGTTGTATGGAACGCCGCCAATCACGCCGGCGTTGGCGAAGTCATCGTTGTAGGGCCCGGCACGATAGTCGATCGTATTCTGGAACATGCCCATGATCGGCCCACCGCTGCTGTTATCGTGCCCGCGGCTGCGCCACGAATTCCAGAACTGCGGCATGGTGTCGTTGTTGGCGTTGTAGAAGGTGTCCCAGAAGTTGGCGAACCCGCCATCGCTGTAGATGTCGTCGCCATCGTCAGCGGCGTCGTACATGTCCCACAAGGAACCGGCCACACGACCTTCGACCGTGTCACCGTTGTTCCACCCCGCTGTGCCCCACGTCGGGCCCTCCAGGTCAAGCGAGGCACCACTGGGCCAGTAGAAGGTCGGGTCGTTGCTGACGACCGACGGGATGAACTCGGCAAAACCCTCGGTCCACGCACAACCCTGGCTGGTCGCGCCTGGAATGCTGTGCGGGTTACAGTTGGGATACGGTGGATAGTAATTGCCGTAGATGTTGTACATCACGTTGTGGGAATACTCGTGCAGGGCAACCGACTTACCCAGGGGATCGACGCCAGCCAGGTGAACGTTGCCACCCGGCACGTAGTAAGTGCCATCGGTGCTGTCGATCTTCCACTGCACCGTGCTCGGACCCGAGGTGGCGGTGCCGCCCAGACCGTTGAAGTAGGTGAAGCGCCAGGTGTCATTGAGCTCACGCTGGGTCCAGTAGGCCCGCTCGTAGTTGTCGTTGTTGAAGACGGACCAGCTGCCGATGTTGTGCGTGCCGTCGGGGAATACCGATACCCCCGTCTGCGTGCGGAAGCTGTTGGCGATGGCGTTGCTGGTGCCCCAGTCAGGGTTGACCACGGCCAGAATGTCGCCGTTGGGGTTGTAGTTGGTCCAGGAATGGAGAAGCGTGCGCACACCAACGCCGCCGGGGTTGCTGACCGGCCCGCAGGAATAATCACCCCCCAAAGTGGTGAAGCACCAGGCCAGATGCCCGTAGTTGTCGCCGCGTACCAGCTCGACCAGCATCTCCAAGGCGCCGACGTAGTTGTCGTCGCGGTCGTAGTACGCCCAGTTGCCGGTGACAGTCAGGTCGCCGGTAGGCACCTCGGCGGCGGCAGCAGCCGGCAGGGGCGTCCACGGCTGCGCCGGCGCCCCACCCGGCGCAGCCGTCGGGCTGCCGACCTTGGCTGGCTCAGGCAGCTGAACGGACGAGGCCGCGGGCAGGTTATAGGGAACCGCCGGCGGCGCCGGATCCTTCGATGGTGCGGGCGGCAGGGCACGGTCGGGATCGAAGGGCGCGCGCCCGGCCTGGGATTCGGCCAGCAGCTGACCATCACCCGGCGTTTTCAAGCCACCCAACCTCACCTGGTCCGCCGGCGCAACCGGCGCAAAACCAAACTGGCTCTGCTCACGACCGATCGACAGATAGACGGCTTCCAAATCTCCCCAGGTGTTTTTGGCGTCGATGGGTCGCAGGGCACGGCAGGTCACGGTGGTATCACCCAGTGCGCTGAAGCGCACCCGGGCCGACAGCACCGCCGGGTGGTCGACCGCCAGGTCACCCTGCCAGCTGGTCGCGCCGGCCTCGGTCTGCACGGATGCCGGCAGCTCGATCTGCAGCGTTGTGCCCGGTGCGGGTTGGGACGTGGTCGCCTGGCAGGTGATGGTGGTGACTTCGCCCAGACGCGGCGCCTTTTCGATGCGCAACGTCACGTCGATGGGGGTATGCGGCATGCCCGTTTGGCCTGGTGGGGTAAAACCCGCCAGGGGCGCGGCATGGGAAACACCCGCCCACACCAGTACGGACAGAACAAACGAGAGAACAGCGGCAGAAGACATCCACCGCAACCGTGCATTGATATGGCCAGACATCGGCTGACTCCTCCACAATCGGCCCAGCCGACGCGAAAACACGATCGTCAACGGGTTGCAGCGGTGGTGTGGTTTCGTGTCTGGACAAGGCAGAAATAATCCCGGATCACACCGGGCTTGCACTATGCTTGACGGCGGGGCCGGGAAGGCTGTTACGGCGGTTTGCCATCACCGTCAGGTTGCCTATAATTGCAGGATGCGTAGAAAATCACAGCGTGAGGCAAACGGCCTCACGTGATGCAAATTCTCTTCGCGATCTTCGCGGCTTTGCGTGAGCCCATTCGAAAGGACCGCCGGCCTTGACGACCCTTCCCTATACCAACGACCGTTACCTGCATGCGCTGCGTGATCACATCCTGGTTTTCGACGGCGCCATGGGCACCAGCATTCAAACGTTCGAGCCGACGGCGGCCGACTACGGCGGCGAGAAGCTGTGGGGCAACAATGACTACCTGGTGATCAGCAAACCAGCGATGATCGAAGCTATTCACGCCTCGTTTCTGGCCGCTGGCAGCGAGGTGATCGAAACCGACACCTTCCGCAGCAACCGCCTGACGATGCGCGAGTATGGGCTGCAGGACCAGATCGTCGAACTCAACCGTACCGCCGCCCGGCTGGCGCGCGGCGTGGCCGATCGTTTTGCCGCCGAGACCGGCGTCCCGCGTTACGTGGCCGGCTCGCTGGGTCCCACCGGCTATCTGCCCAGTGCCTCGGACCCGACGCTGAGCAACGTCACCTTCCAGGAGCTGGCCGACGTTTTTGGCGAACAGGCACGCGGCCTGGTCGAGGGCGGCGTCGACTTACTTTTGCTGGAGACCCAGCAGGACATTCTCGAAGTCAAAGCGGCGGTGGCCGGCATCCAACGCTATTTCCGCCAGGCGGGCGTGCGTATTCCCGTCCAGGTCCAGGTCACGCTCGACGTCACGGGACGGATGCTGCTCGGCACCGACATCGCCGCCGTGCTGACGATTCTGCACGCCCTGCCGATCGACGTCATCGGCCTCAACTGCTCGACCGGTCCCGATTACATGCGCGAACCGGTGCGTTACCTGTGCACCAATTCGACTATTCCGGTTTCGGTCATTCCCAACGCCGGCCTGCCGCTCAACGTCGACGGGCAGGCGGTGTATCCGATGGAACCCGAACCGCTGGCCGCCATACTGGGTGAGTTCGTGCGCGAGCTGGGGGTCAACGTGGTGGGCGGCTGCTGTGGTACGACACCGGCACACCTGGCCGCCGTGGTGGCACAGGTGGCGGACGTGCGCCGCAGCGCCCCCGGCCTGGCCCGCATCCGCAGCCAGCGTGTTTTCACGCCCGCGGTGGCTTCGGCGATGCGCGCCACCGGGCTGGTGCAGGAACCGGCCCCCATGTTGATCGGCGAGCGAATCAACACCCAGGGCAGCAAAATCGTCAAGCGCCTGCTGCTGGCCAACGACTACGACGGGCTGGTGCAGATTGCCCGCGAGCAGGTGGACGGCGGCGCCCACACGCTCGACGTCTGCGTCGCGCTCACCGAACGCGCCGACGAAGCGGCGCAGATGCGGCAGACGGTGCGCCTGCTGGCGCAGTCGATCGACGCCCCACTGGTGATCGACTCGACCGAGCCGGAGGTGATGAAGATCGCGCTGGAAAACTACCCGGGCCGCCCCATTGTCAACTCGGTGCACCTCGAGGGCGGGCGGGCCCGCATGGACACCGTGCTGCCGCTGGTCGTGGAACACGGTGCCGCCGTCATCGCCCTCACCATCGACCAGGTCGGGATGGCCAAAACAGCGGCACGTAAGCTGGAAGCGGCGCAGGCCATTTACGACATCGCCGTGGGTGAGTATGGGCTGCCGCCCGATGCCCTGATCTTCGATGCCCTGACCTTCACCCTGGCGACGGGTGATCCCGAATTTGCCCACAGCGCCGTCGAGACGCTGGAGGGGATTCGCGCCATCAAACAGGCGCTGCCGGGGGTGCTGTGTTCGTTGGGCGTGAGTAATCTTTCCTTCGGGCTGACTCTGGCGGCGCGCGGGCCGCTCAACAGCGTCTTCCTGTACCACGCCGTGCAGGCGGGCCTCGATATGGCGATCGTCAACCCCAAACACGTGGCGCCCTACGCCGAAATTCCCGCCGATCTGCGCGCGCTGTGCGAGGACTTGATTTTCAACCGCCAGCCGGATGCCTTAGCGCGTTACATCCACTACTTCGAAGAGCACACCGAGGGTGTCGGCGAGCGCAAAGCCGACGCCGACCCCACCGCCGAGATGACCATCGAAGAGAAGCTGCACTGGCAGATCGTGCACCGCAAAAAAGATGGGGTGGAAGACCTGGTCAGTACCTCGGTGGAAGCGCACGACCCGGTGTGGGTGCTGAATACGGTGCTGCTGCCCGCCATGAAAGAGGTGGGTGACAAGTTCGGCGCCGGCGAGCTCATCCTGCCCTACGTCCTGCAGTCGGCCGAAGTGATGAAAAAGGCGGTGGCGCGCCTCGAAACCTACCTGGAGCGGCAGGAGGGGGTCACCAAGGGCAAGGTTGTACTGGCCACCGTCTACGGCGACGTACACGACATCGGCAAGAACCTGGTCAATACGATCCTGACCAACAACGGCTACACGGTCTTCGACCTGGGCAAACAGGTCCCGGCCAACGTTATCATCGACAAGGCGGTGGAGGTGGGAGCGGATGCAATTGGCCTGAGTGCGCTGCTGGTCAGTACATCCCGCCAAATGCCGCTGATCGTGCAGGAGCTCCACAAGCGCGGGTTGAATTTCCCCGTGCTGGTGGGCGGTGCGGCGATCAACCGTCGTTTTGGCCGGCGCATCCTGTTCATGCAGGAACGTGAGGGAGCCGAATCGGTCCCGTATGCGGCGGGTGTCTTCTACTGCAAGGATGCCTTCGAGGGGCTGGAGACGGTCGACACGCTGCAAAACGCCGCGGCGCGTCCGGCTCTGCTGGAACGCATCGTGGCCGAGGGGCATGCCGAACTGGCGCGTGCCCTGGATACCGGTGGCGCGAGCAGCGTCACGCGCTCGGCAACGCGCGCCCTGACCGCCGACGAGATCCCGACCCCGCCCTTCTGGGGGGTGCGCGTCATCGGGCAGATACCGCCGATCCAGGTTTATCCTTTCCTCGACAAGGATGAGCTGTACCGGCTTTCGTGGGGGGCCAAAAATACGCACGGTGCGGCGTGGGACGCCCTGCGGGCCGAGTTCGATACCCGCCTGGCGGCCATGCAGGCCGATGCGCAGAAGCAGGGCTGGCTGCAGCCGCAGGCAACGTACGGTTATTTCCCGTGCCAGGCCGACGGCAACGACCTGGTGATCTACGACCCGGCGGCAATGTCGCAGCAGAATGGAGCGACTGCCGACCTGCGCGAGATCGCACGTCTCACCTTCCCGCGCCAGGATGACGACGCCCACCTGAGTATCAGCGACTATTTTGCGCCGCAGTCTTCGGGCCGGGTCGACGTCGTGGCGCTGCAGGTGGTGACGGTGGGTCAGGCGGCCACGCAGCGTTTCGACATCCTCCAGACGGCGGGAGATTACAGCGAGGCGTACTACGTGCACGGCCTGGCCGTACAGGCGGCTGAAGCAACCGCGGCCTGGCTGCATGCGCGCATTCAGAAGGAGCTCGGCATCGGCGCCTGCGGCAAACGTTATTCCTGGGGCTACGGTGCCTGCCCGGATCTCGAGGACCACCAGGTCGTCTTCCGCCTGCTGCCGGCCGAATCGGCATTGGGGATGAGTCTGACGCCGGCCTTCCAGCTGGTGCCGGAACAGAGCACCGCGGCGATCGTCGTACACCATCCGGAGGCGCGGTATTTTACGATCGGCGGGAGTCGCGTGGAGCAGCTGTTGCGGGGGAGGGAGTAGGGTGGTTGGAACGGATTACTGTCAACGCGGGTGGGACACGGTCCCACCCTTGGGGAACGGATTGAACGGATTGCTGTCAACGGATTCGGGGAACGGATTGCTGGAACGGATTTGTGGAGCGGATTGAACGGATGATTTGGAGTGTGCAAGCCATGCTTGCGCTTTGGTGCGGCGCGTGAGCGGGTTTTGACGAAGATGGGGGGGAAGGGACATGAGCGATACTATTCGGAGAGGCATTCGGCCTGCGTACTGCATCGAGACGCCGCGGTTGGTGGTGCGGTGTTGGAACCCGGTCGATGCGCCGCTGCTGAAGGAGGCGGTTGACGGCAGCGTCGAGCACCTGCGGCCGTGGACGCCGTGGGCGGTGGATGATCCGCAGCCGGTAGAGAACCGCATCGAGCTCATTCGGCAGTGGCGCAGCCAGTTCGACCAGGGCGAGCAGTTCGTTTATGGCGTTTTCGATCGTGCCGAAACGATGGTCCTGGGTAGCAGCGGGCTGCATGCGCGGGTTGGGTCGCACGGCATGGAGATCGGGTACTGGATTCGGGTCAGCCACATCAACCTGGGGTATGCCACCGAGGTGGCGGCGGCGCTGACGACGGTGGCCTTCAGGGTGTACGGTGTCGATCGGGTGGAGATTCACTGTGATCCCGCCAACACGCGCAGCGCAGCCGTGCCGGCGAAGTTGGGATACACGCACGAAGCGACCCTGCGCCGGCGAATACACTGGCCCGACGGCCAGCTGATCGACATGATGATCTGGACGATTTTTGCCGAAACCTTCCCCAGCAGCCCAGCGGCCGCCGTGCCAATCACGGCATTCGACGCGGCGGGGCGCGTGATTGGACAGGAGTAGGGGGTGGGGATTAGGGGATGGGGGCTGGGGGCTGGGGGCTGGGGGTCAGGGATTCGGGGTTGGGGGTCA
>CAYUCC010000034.1:0-49216 GCA_964443225.1 uncultured Anaerolineae bacterium
GGTGGGGGTTGGGGGTTGGGGATTGGGGGGTGGGGGTTGGGGGTTGGGGGTTGGGGGTTGGGGGTTGGATGTTGGAGGGGGGAGGTTGGGGGAATGGGTGAGATGGGGGTGGTGTTGTGGGTAATGGGGATAGATCGTGGGCTGGCCGAGGTGGGGGTGGGCTGGCGCGTGGTGGATGCGGGTGATGGACTGAGTATGGTGGTGGGTCATCCGCGGCCGGGGGAACATCTGGCGGGCTGTGTGCGGCGGGCGGCGGCGGTGGCACTGGGGTTGGCGCAGGCGGGGGCGGCGGTGGGGTTGGCCGCGGGACCGGTGGGTGATGCGGGTGACCTGGGGACCGCTGCTGACCTGGGGGTCGTTGCTGACCTGGGGACCGCTGCTGAGCTGGGGGTCGTTGCTGACCTGGGGACCGTTGCTGAGCTGGGGACCGTTGCTGACCTGGGAACCGTTGCTGACCTGGGCGTCGATGTGACGACCGAAGGACTCACCGCGGAACGGGCGAGACGCGCCATGGGCTGCGCCCAAGCCGGCACGGTGGTCCTGGCCTGGGGCAGCCAGGCGTATCTCCAGGGAGAATTTGCCAGCGTAACCAGCGGGTTCGTGCGCCTGGTCAGTGTGCGGTAGCGCGCAGCGGATTCGGCCGTGCGCGACAAACCGCGCTGTGTTTGGAACACGGCCTACATCCATCGGCTGGGGTTGCGCGAAAATGGTACGGTCTCGAATAGTTCGACGTGTGACTAGTTCGACCGGGGAACTTATGGAAAACGAACGATACCCTTGGAAACAGGACGAACGCTTCCGCGCCTTGATGGACCAACACGGCATCACCGAGACGCACGGTGTGGAGCTGCTGCGGGCGGTGCGTATCGTCAACAACCTGTACGATGTCATCTTTTCCGAGCGCCTGCGGGATGATCAGCTCTCGGGTCCGCGGTGGGGGCTGTTGATGCGCCTGTATATGGAGGAAGGCAGCGGCAACTCCACCGGTCTGTCGCCTTCGCAGTTGAGCCATCACCAGCACGTCAGCAAAAACACGGTCAGTGCCCTGCTGCGCGGGCTCGAGGACCAGGGGTTGATCGAACGCCGGCTCGATCAAGACGACCGGCGGTCGTTTACGATCCACCTCACCGCGCTGGGCCGCAGCCAGATCCGTAACAACGCGCCGCAGCATATCGAATTTTTGAACCAGCTGTGCGCCGGTTTGCAGCCAAACGAGAGCCGCATGCTGCTCGAACTGCTGGGCAGGCTGCGCACCTCCCTGATGCAGCACGCGGCACCTGGTGACTGCCGCGTGCGCAGCGAGGCGGCAGCGACACCCGAAACCCCGTCATCGCCGGTGCGCACCGGCCAGACCACGTAAGGAGGACCCAACGTGCAATTACGTCGTACCAGGCGTCGCGCCGCGGCCTCGGACCGGCCCACGAAGGGCGCGCTCGTCCGAGCCATCAAATACCTCGGCCATTACCGGGGGCTGACGACGCTCGCCTATCTGTTCCTATTCGTGTCCACGGCGGCCCAGCTGGCCGTGCCCCAGGTCGTACAAAACGTGATCGATACGGTCACGAATGGCACCGTGGCCCAGCAGGTGGGTGAAATTCCTGCTGCATTCCAACCGCTGGCTCTGGAGAGACTGGGATGGACAGCAGAGCAGTTCGATGCCTATCTCAACAACGCCGAACAGCTGCTGATGCAGGCGATTCTGCTCATCCTGTTGTTCGCCGTCATGCGCGGTGCGTTTGCCTTTGGCCAGAGCTTCATGTCGGAAAAGGTGTCGCAGAACGTGGCGTTCGATTTTCGCAACGAACTGTACGCCAAGGTCCAGCGCCTCTCGTTTAGTTACCACGACCGGACGCAGACGGGCCAGCTGATGATCCGCGCCACCGACGACGTCGAAAAGGTGCGTCTGTTCATCGGCCAGGGCCTGCTGCTGGCGGTGCAGGCATTGGTCATGCTGGTGGGTACCCTGCTCATTTTGCTGGCGACCAATTTGCGCCTGACCCTGATCATCCTGCCGGTGCTGCCCCTCGCCCTGGTGCTGTTCATGGTCTTTGGCACGATCAGCCAGCCGCTCTTCGGTGAAGTCCAACGCCGTCTGTCGCGCCTCAATACGATCCTGCAAGAGAACATGGCGGGCATCAAGGTGGTCAAGGCGTTTGCGCGTGAGCCCGACGAAGAGAAACGCTTCAACGACTCGGCGGAGTCTTTGATGCAGCAGTTCATCAAGGTCAGCCGCACGTTTGCGTTCCTGTTCCCGATTGTTTTCCTGATCGCCAACCTGGGCCAGGCGGCGGTGCTCTATTTTGGCGGCGTGCAAATCATCGAAGGGACGCTGACGTTTGGTGAATGGCAGAAGTTCAGCCTCTACCTGGTTTACGTCTTCCTGCCCATCGGCCAGCTCGGATTCATCATCACCCAGATGGCGCAGGCCAGCGCGTCGAGCAACCGCATCTTCGAGATCGCCGACACCACAAACGAGGTGACCGACAAACCCGGCGCCGCCACGCTGCCCGCCGTCGAGGGGAACGTGGTCTTCGAAAACGTCACTTTCCGCTACTTCGACAGCGGCGATCCGGTGCTGCTCGACGTCACCCTGCACGCCCGCGCCGGCGAGACGATCGCACTGTTGGGTGCGACCGGCAGTGGCAAAACGACCATCATCAACCTGATCCCCCGTTTTTACGACGTCAGCGAAGGGCGTGTGACGATCGATGGCCACGACGTGCGGGACATCACGATCGAGTCGCTGCGCCAGCAGATCGGGATCGTGCTGCAGGAGACGACGCTGTTCAGCGGTACGATTCGCGACAACATCGCCTTTGGCCGCCCCAACGCCAGCATGGACGAGGTGGTGGCCGCCGCCCAGGCCGCATCGGCGCACGAGTTCATCATGAGCTTCCCCCAGGGGTACGAAACGCCCGTTGGTGAGCGCGGCGCGACCCTCAGCGGCGGGCAGAAGCAGCGTATCGCCATCGCACGCGCGCTGCTGCTCGACCCGCGCATCCTGATTCTCGACGACTCGACCAGCTCGGTCGATCTGCAGACCGAACACCTGATTCAACAGGCGCTCGACCGGCTGATGGCGGGACGCACCAGCTTCGTCATCGCCCAGCGTATCAGCACGGTCATGCACGCCGACCAGATTCTCGTCCTGGAAAAGGGACACGTTGTGGCACGCGGTTCGCATGCCGAGCTGTTCGAGACCAGCCCCGTGTATGCCGACATCTACAACTCGCAGCTCCTGAGTGACTCCGAAACGGAACACCTGCTGCGGCTCGACGACACACTGCTGGCGGCCGACGTCGCCGTGGAGGTATAGACTATGATGGGTGGACCTGGCGGTCCTCGCCAGATTTTGGAACGTGAGACGAGCCGGCCGCAGAACGTGAGCGCAACGCTGCGGCGCTTTGCCGCTTACTTTCGGGCATACTGGCTGCAGCTGCTGATCGTCGGTATTCTGGTGGTGGTGGGCACCTGGGCACAGGTCACCGCGCCCGAACTGATCGGCCAGACGGTGGACTGTTACCTGGTGCCCGGCGCCGCCGCGACCCTGGAGGGGACCGCGGGCGACCTGGCGGGCGGCCAGACCCCGGCCTCCAGCAGCAGCTGCTGGTATACGACGGTCGAACCGGGTCGAACGACGCAGGAGACGATCCAGGGTCTTGGCGGCCTGGTGCTGCTGATCGTTGGCCTGTACGTATTGGGTGCCGTCACCGGTGGATTGCAGTTTTACACCATGTCGTGGGCGGGCAATCATGCCCTGCGCAACATGCGGATCGACCTGTTCAAACAGGTCCACCGGCTCTCGCTGAATTATTATGCGGAGAACGAAGCGGGCAACGTCATGAGCCGCATCACCAACGACACCGATACGATTCAGCAGGCTTTCAGTTTTGCCCTGGTCAACGTGACCAGCGGCATCCTGCTGATCGGTTGGATCGTGTACAAGATGCTGGTCTTGAACTGGGCGTATGCCCTGATCAGCCTGGCCGTCCTTCCGGTGATGATCGTGGCCACGCTGTGGATTTCGGCGCAGGCGCGTAAGGCCTTCCGCCGCAGCCGTCGCGAAATTGGCAATGTCAATGCCGACCTGCAGCAGAGCATCGCCAACGTGCGCGAAGTACAGGCGTTCAGCCGCGAGGATGAAAATATCGATAACTTCCGCGTCGTCAACGCCGCCAATCGTGACGCCAACATCCGCGCCGTGACGTACACGTCGGCGCTGGCCCCCGTGCTGGAGGCGCTGGGTTACGTCTCGATAGCCATCGTGATCGGTGTGGGTGGACTGGCCCTGCTGCGTGGGAATGAGCTGGGGGGTGTCGTGGTGTCGCTCGGTCTGGTCATCACGTTCCTCGGTTACGTGCAGCGTTTCAACCAGCCGATTCAGCAGGTGTCGGTGCTGTGGACCAACATCCAGAGCGCCATCGCCGGCGGTGAACGCATCTTCGGCCTGTTGGACATCAAGCCGGAGATCGACGACAAACCGGATGCAGCGCCGATGCCGCCGATTCAGGGCCGCGTGGTGTTCGATCATGTCGATGCCGCGTACAAAAAGGGCATTCCGGTCCTCAAAGCAGTGAACCTGCAGGCCGAACCGGGCCAGACCATTGCGATCGTTGGCCCCACTGGTGCCGGCAAAACGACGATCATCAACCTGATCCCGCGTTTTTACGACGTGACGGGCGGGCGTGTCATGATCGATGGCATCGACGTGCGCGACGTAACGGCGGCCAGTTTGCGGCAGCAGATCGGCATCGTCCTGCAGGATACGTTCCTCTTCAGCGACACGGTGCTCAATAACATCCGCTATGGAAAGCCGGACGCCACCGACGAGGAGGTGATCGCCGCGGCCAAACTCGTACAGGCCGACCAGGTGATCGAACGCCTGCCGGATGGATACCAGACCGTGTTGGGTGAACGGGGAACGGGCCTCAGCCAGGGACAGCGTCAGCTGCTGGCGATCGCCCGCGCCGCCCTGTCCGATCCGCGCATCCTGATCCTCGACGAAGCCACGTCCAGTGTGGACACCCGCACGGAACGCCAAATCCAGAAGGCGCTGGAAAAACTGCTGGCAGGACGGACCAGTTTCGTCATTGCACACCGGTTGAGCACGATCCGCAACGCCGACCTGGTGCTGATGCTCAAAGAGGGTCAAATCATCGAACGGGGTACGCACGACGAGCTGCTGGCCCAGCGTGGCGCCTATTACGAACTGTACATGAGCCAGTTCCGGCGCGCCGAACCGGCGGTGGAACCTGGCCGCAACGGTCAGGACCTCGCCCCAGTCCCCGCCTGACCAGCCATCCTGGCGTCGTCGCACGAAGCGGCGTGCGGCGGAGTCCGCACCCCCAGGTGCGGATAGCCCGCAGAGGAGTCCGCACCCCCAGGTGCGATTAGCCCCCGGCGGAGTCCGCACCCCCAGGTGCGATTAGCCCGCACACGACGGAGTCCGCACCTGGGGGTGCGGACTCCTCTATTTTCGAGCTCCTCGATTTTTTGTGCCTTCGCGTCTTTGCGTTAGCCCACGCGAGGGCTCAGCCTACCGCCATCAGGGCGCCTGGTACACCAACCGCAGCTGCGGGCGCACCGGAATCACCGGGTAGTCGGACGAGATCGTCTGCTGCTCGGCGTTGACGCGGCCACCACCCACGATGGCGACACCGTGATTGGTGCCGGGGTCCCCAATCCACTGCTGGGCCAGGTCGCTGACGTCGAACCACACCCAGGTCCCGGCCACGTCCACGGTCTGCGCATCGGTCGCCGCGGCGGCACGATCGCTGGACCCCATGGCACCGGGCATCTCCCAGGCCGTGCTGCCATCCGCCTGCACCCAGGTTGAGCTGGACTCGGACCACGACTTGAGCAGCTCGTACACCTCCATCGTGACCGGATTTGCGCCGACGTAGGGTATCCAGAAGCCAATCTCGGCCTCGTCGACCTGGGCCAGATCGGTGATCGCGGTCAGGTCGAACTGCACCAGAATGCTCTTGACGCCGGGCTGGCGCACGTAGATGTCGACCGCCGAGCCGGTGTTGGCGTCGGGTGCCCAGGCGTTGATCGTCGTGTCGGTAGTGCCGCTGTAACCAGCCACGCCGTCCTGCAGCGTCACTTCGTAAGTGTTCAGGGCCGGTACCGACAGCGCCGTCGTGGCCGAACCGATCGGCATGTTCATCGTGAACGAGCGCACCGCCAGGCTGACGTTGCCCCCAGCGGCGGCCGGCTGCACCACGGCGTCGAAGCCGAAGCCGATCGTCTGGCCATTCGGCTGGTCACCCTGCCAGGCTACCCCAACAACCCCCTCGGGACCCACGCCGTGGGCGCGCAGGGCGTCGATACCCTCGCGAGCCACCAACGCGACCGCCTCAGGGATGGACAGGCCCACGGGGAAGGCGCCGTTCGTAGCACTGCCGGCCACGTACTCTAGCAGGTTCGGGTCCAGCGGTACGATGTGCAGCACGTTCTCGACGTCGATGCCCGTGTTGGCACTCTCCACAGCGACCCCAACGGTCTCGCCCACCATGGCGCTCGTCGGGTTGACGGCGATCGTATCGTTCACCGAGAGCCGGTTGACGCGATTCCCAAAGGCGGGAGTGATCGGTGAGAACTCGGTGACGTAGTCGATCACAGCCTCTTCGAGCGGCGGGCCGAAGTCGTACGGGTTGATGGCGTTGGTCTGGAAGATCGTATACCCGTCACCACCGCGGCGCATGAAGTCGTTGCTGACGATCTTGTAGATGCGGTCGGGGTCGACTGGCTCGAAGTCGGTGCCGTTCCAAACCTCGGCCGAGAGCACGCGCGAGTTGATCGGGAGCGCCGGGTTGTAGGTGAAACGCATGCCGGATATTTGCGGGAAACGACCGGTGCCCGATGTGCCACCATAACGGCTGACACCATTCTCCAGCGCCACCAGCAGGTCTGATCCCCTCAGGCCAAAGGTAGCCATGGTGTTGCCGAAGGGCAGCACTTCCAGGATTTCACCCACGCTGATGGGACCCTCGTCGATCGGGGCACGCAGGCCACCGCCGTTGGTGATGGCAATGTCGTATTGGTCATCGGGATTGATCTGGTTGACGCGGTACAGCATGGCATCGGTTGCCATGTTGCCCAGCAGACATTCGCCCGCACGGCAGATCAGGTTGCCGCCCACGGTGAGGGGCAGCTCGACGGTGGTCGTGCCAACGAACGTATTGCGCAGCACATTGACCGCCGGACGGTACGGGTCGAGCAGGGCATCGACGACCGGATCACGCGGCACGTCGGTCCCCATGAAGATGGGATTGCCGCTGTAGGCGGTCACCACACCCGCATCGTCGAAGGTGACGTCGAGATGACCGAGGTAGCGCCCCCAGTTGTAGGCCGTGACGACCAGGACTGGGTTGCCGTCCATGCCGGTCACTGCCGTGGGGTATGGGCCGGCCGGGACGTCGCCATTTACGGGGGCGGTGGGGGGTGAATACAGGAAGGTGTGGCTGTGGCCGCCCACGATCACGTCGGCGCCGTGGATGGTCTGGCCCAGTGCCATGTCCTCCTGGTAACCCAGGTGTGTCAGCACTACGATCTTATCGACTCCCTGGGCCGTCAGCTGGTCTACCTGCTGCTGCACCGCAGTCACCGGATTGGAGAAGGTGACGTTGGGACCCGGGCTGGAGATGTTGGGTGTTTCCAGGGTGATGGCACCGATGATGCCGATCTGCTCACCGTTGACAGTGACGACCGTCGATGGCGCAAACTTGCCGGCCAGGGTCGGTTCGGCACTGGCGTCGATGTTGGCGTTCACCGCTGGAAAGTTGATCTGGTCGAGCAGGTTGCCCAACTCGTCGGGGCCATCGTCGAATTCGTGGTTGCCAAATGTCATCGCCTGGTAACCCAGGGCATTCATCATGGTGGCAACGACCTCGGCTTTGAAGAGACGGTAGAACAGGGTGCCCTGGAACTGGTCGCCGGCATCGACGAGCAGCACGTTGTTCTGATTGGCACGGTATTGGTTGATGACCGTTGCCAGCTGTGCCGAGCTGCCAATGTTGCTCTGGCCATCGACACGGGCGTGGAAGTCATTGGTGTGGAGAAGGGTGAGATCGAATGTGTCGTCGGGCTGATCCGCCACAACCCGCGGCGTGACCGCCGGCGTGGGCTGCGCAAACACCACGGCAACACCAAACGCACCAACCAGAACCAGCACCAGGACGATGCCAGTCACAACTCGCCATGTTTTCATGAGTTCCTCCTTGAACGTTACTGTGATTTTGGAGAGACCAACGGGTGAAGTCAGTGCCGTGCGGTCCTATCCCAAGGATCGCGATCCAGCACCCTACACCAAGCCGTAGACGCTGGAGTCTGCTGCATTTCCAGCGGGCTTGCCTTTTCGGAACAGACGGCTATACTATGGTCCGTGGGACCTATAGCCTACCACACTCGGCCTATTCTAACGCGATTCGTGAAATAATGCAACGTTCTATGACTCAGATTATCGTTCTCGGTGCGGGCATGGTGGGTAGTGCCATCGCCCGCGATCTCTGTTCTCACTACCACGTCACGGTGGCGGATATCGACGCCGCGCGCCTGCGAACCTTGCAGGCCGATCATCCGGTGACGACGATCACCGGTGATTTGTCCAACGCGGCCGTCGTGCGCGAGGTGGTGCAGGCGCACGACCTGGTGATCGGTGCCGTGCCTGGTTATTTGGGATTCGGCGTCCTGCAGGCCGTCATCGAAGCGGGCAAACCGGTGGTCGATATTTCGTTCTTCGACGAGGACCCCTTTGCGCTCGATGAACTGGCCCGCGCCCGCGGGGTGACGGCTGTGGTCGACTGTGGGGTGGCGCCAGGCATGGGCAACATCATCCTGGGTCATCACACCACGCACATGACCGTGGACCGCTTCGAGTGTATGGTCGGTGGGCTGCCGGTCAAACGGGCCTGGCCGTACCAGTACAAAGCGCCGTTTTCGCCCAGCGACGTCATCGAGGAGTACACGCGACCGGCGCGGCAGATGGTTCACGGGCAGATCGTCGTCAGGCCGGCACTTTCGGAGCCGGAGATGATCGACTTCGAACCGGTTGGCACCCTGGAGGCGTTCAACACCGACGGCCTGCGCACGCTGCTGCGAACGCTGCCGGTGCCGCACATGACCGAAAAGACGCTGCGTTACCCCGGGCACCGCGAACTGATGCACGTTCTGCGCGAGACCGGTTTTTTTGCGCAGGAGGCACTGGACGTGGCGGGCGTCACGGTGCGGCCGCGTGACCTGACCTCGCGCCTCTTGTTTGGACTGTGGCGCTACGAGGCCGGTGAACCCGACTTCACCGTGGCCCGCATTCGGGTCAGCGGCCAGGAAAACGGCGAGCCACGCCAGCTGGTCTATCATCTCTTCGACCGTTACGACGAAACCACCGACACCTCGTCGATGGCGCGGGTCACCGGTTACACGTGTACGGCGGTGGCGCAGCTGCTGCTCGAAGGTCGCTTCCGGCGGCCTGGGATCTGCCCGCCGGAGTACGTCGGGTCTACGCCGGGCTGTTTCGAGCACGTCATGGCCTACCTGCACGCACGCGGTGTCGAATACACCTGTGAGCGATCGTAACGTGACGATGCCCGCCCTTCCGCCGCTGATCGCCGGTGATCCGGTCCTGGCCGCCACCGGCCTCATCCACCGCGTTCAGCAACCCACCACGCCGGGTCCGCATCCAGCCATTGTCATGCTGCACGGTCGCAGTGGCAACGAGGACGTCATGTGGCTGCTGGCGCGCGCCCTGCCCGCCGGCTGCGTTGTCACGTCGCCGCGGGCGATCGTGCCCGATACCGATGGCGGCTACGCCTGGCATGCGCGCCGGCCGCACGAATGGCCGGCGGTACCGCAGTTCGACGCCGCGGTGGCGGCGGTGGTGCAGTTCGTACGGGCGCTGCCCTTCGAGTACCACGTCGATGCGGGCCGCATCTATTTGATGGGGTTCAGCCAGGGGGCGGCGACGGCGTTGGCGACGGCGCTGAAGCATCCGGGGCTGGTGCGCGGCGTTGTCTCGCTCGTGGGCTTCATGCCGGTCGGCGTCGATCCGCTGCAGGCGATGGCCGCCCTGGCGGGCCTGCCGGTGTTCATGGCCGTTGGCCAGCGCGATAGCGTGATTCCGCTGGCGGTGGCACAGGCAGCGGCGCAGGTACTGCGCGAGGCGGGCGCGGCGTTGACGTACCGCGAATACGATACCGGTCACAAACTGAGCAAACATGGCATCACCGAGGTGAGGCAGTGGTGGACCCAACAGAACTTGCCCTGACACCGCTGCACGAGCGGTCGATCCAGGCGATTCTTTGCGACTTCGAAGATACCCTGGTCGACTTTGTGCGTCCCGGGCCTATTCTGGCCAACGAGGGTGCGCAGGCGGCGGCCCAGGTGCTGCGCACGGCGGGCCTGGAGCTGCCGGATGACTTCGCCGGCCAGTGGTTGAAGGCGTTGGCGTTTGCTGCCACCAAGTCGGCACAGGAGCAGGAAGAACACACGGCGGACGACACCCTCGCCTTCCTCGTGCAGTTCTACGGCTATCGCGAGGTCGACCGTAAACTGGTGCTGCAGGCTGTCGATGCCCATTATGCCCCCGCCGTGGCCGCCGTGCGCGCCCTGCCGGGAGCGGCCGCGGCGACGCAGGCGCTGCATGCGGCGGGCTTTCGCCTGGGTATCGTGGCCAATTCGAACTGCGACCGCAGCGTGCAGCGTATGGTACGGCAGCTGGGATGGCGCACGCGGTTCGACATCGTACTGACGTCGCAGACGGCACAGCTGCGCAAACCGAAGCCGCAGCTTTATACGATGGCCCTGCAGGCCTGGGACATCGATCCCTACCAGGCGGTGGCGATCGGCGACCGGTTGGACGAAGACATCGGCCCCGCCCAGGAACTGGGGATGCGCGCCGTTCTGTTCAAGGCACGTCCAGATTCCACCCAGGCACGCCCAGTGCCGCAGGTGCGGCCCGATGCCGAGATCGCGACCTGGGATGCCCTGTGGCCTCTGCTGATGGATTGGCTGGCCGGGGATACCCAGGTCACCGATGACTTCTGGGGTGGTTCCGGGCCGCTGGAACCGCCGCTGCTGCCCGCGGACTTCGACCCCGACACGCCGGCCAGCCCATAGGGCTTGTAGCAGTTGCCAACTTTCCAAAAAGATGGCAACTGTTACAAGCCCATAGACCCGCAGCAGACTACGAGGAGAGACCATGCCATGGCGACCCACGAGGCCAGAAATGCAGCCCCAACCAAGGCGTTCACCCGCGAGTATCGTGACACGCCGCTGGTTGGGGTGGGTGCGTTGATTTGGCGGGCCGATACGGGACAGGTGCTGCTCGTGCAGCGCGGCCGCGAGCCGAACCTGGGGCTGTGGGCGCTGCCGGGTGGGCTGGTCGAACTTGGCGAAACACTGGCCGACGCGTTGGTGCGCGAAGTGGCCGAAGAAACCGCGTTGAGCATACGGCCCGGTCCGTTGATCGACAGCTTCGAACCGATCGTGCGTGACGACGAGGGGCGTGTCCGCTTTCATTACATTGTCTTGGATTACCTGATCTACTGGGAAAGCGGCGAGCCGCGTGCCGGGGATGATGCAGATGCGGTGGGCTGGTTTGCACCATCCGCACTCGATGCGCTGCCCATGACGCCCGCCACCCGTGCCATGGTGCAAAAGGGTCTGGCCATGGCGCAGGGGTGAACCATCTTGACCGCAAAGCGCACACAGAACACAGAGAGTTGTTGTTTGTTGGCTCGAGGTTGCTTCTTTGTATGCGTTTGAGCCTGCACAGCAAATGAAGATTCCCACCAGGATGGGTAATCTTCCGGATTACCAGCCGGAATGGTAATCTTCTCGATACCATTGGCGTGGGATG
This sequence comes from uncultured Anaerolineae bacterium, assembly GCA_964443225.1. Lineage (GTDB taxonomy): Bacteria > Chloroflexota > Anaerolineae > SSC4 > Amarolineaceae > SSC4. Next base: position 11,858 of record CAYUCC010000034.1, read on the forward strand.
GATCCCGGCCTCGTCGACTGGCGATTAGCGGCCAGGTACTTTGACAGATATCCTGGTCTATCCCTATAATCGAATCTCGCGATGGCACACAGCGTCGCAAGGCGAAGGTATTTGAGGAGAACGTTATGACCACTTCATCCAACACTGCGGGTCGCATCACGCGCGAACAGCAGGGCCACCTGCTGCGGATGGGCATCGACCGTGTCGACAAACGTAACGCCTTTGGTCCCGAGATGATCGAGCAGTTGTGCGAGGCCTATGCCGAGCTGGAGCAAACACCTGAGCTGCGCTGTGGTGTGCTCTTTGCCCACGGGGAACATTTCACCGCCGGCCTCGATCTGCTCGCCGTGGCCCCGCGCATTGGCCGCGGGCAGTTCATCCCGGCTGACGTGACGAATCCCTGGAGTACCAGTGGCCCGACGCGTACGAAACCGGTTGTCGTCGCGGTGCAGGGCCTCTGCCTGACCCTGGGCATCGAGCTGATCCTGGCGGCCGACGTGTGCGTGGCAGCCGGCAACACACGCTTCGGCCAGATCGAGATCAAACGCGGGATTTTCCCCTTTGGCGGCGCGACCGTACGGTTTGTGCAGCGTGCGGGCTGGGGCAATGCGATGCGTTACCTGCTGACCGGTGACGAGTTCGACGCCGCCGAGGCCTACCGCATCGGGTTGGTGCAGGAGGTGGTGCCGCCGGGCGAGCAGCTGGCCCGCGCACTCGCCATTGCCGAAACCATTGCCGCGCAGGCGCCGTTGGGCGTGCAGGCCACGCTGGCATCGGCGCGCCTGGCACAGGAGGCAGGTCCGCAGGCTGCCATGGCACAGTTGCTGCCGCAGCTGCTCGAGCTGCTCAACACCGACGACGCGCGCGAGGGCCTCATGTCGTTCGTCGAGCGGCGCACGGCGCGTTTCCAGGGAAAGTAGGCACCGGGTTACGTCCCCGGCGTGATACATGGCTGTCGTCAACGAATGGGGGCAACGAATTTCCCATGCCGGGCTGGCGCCACGGCCAATGAAGAACCGAGGAGTCCGCATCTGGGGATGCGGACTCCTCCTTCGTAGAAAGCTCGTGCCGCACCTGGGGGTGCGGCACTCCTCGCTGCCGAGTTTTCTGTAGAAAACGTGAGGCCACTGGCCTCATGAGCAGCCTTGGTGGTTGATTCATGCGCCCACAATGCAAAAATCGACCTGCTTAGGGCTTGTAAAAGAATAACTTACCGTTCTTCGCAGCGAATTCCGGCCATTTTGCAGGAAGTTATTCTTTTACAAGCCCTCAGCGCGAGCTTCGCCCAGTTGGTGGTTTCGGGTTGAGGTAGACAAACCGAAAGCCGTGCATCTGCTGCACGAACTGCGGCTGGAACCGCAGCGCCTGGTAGCGGGCATCGGCGAACTCCAGGGTGTCCTGGGTGGGATCGATGTAGCGCAGCAGGTTTTGTTTGTTTTCGGTGTAGGTGAGGGCTTCGTAGTTCGCGGTGATGGCAGGCCCGATCGGGTTGATCACCTTGAGCATCACCCAGGGGTCGGAGACCAGTTTGTGGATGCCTTCCAGGCCGAGCTGGCGCATCAAGGCCAGGCCGACGCGTGAGGTGGCGCGGGGTTGGTAGAGCGTCTGCCCCCGAAAAATCGACTGGCCGCTCTGCGCATCGCTGAAGTGAAAGCTAAAGCGGCCGGCAGCTTTGTCTCCGTGAATCTCACCGTTTGCCAGACGTGCGTCGAGACCCAGCAGCTCCCGATTGTAGGCGACGACGGTTTCCGTGTTATTCCACAAGCCGTGACAGAACATCCCCACGTCGGGCCGGCTCAACATGACCTTGAGCAGCGTGAGGGGGTGTTTGGCCTCGATCTTGACCGGCCGGCGGGTCACGAAAAACGAAACCTGCAGTTCCAGGTGTGGTCCCAGGCTGGCTTTGGTGAAGTTGCACAACCACACGGCCATGAACGTCTGCTCGGGCCCCGCGATCACCGGAACCACGTCTTCCTGCGAGAGGAGGCCGCGCGCCGCTGCGAGGTCGGCCACGCCGCCGATGAGCAGGCCGTAGCCGTCGTAGATATGATAGGGTTGGGGAACCGGACCACAGGAGAGGGTTGTGCCCTCTCGCAAGGGAAATTTGTCGAAGATCGTTGTCATGTGGATATTTTAGTAGAAATCGTGGGTTTGGTCGAATCTGGAAAAACAGAGACCTCCTGTTGCAGCTCGTGTTGTGGTGACAACACGGAGGCTGCTTCAGGAGGTCTCTTTCAGTACGCTATCCCGAATCGTTCAGGGATGGCGAACAGGCCTTGGGAGCCGGTGCGGCCTTAGCGGCGCAGCATCGGCATCCACGTGCGGAACATCGTTGTGCCCACCTGGACTTCGATGAGGGAAGCCGCCTGGGTGCCCGTTGTTTCGACCCAGTCCAGGCGATACCAGTACCGGCCATTCGGGCGGTTCGCATCGGTCAAGTCGTATTCGTTGCCCTGCGCACTGCCCGGATTACGGGCTGGGATCATCGTGGGGTTCAGGCGGGTCCATGGCCCGTTAGCTGACGTGGCACGGTACACGTCGAAGCCCAACAGATCGATCTCGCTGAGCGTTGCCCACATCAGGTGCACGTTGGAACCCTGCACCTCGGCCCGGAAGTAATCGAGGTCCACAGCCAGCGGGCGCACATTTGGTACGTGGTAGCCGAAGTCCTGATCGATCACGTTGGCGTTGGTGATGGTCACCGGCTGCACCGGGTTGGACGGTCCGGTCTGCGTCGTCTGGTAGTAGCCGTTGGCCGTCGTGCTGAGTGCATCGGTCGAGACCACGTAGTTGCCAGGCGGGAGATCGGGGAACAGGTAGTCACCGGTGCCGTTCGTTACCGTCGTACCGATCAAGACCTGCGTTCCATCGGGCAGCACGCGGTAGAGGAACACCGTGGTGCCCGGCAGCGGCGGCTCGCCCGGCTCCTGCGTTGGAACCGTGCCACCGTTGTTGTTGAGATCGTTGAACACCGTGCCGCTGATCGAATACCCGACGCCAGGCGCCGTGTAGCCGAAGTCGGCCGTGTTATTGCTGGAGACCACGCCGCCGCTGGCGGTCAGGGTGACCAGGTATGGGTCGGCCTGGCTGTTGTTGTTCACGCCAGCTGTGCCGGTCGTCTTGTTGAAGCCCTGCAGAACGCCGCTCGCCGCAAAGTTCGAGCTGGCCACGTCGACCAGGTAACGCGCCGCGGGCAGGCCGGTGAACTCGTACTGGCCGGCGACATCCGTGAACGCCGTGCGCACCAGGTTGTCTACACCCGGTGTGATGAGACCATCGCTGTCGACATCCAGCCAAAGGTCCATGCGAACACCCTCGATGCCCGGCTCGCCCGGATCGAACACGCCGTTTTCGTTCACGTCGTGCCAGAGCTGGTTGCCAATCGCGCCACCTACCGGCTGGTAGCCGAAGTCCATCGTCAGCACGGACGCGCCACCCGCCACCGTTGCGGTTCCCTGGTTGTCACACGTGGTGCAGGGCACACCCGGCTGATCGGGGTCACCCGTCTGCGGCAGCCCGGCCAACACGTTGTTGACGTCAGTCACGACCACGGTGTAGGTGCCGTCCGGCACGCCCGCGAAGAGGTAGTCCCCGTTGGCGTCGGTCGTCGTCGTGGCGATGATGTTCCCAGCGTTGTCGACCAGGTTCACCGTCACGTCGGGGATGCCGGCCTCACCGGCGTCCTGCACCCCGTCACCATCCACATCCAGCCAGATATGGTCGCCGATCGATCCCGTTGGACCGTTGTTGAAGCCGAAGTCGGCATAGAGGATGTCTTCGGAACCGAGGGTCACCAGGATGCCCGTGGCACCCGATGGCCAGTTGGTGGTCTGGCTGCTGTAACCAGGCGGCGGCGTTACGGCCACCGTGTAGATGCCAGGCGGCAGACCAGGAATCAGCCAGGTACCGTCCGGTGCGGTGGTCGTCGTGCACGGGGTGGGACAGCCTGGCCCGGTGATCGTAATCGTGACACCACCGATGCCCGGCTCACCCGGATCCTGGATGCCGTTGCCATTCGCATCGTGCCAGACCGTATCACCGATTGCGCTGCCCGTCTGCGACGCATAACCGAAGTCGGCATCGAGATAGGTTTCGCCGGTACTCAGGGCGATGAGCGCGCTCGGATCGGTCGTGCCGGTGGTCGGGGCCAGGCCGGCGGGCAGGGTCGCTGCGTCGACGTCCACGTAGTAAGTGCCTGCTGGCACGCCAGCAAACAGGTAGTGGCCGTAGATGTCGGTGACCGTGGTATCGACCAGCGTATCGCCACCAGACGGACCGGGCACACCATCGCTGTCGCGGTACAGCTTCACCGTGACGTTGGCGATGCCGGGCTCGGCACCGTTTTGTGCGCCGTCGCTGTTGGCATCCATCCACACTGTGTCACCGATCGCACCGGTGGCCGGATTGCGCACGTAACCGAAGTCCACGTCGCTGATGTTCGTGCCGGCGACGGTGATCGGGATCACGTCCAGACCGCTGGTCAGGGTATAGTCGTTCAGCACGTTGTTGGTATCGGTGATCACGACGGTGTAGTTGCCTGGCGGCACGTCGGGGAACGTGTAGTTACCGCTGGGATCGGTTGTGGTACAGGCGACGGTCACACCGCTGCTGTTCACCAGGCAGACGGTCACGCCGGGGATGCCGGGCTCGCCCGGATCCTGGATCCCGTTGCCATTGGTGTCGTTCCACACGGTGCCGGAGACGTCGGCCAGCGCTGGATTGCGATAGCCAAAGTCCATGGTCAGGTCACTGGGATCGATCGGCGTCAAGGTCGTGTAACCGCGGTTGTCGCACGTCGTACAGGGTACGCCGGGCTGGCTGGGGTCACCCGTCTGTGTGTAACCACCAGGCGGCACCACACTGACCCAGAACGAGCCGGGCGGCAGATCATTGAACAGGTACTGACCAGCGGCATCGGTGACATCGGTGCTGATCAGCACGTCACCGGTGCCTGGCTCGTAGACGCCATCACCATCGTCGAAGTAGAGGTTGACGGTGACACCGCCGATGCCAAGCTCGCCAGGATCCTGCACACCGTTGCCGTTGGCGTCGCTCCAGATCGTATCACCGATCGGGCCGAGGCCAGCGTAGCCGAAGTTCGTACCGCTGACGTTGCTGCCTGCCACGGTCACCGGTCGCTCACCGGCGGTGGCCGACGGCGTCGTGGGCTGCAGATCGGTCAGCTGACCGGTGTTGTCGGCAATTTCGATCGTGTAACTGCCGTTGGGTACGCCGGGGAATGTGAACGTCCCATCGGGGTTACTGGTCGTTGTGGCAATGACGTTGCCGCTGCTGTCCAGCAGATTGACCGTTACGCCGCCGATGCCGCTCTCGGTCGGATCTTTGATCCCATCGCGGTTGGCATCGTACCACACAACGTCGCTGATGCTGTACAGGGCGGGCTTGTCGAAGCCGAAGTCGACATCGGTCACGACGTCGCCGCCTGTCACGGTGATCGGTGTCGAGCTGGTCGCACCTTCACTCTGCGGCCCGCTGGTGGGCGTGTAGCCCGTCAACGGGGCACCAGACACCCGCACCAGGTATTGGCCAGGCGCGACGTTGGTGAACAGGTAGCTGCCGTCGGGGTCGGTCGTGACCGTGGCAACCGTCGTGTCGTCTGGGGTGCCCAGGATGCCGTCGGGGCCAGGGCCACGCAGCTCGACGGTGACGCCGCCAATGCCGACCTCGCCGGGATCCTGCACACCATCCGCATCGACATCGGCCCACACGTAGTCACCGATCACGGCCGAGGCCGGTGGTGCTGTATAGCCGAAGTCGGCGTCCAGGTAGCTCTGGCCGGCGGTCAGGGTGACCGGTCGCGGGTCGGTGTTGCCAGGCGAAGCCACCAGGTTAGCCGGGATACCGCTCACCACGTCCACCTGGTAACTGCCAGCGGGCACGTCGGTGAAGAGGTAGTTGCCGTTCATGTCGGTGGTGGCCAGCGTAGGCTGCACGCCAGGCGTGATGGGATCGGAGTCGATCGGATTGCCCGCGCTGTCCAACAGTTCAACCACCACGTTGGGTAGGCCGGGCTCGCCGATGTCTTGAACACCATCACCATCCGTATCCAACCAGACACGATCGCCGATCGAACCGGTCGCCGGTTTGACCTCGAAGTCCTGGTTAGGCTTGACCATGCGGTCGTCGGCGGTATTCGGAAGGCCATCCGGTCCGAAGTCGAGGGTGACGCTGATGTTGTTCGGGTTGTTACCGTCGGCATCGGCGAGGCTGGTTTTACCAATTGGGTTGGCCTTGGTGATCTGATAGTCGCCAGGCGGCAGGTTGGTGAAGGTGTAATTACCGCTGGGATCGGTGGTCGTGGCGAACACCTGGTCGTCGGCGGTGCCCGGGATGCCATCCGCGCCAGCGTAGGTCAGGAAGACCGGGATGTTGGCCAGCGTCGGTTCGCCGGATACACAGTCGCCATTACCAGGCAGGTTGCCGTCACACACCGTGCCGCTGATGCTGCCCAGCAGCTGGTCGTAGCCAAAGTTCCGGTTGGTGACGTTGGCATTGTTGACCGTGACCGTGGTCTGGTTGTTCAGGGTACCATCGGGGTCGCCGGTCTGGTAGTAGGCAGTGGACGGCAGGGTCGTCGGGTCGACCTTGATGACGTAGGTGCCGTTGGGGACACCGGGGAAGGCGTAGTCGCCGTTGGCCTGGGTGATCGTGCAGGCCAGCACGGTCGTGCCGGTGCTGTCGTACAGACAGACGGTCACGCCCGGGATACCCGGTTCGCCGACGCCCTGGGAGCCGTTGCCATCCAGGTCGTCCCATACGCGACCGCTGATGGTGTAGTAGTTCGGGTCGCCCACCGGTGCATCGTAACCGAAGTCGACGTTGGAGACGGTGTTACCGCCTGAGATGACGACTGCGGGGCTTTGCCCAACGCAGGGGCCGCAGGGGCTGCCCGGATCACCGTAACCAGTCTGGATGAAGGCTGCCGGGGTGGTGTTTTCGTTCACACCCACGTAGTACGTACCATCAGGCAGGCCGGTGAACTGGTAGCTGCCAAGCGCATCGGTGGCAGTCGTTGCGATGGCGTTGGTGCTGGTGCACGGCGTGCTGGTGCACAGGTAGACCGTCACGGCGGCCAGGCCCGGCTCGCCGGGGTCCTGTGTGCCGTCGCCGTCGCCGTCATTCCAGACGCGGTCGCCGATGCGACCCGGGTTGTCGATGCCGAAGTCAAGACCGGTGTATTCCACGCCGGCATTGACGTTCAGGTTGATGACGGTCGGCGTGGTGGGATCGGTCAGACCGGGCGGGATGTCCGGATCGGTCGTGTTGTAGGTGACGGTGTAGGTGCCGGGCGGCACGACGAAGTAGTACTCCCCGTTGGCGTCGGTGGTCGTCGTGAGGGTCACCGGGTTACCGCCGGCGTCGACACCGGTGAGGGTGACGGTGACGTTGGGCAGGACCGGTTCACCTGGGTCGAGCACGCCGTTGTGATTCACGTCGTGGAAGACCGTGCCTTCGACGGAAGCTGCCTCGATAAAGCCAAAGTCGACGTTGGTGACATCCTGGCCCAGGGCCAGTGTCACGGCCCGGGATGTGCCGGTCGTGCCGACCATCCGGCCGATGTTGCCCGATATCGGGCTGGGGATCTCCTGCTCCGAGACCTCGACCACGTAGTTGCCTGGGGGCAGGTTGTCGAAGAGGTAGGCACCGGTGTTGTCGGTGACAGCCGTCGCAAGCACCGGCTCGCCGATGTCGGCGGTGCCGTTGCCGTTGAGATCCTGCACCAACACCAGGGTTGCATTGGGTGCACCGCAGGGACTGCCGGAACAGTTGGTTTCATCCTGCAGGCCGTTGCCGTTGGTGTCGTACCAGACGAAGTCGCCGATCGAGCCGTTGGGCAGCACGGTATGTGTTGCATTGCTGTTGGTCAACGGGATCGTGCCGCTCTCGTCGCTCATTTGTGCCGTATTCATCACCTCAGCCACTGTGGCCGGGTTGTTCACGGTCACCTGGTAGGTCAGCGGTGGTGTTGCCAGCACGCTGGCAGAGGTCGCCTGGACGAAGCCGCCTGTCCCGCCGGCACCCGTTGGCGTCGTGCTGAAGGTCAGGCTGCCCGGTGCTGATCCGGCTGTGACGGTACAGGTGTAGGTGAACTGCACCTGCCCATTGGCCGCAATTGCCTGCGGGCCGGACGGGGTTGGGCCGGAGCAGGTCGCGCTGGTGCCGTTGACACCGTTGACGGTGAGCGCGTTGGCGGTCACCGTGCCCGCCGTGCTAGACTCGGCCGTTAGCGTCACCTGGACCGGCTCGCCGCTGCCAATATCCGTGACCAGGCTGCGGTTGACGGTCAGCGCCGCCTTGGTATCGGATTGGGTCAGGACGTTCTGGTTCCAGTGGAAGTCGAAGGGCTGCCCGGTGGAGAAGTTGGTACTGTTGCTCAACAGCGTCAGCGTACCCCAACTGCTGCCACTCCAAAGGCTGGCCTGCACACGCTTACCGGAGCCCAGGGCAGTCAGCATGATCTCGTTCGAGTTGGGATCTGGGTCCAACTGCAGCGTCGCCGCGTTATCGTTGAGGACAGGTCCGGTGAGCTCAGCCGTCCAGGCATTGCTCACACTGTTCCACGTGCGATAGGGCACGTTTTTGCCCTCACCGTAAACCGCAAGGGCGCGCCCGGTCAGGGTTTCGAAGGCTACCGAGACCACAGGTGAGGCGGCGGTTTGTGCGCCAGTGGTAGCCGTGGTGGTTGCGGTCCAGGCCGAACCATCCCAGATGCTTAGCCACACGACCTTGGCAGTCGTCAGCACACCCAAGGCGATGCGGTCGGTGCTCGGGTCGGATGCCAGGACCAGCCACTGCGGCTGCGAGCTGACGCCGGCCGGTGCGCTGAGGAAGGCTTCCGAGCTCCAGCTCGTACCGTTCCAAAGGCGATAGTAAACTTTGGCATCGTTGTGTTTGGCATAAACGACCATCGCGTCGCCGCTGGTCTCTTCGTACGCCGCATACAGACTCGTACGATCATCCACTGCAATGCCGGAGGTGTCGAGGCTGAGACCGTTGCCCCAGGCTGATCCATCCCACACCACGGCGTAGTCGTCGTAGGTCAGGTCGTTGACGACCAGCACCATGCCATCGCTGCCGCTGGCGGATGCCAGCTGCATGTGGAGTGGTTCACCGCCCGTGTAAGCCGGTGCCCCAATGCTGGTGACAGCCGACCACGTCGTGCCGTCGAAGGTGGCGAAGCGCAGCTTGTTACCGGCTGCCTGGGCATTGTCGTCCCATACCACCATGGCATCACCGCTGTTACTCGCATAAGCAACGTCGGTGCTGTAGTAGAGGTCGGTCGATACCGTGCCAAGTTGACCGCTGGCGCCAGCCGGTGGGTTCGGGATGAAGCTCCAGGCTGTGCCGTTCCAGACCTGGCCCGCAACGGTGTTGTTGTCCAGCACAGCCATGGCAATCGACTCGTTACGCGTCGTGCCCGAAGTCAGCTGGAGGTAGCGCTGCTTGTTCGCAAAGGTCTGCATCGCCGCGCCCGTGCCCCAGGTGTTGGGCGTACCGTTGAACGGGCGATACTGCGAGGCACTGGCATTGACGCTGTAGACAGCCAGGCCGTCGGTGTTGATGGTACAGGCGCCGGTTTGCGACACCAGGTATTTGATCACCAGCTTGGGCCGTTTGGCGGTCGTGACCGACTCGCTGGAGTGCCAGGAGACGGCGTTCGTCGCCGTGCCGACGGGAATCATGGCGAAGCCGATGTTGGTACTGGGTGTGGTAAGCCAGTTCTGCACCAGCGGCTTGACGTCGACCGAATAGGTGGACTCATCGACCAGAGGATTGATGGTGCCGTAATTGGTCGCGCCGTAGTTGCTGCTCGTGAAGCTGTCGACCGGGGTCCAGCTATCGGTGCAGTTAGGACCACCCCGACCAGCGTCGGCCCCGTCTGTGTCACCCCACGAGGCGCCGTTGGCAGCCGACGTACAGACCGTACCGCCGCTGGTACCAGTGCCTTCGGCGAAAGCGGTCAACAGCTCGTGAATCTCGATCTGGCGATTGGTGCCCTGACTACCCTCCACGGTCAGCTTGAGCGTGGCAGTGTCCAGGACCACGCCGCCCGGAATCGAGCTGAGGTCGTAGCGCAGCAGGCCGGCGATGTCTTGATTGGTATCATTGGCGGTTTCGAGTACCACGCTGGCGCCGTAGTTCCTGTCTTCATCGCCGTCGTTCTGAGTGATGTGGGTGTCCTTCTCAGCGTCCAACTCAACCGTCACCGGGCACAAAACACCCACACCCGGCACACCTGGCGTGTTGCTGCCCAGGTTCCAGACCAGTGGATCGGGGCCGCTTGTTTGCACCGGTGTCGCCGAGGCGAAGGTCGTGCCGGTCGGGATCATGTCCGAGACCTGGAGGTTACTCAGCAGGTTGCTGCCGGTATAACTTGGCACGATCCGGTATTCCAGGACATCGCCCGGGCTGGCATTGTTCCCCGGATTCTGGTTGGTGGTGACGTTGCGCACCGACTTGGTCAGGCGCTGCACGAACGGGAAGTCGATCGTGAGATTGGTCTCGCCCGGGGCCAGGAACACACTCTGCGGGTTGAGCGTCGATGCCAATCCGCCGGGCAAGTCCGGATCACTGGTGTTAACTTCGACGACGTATGCGCCGGACGCCAGGTTGGAAAAGCCGTAGATACCGTTGGCGTCGGTGACGTCGGTGCCCACCAGCGGTTCGCCTGGATCGACGATGCCGTTGCGGTTGAGGTCCTGATAGATCGCGACTTCGATGTTGGGCAGCGGCGTATCCGCACCGGTACACAGGCGGTCGCCGTTGTTGTCGATACAGACGGTGTCGCCTACGGACGCCGGCGGCGGTTGATAGTAGCCAAAGTCGATCGTGTCGATGGCTGGGGTATCGGTCGTCGGCTGTGCTGCCTGCAACCGGCCAGTGGAAGACGAGATCGCGCCGGGGCCAAAGGCGCCGGTGAAGTCCGGGTCGGCCTCGTCGATCTTCACCAGGTAGTTCAGGTTCAGAGCCAGGCCGCTGAAACCGTAGTTGCCGCTGGCGTCGGTGACGTCGGTGGCCACCAGCGCGTCATCGGGGTCGATCGCGCCGTTGCCGTTGGTATCCTCGTAAAGATAGACTGTCACGTTGGCAATGCCGGGCTCGGTACCGTCCTGGGCACCGTTGCCCGCCGTGCCGCCGCCGCTGCCGTCGTCTTTCCACACGGTGTCACCGATACTGCCGGTGCCACCGGGCTCGAAGCCGAAGTCCTGGTCCAGATTACGCTGGCCCAGGGTGAGGGTCACTGTGGACTGTTTGTCACAGCCGGCGCCTGGCGTCGGCAGACAGACGCCGTTGGGATCGTAGGTCTGCGTATAGCCGGTCAGAACTTCGTCGCCCGTCGCCGGCAGGCCGTCTTCACCCAGGTCGGTGACGACAACCGTATAGGTCCCTGCCGCCAGCCCTTCGAAGACGTAGTTGCCGTCGGCATCGGTGGTGGTCGTCGGGCAGGTACTGCCTGGCGTACACACACCGTCCCGCAGCTCGACCGTCACACCGGCGATGCCTTCATCTTCGGGGTCCTGGACGCCGTTGCCGTTCCAGTCACGGAAGAGTGTGTCGCCCACCGCACCCGAACCCACGGTGATACAGGCCAGTGAGCCTGTGGTGAGTGGGATGCCGTTTTGGGTTGTCGTGTAAGAGTTACAGTACGTGCCGGCCGGTGTGCCGGGCGGCACGGTGGTTGTATATTTGATGATCAGGCTCTGCCCGGCGTTGAGCGCACCCGGCACGGTGAAAAGCACCTCGCCGGGCGTGCCGGTGTTGGTCGTGGTGGTCGCGGTGACGTTGGCACCGTTGAGGGTCACCAGGTCCTTGCTCGCAAAGGTAAAGCCGGTCGGCAGGTAATCGCGCACGCTGATCGGGCTGCCGGTGGGACCACTGCCGATGTTGTCGATCTGGATGGTGTACTGCACCGGGTTGCCGGGTGCTACCGCGGCGGTGGAGGCCGTTTTGCCCTGCCGGAGCATCGGGTAGGCACCGGAAGTGGTGTCTTCCTCGACACACTGGTCGAAATCGGTACCGGCGGGATCGACGCACAGCGTATTCTCCAGGATGCCGGTGCCGGTCGCTTTGACGGTGACGGTGGCCTCGAACATCTCGCCGCGCCGGAGGGATGGCACGACCCACACCAGGGGGTTCGGGCCGCTGGCCTGCGCCGGGGAGGCGCCAATGAACTGCACGCCTGACGGCAGGGTGTCGCGGATCACCACGTTGGTGAAGTCGTTGATCGTGCCGGCGTTGTACACTTTGATCTTGTACTGGTAGTTGTCGCCAACCTTGACCAGTTCCCGTGTCGCGGGTTTGCCGAGCGCCAGACAGCCGTTCCAGGTGGTGCGCGAGGGTTCGTAGTAGCGCCACAGGTGGTCTTTACCGTTGTCGGAACCGCCGGCGTCGCCGCCGAAGGTGTCACCGTTGAAGACAGGACAGCCATCAGCGTTGACGATGGCGGCCGTGTTGTTGACCTTGATTTTGACCCAGACGAACTCTGGTACCAGGTTGGTCAGCTGACCCACCGCCCAGCGAATCGCCTTGGGGCTGGTGGTGTCGGTTTGTGACGTCGTGGCCGGCAGCGGGGTGCTGGGGCTCAGGGCATGACCGACCGAGCTGCCATCGACCGAGGCAATGCCAAGCACAGTGCTGACCGTGCCCGGTGCGTCCTGCGCAATGCGGCTGCCGGCATAGCGGATGCGCTTCCAGGGGCCGATCTCATCGTTGCCCATGGCGTTGCGCATGTCCTGTGCGGTTTTGGCGCTGGTACGCCATTCATTCCAGCTAAAATTCCAGGCATAACCGCTCTGCGGGCCAGCCACACCGCTGCCGAAGCCCCAGGGGGTGTTGCCGCGGCCATCGCCGTAGTCGACGATCGGCGCAGTGGCGGCGCCGCTGCCGGCCCAGGTCGTACCCTTGACACCCCAGGCGTACATCTGGCCGGCGTCCCACTTGTTGCAGGGCACGAAGACGTCGCCCGAGTTGTTGGTGATCGTCTTGCCGGTCACACCTGGCAGGCCGGCCACGCCGCAGATCTCATCCGGATCGCCGGTGAAACGCTGCCAGGAGCCGTAGGCGGTGTCGGGGTCGGTGGCGTAGAAAATGCCGGTGTCGCCGTAGACGCCGGCGATGGTGCCGCGGTGCAGGCCGCTGCTGGTCACCACCGGGTTGTTCGAGGCGCCCAGCACGTTGGGGCCTACCGCACCCAGACCGATGAGCTGAGTGGTGGTTTTGGCGCCGATGGGGCCATCACCGACGGCGATCAGGGACTGGCCTTTCATCGGCACTTTGTCGTAGCCGCTGATGCCATCCCCCGGATTGGCATCGCCGGGCAGCAGGTAAGCGGCGTCGACGACGGTCGTGCCGTTGGGGATGTAAAAATCGACGTGCCCACCCACCCCGGTGGTGGTACCATCGCGCGGTACAACCTTGATGATGATGCCGAGCTGGTCGTTGACTTGCAGCAGCGGTGTGGGCGGAGTCCAGCCAGGGCTGGCCATACGGGCGTCCAACATGGCCTGCGTGTTCGGATCAAAGAACATGTAGACCATCTTGGTTTGCAGGTTGTGGGCCTCGGCGGTAGGAACCTGGACACCAGGGATAATCTGGGGAGCCAGGCTGAGGACCATGGATAGGATGATAGCCAGGTACAAGGCTACGGGTTTGCGATTGGGGTACAATGCGCGGCGGGTTGGCATTGATTTTTTCTCCTTTTGCGGGAACGATGGGCGGACACGGGCATGCGATATGCACTGACCAGCCGAGTGCACTTGCGTGCCGTCAGTAGACACATACCGTGTCTTTAGGATCATAGTCCTAGACGCAGCGGACGTCAAAATGTTACGAAGCGATGTGGAATTTCCTGATTTTTCTGTCATATTATGATGATCTAGGTTTTTCGAAATATAACCACCAAAGCACCACAGCACCAGGTTCTCTTCCTGGTGCCATGGCGCCCTGGTGGTCAACGATCTTGCGCCACGCGCAGGCAATCACCGGAAAATAACCACGGTCTCCTATGGGGTGATCACCACGCGATGGTCTTCGACCTCGCCCGAATAGGCCAACGGCTGGGCCAGATCCGAGGGCGCATGTGCGATACGGCAGCGAATGTAGCTGTCGCCGGCGGTGGGGGGAGCAAAGCCACTGAACGTCAGTGGATAGGTGTTGGTGCCCGAGGCCGCGTCGATGGTGGTCAGCGCGCTGGCTTCACCGAGATCGATGCCGCCGTTGAAGCTGCCATTGCGGTTGAAGTCGATCCAGCAACGCAGGCGGGCATCGTTGGTCGTGTTGTTCGTGACCACGACCGCCAGCTGTACCGACGTGGTTTGGGTGCTGATCGCGGGCAGTACGAGAAGACCGTCTTCGTCGCTCGGTATGTTGTCGAGATCGTCTGCGGTCGCGTCGACGTTCTGCAATGTACCAAACTCCAGGTCTGGCCAACGGCTGCCCAGGTACAAGTCATCAACGATCAAATGGCCGGGGCCACCATCGGCGCGCGTTGTCTTGTAGTTGCCCTGGCTGGTACCCGGACCGGTATCCGGCGCATCGCCGTAGTCCACACCGGGATCACCCAGGAACTCGATGGTGATCGGATAGTCCTCGACCTCACCGTTCGGCCAACCGTCGTTGAGCAGGTAGCTCGATTTTTCGAGCGGGAACACGGGAGTGGTCGACTGCGGCGCAGGTGCCGCCGGCGGGATCGGCGATGTTGGAGAGGTCAGGGCGTTTGCGTTCGTACTAATCCGGCAGCGCAGGAAGCTGGGTCCGTTGACCGGTTCGCGGAAGCCGCTGAAAGTCAGTGCCACAGGAATGGGTGGCATCGTGTTTCTTGCAAGTGAGACCGCCGCCCGTTCACCGGTGTCGAGGAAATCACCATCGCGGTTGAAATCGATCCAGCAAGCAACTGTTGCATCACTCGTGGCGATTGGATTGGCTGCCATAACTGTCAGCAGCACCGGATCAGTCATGAAGGCCTGGATCAGCGGCATATCCCTGATTCCGTCATCGCTGGCATCACTGCCGGCATTGGGTGCCGGTTGGCCGTTGGTTTCGCCTGTCCACACGGAACCAAGCCGCGGGTTGTTGTTGACGTACTTGTGGCGGGCCGCGCCGTTCTGTGCATCAAAAAGAGTCCGGTAGGTTTCGGGCGCATCACCGTAGTCAAAAAGCGTGAACGGATGCCAGCGCAGGTTGGAGCTGGCCGAGACGTTCAGTTTGCCGTTGAGAACCAGCAGCGCACAATCGAAGCAGCCCAGGTCCTTGCCCGCGTTGTCGGCCCCGCTGGCCGTATCGAAGATGGCGGTGCCAGCCCAGCCGCCGTTGCCCGAGTTCTGCAGGCGTCCCTTGAAAACCCACAGGACGTTGGACGCCGGTACACCGCCGGTCAAGCGCACGCGCCCGCCCGACGACGCCCACTGGCCGGCCACGTCGAAGATGAAGACGTCGGTGGGGCAGCCCTGGATGGTCAGGCCATGATTCGCGCCGCCGGCATTGACCTCGCGTGCCACGCGGATGACGTTGATTGTGCCACATTCCGGTGATGAAATGGTGGCGCGGTCCGCAATCCGCTCCAGGGTCTGGGTGGCTGCCAGGCCGCTGACGGTGGTCACCGCGGTGCGGATGTCCTGGACAACCGGTGTCAGATCGGTCGTTACATCGTGGTACGTCGGTTCGACGTGGGGAGGCGTGCCGGAACGCGGTTGGATGTCGACGCAGCCTCTGCCAGCTGCCTGGCCAGGATGTTGATAACAATCGCCAATGACGGTCGACTCGGCGCCGAACTCGGTGCGCACACCGGGGCCGATCCCGATGTCACCCCAGAGGTAGGACTTGTCGAGCTTCCAGGGTTGGATGGGACGGCCCGCCTCGATACCGTGAAACACGGCATATCGCCTGGCCCGGCCAAGGATGGTTTCGACGTGGTTGCTGGTCGCGAGAGCCTCGGACGGGTCGATCGTCGCGGTCCGGGCGCTCGGGAAAGGATCCGAGGCCAGTTCAGCGCTCGAGACGACGAACAATGCAAAGCTCAGAGCGACAGCTGCCAACAGCGACACAGCCAATATGAATCGATATCGAAAAGCCGAGGACGTCAATAGTGACATTCTATTACCTTCTCCTGTTCTGAACCATACGGGACATTCATAACGTATTGTGCCAAGGCGGATGTTCGATATCCTGGTCCTTAAGAAACAGACATCGTGCCGATGAAATGCCTTGACCGGGCGATCAGTACGGTTGGCGAAGCATCTATCCGAAAACCCTGAAATCACATGGGCAATGAGACGCATAGGCGGGTTTTCGGATAGGCTCTACGGTGTTCTCACCTCGATGGCATTGATCGCCGGGCTCTTACGTGCACCGGTGCCTTTGGCAAACGCAATGGTCAGCAGCCCATCGCTGACCGTCGTGGTGTACGTGCGATCCAGGGCAGTGGCCAGACCGACCGTGCCCCATACGCTCAAGTCGGTCTGGACGCGTGTGCCCTCGATGGTAATGTGCATACGACGATCTGTGGCGTTGGTGACGGTGAACTCGGCGAAGCGCAGCGTGACCTGGTACGTGCCGTTGGGCACCTGGAAACGGTACTCCCCCACGATCTCACGGTACTTCTGGAAGAGCAGATCGTCGGTCGTGCCCGCCACGGCGGTCGTCACAGACTTGGCGGTGCCGGTGGTGTAGCCCCAGGGACCGGTCGTGCCGTAGGCGCGATCGGCGGCCCATACCTTACCCGCACCGTCGGTGAACGCGGCGGTGCCACCGACTTGAACCCGCTGCACGTACGGAACCGGCGTCGGTGTATTGCTTGGTGTCGGCGTCGGCGTGAACGTGGGACCACCCGGCGTCACCGTGAAGGTCGGCGTCGGTGTCGGCGTGGGCGGCGGTGCTGTCTTCACCAGGATGGCGTTGATGGCCGGGCTTTTGGAGGCACCGGCTCCTTTGGCAAAGGCGATGGTGAGCAGCCCGTCGCTGACGTTGGCGGTGTACGTGCGATCGAGGGCGGTGGCCAATCCGACGACACCGTACACGCTGAGATTGTTCTCCACGACCACGCCCTCGATGGTAATCTTCATCGGACGATCGGTGGCTTTGGTCACCGTGAACTCGGCGAAACGCAGCGTAACCAGGTACTGTCCGTTGGGCACCTGGAAACGGTACTCGCCCACGATCTCACGATACTTCTGGTAGAGCGCATCGTCGGTCGTGCCGGCCACAGCGGTCGTGGTGGACTTGGCGGTGCCGGTGGTGTAGCCCCAGGGGCCGGTCGTGCCGTAGGCGCGATCGGCGGCCCATACCTTACCCGCACCGTCGGTGAAGGTGGCCGTGCTGCCCACGTGCACACGCTGCTCGTACGGCACCGGCGTGGGGGTGGCGGTTGGCGTATCGGTGGCGGTTGGGGTTGGCGTGGCGGTCGGGGTTGACGTGGCGGTCGGGGTGGGTGTCGCCGTGGGCGGCGCCGTGCTGTCACGGAAATTCGCCACGATGGTTTTGACGTCATTGATCGCGCGGGCGTTGTCGGCCGCGTGGTCTGGATCGACCAGAAAGTCGATCCCGGTGGGCTGCCCGCTGTACGTGACACTGGGATTGGAAAAATAGGGCACACGCTGGCAGGGACTTGCACAGGGATATGCCATCATGGTGCGGAACGTCGTAGGCACCCGGTGGCCATAAGCGTAGGGAGCCACACCCGGCACGAGCGCGTTGTCACGATCGTGTTGGCTGCCCATGTTGTGCGCCAGCTCGTGGCCGAAGCTGTAATAGCCCGTGGCCGATGCGCTGGCCACGACGCTGAAGGCGCTGGAGGCGAAGCCAGCCGATGGGGTCGACATCTGGTAAGCCATCCCGCTGGTGGACCCATTCTCTTCGATCAGGGTCACCAGGTCGGCTTTGTAGGTATCGCGCAGACCATGAACCTCGTCCAGGTAACCATCGTTTGCGTTCTGCAGGCGCCCCAGGTCGATGTCCATCAGGGGCGTCTCGACATAGTTGATTTCACCGCGGTAGACCAAACGGAGTTGGGTGCCGATCTGGCTGTTGGTGTAGGCCTGATTGGTTTCGGCGATCGCCAGATCGATCAAGGCGTTGATGCCGGACTCGCCGTAGCGGGCGCGGCTGGCCGG
Organism: uncultured Anaerolineae bacterium; assembly: GCA_964443225.1. Classification (GTDB taxonomy): domain Bacteria; phylum Chloroflexota; class Anaerolineae; order SSC4; family Amarolineaceae; genus SSC4. The sequence goes on from CAYUCC010000034.1 coordinate 29,986, forward strand.
GGTGTACACGACGAGAACATCGATCAGCGAGCCATCATCGACCGCTGGCCGCGACGACTCGAACCCGATAGACTCGGGGGGGACGGCAGGAAGTGGCTGCAGTTCCAGCAAGGAATCGCTCGTGGGTACTTCCTCGATGACGTGCGCGCCGCGGCCCGTGTCCTTGACGCGGTACAACATGCCGGGCAGGCTGATCGTAGCGACCATCGCCTGTTTGTTGGCAGCCAGGGTCACGTGGCCATCGGTTATGCCCTGCAGCGTGCCCTGCCAGATGAAATCCTGCCCGTTGAGCACCGTGACGGCAGCGAGGTTTGCCTCGTAGGTCTGGTCTTCGAATAGATTGAGCCGCAGTGTCTGAACGTCCGGTGTTGGGAGCTGGTCCCAATTCACGGTGACGAAACGCAGTCGGAGTGTGTTTTCCACGTCAGGATTCACGTACTCCGGCGGGGGCACTGTGGCAGCAAAGAGGTCGGCGGGCGGCGGTGGCTCCTGTGCGCGCACGTAAAAATGCGGTACGATCATCGAGAGCACCACCACGGCTATCGCCCACCCCATCATGGGCAGTTTGCGGTTTTGACTTCTCATCAGCGTGCTCTCCTGCGGGTTGCTTGCGCACCCGCCAGACAAAACCCGGCGACAGCCAACGGCTCTGCCCGGGTGGAATTGGCGCATCAATTCATTGACCGGCCCTTACGCCAGCCGGTTTCGATACCAGGCTGGCGTAAGGGCGCTGCATTCTATCGTATGCATGCACTTTGTTGTTAAGGCGTCTTCACTTCGATCGCGTTGATCGCCGGGCTCTTGGAGGCACTGGTGCCTTTGGCAAACGCAATAGTCAGCAGCCCATCGCTGACCGTCGTGGTGTAGGTGCGATTCATGGCGGTTGCCGAACCAACGAGCGCGTAGACACTGAGGTCAGTTTCGACGCGTACACCCTCGATGGTGATGTGCATGCGGCGTGCCGTGGCGCTGGTAGTGCCAAACTCAGCAAAGCGCAGCGTGACCTGGTATGTGCCGTTGGGCACCTGGAAACGGTACTCCCCCACGATCTCGCGGTACTTCTGGAAGAGCAGATCGTCGGTCGTGCCCGCCACGGCGGTCGTCACAGACTTGGCGGTGCCGGTGGTGTAGCCCCAGGGACCGGTCGTGCCGTAGGCGCGATCGGCGGCCCATACCTTACCCGCACCGTCGGTGAACGCGGCGGTGCCACCGACTTGAACCCGCTGCACGTACGGAACCGGCGTCGGTGTATTGCTTGGTGTCGGCGTCGGCGTGAACGTGGGACCACCCGGCGTCACCGTGAAGGTCGGCGTCGGTGTCGGCGTGGGCGGCGGTGCCGTCTTCACCAGGATGGCGTTGATGACCGGGCTCTTGCGCGCGCCAGAACCCTTGGCAAAGGCAATGGTGAGCAGACCGTCGCTGACGTTGGCGGTGTACGTGCGGTCGAGGGCGGTGGCCGTACCAACGACACCGTACACACTCAGGCTGTTTTCCACGACCACGCCTTCGATCGTAATCTTCATCGGGCGATCGGTCGCTTTGGTCACCGTGAACTCGGCGAAACGCAGCGTGACCAGGTATTGGCCGTTGGGCACCTGGAAACGGTACTCGCCCACGATCTCACGATACTTCTGGTAGAGCGCATCGTCGGTCGTGCCGGCCACAGCGGTCGTGGTGGACTTGGCGGTGCCGGTGGTGTAGCCCCAGGGGCCGGTCGTGCCGTAGGCGCGATCGGCGGCCCATACCTTACCCGCACCGTCGGTGAAGGTGGCCGTGCTGCCCACGTGCACACGCTGCTCGTACGGCACCGGCGTGGCTGTACTGGTTGGCGTGACGGTCGGTGTCCGCGTCGGGGTAGGCGTGGGCGTTGGGGTATTCGTCGGCTCCGGGGTATTCGTCGGCTCCGGGGTATTCGTCGGCGTATTCGCGGGCGTTGGCGTGTCGGTTGGGCCACCGGGGGTCGGCGTGAATGTCGGTGTATGAGTAAACGTCGGCGTGGGCATCGGTGTATCTGTCGGGTTCACCTGCATCGCGCTGTCACGGAAATTGGCTACCGTCACGCGGTTCTGGTTGATGGTGAGTGCGTTGTCGGCCGATACGTTGGGTGTGACCAGGGGATCGTAGCTGCTGCCGGTGGGATAACCGCCGTAGACCACGTTGGGATTGGAAAAGTAAGGCACCCGCAGGCAGTAGACCGGGCAATCGTAGGCCATTACCGTGCGGTATGAGTAGTCCGGTGCCCAATATCCAAAGGAAAAGGGGTACATCGCCGTACTGGCGACCGACCGGTCGTGGTGGGAACCTATGTTGTGCGCCAGCTCGTGACCGAAGCTGTAGTAGCCGGTGGCGCAGGTGCTGGACACCACGCTGAAGGCGTGTACTTCGAAGCCCACGGACAGGGTCGTCATCATATTGGCCAGGCCACAGCTGCTGGAGTTTTCCACGATCAGACTGACCAGGTCGGCCTTGGCAGTGTCACGCAGTGCGTGTACTTCGTCCATATAGCCGTCGGTTTTGCTGCGCAGCCGGCCCAGGTCGGTGCTCATGCTGCTGGTTTCGGTATAGTTCACCAAACCGGAGTAGACCAATCGCAGCTGGGTGTTGATCTGGCTATTGAGGAATGCCTGGTTGGTCTCGGCCACCGCCAGGTCGATCTTGGATTGAATACCCTCTTCCCCATAACGGATTACCGTGAGGGGTGTGTAGAACACGGCCACATCGATGATCGAGCCATCGTCGGCCAGGGGACCCTGCGGTGCATAGGGCGCAAGCGGTGCACCCTGAATAGGAATTGGCTCGTCCTCTGGCATTGGATCGTTCAGGGTGGTTTGTTTGACAAAATGGACACCCTGGCCGGTATCGATGACGTGGTAGAGGGCGCCAGGAATCATCAGCGTGGCCGAAACCGAGGCATCGTTGACAGCCAGTGTCACGTGCCCATCGGGCACACCGTTGAGTGTCCCCAGCCAGACAAAACGGTTGGGGTTCTGCGGATCGGGAATGGAGCTGCTGGCCAATGCGGCCGTGTAGACCGTGTCGGCAAACAGGTTGAGTGTCACTTCGGGAGTTTGAGGTGACAGCTGGCTGAAATCGACTTCGACGAAACGTGAGCGAACGATAGACGTGCCATCGGGTGGTGTGTAGCCCGGCGGCGCCGACGCGCTGCCAAACAAGTCACGCCCGGGCGGCAGGCCCTGCGCAGACGCAGTTGAGACCAATCCAGGGGCGTGCAGCATCGCGACGGACACGACGAATGCCATCAGGATTGCAGCAGTTAACAGGCTTCGCTTCATTATTCTCCTTATCCCAACGAACGCCCAGATCAGAATAATCAAAGGCCGCCGATTAGACAAGACAACCTTGTCTGGCCTCGTTTTCGATCAACATGGTTTCGTAATTGCTTACGAGTGGGTCATGCCACTCATGTATTCGGCGCGAGGGATTGCGCACGGTGATTGTAAAACTGAGATTAATCATTTGCTAATATTTTATGCTTTCTATCAGGAACTGTCAATTTGATTCGGGTCTCGTGTCGGGTTTTTGTAACTTAGCCCACTGTAATGAAACTGTAACCTCGGCTGATTTTCATCCTGGTAATGCCATGGTATAATAGAATCATTAAGATGATCTGAGAATACCGTACCGATCAGGCAACGTCGAAGAAAAACTTCCCGTGATTTGTAACAAGTTCCAGTTACTTTGTAGGGAGCCATTCTTTTACGAGCCTCTCATGATTCTGCTGAGAAAGGGACCCATACAAATTGACCCGTGCCCCCGCGCAATTGTATAATGAGGTACCTAGAGCGATCGACCTCGACTTCATCACCCTTCGCCGCATTGACTCTGGGAGTCGGCAAGTCATCGGCCGTTCCAATTGGGATCAGCCTTACACAAAAGAGGCATTGATCAAGCTACCGTATAGGAGTTGGTACTGCGTAGACGCCCGGTAAGCCACCGTAACGCAGAGCTAAACTCGCCGTCTTCAAACAAGAAACGTATCTCAGTTCTGGCGGACTCTTCAGTCGGCAGTCGAGCAACCAGAGTAAGCATTTTTGATCGGAGTTGGAGGAGGTTGCGCGTATGAACGCACGACGCACAGTCGCGGGCGTGCCTCGCCTCGTTTCGGGGCGGCAAGCCACTTCGGCCAGCCGGATGTTTTTGATGGCTGGTGTGATTCTTTTATTGGTATTGACCTCTCTGCTGCCCGCGGCACCACTCGCAGGTGCCCAGGTGCCGATGGGTGAATCGTCCCAGGATATCGAGCAGCAGGATCGCGCACCCGATGCCGTCGAAAGCAGCGGACCGTATGTCTTTGCGCTCACGGCCAAAGACACCCAACTGTTCTATCGCTACGACATCAGCGCCAACACATGGATGCAGATGGCCGATATCCCGGCCAAGGTCCGTTGGGGTGGCGCACTGACCACCGATGGCACCTTCATCTATGCCTTGCCGGCGGATGACACCCAGTTGTTCTATCGCTACGACATCATCGCCAATACCTGGACCGCGCGGGCCAACGTCCCGGTCAAGGTGAAAGAGGGTGGTGCCCTGACCTTCGATGGCACCAACGTCTATGCCCTGACGGCCAAGGACAGCCAGCTGTACTACAGCTACAACAACGGTACCAACAGCTGGAGCGGCCCATTGGCCATCGTCCCATCCAAGGTCAACAAGACCGGTGCCCTGACCACGCTTGGGTCCTATATCTACGGACTGCCATCCAAGGATACCACGTTCTTCTATCGTTACGACATCGGTGCCAACACGTGGTCCTCGATGGCCAACGTCCCGATCAAGGTGAAGGAAGGCGGCGCCCTGACCCACGATGGCACCGACATCTATGCGCTGCCCGCCGCCGGCACCCCACGCTTCTACCGCTACGACGTCGGCGCCAACACCTGGTCGATCCGGGCCGACCTCCCGGCCAACGTGAGCAAGGGCGGTGCGCTGACCTCCGACGGCACCTACATCTATGCCCTGCGGGCCGGCGATTCTCAGTCCTTCTACCGCTACACCATCAGCAGCAACACATGGTCGACGCGGGCCAACATCCCGGCGAAGGTGAAGGAAGGCGGTGCGCTGGTTTTTGTGGGTGGTGCGTCCGTTTTGGGCGCAACGCTCGCGCCCAACAACATGGGCGACGGCGTACCCGGCCAGACTCGCTACTACCCCCACGTGCTGACTGTTGGTAATCTGACCAGCATCTTCAACCTGACGGCATCGTCGAACCGTGGCTGGTCCGTGGCCGTCTACGAGGACGAGAACGGCAACGGTCTCAAAGATCCAGCCGATGATCCGATCACCCAGACACCGTCGATCGGTCCTGACGCCGAATATCGTTTGCTGGTTGGCGTCGAGGTACCGCTGGTCGTGACACTGGGCACGATCGACACCACCACGGTGACGGCGAGCGCCCAGGTGGGTCCGGCAACGGCTTCGGCCACCGATACGACGCGTGTCGGTGCGGAGATCGTGGTCCAACCCAACTTCAGCCGCTTTGCCGTGGCGGGTTCGGTCAACTTCTACGGTCACACCGTCACCAACAACGGTGATCAGGCCGTGTCGTTGAACCTGACCGCGACATCCACCCAGGGCTGGACCGTGCTGCTGTGGGAGGACCTCAACCGCAACGGTGTGCACGAGGTCAGCAGCCCCAACGAGCCGCCGGTTTCGAACCCGGTCAACCTGGGACCCGGCGAGACCTACTGGCTGGTCGCTGAAATCCAGGTGGACAGCGGCGCCACCGCCGGCACGGTCGATCAAACCGTCATTCACGCCGACTCGGTCAGCCCGCCGGGGCCATCGGGTTCGGCCACCGATACGACGACGGTGTTTGTCAACGATCCACCGATCATCGACGGTAAGTACGACGACATCTACAACACGTCTCCCAACTCCACGGTAGTGTGTTACAACAACCCCGCCGGTACGCTGTTCGGCAAGCTGGCTTCATTCTACCAGGCCGACGGTGACGGCGTGTACGTGGTGCTGGCGATCGACAAGGACTTCGTCGACAACACCTACGGCACCAATGCCGTCGGATGGTCGGGAGGCCACTCCTTTGGCAACCTGACCGGCTCCGACCATGCCCAATTCTATGGCTACAACACCTCGGGCACCAAGGTGCTGGACTTCAAGGTCGACTACCTCACGTCGAAGACGGGCACGCCTTCCAACTACGCCACGTTGGGTGTCCTGGGCGGTGAGGGTCGCATGAACCTGGGCAGCGCCTCCAGCATCCTGGAGTGGGGCACGTCGCTCGACTACAGCCTCAATGACCTGGGCTACTGCACCGGCGGCAACTGTGCCATCCTGGGCACGAACCTGGTGGTGAATTCGCCGGCAACTGACCCGTTCTACACGCCGAACCCGACCTATCCCGACTGGATCTACGACGTCATCTACGAGATTAAGATCAGCCGTGGCGCGTTCACGGGGGGCTTCGGCCGCGTCGAGGTGCCTTACATCCACGCCTCACCCAGTAAACTGGGCACCAATACGATCTACGCTCTGCCCGGTCCCTGCCCCGGCGAGATCGGTGACTTCGTCTGGCACGACATCGACCTCGATGGGATCCAGGACCCCGGCGAAACCGGCATCGACAACGTCCGCGTCAACCTGTACAAGGACAACGGCGATGGCCTGTTCAACCCGGCTACCGATACCCTGGTGAGCTTCCAGCTGACGACCGCCGGTGGCCAATACCTGTTCCAAAACCTGGCCGCCGCCGATTACTGGGTGCAGGTGGTGGAAAGCACCGTACCCGCCGGCTACACGACGACCACCTACAACACCCCGATGCTGGTCAACCTCAGTGAGGGAGAGAGTTACCTGGAGGCTGACTTCGGTTATGCCACACCATCGAACCTGGACTACGGTGACGCACCCGATACCGGTGCCGGTACCGCCCTGGGTAACTACAATACGGTCAATTCGGACAACGGACCGCGGCACACCATCGTCACTACCCTCAAACTGGGCACGGTGGCACCCGACGGTGACTCTGGCACGCTGCAGAACGTAGACGCCACCGCCGACGACCTGCTCAACACCGACGACGAAGATGGGGTTGCGGTACTGCCTGAGATCCTCGCCTCGTCGACCTCGGTTCAGGTGACGGTACGGGCAGAGAATACGAGCGCCAACGACGCCACGTTGGCCTGTTGGATCGACTTCAACCGCAACGGCGTGTTCGAGAACACGTTCGAGCGCACGTCGACCACGGTGCCGGGCAGTTCTGGCGCAGCCGATTATTCACTGACGTTCAGCGGCCTGTCTGGCCTGGTGACCGGTCCCAGCTATCTCCGCTGCCGCGTCGCCTACGCGGCGGGTGAGGTGGCCGATCCCACCGGTGCCGCGGCCAGCGGCGAGGTCGAAGACTACCGACTTCTTATCGGCGAACAGCCCGACTACGGCGATGCGCCGGACCCGGTCGCCGGCACCGCGCAGGGCAACTATAACACGCGCGCCGGCGACAACGGACCCAGCCACGTGATCGTCAGCGGGCTGCAGCTCGGCACCAATGCACCCGACGGTGACAACGGTACCCTGCAAAACGTCGACGCCACTGCGGACGACCTCAGCAGCACCGACGACGAGGACGGCGTCAGCACGCTGCCGACGATTTACAACTCGTCGACGAGTGTGCCCTTGACCGTCGCCGCAATCAACACCAGCGGCTCTGCTGCTACCCTGGCCTGCTGGATCGACTTCAACCGCGACGGCGTCTTCGGCGCTGCCGAGCGCCAGTCGGCCAGCGTGCCCAACCAGGCCGGCACCCAAACGATCAATCTTACCTTCACCGGCTTTGGCACCCCGGTGCCCGGTGCCAGCTATCTACGCTGCCGCATCGCCAACACGGCAAGCCAGGTTGCGGACCCGACCGGTGTCGCGACCAGCGGCGAGGTGGAGGATTACCGGCTTACCATCCTGGGACGGGACTACGGCGACGCACCTGATGCCAGTGTGGGCGTAGCCCAGGGCAACTACAATACCCAGGCCAACGACAACGGCCCCAACCACGTCATCGTCAGCGGCCTCAGTCTGGGCGCGATCCTGCCGGATGCTGACCCGGGCACGCTGCAGGACATCGATGCCAGTCTCGACGACGCGACCGACAATGACGACGAGGATGCGGTATCGACGATTCCGGCGGTGACAGTGGGCACGACGAGTGTTGCGCTGGCGCTGCAGGCGACCAACGCAACGACCTCGCCGGCCACTGTGGCGTGCTGGATGGACTTCAACCGTGATGGTGATTTCACAGACACCGGCGAACGGGTCTCGGCGGTTATCAACCCTGACCTTGGTGTGCAGTGGATCAACCTGACCTTCAGCGGGTATGCAGCACCGGTACCCGGTGACAGCTATCTGCGCTGCCGTATTGCCAATGCGGCCAGCGACGTGACGAATCCCACGGGCGCGGCCAGCACCGGTGAAGTGGAAGACTACATCTTCACCATCTCCGCCGAGCAGCGTGACTTTGGCGATGCACCGGACAACGACCTCGGCACGGCGATCGGCGACTACAACACGGTGGTCAGCGACAACGGACCGAGCCACGTGCTGGGCACGAACATCTACATCGGCGTGGTGGCCCCGGACAGCGATCCCGGTACCCTGCAGGACGCCGATGCTAATGCCGATAACTTCGACAACATCAACGACGAGGACGGTATCGAGTTCCTCCCGATCATCGATACCGCGACCTTAGAGGTGGCGTTGGTGGTCGAGGCAACCAACAACACGGCTTCGGCTGGCTACCTGACCTGCTGGATCGACTTCAACCTCGATGGCCTCTTCGATACCACGGAACGGTCGCAGGTTCAGCCCGTGCAAGCGAATTCGGGGGCAGACTGGTACGATCTGTATTTCAACCAGTTCGCCACGCCGGTCGAAGGCCTGAGCTACATCCGCTGCCGCATCGGACTCACCCAGACCGAGATCGAGACCCCGGTCGGTCCGGCCCAAACCGGTGAGGTCGAGGACTACACAGTCACCATCGCACCCTCCGACATCAATAAGTTGGGTGAGCTTGGCAACTACATCTGGGTGGACGAAAACTCGGATGGGTACCAGGACGCTGGTGAACCCGGCATCCCCAACGTCACCTTGGTGCTGTACGGTGTGACCGGTCAGGAAATCGCACGCACCGTCACCGACAGCAGCGGCCACTACCTGTTCACCGATCTGCTGAACGGCACCTACTACATCGACGTGCTCGACGGCACCGGTGGCCGCACGTACTCGCTGCCTGTGGCCGGTATGACCCAAACACCGCCGAGTACGCTGCCTGATGCCGACGGTGGTAACCAAAACCACAGTGTCCTGGCCATTCCAAGCAGCGGCTTCACCGGCTACCGGCTGGCACTGCCCGAAGGTGGCGAGAACCTGACCGCGGACTTTGGCTACAACTACAATCCGCCGTCGTGTGTGCAGACCAACACCTGCAACGGCACCATCGGCGATCGCGTCTGGATCGATGTCGATGGCGATGGCCGCCAGGATGCCGACGAGCCTGGTCTGCCCGGTGTCACGGTTCAGCTCTACTACGACCCCGACGGTAACGGCGTGTACGACACACCGTACCCGGGTGGTACTGCGACAACCGATGCAACAGGCTTCTACCTGTTCGACAATCTGCCACCGGGTGGCTACGTGGTGCGGGTTACCCCGCCCGGTGGTTATACCCAGACCGGCGATCCGGACCAGTGGGGCCAGCTCTGCACGACCTGTGACAATCAGACGACGGTACCCATCGTCCTTGGCCCAGGTGACGTCTACCTCAATGCCGACTTCGGTTACCAGCCGCCCGCCACTGCCAACAACAGCATTGGCGACAAGGTCTGGCTGGATGCCGACGCTGACACGTTCGGACCGCCGGGAACGCCGGCTGGCACCGATACCAACGAATACGGTATTCCCAACGTGACGGTGGCGTTGATCAGTGACCTCAATAACAATAGTACCTGGGACACCGGTGAACCGATCGTGGCCGTCGATACAACGGACGCCACGGGGCTCTACCTGTTCAGCGGCCTGCCCGACGGCAGCTACCTGGTGTGGATCAACGACACCAACAACGTGCTCGGTGCCATGGAGGCGACGTACGACGCCGACGGTGGCCCGCTGGTGTCCTTCAACGGTGCACCGCTGGGTCAGTTGTCCAGCAGCGTCAAAGGCCTGAGCTCGGTGCTGAACCTGGGCGTGGGTAATGCCAGCCCGGTATCGAACCTGCTGCAGGACTTCGGCTACACGCCCAGAGGCCAGCTCCCGAACCAGGGTCTGATTGGCGACCGTGTGTGGCTCGACATCACCCCCAACGGCATCCAGGACCCGAACGAGCCTGGTCTGGAGGGTGTGGTCGTTTCGCTGCTCGACAGCAGCGGCAACGAGCTGCGGTCGACCCTCACCGACGAGAACGGGTACTACTTCTTCCCGAACCTGCCAGCGGGCACCTATACCGTTCTGGTGTCGCAGCCAGCTGGATTGGCTCAAACCTACGACGCCGACGGCCTCGTCACGCCGAACCGGTCGACCGTGACCATCGGCGCGGGCGGTGTCAACCTGCTGCAGGACTTTGGTTATCTGGGTACTGGCACCATCGGCGATTTCGTGTGGAATGACCGTAATGCCGATGGTAACGTCGATGCCGGCGAGCCGGGTATTGCAGGTGTCACGCTCGACCTGTACTGGGACGTCGACGGTGACAGTGTCATCGACCCAAGCGACCCCCTGATCGGCCACACCACGACAGATGCCAGCGGTGGTTATCTGTTCCAGGGGCTGCCGACCAACGACGGCGCGGGTAATGCCCAGTTCGTGGTTGAAGTGACCGACGACGCCGGTATCCTCATGGGGTACTGGCATTCGCTGGGTACACCCAATACGAACAACAACAGCCAGATCGACCCGTACCCGGTCACGTTGACGCCGATCTCACCGAATAACTTGACCGTCGACTTTGGCTACTACATCCAGCCGGCGGCGGTTGGCAACTATGTCTGGGACGACCTCAACGGCAACGGCCTGCAGAACGCAGGTGAGCCGGGTATCCTGGGCGTTACGGTCAAGCTGGCCATCACCTATCCGGGTGCCGGTCCGAGCGGTGGCCCGCTGACGGTCGAGGTGGTCACAACCACCGACGCCAACGGCTACTACGGCTTCGGCAACCTGCTGGCGGACGAGAACACGCCGCCCTACACCGGTGCACCGGTACCGCCGCCTGCGCCACAGCCGACCTTCTCGATCAGCGTGGTGTCACCGGTTGGTTACACACCGACGCTCATCGAGGTGGCGGGTGCCACGGCGTGTACGGACAACGCGGCCGCCAAGTGCAACGACTCGAACAACCCGGCGGGTACACCGGCCACGCCGATCAAGGGCCAGACGGATACGTCAGCTGGAAACAACAACGTGTCCATCTCGTCGTACGACTTCGGCTACGAGTCCGAGTCGGTACAGTCGATCGGCGACCGCGTCTGGCAGGACCTGGACGGTGATGGTATCCAGGATGCCGGTGAGCCGGGCATTCCCGGTGTCACGGTGCGGCTGCTCGACAGCGGTGGTAACCTGCTGCAGACGACCGTCACCGATCCGACCGGTTACTACATCTTCGATGTATTCCCTGGTGACTACATCGTCGAGTTCGTGCGACCCGCCGGATACCTGCCCAGCCCGCAGGACCAGGGCGGCGACGATCAACTGGACAGCGACGCCGATCCGGTCACCGGTCGAACCATCGCGACGACGATCGTATTCGGTGAGGACGACTGGTCGTGGGACGCCGGATTCTACCTGCCGGCTCGGATCGGTAACTACGTATGGGTGGACGAGGACAGCAACGGTTACCAGGATGCGGGCGAAGCCGGTATCCCCAACGTGCGCGTCGTGCTGTACAACAGTGCAGGCGCCGTGGTGGATGACACGGTCACCGATGCACATGGTGGCTACCTGTTCGACAACCTGGCACCCGGCAGCTACTTCGTTCATGTGGATGGCACAACGATCCCGTTTGGCATGACGCAAACGCCGATCTACCCGAATCCGGGGGCCGACTTCTTCAACCAGGACCAGACGACGGGACCGGGCGACTTCGGTTACCCGGCGAGTGTCGCCGCTGGTGGTGAGAACCTGACCGCCGACTTCGGCTACAACTACCCCGGCGGCTCGATCGGTGACCACGTGTGGAACGATGCCGATGGTGACGGCGTGCAGGATCCGGAAGAAGCGGGCATCCCCGGTGTCTGCCTCGAGCTGGTCGGCCCGGGACCGGATGGCATCTTCGATCCCGGCCCGGACAACCGCTACGGCACCGGCGACGACGACTCGACGGTGCTGGCGACGACCAACACCAACGCCACAGGGTACTACATCTTCAGCAACCTGGCAGCAGGTGGTTACGTGGTGCAGGCCTGCGCAAGCAACTTCACGCCGGGCGGACCGCTGAGCGGGTTCACGCAAACCGGTGACCCCGACCACTTCGGGCTGCCGGGCGGTATCAACGACAACATGACGACGACGCCGGTCATCCTGGCGCCGGGCGACGTGTTCGTCAACGCCGACTTCGGTTACCAGCCACCGGTCAACCAGTGCGGTAACATCGGTGACCTGGTCTGGCTCGACGTCAACGGCAATGGAGCGGCAACACCCGATGCGGGTGAGCCGGGCATTGCGGGGGTCACCGTGGCGCTGATTCGGGACACCGACGGCGACGGCAGCTGGGACCCCGGTGAGCCGGTGATTGCCACCGACACGACCAACGCCAATGGTAACTACCTGTTCCCATGCCTGCCCACAACCGACGGGCAGGGGACCGACGACTACCTGGTGTGGGTCAACGACACCAACAACGTGCTGGCAGGGCTAACCCAGACCTACGACAACAACGGTCTGCCGACACCCAACGTCAGTGCGGCGACGAACCTGACCCCGGCGGGCAACCTGCTGCAGGACTTCAGCTACACGCCGGCCGGTCAGGAGCCCAATGAGGGTGTGATCGGCGATACGATCTGGCTGAACATCGACGGCGACAACACCCAGGACCCGGGCGAGCCGGGCATCGAGAGCGTGCTGCTCAACCTGTACAGCGCGGGTCTGGATGGCCAGTGCGGCACCGGGGATGATGTCTTGTCGGGCACGACCACGACGGACGAGAATGGTCATTACTACTTCGGTGGGCTGCCGGTCAGCGCCGGCGGTGAGACCTACTGTGTGGTGGTGGCGCCGAGCAACTTCAGTCCAGGTGGACCGCTGGCGGGTCTGAGCAACACCTACGACCCCGACGGCTCACCGTTCAACCAGTCAGAGGTGACGCTGACCACGGCGAATCCGACCAACCTGGCGCAGGACTTCGGCTACACGCCACCCACCGGGCAGGCCGGCACGATCGGCGACCTGGTGTGGAACGACGTCAACGCCGATGGAGACGTCGATGCGGGTGAAAACGGCATCGCCGGGGTGACGATCGACCTGATCCGTGACCTGAACGGCAACGGGGACATCGATCCGGGCGAGCCGATCATCGGGACGACGGTGACGGGAGCAGGCGGTGCCTACCTCTTCACCGGCCTGCCGACGAGCGATGGCACACCGGACGGGGACGTCGACTACATCGTGAACGTGACCGACGTGGCGGGCGTGTTGGCGGGGTACTGGCATTCGCTGGGCCTGCTCAACACCAACAACAACAGCCAGGTCGATCCGTACCCGGTGGCGTTGACCAGTGCGGCGCCAAGTAACCTGACGGCGGACTTCGGCTACTACGTGGTGCCGGCGGCGTTGGGCAACAAGGTGTGGTTCGACCGTGACGGGGACGGGCTGCAGGAACCGGGTGATCCGGGAATTGCGGGCGCCCGCGTGCGGCTAACGATCACCTACCCGAACACGACGGTGACCATCCTCGAGACGCTGACGGACAACACGGGGTACTACGCCTTTGGCAACCTGCTGTTGGACGAGGATCACAACGGCACCGGGGCTAACGAACCGGTGTTCGTCGTCAGTGTCACGAACCCGGCGTTCATGGTTCCGACGGTCATCGACGTCAACGCCAATGGCAACGACAACCAGGACGCCGACAACCCGGCGGGCGTCATCGCCGCGGTCACCGAGGGGCAGAACAACGCATCAGCACAAACACCGGTGACCAGTGAGACACCCAACGCCTGGTACGACTTCGGCTACAAGGTGGACGACTACGGTGACCTGCCCGATACCGGTCCCGGCGTCGGCCCAGGCAACTACCAGACGCTGCTCTCCGACAATGGGGCCGGTCACCTGGCGTGGGACACCACGCCGGCCGACAAGGTTCCCAACGTTCCGGGTGCGGTCTGGCTGGGTACCATTGTCGATACCGAGACCAACGGCCAACCCAACGCCAACGCCAGCGGTGACGATGTCAGCGGCACCCCCGATGACGAGGACGGCATCACCAGCACCTGGGCGTGGACGACCGGTGGTTTGGGTACGGTCAACGCCGTAGTCAACAAGCTGGACGCCAACGGCAATCCGCTGCCCAACGGGACGTTGACGGGCGCTGTGCTCGCCATCTGGTTGGACTGGAACGGTGACGGTGACTTTGCCGACCCGCTGGAAGTACAAATCTGGGGTGACACCGCGGGTGAGAACCTAGTGGTCGGAACCAATACGGTGAATGTGTCGGTGCCGCTGGCCTTCACCACGGCAGCCAGCATCAACATGCGCTTCCGCCTGTACGATGGGCTGCAGGTATCGTACCTTTCCACTGGTGAAGCACCCAACGGTGAGGTCGAAGACTACCAGGAGCAGATCCGGCCGTTGGCCGTGTTCCTGATGGACTTCTACGCCGAGGTGCACAACAACCAGGTCCGCGTTGTCTGGGTGACGGGGTCGGAGATCCAGAATCAGGGCTTCAACCTGTACCGCAGCACGACGCGTAACTTCAACGACGCGGTGCAGGTGAATGCAAGCCTGATCCCGTCGGCGGCACCGGGCAGTGCCTCGGGTCACGAGTATGAGTGGATCGACGGCACGGCAACCCCCGGTCGAATCTACTACTACTGGCTGGAGGACGTCGACTTCAACAACGTGGCGACGCGCCACGGGCCGGAGTCGGTCGTCTTCGGCAGCGCACGCCTGGGCTTCCTGCCCTGGCTGCGTAAGTAAGGTCAAAAGGGGGGGTATCGAATCGATACCCCCCCTTTCCACAATTGTTTCAACACATCTTGATAACGAATTTCGGCATTCGTTATGGATGGTTTTGTACGTAGAGCCGTTGCATGCAACGGCTCTACGTACAAAGCCCGTTACGGAACTTAGGAGGAAGGGATGCGTCACGTACGACCCTATCAATTGCTGTTTTTCCTTATCGCCGCCATGCTGTTGGCTCTGCCGGCATCCGCCTTGGCATCTGTGCCGGATCCAACCGCAGACATTCCTCTAACCCAGGTTGAATCAGCCCAATCGATCGGTGACTACGTCTGGCACGACCTGAATGCGGACGGCATCCAGGACCTGGACGAGCCTGGTATTCCAGGCGTGACGGTGCGGCTGCTCGACAGCGTTGGTAACCTGCTGCAGACGACCGTCACAGATGTTACTGGCTACTATTTGTTCGATGTATTCCCTGGTGACTACATCGTCGAGTTCGTGCGACCCGCCGGATACCTGCCCAGCCCGCAGGACCAGGGCGGCGACGATCAACTGGACAGCGACGCCGATCCGGTCACCGGTCGAACCATCGCGACGACGATCGTATTCGGTGAGGACGACTGGTCGTGGGACGCCGGATTCTACCTGCCGGCTCGGATCGGTAACTACGTATGGGTGGACGAGGACAGCAACGGTTACCAGGATGCGGGCGAAGCCGGTATCCCCAACGTGCGCGTCGTGCTGTACAACAGTGCAGGCGCCGTGGTGGATGACACGGTCACCGATGCACATGGTGGCTACCTGTTCGACAACCTGGCACCCGGCAGCTACTTCGTTCATGTGGATGGCACAACGATCCCGTTTGGCATGACGCAAACGCCGATCTACCCGAATCCGGGGGCCGACTTCTTCAACCAGGACCAGACGACGGGACCGGGCGACTTCGGTTACCCGGCGAGTGTCGCCGCTGGTGGTGAGAACCTGACCGCCGACTTCGGCTACAACTACCCCGGCGGCTCGATCGGTGACCACGTGTGGAACGATGCCGATGGTGACGGCGTGCAGGATCCGGAAGAAGCGGGCATCCCCGGTGTCTGCCTCGAGCTGGTCGGCCCGGGACCGGATGGCATCTTCGATCCCGGCCCGGACAACCGCTACGGCACCGGCGACGACGACTCGACGGTGCTGGCGACGACCAACACCAACGCCACAGGGTACTACATCTTCAGCAACCTGGCAGCAGGTGGTTACGTGGTGCAGGCCTGCGCAAGCAACTTCACGCCGGGCGGACCGCTGAGCGGGTTCACGCAAACCGGTGACCCCGACCACTTCGGGCTGCCGGGCGGTATCAACGACAACATGACGACGACGCCGGTCATCCTGGCGCCGGGCGACGTGTTCGTCAACGCCGACTTCGGTTACCAGCCACCGGTCAACCAGTGCGGTAACATCGGTGACCTGGTCTGGCTCGACGTCAACGGCAATGGAGCGGCAACACCCGATGCGGGTGAGCCGGGCATTGCGGGGGTCACCGTGGCGCTGATTCGGGACACCGACGGCGACGGCAGCTGGGACCCCGGTGAGCCGGTGATTGCCACCGACACGACCAACGCCAATGGTAACTACCTGTTCCCATGCCTGCCCACAACCGACGGGCAGGGGACCGACGACTACCTGGTGTGGGTCAACGACACCAACAACGTGCTGGCAGGGCTAACCCAGACCTACGACAACAACGGTCTGCCGACACCCAACGTCAGTGCGGCGACGAACCTGACCCCGGCGGGCAACCTGCTGCAGGACTTCAGCTACACGCCGGCCGGTCAGGAGCCCAATGAGGGTGTGATCGGCGATACGATCTGGCTGAACATCGACGGCGACAACACCCAGGACCCGGGCGAGCCGGGCATCGAGGGTGTACTGCTCAACCTGTACAGCGCGGGCCCGGATGGCCAGTGCGGCACGGGAGATGAGACCTATACCGCGTCCACGTTTACGGACGAGAACGGCCACTACTACTTCGGTGGGCTGCCGGTGAGTGCCGGTGGCGAGACCTACTGTCTGGAAGTGGCGGCCAGCAACTTCGATCCCAATGGACCGCTGGCGGGTCTGGCGAACACCTACGACCCCGACGGTTCACCGCTCAATGAGTCGGCAGTGACACTGACGACGGCGAACCCGGTCAACCTGCTGCAGGACTTCGGCTACACGCCGCCGCCAGACGAGGCCGGCACGATCGGTGACCTGGTGTGGAACGACGTCAACGCCGATGGAGACGTCGATGCGGGTGAGAACGGCATCGCCGGGGTGACGATCGACCTGATCCGCGATTTGAACGAAAATGGCGCGGTCGATCCGGGCGAGCCGATCATCGGCACGACGGTGACGGGAGCGGGTGGTGCCTACCTCTTCACCGGGCTGCCGACAAATGATGGCAGTTCCGACGGGGACGTCGACTACATCGTGAACGTGACCGACGTGGCGGGCGTGTTGGCGGGGTACTGGCAGTCGCTGGGTTTGCCCAACACCAACAATAACAGCCAGGTCGATCCGTACCCGGTGGCGTTGAGCACAATACAGCCCAATGACCTGACGGCGGACTTCGGTTACTACGTGCTGCCAGCAGCGTTGGGCAACTTTGTCTGGAACGACCTTAATGGGAACGGTCTGCAGGATGCAGGCGAACCGGGCATCGATGGTGTCGAAGTGACGTTGGTGGCGACCTACTTCGGTGGCGCAACCACAACGCTTGTCACGGTCACCGGTGATGACCCGACGACGCCGGGCACGCAGCAGGGCTGGTACGGCTTTGGCAACCTGCTGCTGGATGAGGGTCAACAGAGCAGCACAACCGGTACGCCGACGCCAAGCCAACCGGTGTATACGATTTCGGTCGCGACACCCACCGGTTACGTGGTCACGCTGCTCAACCAGGGCGGCGATGACATGATCGACGCCGACGATCCGGCGGGGGTGGATGGCATTACGTTCCAGGGGTCCACGAACGTGTCACAGAACACGGCGTTGCCCGGGAGCGAATCGAACCCCAATGCCGGCTACGACTTCGGTTACGAATCGGTACAGGCGATTGGCGACTACGTCTGGCACGACCTGAACGGTAACGGTATCCAGGAGAGTGGCGAGCCGGGTATCCCGGGCGTCACCGTACGCCTGCTGGACGGTATCACCAACTCGATCCTGGACACCACGGTGACCGATGTCAACGGCTACTATCTGTTCAATGTGATTCCTGGTAGTTACCGCGTCGAGTTCGTGCGGCCGGCCGGATACCTGCCCAGCCCGCAGGACCAGGGCGGCGACGATACGATCGACAGCGACGCCGATCCCAACAGTGGGCGTACAATCCCGACAACGATCTCGTTGGGCGAAGAGGATTGGACGTGGGACGCCGGGTTCTACCTGCCGGCACGGATCGGTAACTTCGTATGGGTGGATGAAGACGGCGACGGTTACCAGGATGCGGGCGAAGCCGGTATCCCCAACGTGCGTGTTGTGCTGTACAACAGTGCAGGCGCCGTGGTGGATGACACGGTCACCGATGCACATGGTGGCTACCTGTTCGACAACCTGGCACCCGGCAGCTACTTCGTTCATGTGGATGGCACAACGATCCCGTTTGGCATGACGCAAACGCCGATCTACCCGAATCCGGGGGCCGACTTCTTCAACCAGGACCAGACGACGGGACCGGGCGACTTCGGTTACCCGGCGAGTGTCGCCGCTGGTGATGAGAACCTGACCGCCGACTTCGGCTACAACTACCCGCTGGGATCGATCGGTGATCACGTGTGGAATGACGCCGATGGTGACGGCGTGCAGGATCCGGAAGAAGCAGGTATCCCGGGCGTGTGCCTCGAGCTGTTTGGCCCAGGACCGGATGGCATCTTCGATCCCGGCCCGGATGGGCGCTACGGCACCGGCGACGACGACTCGACCGTGCTGGCAACGCAGAACACGAATGCGACGGGTTACTACATCTTCAGCAACCTGGCAGCAGGTGGTTACGTGGTGCAGGCCTGTGCGAGCAACTTCACGCCGGGCGGACCGCTGAGCGGGTTCACGCAAACCGGTGACCCCG
>CAYUCC010000035.1:0-49051 GCA_964443225.1 uncultured Anaerolineae bacterium
TCGGCGTGGCGTTCGGCGTGGCGGCCGGCGTGGCGTTCGGCGTGGCGTTCGGCGTGGCGGCCGGCGTGGCGTTCGGCGTGGCGTTCGGCGTGGCGGCCGGCGTGGCGTTCGGCGTGGCGTTCGGCGTCGCGTCTATCCTGGGCGCGACACGATTTCCATTTTACCCCTTCACACTTGGTGCTGCTTTTGGAGCGGCGATAAGCGAGAAGATCAGATCGCCCATCACCTGGGATGAGTGGGTTGTGCTGCCCGTGCCCTTCTTCCCACGAACACTCGCGCGACGCCTGGTTTACTCCATGGATGACGCGCTGCCCCAGGTTGTCGCGGCGGCGCGTAATCCCTTCCAGCGTTGGGTGGCCCAGCGCAGCTTGGATGAGTGGCTGCATACGACTACGGCCCCTCTGCAATCTCTCTTCTCTTTGACGACAAACGACGATCTCAAGGAGTATGTGACAGCGCCGCTGGGTGTTCGTCAGCGGCGCGATTTCCCCTGCCTGCAGCTGCTGCTGTTGGCAGAGTTGGACGGAAGGTGGTTCGACGGCAGCGGTGGGCTCTCCTCCACAAGCGAACGTCTGGTCTGGTCTCTCACCCGGAGTCTACGTACTCGACGGCAAACACCCCTGACCCGCCTGGCAGGCATGCTCTGTGACCTGTATGACGAAACCGGTGTCGAATCCCTTGCTTTCGATCTGGGTCGGTACCGGGATGTATTTCAAGCTGTAGCTAGCTTTCCCGGTGGGGAAGAAGTTTCGCTGTCTTACCAGGCCATAATGGCATGCGACAGCTGTCGCAGCCTGCAGCACATTGCCGAGCAGGCACGCTTGATGCGCCCACTGGGCATCGTGAGCGAGCCAATCCGACCAGCCGTGCTGGCGGTATTGGGACGTCTAGGCGACGTGGCCGCCGAAGCCGGCATGTTTCAAGCGGCTACCAGTCGAGTCAACAAACTGGCGGCTCTGGGTCGTGCTACCAGCCAACTCGACGAACTGGATGACTACGTGGCAAACGCCGTCCCCATTCCTGAACGATATGTCTTGCGCCGCATCGTCCGGAAATGGCGGCGACTGGTGGGCGAAGCCAGCGGTCGGGCCGGTGCCATGGTTGTTCGAGAGCCAATGGCCAACCCTTACGTGCTCAATAACCCGGTACGGGGCAGGCTCTTCGTTGGCCGCGACGATATCTTGCGCCGCCTGGAGGAGTTGTGGTCGGGCGACGGGTCGAAGCCATCGGTCGTGCTTTGGGGTCACCGGCGCATGGGTAAGTCCTCGATCCTGGCCAATCTAGGCGAGGGACAACGCTTCGGCAGGCACACGACCGTGGTTGACTTCAACATGCAGCGCGTCGGCCACGTACACAGCACGGGCGAACTGTTGTATAGCCTGGCGCTTGGTCTGTACGATGTGGCACCTTCGAAAGCCATCCCTGAGCCGGAGGAGACAGCTTTCACGAACCACAATCCGTACACGACGTTTGACCGGTTTATGCAACAGATGAACCGCATACGAGGTGACCGCTGCTTTATCGTCACCGTCGACGAGTTCGAGTTGATTGAAGGTGCCATGAACGACGGATGGCTGGAGCGGCAGCTGTTGGAGTTCTGGCGTGGCCTGATCCAAACCTATCCCTGGTTCGTGATGGCCTTTGCCGGGCTACACACCCTGAGAGAAATGACTGAGGACTACTGGCACCCCCTGTTTGGCAGTGTCACGGCCATCCCCGTCAGTTTCTTGAGCCCGGCCGCAGCCCGAGACCTCATCACCAACCCTGCCGACGACTTCCCCCTCGATTACGATCCCGACGCCGTCGAGCGTATCATCACCCTGACTCATGGGCAGCCTTATTTGATTCAAGTGATTTGCCATGGCCTGGTGAGTCGCTTCAACCGACAGGCTTTCGAAGAAGAGGTCGATCGAGAACGACGTTTCTACCTGGAGGATGTTGACGCTGTCGTCAACGCGCCGGAGCTATTCCGTGACGGCCTCGCCTACTTCAACGGGGTGTGGATACAGGCGGAAAGAGACAAGACACCTGGACAGATCGCCGTGCTGCGAACCCTGGCCGAATCGCCTGAGGGATTGCCCGTGATGACGATTGCCCGGCAGGCGAATCTCACCCCCGACGAAGCAACTCGCGCCCTGGACGTCCTCGGGCAACATGACGTAGTGACACAAGCCGGTGACCATTGGCATCTCACCGTGGAACTAATGCGTCGTTGGGTGGCCGCGTCGCAGCCAGGGGCTCCGGCGTCACCCGGCGCTTGACCGCGTGATGGGCCACTCTGCGCCTCTCGTTATGTAACAAGTTTCTCTGGCCGGCATGCGGGCTGCGCGTCACCCCTCGTCATTCCATATGGCAACGATCGCACCCATGACGCCTACCAATGTCCCGCTTACCCAGGTGAAACCTGGCGCGATTCCAAGGTCTCCGTGATCATCGACAGCTACATCATCCAACGTTCCAAGACGATAATCCAAATGTCCGTCATGAGCGATCCACAGTAACTTCTCTGGCTTCATTCATGCACCAGCACATGGTCAGCACGCCACCATTTTTCCGACGAAGCCCCGGCGACGTTTTGCACGCAAATTGACACCAGAACAGGTGTGCTGTATAATAACCAGCGATGACCTGCCGCAAATGCGGCCGGCCAGCCTGGCACAGATCGAGACGTTGGCGGCGCTGATACAGCCGAGCGCAGCCTGGTGCTAAGCCGGCGCCAGGCCAGGATCATCGAGGTCGGTGCGATCGAGCGGTTCCTGCAAGCACCGCAAACGATACCGCCCCGCCACAAGCGCCGGCGAGAGTCGCACTTGTGCTGACCCCTGGTGGATTACTATCCACCACCACACCATGTAACTGCCACCGGGAAACCAGCGGCGAACGAATCAACCGTTCGCCGCTGGTTCTTTTTTGGAGCTCGCCATGACCGAAACGACCGTCTACGCCCACCCCGCCCGCGTGCTGTACCAGCAGACGCCGGAGGATGCCACGCGCTGGCTGGAGATCGTCACCAGCCGGCGAGCCACCGACCCGGTGGTGTTCGAGCGCCGGCCGCCGTTCTTCTGGCCGGCGGAGATCTCCTCGCGGCGCCTGGACGCCTACTACACCCGCATGGACGCCGCCACCACCCTGCGCAATTTTGCCCGTGCGGCCAACGAAGGCGTGGCATTCCAGAACTCGCACCGCTGGATGGAGCTGCCGTTGGGGCAGTCGGTCGAGGGGTCGGTCATCGAAGCCGGCGACGAGGCGCGCACGCTGGCCGTGTTCTATACCATCCCCGGTTTGAATGTCAACGGCGTGGATACGTCGCACTTCATCGACGGGCTGCGGGCCGGCATCATTCACGACGTCTCGGTCGGGTTCTATGGCGGCCGCTTTCTGTGCGGCATCTGCGGACGGGACATGCTCATGGATTGGGAGTGTATGCATATCCCCGGCCTGAGCTACAAGGTCAAGGAGCCGGACAGCGATGTGCGCACACCGGTGCTGTGTACGGCGACCGTGGTGGATGCTGAGCTGAGCGAGGTGTCGGCGGTGTACGATGGCGCGACACCCGGCGCGGCCATCCTCAAAGCGCAGCGCGAAATGGACGCCGGCCGGCTGGACGCACGGCAGGCCGACCTGCTCGAACAACGCTATCGCGTCCGGCTGGTGAAGCCGGCAAAACAATACAGTGCTGGCCCAGCCAGCACGCATAGTGCTAGCGCAGCTAGCACGCCTGGAGGTGTGACGTTGGAAGGACAGACAGAAACGGCAGTCATCGAGACTAATAGTGCCAGCGGTGCTGGCACGCCTGATGCCAACGCAGCCAGCGCGCAAGGGGTTGGTGCAATCAACGCGCTCGAGACGCACGCTGCGCCGGCAACCGCAACCGGGCCTGGCGTTGTGACGGACGCACTGGCGCAAGCCGTGATGCAGGCACGCGCCATCCTGCAGCGCCTGGGTGCGAGCGGTGACAACCTGCTCGACGAGGTGACATGGGTGGCGCAGCGGCTCGACGAGCTGCACCCCCTGGCCGAGGACGGCCGGCAATACCGGCAGGCCCTGGTGGACGAGACACTGGCGGAGGGCGTACGGGCCATGGGGTCGCAGTTCAATGCGGAGTTGTACCGCGGTCTCCTGGCGGGTGCGACGATCCCGCAGATGCGGCGCATGCGCGATGACTGGCGCACGATGGGCGACAACCAGTTTGCCGGCGGGCCGGTCGTACGCAGTGCCAACGAGCCGCCGGAACCCAAATCCGAAGCACCCGCGATCGCCAAGCGGGCATATCAGTAGAGTCCTGAGCTCTGCTTAGGACGTGGAGGAGATCAAGTATGGCTGATCCGCGTAAGGTAATCAATTGGCGGGGTGTCGTAGGACCCGACGTGACGGTGTGGATCGACAATTCGACCATCACCTATTCGGCCACGGTACCCGGTGGCAGCGCCGCTGTCGGCAAGGCGGTCAAGCTCACGGATGACAGCACCGTGGCGCTCGCGACCGATGGCTCGATGGTTCTGGGCGAGCTGCGTGACGTCAAACCAGATGGCTCGGCCACCGTCCGCATGAAGGGCGCCGTACGGCTACCTGGTGGGAATGGCGCCGGCCTGACCATCGGTAAAGCGATCGTGGGCGCCGTCAATGCCCAGTCGGCCGGCGGCTACATCCGCGAAGCCGCATCCGGCACCGCGGGTGAGTTGGTGTTGTGCCGCGGCATGATCGTCACCAACAACGACACCGCCGCCGTCGACGTGGTTCTGTAGGAAGGAGCATCAACCACATGAGCACCATTCGAGACATGAAACTCAATCCACAGGATATGCTGGAGCGGATGAGCACCAACGTGCTGCGCTCAGCCTACGATCGGGGGCTGACGCTCTCGTCATTCCTGGAGCAGCAAAACCCGGAGCACGAATACAAGGATGGCCTGGATGCCTTCCAACGCCTGCTCCAGCTCAGCGGGATTCGGACCAGCAGTGTGCCGGAGATCGGCCTGAGTGCCAGCACCTGGGAGGAGTTCAACGCCTCGCCTCAGCTGCGTGTGCTCGCCTACGAGTGGGCGGCGCGGACCTGGCGCGGCGTGGCGATGGGTGGGAAGAAGTACCACACCCGTGACCTCTACTCCGGTGCCTTCCTACCGGGCAGCATCAACAACCCGACCTACGAAGACACCGATCCGCGCTACGTCCTGACCAGTCCCGCGATCCCCATCAGCGAGATCGTGCGTTACCAGCGGGGGATCACCGGACCCACCTACACGCACTGGTACCTGACCACGCCGGCCGCCGGCGAGACCCGCATGGTGAGGGTGGCCGAGTTCGCCGACATCCCGACCGCGACCCTCACGGGAGCCGACCGGACCCTGACCCTCTACAAGACCGGTCGGGGCATCAAGCAGTCGTACGAGGGGATGCGTTACCAGCCGATCGACATGATCGCCATCTGGCTGGAGTTCCTCGCCGCGCAGTCGGAAGCCGACAAGCTGACCTATCTGATTGACATCCTGGTCAATGGCGATGGTAACTCAGGTACCGCCGCGACGCCCTACACCCAGACCGGTCTCGATCCTGGCTCGACCGCCGGCACGCTCTCCCTCGAAGCCTGGCTGGCTTTCAAGATGAGCCTGGACAATCCACGCGCCCTGACCCATATCCTCGTGACGAAGGCGACGGCGCGTAAGCTGATGCTACTCAACACGGGTAATGCCAATCTGCCCCTGGTCAACATCCAGGCGGCATCGGGCTTTGGGAGTCTGACGGCGATCAACTCGCAGCTTGGGGATAACGTGCGCTTTGGTTACACCTCGGATGCGCCGGCCAATACGATCGTGGGCTTCGATGCTCGCACCGCACTCATGCGGGTGTTCGATATCCGCGGCAGCATCCAGGAGGTCGAGACCTATGCCTACAACCAGTCGCAGGGTCTGTACCTGACCGAAACCGATGCCTTCTGCTGCCTGATCCCGGGTGGCAACATCACGCTCAACATCGCCGCCTGATGGAGCTAACTGCATTAGGGCCGAGGAGCTCACCATGCAAACCGTGACTGTTCGGGGGGTGTGGCTGCCGGGGCATGTGGCCCAGGTGGCCGTGTGGGAGCGTGACCCGCGCCACCGGGGGGGCGAGCTGTATCTGACCAGTGGGCAGGTCGAGACGGTCTGCCTGACACCGGGTGTCAATGCGGCGCTGGTGCGCGGTTCCCTGGAACTGGTTGGTTCGACAGGCTCACCAACCGGGAAACCACCGGCGGCTGAGCTTGTCGAAGCCGAGATTGCCCAGGCCGAGCCGGCCGCGAAGGTGACGAAGCGGAAATGACCACGCTGCTGACCGTCTCGCTCTACCCCCAGGTGCGCGCGGCGCTGGGGGTCCTGATCGACGACACACTGCTCCCCGACAGTGTGATCGCCATGGACCTCTACGCCGGCCGTGCACAGACCTGGCTGGAGGAGCGAGATAGCCAGTGGACCACCCGCACCGGCAGCGCACGCCAGCACCTGGTCAACGCCGTGGTGCTGCGCTGTGCCGGCCTCCTGGCCACCGCCATGCCGGCGATGACAGCGGAGAAGATCGGCGACGAGTACAGCTACAGCGGGCAGGCCCCGGACTGGGGAGAACGTGCCGCGGCCCTGCTGGCCGACGCGGAGGCCGAGGTACAGGCCGTCATCGCCACTGACGAGGATACCGCGATCACCGCCTACATGCCGACGATGTTTACTGTAGCGCGACCGGTCACCAGCGGCGGGGGACGGGGACGGTGAACCTGCAGCGCCTGATCGACCACGCCTGGGTGAACGCTCATGCGCGTTGGGGCCGGCCAACCATGACCATCGTGCACCCTGTCTCGATGTGGAACCTGCCGGCCGGCTACAGCCTGGACGCCGCGACGGGCAACATCCGAGACGATGCTGGTGTGGCGCTCGCCAATCCAGCAGCCTTCGTGTCCAGCACCACCGTGGGTCTCGTGCCGGCCAAGGCGCAGCACAGCGGGACGGGGATCATGCCGGCAGATAGTACGCCGGATGACGTGGTGCGGGTACGCATCCGCTACCGCGACCTGGCTGCCGTGCGTGCCGCGCAGTACGTGGTGTACGGTGGTGAAAAGTACGATGTGGTGGACGATGCGCGCCTGGGGCACCCAGTCAACAGCCGGCTGACGGCAGTCGTGACCCTGCACCGCCGGCGGGATGACCAGCGCAGTACCTGGTCGCAGTGGGACCGCAGGTGGAACGGTCAATGACAACGAAGGGATTTTGAGACATGACGAAAGAGCAAACCAGCCTGGTCATCGCAGCAGTTCTATCGTGCGTAGTCGCCATTCTGGCCGCGTTTGGCTACAACGTGGTGGTCGTGCAGCCGCAGATCGCCGCCATCGAACAAACCCAACAGGAGGTTCTGGCCATCGTCCAGGTGCTGGCCATGCCGGACGAGCAAGGCCTGGTCGGCCAGAACGTGACCGGGTTTACGTCCGTGAACGTAAGCGACGATCTGGCCGTGGGCGACGATACCACCCTGGCGGATGCCACGATCGGTGACTGGTTGATGCTCACTCCCAGCACGACCATCTCCGTAACGGCGGGTGCCATCATCACGCCGACTGGCACACTTCAACCACTCACGTCGGGCAGTGCCGTCACAACCTCGACCTCGACGGCGATTGCTAATGGCACCACTTCCGGGCAGCTCCTGATCCTGCACAACAAAAATGCGACCGATGCCATCACGATCGACGGTGCGGGTGCGAACGTGGAGTGCGGCGGGAACCAGGCCATCGGTCCGACGGACACCCTGGTGCTGCACTGGCAGACCGATGACTGGGAATGCGTCGCGAAGTTCGGGTTCTGATCGGAGGCCGGTCGCACGGCACACGGGCAGGCACTAGCACTCCAACATCGTTGGAGTGTAGGGGATAACGCATGGGATCACTGACGAACTATCTGGAGAACAAACTCCTGGACCACGTGCTCAACAACGTAGCGTATACACCGGCCGCCACTCTCTACCTGGCGCTGGCCACCGGCGACCCGGGTGAGGCAGCGACCGGGGCATCGATGTCGGAAGTGCCCAACAGCGGCAACTACAGCCGCAAAGCGATCACGGTCGGTAACGCAGCCAGCCGGCGTGTCACCCAGGATGCCGTCGTGACGTACGACCAGGCCAACGGGTCGTGGGGAACCGTCACGCATTGGGCCATCGTGGACAATGCCACACACGGCGCCGGCAATGCCCTCGCCTACGGGCAGTTCACCACGGGCAAGGCCGTGGTCAGCGGCAACACACCTTCCGTGGCCTCGAGTGAAATCTACGTCGAGTTCTCGGCCGGCGAGATCAGCGACTACCTGGCCAACAAGCTCTTGGACCTCGCCTTCAACAACACGGCGTACACGTCGCCCCCGACCTACCTGGCGCTGACTACCGCGACGATCTCGGACAGCAACACCGGATCCACCATGACCGAGGTGGCCAACTCCGGCGCCTACGCACGCAAACAGGTGAACGCCAACGGAGGAAGTTCTCCAACCTGGGACCTGGCGGCCAGCGGGCTGGTGGACAACACGCACGCCATTGCATTTACCACGGCAACTGGCTCCTGGGGCACGGTCGTGGCGGTTGCCATCGTGGACAGCGGCACACATGGGGCCGGCAACCTGCTGTTCTATGAAAACGGGATCACCGACCAGGCGGTGGCTGCGGATGACACGGTCAACTTCCCGATTGGCGACTTCGACGTCACGATGGACTGACATGGCCACTCAAACCTTCCAGTTTGCCGAGTTCGGTAATGGCAGCGTGCGCGTCGAGATCGACGTCAACGATGCCAACTGGCGACCATCGCGCGTGCGCTGCATCAACAACAGCACCGTCGCGGCGGTTGCCCGAATCCTGGAGAATGGGGTCGAGGTGTTTGCGGCAACGGCGCCGGCAGGGCAGACGACGCAGTGGAACATCAGTGGCGTCCAGCTTGGGTGGGATACGGTGAATGGCGGGCTGATGATGGGCAACTACGTGATACAAGCCAGATGGCCGGGGTAGGGCAATGGCAATAGTAGTATCGCATATGGGGGCAAGCCGCGACAAGGGAACTCATGATTGGTGTGCCGCCACCGGCGCTATGCCGACATCAGAGTACAACGTCGGCGATTGGGTAATTGTTTGTGTTGCGGCCGACACTACCACAGGTCCAACAGGCATTGCGTGGTCTGGTGGCACAGGGACGTGGCAGTATTTTTCGACGCCAGTCGCGGTCAACAACTCAGGCAACGTCAGCACGAAAATTGTTATCGCAAAGATTCTGACAAAGCCTTCTTCACAGCAGTATATCACCGTTACCGGCATGACCTTGGGTGATGCCAAGGCTGCCGTTGGCTACATCGTTCGCGGGTTACACGATACGGCCCCATTTGATACATCGTCCACGGCAACTGGGTCCGGCACAACGCCATCGTCCGGCGCGTCGGGCACACTGGCGCAAGCTGATGAACTTGTTATTGGTGCCATCGGCGTTGAGGACGCTGGAGATGACATCACCGGGACGTGGGTAACGGGCACCGGGAACGTTAGCGGCAACCAGCGGCAAGATGGAAGTATAACCGGTGGCGACTCGTCCAACGTCACGATGTACGGGGCGGCTGAGATCGTCAGCGCGACGACTGCGCAGACGGCCGCTGTAACAGGTGTAGATAACATCGACTGGGCTGCCGCCGTCGCCACGTTCAAGGCCGCAGCCAGCGGCAACACCTACAACATGGCCGCGGTCGCCGCATCCGTTGGAGTTACGCCAGCCGCAGATCTGGCCCGCACGATGAGCATGGCATCCATCTCCGCCGCGGTTGGCCTGACGCCATCTGCGGACCTGGCCCGGATCATTGCCCAGGCCGCAAGCGCAGATGCAACGACGGCAACTGGCACACCGACCCTGCTGTCGATGGTCATGTTGGCCGCAATTGCTGCGGCCGGCGGGGCCACATCCACTGCGGACCTGCTCAAACTGATCGGTCTGGCCGGCAGCGTGAACGGCACAACCGCAACCAACGCGGGGGAATTGTCCAAGCTGATCGGCCAGCAGGCGGCGGCAAACGGGGTGGCTGCAACCGGCGTGGCCGACCTATCCAGGATCATAACGAAGGCAGCGGTTGCGGCCGGCAGCACGGCGACGGGTGTAGCCGACCTGGGGGCCATCCTGACCTTTGCCGCCCAGGTGCTGGCGACCGGGACCACGTCGAGCGGCGATCTTGCCAGGATCATCCACCTGCAGGTGGCGGCAGGTGGTGGTGGGGCGACCAGCGCCGCCGACCTAACCCGGACCTTTGCATTCCAGGCAGCAGCGGCCGGCGTGACGGCGACCAGCGCCGTTGACCTGGCTCGACTGATCTCCTACTCAGTTGCCGCAAACGGGGTGACCGTGACCGGCGAGCCAAACTTGCTGGTAGTGGCGCTCTTGAACCTGGCCGCCCAGGTGCTGGCGACCGGGGCCACGTCGAGCGCCGATCTTGCCAGGATCATCCGCCTGCAGGTGGCGGCAGGTGCCGGTGGGGCGACCAGCACGGCGGAGCTGGCCAAAGCCATTGGCCTGGCCGCGATTGCGACCGGCGTGACCGTAACCAGCACAGCCGATTTGCTGAAGCTGGTTGGATTGGCCGGCAACGTGAATGGGGCGTCTGTAACGAGTGCTGTGGACCTGGCCCGCATCATCGACGTGGTTGCGGTCGCGACCGGCCTGAGCACTATCAGCCTGGCTGAGCTGATCGTAAGTGGCGGGTTGATCCATTGCGTGGCGGCGATTGCGGCCATCACCAGCACACCGGCCGCAGACCTGGCCCGCCAGATGCCTATTGCGGCGTTAGCGCAGGCAGCAACGGTGACGCCGGCCGTAGACCTGGCCCACTTACTCACGATGGTGAGCGCGGCAGGGGCGCAGGGCAGCACATCCACAGCCGGTCTGATTCGGCTGGTTGGCCTGGCTGCATCGGTCGACGGGGCGTCACTGACGCCAGACGTGGACTTGCTCAAGCTGATCGGCCAGCAGGCGGCAGTCGAAGCCCAGGGCAGTACGCCATCGGCGGACCTGGCGCGCGTGATGAATCTGTCGACAAGCGTGGATGCTGCTACGGCAATTGGCCTGGTTGATCTACTGGTGGCTGGACTGGCTGAGATCTACCGGCGTCGTATTCCTGACGCCGTGCGTGTTGGATCGAGGGGTATCACATGAAGCTCAGGCAACAGGGATCGACCACCTACCCCATCACCTTTCTCATGGTGGACGCCGCCGACCACATCACTGGCAAGGCCGGCATCGTGCCAACTGTGACGATCAGCAAAAATGGTGCGGCGTTCGGTTCACCCCTTGGCGCAGTATCCGAGATCGGCAACGGCTGGTATGCCCTGGCCGGCAATGCCACCGATCGCAATACGCTTGGCGACTTCCTACTGCACGCTGCGGCTTCGGGCGCCGATCCCGTCGACGACCGCTACACCATCGTGCCGTGGGACCCATTTGACGGGGCGACGCTTGGCCTGACGAAGCTGGTTGCTCTCGACATGTCCGCGGTCAGCCTGGTCACGGCCTACAGCGCCGGCGTGGTGACGATTACCTCGACAACCAGCCTGGCCGGCACCATTACCGGCCTGACCATTCCGGCCGACTGGCTGAGGATGTACTGGACGGTCAAACGCACTCTCCTGGATGCCGACGCCGATGCGATTATCCAGATCGTGGTCACCAACGGCGAGGATGAGGAGGACGGCCTGGTGGTAATTGCTGGAGAAGAGGCTGAAGACGAAACCGAAGGCAGCCTGGTCGTGAACCAGCCGGCCGGCACCGTGGCCTTTGCGCTCACCGCCGGAGCCACTGCGCTGCTACCCGAAGCCGGCGACCTGGTGTGGGACCTGAAATACCACCTCGACGATGTGGATGCGGAAAAGAAACAGTGCGCAGTCGGCACGGCATCGATTACGTTGGCGGTGACGAGGACATGAACGAGTACATCAAACACCCGGATGCGACCCAGGACATCCGCTGCGCCTGGCCAGACCTGCGGGAAAACGAGCGCATCGTTTCGTCGCGCTGGTCCGCCATGGGTCTGACGGTCGTGGCCGAGCAGGTGATCGCCGAGGACACCGTGACCGTGGCCTGGATTGCCGGCGGGATCGACCGGACACGTTACCACGTGACGAATGTGGTGCTGACCAACCTGGGCCGGCAGCTCATCCAGTTCGTGGTGCTGCGCGTGAGCGCCAACAGTCCACTGCCGGAGAGCCAACTGTGACGAGGTACCGGCCGGCGTTCTCGTTACGCATCCAGGTGGACAATCGCGAGGTGCGGAAGTGGACCACGCGCACCCCGCAGCAGATCAACGACGCCCTGTGGGACGCGGCGCCCGAGATCGGAGAACTATACCTGGAGCAGATCAAACCGTATCCGCCGGAGCTGCCCAACCAGCGGTATATCCGCACCTGGCGTATGCTGCACGGCTGGCGTTGGAATCGCCGGCACAACCACAAAGAAGAAGTAGAGATCAGGGTCACCAACAACATGCCCTACACCAAGTGGGTCAAAGATGAGAGGTATCAGGCCGGAATCCATCAGGGCCGGCATGTCACCGTGCAAGCGGTGCAACGCCAGCTGGCACGCCGGACGCAAGGCATTTGGCAGCGGTATCTGCGGGCGAAGGTGAAGCAGTGATTGCCCTCGCCGACATCAAAGCCGCACTGGCCGCAATTCTGGAGACCATCCCAAATGTGGATACGGTCAACACCTACGGTTACTACCCAAACGTACTGACGGCCGGCATTGCGGCGATCATGCCGCCGTTTCGCACCGAGAGCCGCTACGGGTTCACGCAGCGCAGCGACGGGGAGCCGGACTGGCAATCACACCGTTTCGTGGTCGAATTCTGGGTACGAGATACCGGGGATCCGAAGGCGCTGGACAGCAGCATCTCGACGCTCAACCACGACGCAGTCGCAACGCTTCTGGATAACCAACTGTTTGCGGTGGGCGCCGGCACGATGCGGTTAGGGTTTTTTGACGGCGGCTTTGATTACACCCTGACCTTCGAGGTGGACGACTTTTTCACCCGGTCGACGCAGGATGGACCCACCTACCTGGTGGCCACCATGACCATACCCGTGACGGACGTGGTATAGGAGCGCTAGTGTACTAGCGCGCAGGTGGGATACTTCCCACCGCTATACGTGCTAGAGTACTAGCACTATTAGGAGCACCATGGCGCAACCACCGATTGTGGCAGGCAAGAACACCCGCATATTCCTGCACTCGCGCAACGTCTCGTGCCTGTCGGCCTCGGTCGACGGCACCATGACCCTGCCGATGCTGGATGCACCGACGTTCTGCGGGATTGTGCGTGTGCCAGGATTGCAGGACGGCAAGTACAGTATCCGCGGCTACTGGGGTCGAGACGATCCGACGCTGGAAGAAAAGCTGTCGCAGATATTCAGTGGGGCCATCTCACCGGCGTATTTCGTGGACGCACCGTACTGTGCGGCCGATTACCCCTGTTACGGCGGCGAGATCAAGGGCAGTACAGTCAAGGTGGCCACCCCGTCCGAGAACGTGATCACGGTCGAGGGTGAGCTGACCTTACAG
The DNA here is from genome assembly GCA_964443225.1 of uncultured Anaerolineae bacterium. Taxonomy (GTDB): domain Bacteria; phylum Chloroflexota; class Anaerolineae; order SSC4; family Amarolineaceae; genus SSC4. Next base: position 13,585 of record CAYUCC010000035.1, read on the forward strand.
ACACCCGATCGGACGTACGCGCAGGGGGTTGGGCCGGCGTTCCGCGGGCGCATCCTGTACTACGCCGGCGATGGCGGCGTGACGTTTGCCGGCGGGGTGGCAACGACTTACGGCAGTGCGGTGACCATGGGGCCATCGGTGGCCGGCAAGGTACATGCCAGCTTCCACTTGTCCTGGGTGCCGCCGCTGACTGACTTCGTGAGCCTGTCGGTGCAGCACTCGGCCAATGGTACAAGCGGGTGGGTGACGTTTCCAGGATCGACCATCACCTTGCGGGCCGAGGCGATGGGGCCGGGTGATGGCGTGCTGACCGCAAACTGGTATCTTGTGACAGAGGACCCGTACTGGCGGGTAGTGCTAACCTGCGCTGGCAGCAACGCCAAGCAGTTTTTCAACCTGTTCGTGTGGGCAACGGTCAACACCGGCGCCGGCACGGATGGGGATTATATCATTGTGGCAGATTCGGACAGCGGAGAATGGGTTGAGGACACCGGCGCGTCCGATTGGGTAATCAAGTAGCCATCAAAGAGGGAGCGATTCTATGGCAGTAAATCACGGAGTTCTCACCACAAACCACGTCCCCCACACCGGCACCTACGCCAATGCGGCGGCGCGCCTGGCGGCCAGTGGTTTCGTATCGGGGGACGTGGGCAAGCTCTACGTCCAGTCGGATGGCCGCCGGCCGCTCTACCGGCTGACCGCCACCACGCCGGCCTGGGACACCCTGGTCCCGACCGGCAAAAACGTGGTCTACGTCGATCCCAAGGGGGAAGGCGACTATGCCCTGCTCTCGGATTCGCTGGCGGCGATTGCGCTGGCTGCGGACGCTGCGGCGGACAACCAGTACACGGTCATCGTCAACGGCATCGTTGAGGAGACGGCCACCATTACGCCGTTGGCCTTCGTTCACGTCCAGGGTCTGGCCGGCTCGAAGTTGGAAGTAACGCCCGCGTCGTCCGGGCCGGCAGTCAAGTTCGACACCATCACCTACTCGGTTTGGGATGGGCTGGAAGTCGAATGCCTGGGCGCCAATGCCGAGCGGGCGGTCGAGTTCACTGGCTGTGACACCACCGTCAAACTCAGGAACGTGGTGGCCACGACGGCCGGCACATCCTACCGGGCGATTGAAGTCACATCGGGCGATGCCGACTTGTCTGGAAACACGGGCACACCGGAGGCCGACTACATTGCGGATGGTGGTAACTGTTTTGGCATGAGCCGTCCGGGGCAGGCACGCACCTATGCCGCCATGGTCGTGGGTACGACCAGCGGCGCGGTAACGACTGAGTTATTGACTCCGCAAGGCGATCGCCTGGTCTTGCCGAACCTGGCCGCCTGGGTATTCGATGGCTGGATCGTGATACGTAAGGCGTCTGGGATGAGTGATGCGTGCGGCTACAAGATTGCCGGCTGCATACGCCGAGAAGCCACCGCGGCCAGCACTGCGCTGGTCGGCTCGGTTGTCACGACTGTCTTGGGCGAAACCGATTCCGGATACGATATTGCCGTGACGGCGGACACCACCAATGGCTCGCTCAAGATCGAAGGTGTTGGCGTGGCCGGGGATGAGACCCAGTGGGTCTGCACGGTCATCATCACGCAAGTTCTGACGCTTGCGGAATAGGAGAAGATTGCCATGTCACAACCGCCGCTGGTTGCAGGCAAAACATTCAATTTTCAGATCGGGTCCGCGTATGACGAGATCAAGGACTACGTCTCGGAGCCGGTGCTCAACCGCGCCCGCGACCTGCTGGAGGCCGTGACGGGTGGCGGGCGCAGCTTTGTGCCGGGTTTCGAGAACAGCTCCGTCGACCTCAACGGCCCCTGGTCGAAGCAGGCGGATGACATTGTGGCGCCCAAGTTCGACACCGACACGCCGCAACCGTTTCGTTTCTTTCCCGGCGGCACCGGGTCGGGCGTGGTGCGCTACAGCGGGAGTGCCTTTCTCACGGAGTGGAAGATTTCCGGCACTTCGGAGTTGACTCGCCAATGGACCGGCAAGATGACGGTAGACGGCGTCGTGACAAGGACGGTGGTATGAGCGAGAACATGGTGCGCGTCGAGTGCCTTTTCGAGGACCTGGCCGATACCTGGATCGAGGTGCCGGACCGTGGGTGGACCCTGGCCGAGATCGAGGAGATCTCGACCGGGCGCTTCCCGCCGGCGGACGTGGTCGCCCTGGTACAGCGCTACGTCATTGCATGCCACCTTCAGGTGATGGACTCGTCGCAGGTGCTGGAGAATGCCGGCCCTGCGCCGGCTGGCCCGATCACCAGGCCGGCCGACCTGACGGAAGAAGTCTTGCGCTACTACATGGATGCGCGGCTCCTGAACTTCCTGGTGGCCGCGATCTACGAGGGGGCACGGCATACGTTCACACTTGCCCCTTTCGCCGTGCGGGTATCGTCCGCGCCATCCGGGACAACCAGGCCGCCGAGCCCATCCTGACCTTGTCGGCGCTCATGCCGATGTTCCCGGGCCGGTTCCCAAACGAGATCCTGCACGACCTGGATGCCTCGCTCCTGGCGCAGATCTTGTTGGCACGCCAGGTGGAGCAGATCGAAGCTCGACGCAGTGAGTGGCTGAAGATTGGGACCGAGCTAACAACCGCTGACTGGGAGGCGATTCGTGAAAACGACCGGCTGGTCGAGGACTACACGGTCAAGGTGATAACGCAATGACCGTTGACACCATCATGCGGGTGCGCGGCAAAAACGAGTTTGGCTCGACCGTGCGCGAGGTCCAGGGGCAGATCGGTACCCTGGAACGCACGGCGCAGACCGTCGGCGGCAGCATCGGCGGGTCGCTGGGTGCGGCCATTGCCGGCGGGGTGGGTGCGCTGGCCGTGGGCGAGGTCATCGACACCGGCGTGGAGCTGGCGAAGCTCGGTGCGGCGGCCATGCGGGTGGAGGAAGGTTTCGCTGAGCTGTTCGGGACCGTGGCCGGCGGAGCCGATGCCGCCTTGGGCAAGCTGCGTGCGGCCAGCCTGGGCAGTATCGATGACACCCAGCTCATGCTCTCCGCCAACCGGGCATCGATGCTGCAAGTATCCAGCGATGCCGACACGATTGCGCAGCTTCTGGAAGCCGCCGCTGGCCGTGGCCGCAAGTTAGGCGTCGATACGGCCACCGCGTTCGACAACATCGTAACCGGCATCGGTCGCATGTCGCCCCTCATCCTCGACAACCTGGGTATCCTCACCGGCGGCGAAAAAGCCTTCGAGGCCTATGCACAGACTCTGGGCAAAACCGCCGAGCAGCTCACCGACACTGAAAAGCGCCAGTTCCTGATCAACAAGGTCCTGGCAGATGCCGTCCCCCTGACCAATGATGCCGCCGCCGGCTTTGAGCGGTTTGCCGCCACGCAGGAGAACTTCCGCACCGAGTTCGGCAAGAGTATCGCCGCGTTTGCCAACTTCAGTGGTATCACGCAGACCCTGGCCGAGATGACGGAGGGTCTGTCGGTGGGGGCTTATGCCAATGCGGCACGCGCCGCGCAGGGGATTGGTCTGGCCGATACTGCCGTGGCTCAGCTCAAGGCGTCACTGGGTATTGCCACCACCACCGGCGAAACCTACTCCAACATGCTGCAGGGCATCGTGAATGCCCAGGCTGCCGGCTCCATCAGCGCAGCCGAAGCCAAGAGGCAGATCGACCACCTGACCGAGGCGTTCTACACCACCGCCGGCAGCACGTCGGACGCCGCGCGCGGGATCTATGAGGTGAGCACCGCTTCCGTGGTCATGGCCGGCAGCATCTCGACCGCCCGCTACGAACTGGGCTCGTTGGGCACGGCAGCGGGCGTGGTATCCGACCAGTTGCGCGGGCTGCCGGCGGCCATGGCGGGATGGACCGATGCCGTGGTCAAAGCGCGCGAGGCGGCCAGGTCCAGTGCTCTAGCCAAGGTTGGCGACCTGGGTGCGGAAGGGGCGCGCAACCTGGCCAAAATCAGGACCACCGAGGTCGAGGAACTGGCCTATGCGCTGGGCACGGCGGGGGCGAGTGCGGAGGAGACCGAGTTTGCCTTTGCCGGCCTGAACGCTGAGTGGCGGGAGCAGGATACCGTGGTGCGGTCGGCTGCTGCCGGAGTAGATGCCTACAGCGATGCCTTGGAGCGGATGCGCGGGTCGGTTGAGTCGGCGATTAGCGGGGCGGTGGCCGGCACCAAGAGCCTGATCGATTTTGGCGCTGAGGGCATGGTCGGCGGGTTCGATCCCAACGGCGCCGCCGCCAACTTTGGACGGATGTGGGATATCGCCAAAAACGGTTTCCAGTCGCAGTGGCTGGAACCATTGCGTCAGGCCGGCTTGATTCCAACGGATGTTCTGGCTGCCGGCGAGGACGCACTGAAACGGTTCGCAGAGGGGAAGACACGTGCCTTCCAGGCCGGCACCGATTTGGGACTTCTGGACAAGGACAAGATCAAGGCGCAGGTCCTGGCGCAGATCGCTGCCGAGGCGGAATTGGCGAAAATGCGCGACCAGATCCTGGCCGAGTTGACCGGCGCCGGCATCAACAAGACCGCGGCCAGTGGTGCCCTCGACACGTTGTTGGGGCAGTCGGGCATGGCTTCGACCGGCCAGGCCGGCGCGGTGGGGTATGCCGAAGGATTCACGGCCAGCATGGCCGGTCAGGGGACACGCATCGTGGCGGTGCTGGCAACTGAGATCGCGAATAACAAGCCTGGCTTCGAGGGTGCAGGGCGCAGTGCCGGGGCGATCTGGGGTAACGCATTCCTGGCTGTGGTTGGTGAGAACGTGCCGCCACAGCTCGTGGCGCTCCTGGTAAGCCTCGTGACGCCTGGGGTGATGGAGCGCATTGCCAGGGACCAGGGCAGAGGGGGTCCGGTGAAGTAATGCCAGCCTACCAGCCGACGCTTGCGGGAGTGACGCTACCCTACCCGACGATCTACAAGACGAATTGGATCATCGACGGTGGGGCGGAGCGCGCGGTCAACGGCGCGGTCAAGCTATCGGTGGTGGCCACGCGCAACCGCGGGCGCTTCACCATGCGCTGGGAGCTACTCAGCGGCGCCGACGAAACCAGCCTGCTCCTGGCCTGGGGCGCCCTGCGCGAGTCGTCGGCCTCGTTCTACGACGTGCGCGGCCACACCTACACCGTGACGCGTGATCCTGACCAGGCCGAGCTGGAGTTCGAGTGGCAGCCGGCCAAAAACGGCACTGACTGGGTGGGCAGTACCGAGATGACGCTTCTCGAAGTCCTGGAAACCGACTGATGGACATCCGCTATGGGTTGTACATCAAGTGGGCGCCAGATGACAACGATTACACCGACGAAACCAGCCGGCTTTTGTACGCGGACGGCAAAGCCAACCTGGTGGACCCCACCAGCCGGATCTCAGGCGGGCGGGGCATGGTCGGACAGACCAACCTGGTCCTCGACAACCACGACGGGCGATTCAGCGTTGATAATGCCGGGTCCCCGCTGGCGTCGAAACTTTCGACCTGGCGATTCCACATGACGCCAGGCTACCTGAAGGTCTCGACGGACGGCGGCACGACCTACGATAACGTGGTCTCGTTTCTGATCTCACACCCCGAAGAAACCATCGCCCGCTACGACGAGCACCCGGTTGTGGCCTGGACCTGCTACGACCGGTCCTTTTGGCTCATGCAGAACCTCTACACCACCGAGCTCCTGTCCGAGTGGTGGGACGGCAACGCAGATCGCTGGTTTCAGTACCGCGAGGACGAGCTGATCGCTTCGATGCTCCAGCGCGCCGGCTTCGTCGACGGGGTTGATTTTGTGTCACAAGCCTGGCACCGCGCGTATCCGGGTATCCAGGCCACCCTGGAGCCGGGCATGATCCCGGTCTCCTGGTTCTGGCTGGAGAACGAATCGGTGTGGGACGAGCTGCAGCACCTGGCCGGGGCTTGCCTGGGATACTTCCTGCATACGCCGGGTAGCCCCTCGTCACCCCAGGGTTGGATGCGCTATTGGAGTATGACGCATTGGCTGACTGCACTGGCGGGGGGGCCGCAGTTGACGCTGTACGCCGGCAACACGGCCGACGTGGCGCCGCAGTGGGACCCGAACGAGCTGTACTCGAAAGTTACGGTGACGGTGGCGCCACGCGTGCCGGGATCGATCCGTGAGATTTGGACCTCACCATCGCTGCCCTATTTGCGGCCAGGTGAGACCGTGCATATCGTGGCCAGGTTCGGGAGCCCGGCGTACACCGTGTACAACCTGGTGGCCACGACCGACTACTATGCCGCGAGCACGACCGGCGTCAACCTGACATCGAGTATCCAGGTGTCGAACTGGCGGCAATCGGCCCAGCGGGTCGAGTTCGATTTGCGCAATAACCACCCGACGCGCAGTACGCAGTTCTACAAGCTGCAGCTGCGCGGGCGTACCCTGGAAGCCCTCGACGAATACGAGGCCGAGGCGGAGTCGGACCTGACCTACTGGAACGCCGGCCTGCGCCCGCCGCGCGTGCGCGAGGTGTCAGGTAACGCCTACATCCAGCACGGCACGCACGGTGACACCGTGGCCCAGGTGCTGTTATCAGCATCCGAGATCATGCGCTTCCGGGCGCGCGTAGCCCTGGCCGGCAGCGCACACCCTCGCCGACGGCTTGGGGATGTGGTGCGCCTGGTCAATGCAAGGTCTGGGTGGGATGTGAACTGCATCCTGATCGGGCTGAGCTGGCGCCTGCAGCGCGGCATGTTCCAGCAGGACATCGAGATCGTGGATGCCCGGGCCTTCTATCCGCGCAGCGAGTTCTTTACGTGTGGCCGGCACGCACTGGGCGCGGCACCCCCTCCGCCTGGTGGAATCGAGGGTGCCGAGGTGACACCCACCTCGGCATTGTTCTGGTGAAAAGCGTGCAGAAGCCGGCCGATTTACACGGAAAATAGGCCGCGTGTATCAGGCCAGGAAGGCACCTGAAAACGATCCAGGCATATGACAGGTTGGCAGAAACTCCTTTCGCCTGTATCGCCACCCAGAACGCCTGAAAACCATTTCCGGTGGATTACCATCCACCGTATTTGGAGCTTTTTTGGTTCCAATAAGCACCTAAAGCGCCCGAATGGGCGGCGAGTTGGCGGAGTTTATCGATGTGGATTCATCCTGCGAGATTCAACGAATACGCGCCGGTACGTACGGCCGACCTGAACGACCTGGCCGCCGACCACGAGACCCTACTCGGCGACGTGGCGCGTATCACGATGCCGGTAGCTTCGCCGATCTGGCGAACCGACCTGGGTGGGTTCTACAAGGACCTGGCAATGTGGCACCAGGCGCGCTACCTGTGGATGCGGGTAACGGGGCTGCGCGTGTCCTGGTGGTTTCTGGTCAACGGGGTCGAGGTGGTGCGCCGGACGTGGGATACCGGGTGGGGCAGCGAGCACACCTGGACCGAGACGATCGACCTGACGCAGACCAACCCGCACCTTGTACCAGGCAAAATCTACGATTGCCGGATCGAGTACGAGGATGCCGGCACGCCAAACTGGATTCACCTGAAGGCGATCTACCAGCGGGAGTCAATCTGATGTGGATCGATCCACCCGTGTTCGTAGAGGATGGTTTGCCCCTGCAGGCCAGGCAACTCAACATCTTGAGCGACAATGCGGCCTGGCTGTACAACCAGGTGCGGAGGATGGTGCCGGCGATGCCGGTGTACCGGGTGCCGTGGAATCCCGACTTTCAGTACGAGGAGCAGGTACAAGCCGAGTACCGCATCCGCCACGTGGGGCGTTATCTCAAGGCGCGTGTACATGGCACGTCCGATGGCTGGATACCCGCCGGCGCCACAGACCGGCCTTGGTGGAAAATCTACTACGATGGCCGGCTGATCGTGACGGGTGAGTGGCCGACAAGCGAAACCAGCCGGCGGATGTCGGTCGATCACACGATCGATCTACAAGCGGTCTTGCCCGGGCTGGTGGTAGGCACGCGCTATCAGATCAGTGTGGAGCACGCCGACCCGGCAGAACCGACGTGGGGTGGGGAGTTCGAGTTGACCTACCTGTACGAGACGGAGATGGTGGAATGATCGAGACGCCTGATACCCTGGCAACGCTCCCCACCTGGCAGATGGGCTCCAGCCTGCGAGCCAATGATCTGAACGTCCTCTCCAACTGGCAGCGCTGGTTGTACGAGGCGGCGGATGGCCTCCCTGCGTCGCCCCTGCTGCGTCCGGCCTATCGCTGGGACCTCAGTTTTTCCGGCGTAGTTCGGCGTTTCTACGGCGACCTGTGCCTGATTCACCAGCACCGCTACCTGGTATTCAAGGCCTGGCCGCCGAACGATCTGGACGCCCCGACGGGATCGAAGATTCGGACGGTCAACAAATGGTTGCCAGAAAATGAGGCGGGCCTGCCTGACGCCACCGAGGGTTGGGTGACGGTCGATTTGACGCAGTACGAGTGGCTCTTGGTAGGTGTGCCCTACTACATCGTGGGTGCGCGGTACGCCATGGAAAGTGATTCACCCTATGAGTTCTAAGCACACGCGGTATCTCAGGCAGATCGACGTGAGCCGGGTCACGGGTACCGTGGTCGTGTTCGCCGGCGGTGGAGGCGGCGCAGCGGTGCCGGCGCCGCTGCAGATCGCCGCCACCGATGTGCTGTTCGCCCCGGCCGGCACGATCGCCGCACGCAACGTTCAGGGCGCCGTCGAGGAGCTGGATGCTGAGAAACTGGCGCTGACGGGTGGGGCCATGACCGGCCTCCTGATCCTATCCGGATCACCCACCGACGACCTTGGCGCGGCTACCAAGTGGTACGTTGATAACCTCGACCGGCTGCTGGTGCCAGATGCCGCCGGCGTGCCCGTGGTGCGCCTGCTGCCCGATTTCGTCCGTATCGGACACCCCCTCCAGCCTGGCTTAACCTGGACGCCGGAGCAGGGCTTGCAGATTCCGGCATCGACGATCGTCGGTGGTCTCGTCGAGTACGTGTGGTGTATCGAAACGTTTTTTGGAAGCGCGGGGCCAATTGGTGCGGTCTTCTATACCGATGTGGACATCCGGGTATCGAAGATCGCGGTGTTCATCCGCGACAACAACATCGAGGAAACAGCCGGCTTTTTGATCCAGGCGGCGGCAACTGCAACCGGGTTTGTATCTGTTGATACATCAGTCATTGGGCGCGTCTCGCTTACGCCTGACGATTTGTCGATCGTGGTTGTGCCTGTCGAAGAAATCTACGACGGCGACACGGGCCAAAGCGTGACATCTGGCGTGAACTTTGTCGTGACCGGCGAGGACCCGCTGATCCCCGCGGGATCGTGGATCGGGCTGCGTGAAGGAAACAACGGGACACTGATGGGGAATGTTACCGTGACTTTGCTGGCGAGGTACGCATGAAACGACTGATTGTCTTATCGGCATTGTGCCTGATCGTCATTGTCCTGGCCATGTGCATGCCGGCGCCAACGGTTCCAGCTCCTGTGCCAGCCACGGCCACGCCAAGCCCGGGCGAGCAGGGCGTACTGCCATCCGTGTATAACTGGCACCCTGCCGTCAATCTGTACGCGGATCGGGATGCGTTTTGGACTGATTTTGCCATGCCGACCACCGACCAGGTGTCAGCGCACTACGACGTGCAATGGGACGATCTCAAGCCGAATCAGACAGGTATCGACCTGACGTCGATTCGGGATGTGCTCAGCGCCATGGATGGCCAAACGGTCACGCTGCCCGATGGAACCGTGACGGACCGGCCGCTGTGGCTCACGGTGCCTATGATGTGGACGCAGCACCCGACCACCGGCTGTGCGATCTACGTGCCGGCCTGGGTGGGGGGAACGTGCAGCGGCTCGACCTGTTCGGGCGGCACAGCCACCAACTATCGCCTGCAATCGACGGGCGGATCGTGGGTTGGCCAATGGTTCAGCCTGCCGGCGTTTGACAAGCCCGGTTTCGTGACCGCCTATGCCCAGACCATCACCGAACTCTCCAATGCGCTCTCCCCGGACGAGCGCGACCGCATCGCCGGCTTCTACATCCCCATTGGTTGGAATAACGAGTACGGCCTGGTAGCGCCAACGTCGTATGCCTGTGGCATCGACGGCACGAGTCTCATCGGCCGTGAGGAATACTACACCTTCATCAAGCAGGCCGCGGATGCCTACCACGTCGCCTTCCCCGACAAGCCTCTTTACCTGCTGGCTGCGTCCATGTACGATCAGGAGCGGATCGACCTGGCGGCGCACTTTGCGCTCTACGAGACCAACGGCACGCCTAACCGGCACGTGGGGTTTGGCTGGAATGGCATGAAGCCGGATGTGCCCGCCAGCCGGCCGGATGGATCAGGCGGCGGCTGGATCGACATTACCCGCCATTACGAGGGGGTGCTGCCCATCAAGCTGGAACCGGCAACCTACCAATACAGCGGGACGACCAGGGACAATAACGAGTGGTGGTCGTGGATGTTCGGCCTGGCGCACAAGCCCGATCACGTGGACACGAGCCAGGGTTGGATCTGCACCGGCACAGTGTTGGGCCAGGAGTGTGACACCGGCACGAGCCAACTTGCACGCTTCACCAGCGTCCACGGTTTTCCGGTCGACTTCGGCACCTTTCTCAACCGGACATTCGGGGATACGCAGTACACGAGCCGTGACCTGTTCGTGGTGCCTCATCAAACGGAATACCCGGCATACGGGACCGGCGTTAACGGCTACGTGTGCAATGGCTTCTGCCAGGGCTGGATCGGCAATTTCACGCACTACATGGACTTGGGGAATGAGGCGATCTCCCGGCGCTGCCTGGTGCCAGATATGCCAACCTGCCAGGATACAACCCTGCCCGGCCCTCTGACCGGCGACCAGAGTCAGTCACCCTACAGCCGGCACGCGGTCCAGATGGCAGGGTCGAGCCTGACCACCGTCATCTCGCCCACCAACGCCCTCTACGGACAGGTCGTGCCCCAGGCCAAGATTCGCCTGTTATATATCAACGACGATGCCAGCGACTTCACCGTGACCTACCCCACCACCACCGGCACGGCGTCGTACACCGTGGACCGTACCGCGGCCGGCGGGTGGGGCTGGAGCTCGGTGGCTGTGCCGTTGAAAGTGGGGAACCACATCGAGGGGGCCCAGCTCAGAATCGAGTACAGCGGGTCTGTGCCGCCCACGTTCGCCATGATCTGGCTGGATCTGAACGATGGCGGTGTGCCGGCGACGCCGGTACCGACCGCAACGCCTGTCCCGTTCACGTGGCCGGCCGCGACGACCTTGTGGTCACAGTCGGCCAGCATGTGCCAGCCGAAGGTCGCGTGCAGCTCGTCGACTGACTGCCTGGTGGTCTGGACCGACAAGCGCAATGACACAAGTCAACCCAACTCCTGCTGGCAGTACGGTCTGGCCGGCAATGGTGACATCTACGCGCGCCGGTTCAATCCCTCGACGGGCGCAGCGATCGGAAGCGAGCTGGCGATCCGCACAGGTGTCAAGGACAGCCAGTATCCGCGTGTGTTCTGGTGGGACTCGGAGGACGAGTACGTCGTGGCCTGGCAGGAGGTGTCACCGCTGGCGACCAACAGCTCGAACTTCCTCTCCTACTGTTACGACATCTATGCCCAACGCGTGAGCAGCACGGCCACGCTCAATGGGTCCATGTTCACGGTCTCCAGCGGGCCAGACTGTCAGTGGGTGCCCCAGCTCGGCTACGAGCCGGCAACCAACCGGCTGTTGGTGTCCTGGCACGACCACCGAAACCGCACCGGTAACGCGGGCGGATTGGGCACCGAGAAGGACATTTATGGGCAATGGCTCGGCACGGGTGGGGCGCGGCACGGTTCCAATTTCGTGGTATCCATTGCGGGATCAAACGGCACGCCGGCGCCGCGCTACCAGGAGTACAGCGCGCTATCGGGGACTGGCCTTTCTGTGCAGGGCGTGATGGCGTTCTGGGCCGACGATCGCACAGGGTCCGGCACGCCGGTGGCATCGGACGTGTACGGCGGGTTCGTGCGCCCGGCCGGCACGCCGATGCCGACGCCGTTCCTGGTGGTAGGTGGACCCGGCGCCCAGGACGAGCCGCAGGCCTCCGGAGTGGACAGCGCTGGCAACATCTGGGTCGTGTGGAACTCCCTGCAGAATCCGCCGCCCACACCGGATCCGGGCCAGGTGGACATTCAACTGCGCCGATACAACCGGCTGGCGACGCCCCAGGCCAGCACGGCCAGCGTGGCCACGAACGTCGGCGCGGCGCCCTATCCACAGATTGACTGTGCCGGCGGCGCGTGCACGGTAGCCTGGGGCAATGGCGGGGGTACCTGGGCCAGGCGCTACGACTACGCTGGGAATGCGCAGGGGCCGGCGCGGCAACTTGGCACCTCCTACACGCCGTTCACGATCGTGTCATCGATCGGCGACCGGATCATGGTGCTCTGGACAAACAGCGGCACCATGCGCCTGGCGACCTGGGTCGAGGTCGTGCCCACACCAACGCCTACACCAACCGGATCCACCGCGACGCCGACCGGAACGCCCACAGCCACCAGGACGGCGACACCAACCCGAACGCCCACGCCGACCGTAACTGGCACCCCACCCACCCCCACACCAACGATTACCCCATCACCGACCGCACCCACCGGGACACCCACACCGACACCGACCCGGACACCGACGCCGCTGCCACCAGGCGCACCCTACCGCTTCAGCGAGTGGTCGACCGACCAGACACACGACTGGAACCCGGACGGGGTGGTCGACGCAACCGATCGCTTCGTCGAGTTCCAGAACCCGACACAAAACGCCCTCGACCTGGCCGGCTACGTCGTCACGACGCAGAGCAGCGTCGGCATCGTGGACACTTACACAATCCCGCGCGGCGCCTGGCGGCCAGGCGGTCTGTTTGTGGTCTTCGGCAGCCAGGTGGACGTGCCAGACACTGGGACCGTGTACCTGCGCGACGCCGCCGGCACGCTGCTGGCGATGCTGACGAGGGGCAGTGAGCCGGGTGCCGGCAAATCCTGGCAGTGGACGGGTTCAGCCTACGTGGCGGATCTCCCGACGCCTGGCCAGCACTACACCTGGTGGGACACGAATCCCACGCCAACGGCGGTACCATGAAAAAGCAAATCCTAATTCTGTTGTTGATCCTGGTGGTGGCCGGCTGTGCGCCGGCGCCTACACCGGCACCACCGCCGACCCAAACGCCTCCTGTGTTCCCGACGCCGGCTGTACGCATGGGCGGCAAGGTTGTTTACCTGCCTGGGGTGCGGGTCGCTGATTTCCAGTGGCAGCGCACCGGGTACGGCCGGCCTTACGGGGCGATTGGCAAAGACCCTGAGCTGCATAATCGGGGGATGTGGGCCTACTCCTGGGGGGTGGGTAACTGCATGGACATTCCCATGGTTTTCTCGGACAACGAGATGCCCAGCCTGACGGGGCTCCAGCGCTGCGCCCAGGTGTCCGATGTGCTGCTCGCATTCAACGAGCCAGAGTATGCGAGCCAGGCGAACATGACGCCGGAGGTAGCGGCCAAGACACTGCGTTATCTGGAATCGGTCTGGCCGGGAGAGCTGTACTGCTGTGGGAACATCATCTCCCATGCCGGCTGGCTTGACCGCATGATGGCAGCCTACCAGAAGTCCTATAGCGGCACACCCCGGCTCGCCGGCACGCATGTCCACATCTATGTCGGGGATGGGCTGCCTGACCTGACAAACCCCACCGATGGAAAGTGGCTCGAACGCAACATGGCCGACCTGCAGCGTTATCTGGAGGTCATGCGCAAGTGGCAGATACCGCCAAACGTCATCGTTTCGGAGTGTTGTTTGCTTGGCAAGCACAGCGAGGGGACCTACCTGGCCGTGCAGGACCTTTACATGCCGTGGCTGCGATCTGTAGGGGAGATCCAAAGTGTGGCATGGTTCAGTGCCAGGTATGCGGGATTCCCGGACGCAAACATGCTGCGGGCCGGCGGTGGGTTGACGGCTGTGGGGCAAAACTGGCTCGACTGGCGGTGGAAGTAGCGCACGCCCTCCCCTGCCCCGTCGGCAACGCCGCTACCCACGAATACGCCGATGCGTGTATGCTGTGCCGGCCCCACTCCTGGTTCGCGCGTGCCCGATGCGTTGTGTGCGACGTGGTGGCTGATCCAGCAGGGGCCGGCGGTTGGCGATGGGATGACGCCGCGGCGTTGTCACATATCGCGGCCGGCGCGGGGCCGACGGCGGGATCGGGGGAAGGGCTTGGTGATGTAGGGGGATGCCTGGGCGCTGATTACGAACCTGGCGCTTGGGCGCGCCGGGCCGCTCTAGCCTCTTCCAGGGCGGCGCGATCGCTGTCCAGATCAGGATGGCCGATGGCCTCGTCCAGAGCAACCACTTCGATGAGCTGGGCTTCGGCTTCTGCGAGTCGGTCGAGCGATTGGTAGACCATGGCCATGTTGTACCGGGTAATACTTTCACCCCAACGGTCGCCCACCTGGCGGCTGAGGGGCAGGGCCTGCTCGTAGTAGGCGAGCGCCTGCTGCTTCTCCCCCAGGGCGGAGTACACCAAGCCGATGTTGTTGAGGGTCGTGGCCTCGCCGGACTGGTCGCCCACCTGGCGGCTGAGCGGCAGCGCCTGCTCGTAGTAGGCGAGCGCCTGCTGCATCTCGCCCAGGTCGGCGTACACCAGGCCGATGTTATTGAGGGTCGTGGCCTCGCCGGACCGGTCGCCCACCTGGCGCCTGAGCGGCAGCGCCTGCTCGTAGTAGGCGAGCGCCTGCTGCTTCTCCCCCAGGTCGTGGTACACCCCGCCGATGTTGTTGAGGGTCATGGCCTCGCCGGACCGGTCGCCCATCTGGCGCCTGAAGGGCAGCGCCTGCTCGTAGTAGGCGAGCGCCTGCTGCTTCTCCCCCAGGTCGGCGTACACCTTGCCGATATTGTTGAGGGTCATGGCCTCGCCGGACCGATCGCCCACCTGGCGGCTGAGCGGCAGGGCCTGCTCGTAGTAGGCGAGCGCCTGCTGCTTCTCCCCCAGGGCGTCGTACACCGCGCCGATGTTGTGGAGGGTCCCAGCCTCACCGGCCTGGTCGCCCACCTGGCGCCAGAGCGGCAGCGCCTGCTCGAAGTAGGCGAGCGCCTGCTGCTTCTCCCCCAGGGCGTTGTACACATATCCGAGATGGATCAGCATCGATGCGGCTTCCGCTTCGAGATTCTGAGCCCGGGCGATCTCCAAACCGCGGCCGGCCCATGCCAGTTTGTCCTGCCACAGCCCTTGGCGCTCCTGATAGATTCCTAGATACCAAACAAAGTCGAAGACGCGTTCGGTTGTGTCACCCAGTTGGGCCCAGGCTTGCGTGACTTGGGGGTAGATCTCCTGGATGCGCTGCCAGTCCTCACGGTCTTCATCAACCAGGTCCAGGTAGTAGTCGCGGTGACGTTGCACTGCCTCTGGTGGCAGCCTGGTGCGTGCCACATCGGCGATGGTCTGGTGCATGGCCAACATCTCGGGACCAGCCTGCTCGACCAGGCTGCGCGCCACGAGCTTGGCCAGGGTGGCGGCGTCGGCCTGGGCCACCGCCTTGGCTGCGTCCAGGTTGAAGGTGGCCGGCCGGGCGGCGAAGGCGCCCAGGGCGTAGAACGTTTCCGCCGCGGATGGTGGCAGGTGCTCCAGGCTCAGAGTGATGGTGTCCTGCAGGCTCACCTGGCGCCCATCGAGTGCACCCAGCCGCACCGAGGCCAACTGCAGTCGTTGGGCGGGGTCAGCCATTTCACCTAGTGCGGCGCTCCCCAGCTCGGGGAAGAGGCTGTGCTCAGGCGTGGCCAGAAAGCCGCCGACCAACTCCAAGGCCAGGGGCAGGCCGCCCAAGGACTGGGCCAGCCGGCGGGCCACGGCATCACCGGCCGCGCACGCCTCGGGGGCCAGGGTTTGTAAGAGCAAAAAGGCGGGATCGTCCTCCAGGACTGGGATCGAGATGGCCTGAGGTCGGCCGGCGAAGGTGCGGGCCAGACCCAGGTCCCGTGTGGTGAGCAGGTGACCGCTGTTGGTGCCGCCCACGCGCAACAGGCGCGCCGGCTCGATCTCCCAGGCATCATCCAGTACCAGGAGCAGTCGCTGGGAGCCGATGACGCGACCTACGGCCTGAGCGCGCAGCTCCGGCGTGGGTTGGTCGGTGACGTCGAGACCCAGCGCCTGCCCCCAGGCGGCCAGGATACTCATGACGTCGGCGCTTGGCCCCAGGCCGGCCCATAACACGCCGTCGGCGAAGTGCTTCTGCACCTCGGGGTCGTTGGCCAGGACGGCCGCCAGGGTGCTCTTGCCCACGCCGGGCAGGCCGTGGAGGGCCAGCGTCGGATTGGGACTGGCGCACAGTTTGTCCGCCAGTTCCTGCACGAGCTCATCGCGACCAACGAACTGTTCGGGGGGTGAGGGAACGTGGAGCCGGTACGGTTTCTCCGCCGGGCCGTACGCTGTCGCCTGTCCCGGCCGACCAGCAGCGACCCATTCAGCGTAAGCCTGGCAGGCCAATCGCAGCGGCTCGTAGACCGGCTTTTCGCTGCGGGCGCGGTCGAGGATGGCCTGGGTACGGCCTTGGTCTTCGGCCTCTTCCAGGACAAACACCCAGGTTCTATCCGCCCGCGGATATACGGGAATCCGCTGCGGCTTCAGGCCGCCGGTGACTACCAGGGTATGGATACTGCCCTGGTCGTAGTACAGCTCGGCCAACACGTCGGCCAGTTGGGTCAAAATATCGGCGCGGATGGGCATCGGGTACCTCGTTGCACTGTGCGGAGGTAGTTGCAGGCCGAGGATGCGGGTATCTCTCCCGCTAATCTTGGTTAAATTGTAAACCAGGACGCGCTGGCGAGCAAGAAAACCTGTACCCCAAAGGCCGGTGACACGCGGTGTATGCCCGCACTTGGTTGGTTCAGTGCCAGGTATGCGGGATTCCCGGACGCAAACATGCTGCAGGCCGGCCGCGGACTGACGGTTGTGGGGCAAAACTGGCTCGATTGGCGGTGGAAGTAACCCAGGGAGGTGATTACCTGGCATGCCGAAGCGACACTAGGCGCTAGGACAACGGCTGGCGCCGATAGTACGGTATGTGCCGGGTTTCCAGTGCGCGCCGCCGTACTGCATCCGGCCGGCGATCGTAGCGTGCCGTGGTGCTGGGGTTGCTGTGCCCCAGGACCCGCCCCACGGTCACTAAATCGGCGCCACTATCGAGCAAGTCACCCGCCAGTGTACGCCGTAAATCGTGCCAGGTCATGGGCTGCACAATGCCGGCTTGACTGCAGCGTTTGGCCAACACATTGGCCAAGGTCTGCGTGTTGAGATGCTTCCCGATCTGGACACGGTTGCCCTTGTTGATTTGAACAAACAGCGGCCCGGGCGCTGGCCCGCGTACCGCCAGCCAGTCTTCGACGGCCGCCAGTGCCCCACCGAATACCGGAAGCTGGCGCGTTTTGTCACCCTTGCCCTTCACAGTCACCAATCCGGCGTTCTCCGTGATCGTCCAATCAGCCAGGCTCAGCCCAGCCAGCTCAAAGCGCCGCAGGCCCGTCGCAGCCCCCAGGGCAATCAGGGCAGCATCACGTGCGCCGGCGTGCCTGTGGTCGTTGGCACAGGCACGCATGAGGGCGTCAAGCTCACCCGCCGGCACGTGGCGTCCAACCGGGACACCTTGCGCTGCGCGTACGTCGACAACCTGCGCTACGCGCGAGGCGTGCAAGGTGATTTCGTCGCGCCGGTCGCGTGAGACATTCGGATCTTCGAAGGCCAAATCTGCCAGCCGGCGCGCCCACCAGCGGATTGCGGCCAAGGCTCGATTGATCCCCGCCGGCGCGCGCCCCTGCGCTTGCAGTTCGGCCGCGTACTCTTCGACCAGCAGCTTGGACAGCATCCGCGACCCGCGCCAGGCTTCGAAGTGCGCCAGATCGTGGCGATACCCTCGCCGGGTATGCTGCGACCGCAGGCGAGGATCTCGATCGATCTCACGATCAATCAGTTGCGCCATATCAGGCCCGGATAGGGTTAGTGCTGTGTCCACTGTGTATCCCCGATTTTTAGTATAAGGTTCATTATCACAGCCCATTTTACCTCATTTCGGGAGGAGATCAAAAATCGAACTTGTGTTCTCCGCGCGCCAGCACTGGGGGCGGTAATCGAATTGGGATGCGCTCCGGGTGAACTTGCCGGCGCAACTTTCACCATAAACATGGGCACCGGGTATGCAAGTTTCCAGTGCCCATGATCACGAGTCGGTGTTTGGAGGAATGGGGTCAATGTCGTTCGTGTGGGTCAACCGTAGACGACGTGCGCCGGCTTTCACCTCGACCACCTGGTATCCATGGCGCAGGGCGTCTCGATTATCCCGCGAATGAAGGGCTTGATGGCCTCCAAGGAGCTGAAACACATGCTGTGGATAAGGTTCCAGCCGCCCTTGCGCTCGTAGGCGCATACCACGATCCCTTCGTCGCGCAGGTCGGCTTTGCCGGATGGGGCAGTCGAAGCGGTGCTTGGGCTACGCCGGCTGTGTCAGGTCAAAGGTGCATGATTGCACCAGCCGCCGGGTGTACCCCAATTAAGCTGTGAAAGTATTCTACTCCGCAAAATCGGCAATAATTGGCAAATGATCGCTAAGCGACGCATCAAAAACCCGAGTGTGTTCTTCTGTAGTACACGAAACAAGCCGTGCCACCATCGATTCAGACACGAACAGGTGATCCATCTGATGGACGATTCTCCCGTCGCGTGGGTTGCGGAATGTCGGAACTAACCTGCCATTCCAGTGACGAAGGCACTCCAGCAGCCCCAGGTCCTGCATACGATCGAGGATTTCTCGATTCCCTCGCGGGCCGCCGGCCCACATGGTATCGAACGTCTCGGATGCGTTCAGATCACCGCCGACCACCCAAGGGAGTGGGTGATCCGCGTCATAGGAATCGAGCAGAGCTGCCCAAAGCAACTCAGTTACCCACACTTTCGGATTGAGCTTGAGCTTTACCGGTTCGACATCGACGCCACGTAGACGCTCTGGGTCAACCGGCCAGGCCGGGCTGTACACCGATAGCACCCGGTACTCATGGCCACGTACCGAAACGTGATGGGCGAGCAGATTGCCCTTAAAGTGCTCAAATTCGCGGCTCACCCAATCCCAGGGCGAAGAGAGTGGAATTGGTGGCCCAACCGTCCCACGGGCAAGGATCGCCGTGCTGAAGCGCTGAGGTTGGAAGTTGCCGGCTGCGCGGTGGATGACGACATCGTATTGGTCGCTGATCGACTGCGGAAGACCACCGACTTCTTGAAGCAGGGCGAGATCGGGAGAGATTTCGTTCAGCAACTCCCATGCTGCCGATGTGGGCATGGCTCGTCGCATGTTCCAGCAACAGATTCGGATGTTTGGCATGGTCTATTTTCGTATCACAACCCGTTGGCAGCTAACCGAGGCTTGTCGGGCGGCCCCGGTCGTCGTACATACCCACAGCACCCCGGTGAAGGTCATCCAATGAACTACAGAAGACGGTTTTTGGTCAACCCATCAATCACTACGTTGATGTGTATTCCCTGGTTGCGGTAGAAGGCCTGTTTGGTGCCCGGCGTCTCTTGCATCCAACCGCCCTTGTGATGCAGCCCGACTACCCGCCACTCCACGTCGAATACGGGCGACCCGGATGACCCATCCAAGGTGTCCGTCAGGTATTGCAGCCGGCGCGTGTCCGCGAATACCACCACGTTATGTGACAGTGCGATCTGTTTCTGACCGCCGCCCGGGTGCTGGATGATGATGACCTCGTCCAGCTTTTTGGGTGTGCCGGCGGGCAGGGGAGTTAGGGGCAGCGTGCCCCACCTGGTGTTGGGATCGCCCTTCACCTGGACGGCGGTCCAGTCATCACCACCCTGCCCCTCTTCTGGTGACGTAACAAAGGTCGTATCCGGGTCAAGGCCGTAGGAGTCTGCCGGTTCGTCCAGACCAGCGGGACTTTTCTGGTAGTTGAACTCGACGCGCGCAGTACGCGCGATGTCTTTGTTGGGTAGGACATGGTTGTTGGTGATCAGGACATTACCCTTTATCAGGAACCCGGAGCCACAGCTGCCGTCCGCCAGCACAACACGGCACACCGGTTTGGAGGCTTCGAAGCCGCGTAGCAGGAAGCCGATTGGGCGCAGCGTGCTTAAGGCGAGAATGACCTTCTCCACGTCGCCATTCGCTGTCGGGCCATGCCAGGCAGCGTCCTGCAATACAGGGGTTTCGACTGCCAGTAGTAGGTCCTGTTCGGCCAAGGCTAATGACTGGACGTTCGGTTTTTCTTGGCGCGCCAGACCAATGACATCCATCACTTTGCCGTGGAACTCAGCCTCTTGCAGTACGCTCTGCCAGGTGTTGACCGGGCGCAGATCCCAGGCAATAGCGGCCGGGTCGAGGCCGACCGTGGTAATGATGCGGTCGATATCCGGGTCGCGATAGTACAGACGCGCGAGCAGATCGCGCAGGTTGGCTTGTGTGCGGTAATCCATGGTTCAATCTCTTTGTTGGCGGGGGCGCTATGAACAAGGCAGGTGTCACGCTCACCGGCGCCGGGTTGCCTTGAACTAAAGTTCAGGATCATGGCTCAAGTCGGCTCAAGCCGACTGCACTGGTCGCGTAATGCACATGCATTTGGCGAGACGGGTGTCGATTTGTGGTGCAACCGTTTGATAATCCACCGTGCAATGAATTCAGGAATAGGGAAAATCCAGCTCAGCCAGCTGCCGCTCGATTTCTTCCAACTCCTTCTCGATTTCGCTGCGCTCTTGTACCAGGTCGGCCCGGCGTTCCACCAGGACTTGCTTGTTCATGCTATCGGTCGCACGACCGACGTCCGTGTCGAGTGCAGTGATGCGTTTTGTGAGCGTCGCATAACGCTGTTGCAGCTCGCTGCGTTGGGTTTCGAGATGGCGCCGGCTGGCGCTCAGGGGCAGCGCTGAAGGAGTGGTGGGGGCCGCCGTGGATTCCTTGTAGTTAGTCACAGCCTGGAGGAGCCGCGCGTTGTTGGGATACTGCTTGAGTGCAACGGCCAGGATGTTCTCGATCAGACCCTGCTTTTGTGCTTCGAATAGAATTACGGACCAGGTGTTGATTGCAGCCGGATCAAAGGGAATGAGTGTTTCATTGAGCCCGGCGTCACGGGCAACGCGCCGCGCGTCGGCGTCGCGCGGGTAGAGGTTGGCCAGTGCGTCGCGCAACGATGGTGGAGATGGGTTGGGTGACATCTTGGGCTCCTTGTCAGGCTTTTCCTTTTTCACATCGTGACGGGGTGCTGGTTTGTCGGGCAGGATGCCCAACCACGACTTCACGGCCTGCGCCAGTACTGGGTTGCGTACCACCCAGTATCCGTTATGGTGGTGTGCGAGTCCAAGCAACTCTGAGTAGGTGGTCAATAGAACCTTTACAAATTAGGCGGCGAGAGCCGTCTGAGTTTGACGGGTGATAGGCAAGTTGATCAGTTTCAAGATGTGTGCCGGGGTCAAAATGCCTCCAGGCTAGCGATGAAGTCCACTGTGCGCTTGTGCCCGGTGAGCTGGTAGTGCCAGGCTCCAGTGTGCAGGTTGACGCTGCCAAAGACCGGGCGTTTCTGGTTCTTGCCCGGCGTAAGCACTTTGGGTTGCTCACCACGGCGATGCCAGGTCGCACGCAACACCGGCAACAGCATCATGTCACACTCGTCTTGGGCCAGGATCGTGGCCTTTGGATCAGCCAATACGGCACCCAGCCGTGCCAGCTTGGTTTCTGTGGCCGGATCGCGGCCTTTTGGCAGCACGAGTTTTGGCCGACCCCAGACGAACCTGGCTTTGGGCAACGCGCGTCGCAGCGCAGAGATACTAACACGCAGCTTGAAACGCACTCGCAGGTGCCGCAGCAGTCCCTTCACACTCCAACTCGCTTCCGGATAACCGAAGCATGACGGAGATTGACCGGCCTGTGCCTGTACGATCGCCACCAAATCTCGTTAATTGGGTGGTCGCCCGCTGCGTGGCTCATCGAACAGCCCGGCTATCCCTTTCTGCTGGTAGCGTACCAGCCAGGGATAGATCGCCTGTGCCGTGTACCCCATCAGGACGGCAATCTCGGGAACGCTCTTGCCTTGACCCGACAGCAACACAAAGTGGGCTCGTTCTGATACGCGCCCAATCGCTTCTCGGGCTAACTGCTGCAGCTCCCCACGTTGCTCAGCCGTTAGCTCCAAAGCAATCTCAACCGGTCGACCTGGTTTGTTCATGGCCCAAGCATAACAGATTGACGCCTTTTTCAATAATCTTGTGGTCACCTACTTAGCGGACGATTGTTAGGAAGTTGTTTGGATCTGGCCAAGAGGCTGTGAACGAAGTCGTATGGTCGGCTGGCCGCGGTGAGATCGGGATCTGTGGCGGCACGTGCGTAGAAGCCCCACGGCTTCGTGCTCCAGGTCAGGGCAGTGGGATAGGGAGAGGATCGCGCTGGTCGGCAATCGCCTGAATGCTGGAACTGGTGAACTTGACAAACGTGGCGAAGTGATTATGATTTTGATACTTGAGCAAGTATTCAAGCATAGAATTCGCCGAATGAGAATCTTATGGCAAGCAAAGACCTGGAATTACGCGTCGCCAACCTGGACTGTGAGCACGACGCGACAGCGATCGAACGAGGCCTGGCGGGCTTTCCTGGACTGAAAGCTCTCACGGTCTACCCGAAGGCGGCCAAAGTGGTCGTGGAATATGATTCCGCCACCACGACGCCCGAAGCGCTGCGGGAAAAGCTGACAGGATTGGGCTTCCCGGTCCAGAAAGGGATGACCATGGCGGAGCAGCCGAAGCCGTGGCGCAACCCCAAAGTCATCACCTCGGTCGTGTCCGGTCTCCTGCTATTGGTCGGCTGGCTGATCAGCCTGGCCGGCGCTCCGGAGATCGTACCAACCGTGCTCTACCTCGCGTCTTTGCTCACCGGTGGTTACTACTTCGGGCGCGAGGCCATCGAGGAGCTGATTTTCGAGCGGAGGATCGGCATCGAGCTGCTGATGACCGTCGCGGCAGTGGTGGCGACGGCCATGGGCCTGGCCGCGGAGGGCGCGATGCTGGCCTTCCTCTACTCCATCAGCGAGGCGGCTGAAGGGTACACCGAGGAGAAGACACGGGCGGCCATCAAGGCGCTGATGAACCTGGCGCCCAAGGTGGCCCTGGTCCGGCGCGCGAGTCGCGAGGTCGAAATCCCGGTCGAGGAACTGGTGGTTGGCGACATCTTCATCGTCAAGCCCGGCCAGGCGGTGGCGACCGATGGCGTGATCGTGGAGGGCGCATCGAGCGTCAACCAGGCGCCGGTGACCGGCGAGAGCGTGCCGGTCGAAAAGCGGATGGGCGATACGGTCTTCGCCGGCTCGATCAGCGGTGAGGGCGCGCTCGAGGTGCAGGCGACCAAGACCTTTGCCGACAACACGATTGCCCGCATCATCCACATGGTGGAGGAAGCGCAAGAGAAGAAGGGCAAGAGCCAGCGCTTCATCGAGCGCTTCGGCGCGCGCTACAGCCCCATCGTGCTGCTGCTCGGTTTCCTGATCGCCATCGTGCCGCCGCTCTTGTTTGGCGAACCGTGGGCCACCTGGATCGAGCGGGCAACGGTCTTTATCGTCGCGGCGGCGCCCTGCGCCCTGGTCATTTCGATCCCTATTACGTTGGTGGCATCGCTGGGTACCGGCGCGCGCAAAGGTGTGCTGATCAAGGGCGGCGTCTACGTCGAAGAGCTGGCCAAGGTGAAGGTCGTGGCCATGGACAAGACCGGCACCTTGACGCGCGGCGAGCCGGGAGTGACCGATATCCTCCTCTTCCGTTCGGACGCGCACCGATTGGTGAATTCGCAGCAAGAGCTTGTTGCGGTAGCGGCTGGCATCGAGCGGCGCAGCGGCCACCCCCTGGCGCGCGCGATCGTGCGCTACGCGGAGCAACAGGCTATCCCGCCGGCCGAGTTGAATGACTTTCGCTCGCTCACCGGGGCCGGGGCTTCAGCCCGCCTGAACGGCCGCACCGTCCAGATCGGCAGCCCGGAGTTGTTCCATGCGAAGCCGGGCGTCTCGCTGGAGAGCGCCTGGGAGGACATCAACCACCTGCAGGGCGAAGGCAAGACGGTCGTCATCTTGGGCGATGATCAGGCGCCTTGGGGCTTGCTGGCCATCCGGGACAACATCCGGCCCAACGCCAGGACCGCGATCGCAGCCATGCATGCTGCCGGAGCCGAGAAAGTGGTGATGCTCACCGGCGACAACGCGCGCACGGCGCAGGCCATCGCCCGCGAGTTGGGCATCGACGAGGTGTATGCTGATCTGAAACCGGAAGACAAGGCCACCAAAGTGCGTGAGCTATCCGCGCGTTACGGTCACGTAGCCATGGTGGGCGACGGCGTGAATGACGCGCCGGCGCTGGCCGAGGCGACAGTGGGTGTCGCGATGGGCGCAGCGGGCACCGACGTCGCGTTGGAGACGGCTGATGTGGCCCTGATGGCCGACGACCTGGAGAAGCTGGCTTACGCGCTGCACCTGGCGAAGCGCAACCAAAAGGTCGTGAACCAGAACCTGGCTCTGTCAGCGGTGGTCATCGGGATCCTGGTGATCGGCGCCGTGGCCGGCACCCTGACCCTGCCCGGTGCGGTGCTTGCGCACGAGATCAGCGAGTTTGTGGTCATCGGCAGCGGCTTGCGCATGCTGCGCGCTTAGCAGGGCAATATCGGGAGGTCAGGTTGGTAAACGCTATCGCCTTGAAGACTCAACTGGAAGCCACAGCAGGAATGCAGGAAGACGTGTGCGAGATCCTCTATGTTGACGAGGAACTCGTACGGACCGTGGAAACGCAAATGCCGGCGGAAGATGTCATCACCGGGGTGACGGCAATCTTCAAAGTGCTCACCGACCCTACCCGGGTGCGGATCGTCTTTGCCCTTTCCAAGGCGGATCTCTGTGTCTGCGACCTGGCCCGTCTCGTTGGGCTGAGCGTCTCAGCAGTGTCTCATCAACTGCGCCTGTTGCGCAGTCTGGGGCTTGTCAAGTACCGCAAAGACGGGCGGCTGGCTTACTACTCGCTGACGGATGAGCACACCCGGCAGTTGCTCTGGGACGTGCTCGAACACCTGCAAGGAACAACGAGACGCGAGTAATACACATGACCTCTTCCGCGGCTTTTAACAACTTCTTCACATCCTCTGGGCCATAATGGGGTTACAGGTCAGACATGATCCTGGCCTGATCCCAGTTGGAGGAGATCCGATATGAACAAGCGAATCATGGTCCTGGTCTGCATCAGTTTGGCAGTCTTGCTGCTGACGGCGGTTGCGGCTACCAGTGCATTTGCCGAAGGGCATGCACCCTATTGGCAGCAAGGAACGCCGGGGGGATGGGGCGGCATGATGGGAGGTTGGCGGTGCAGTAACCCGAGCACCACCATCACCAACACCCAACCGTACGGTCGCTATGGCCCTGGTATGATGGGCGGCTGCGGCATGATGGGCGGATGGGGGGTACCCGCCAACGCCAACCCGATCTCCGTGGATCAGGCCGTCGCCGCGGCGCAGCTGTATGTTGCGGCCTACCACAACAGCGACCTGGGCCTGGCCGAAATCATGGAGTTTACCAACAACTTCTACGTGCACGTCACGGAGAAGAGTACGGGTACCGGGGCCTTTGAGGTCCTCGTGAACCGCTATACCGGCGCCGTTTCCCCGGAGCCTGGCCCCAACATGATGTGGAATACCAGGTACGGTATGATGAGCGGCAACGGCGGCGGGATGATGGGCCACATGATGGGCGGCAACGGCGGCGGGATGATGGGCCACATGATGGGCGGCAACGGCGGCGGGATGATGGGCCACATGATGGGCGGCTACCCATACCAGCCAGCAGGACCGATGTCCGTGTCTGTCGCTCAAGCACAAACCAACGCCCAACAATTCCTCGATGCGAACTTCCCGGGCGCCAAGCTGGCCGATGATCAGGACACCTTCTACGGCTACTACACCATGGACTTCCTGCAAAACGGCAAGATCGTTGGCATGTTGAGCGTCAACGGCTACACCGGGCAAGTGTGGTACCACACCTGGCACGGAGCGTTCGTCGCCGAGCGAGAGCTGTAACCTGGGCATATCGGAGGAAACTACCATTATGGGCTGGAGCTATGGATGGGATGGCGGAGGTTGGCTGATGATGCTGTTTGGCGGTCTGATCTTCCTGTTGCTCCTGGCTGGAGCGGTTGTCCTGGCCGTGCTGGCATTCTGGGCGCTCGCTCGCCCTGGCCAGGCGCCAAGAAGCGCTGCGGTGGGGTCGGTCCAGCCAGATGACCGGGCGCTGGCGATCCTCAGGGAGCGCTATGCCAGGGGCGAACTCAGCAAGGAACAATACGAGCAGATGCGAGTGGACTTGCGCGCATGAGGTGGCTGCCGTGCGGCCACGAAAGGACCGAGAACCGGGCGCTGGTGATCTGGCGTCCGGTTTCCGGGTTTCACGGCAAAGGATACGCGATCGCTAAAGCGTATGGCAAAGACTATCCTGGTAGTTGACGATGAACCGAAGATCGTGAAGGTGCTCAAAGGCTACCTCGAACAGGCGAGCTATCGGGTCGTGACCGCGGCGGACGGTCAGATGGCGCTGACCACCTTCCGCCACGAGAGGCCAGACCTGGTCGTCCTGGACCTGTCATTGCCTGGCATCGATGGGTTGGACGTGTGCAGGACGCTGCGGCGCGAATCCAATGTTCCGGTGATCATGCTCACCGCGCGTACCGAGGAGGCTGACAAACTGATCGGGCTGGAGTTAGGCGCGGACGACTACGTCACCAAGCCATTCAGCCCGCGTGAGATGGTAGCCCGCGTGCGAGCGATATTGCGCCGCGCAGACATCCAACCTATCGGCAGCGAGGTGGTGCGCGCAGGCGACATCATGCTAGACCTGGGATCGCACCAGGCAATGGTGGCCGGCAGACCAGTCAGGCTGACACGCATGGAATTCAGCATGCTGGCAGCCCTGGCGCGAGCTCCAGGCCGCGCCCTCACCCGCCTGCAACTGCTCGAACTTTCGCAAGAGAGCGCCTACGAAGGCTACGAGCGCACGGTTGACGTTCATATCCGGAACCTGCGTAACAAGATCGAGCCAGACCGTAAGCAGCCCCGCTACATCGTGACCGTCTTCGGCATCGGCTACGCGCTGCAGGAACCCGACCATGCAGCATAGCCTTTTCTTCCGCCTGCTGAGCGCTTTCGCGTTGATCATCCTCGTGCTGGCCGTGGTGGCTACCGCCCTCGCCAACCGGGCCACCGTCGGCCAGTTCCGCGTGTACACAGATCGGAACGGCCAGTTTTGGGCCCAGCGCCTGGCCTCGACCCTGGCTAACTACTACACTCGAACAAACAGTTGGCAGGGCGTGGAGGCCACTCTGCGATCGTCCAGCAGCGGCACGGGTATGACAGATGGCGGAATGTCCGGTGGATGGATGGGCGGCATGATGGACGGTGATATGACGCAAGGCGACATGGGCATGAACTGGCGCCGCCAGCCGGGAGCAGACGCTCCCCAGGGTGGGTCGGGCGCGGCCAACCCGCTGACCTGGAGTATGTGGGACATGATGGGTCAACGCTTGCTCCTGGCCGACGCCCGTGGCAACGTAATCGCGGACTCGCAAAGTGAACTTGTCGGCAAGACGCTACCGGCCGAGGAACTGGCTGAAGGGCAACCGATCCTCGTCGGCGGACGGCCGGTCGGGACGATCATTGTGGCGGCTGGCGTCGCTGGCCCAACTTCGCCTGCAAGCGAATTCCTGAGCTCTGTCAACCGCTCCATCGCCCTGGCGGTCTTGGCGGCAGGGGCCCTCGCGCTGGTCATGGGAGCGCTGCTGTTCTTCCAGATCACGGCGCCCGTACGTGATCTCAAGGCGGTCGCCCACGCCATCGCTGGCGGTGATCTGCAGCGCCGCGTGGCAGTGCGGACGCGTGATGAGTTGGGGGATTTGGCCCAAACCTTCAACACGATGGCCGACAGCCTGAGCCGGTCGGAAAGCGAGCGGCGCCAGATGATCGCCGACGTGGCGCACGAGCTGCGCACGCCTATCAGTGTGATGCAGGCCAACCTGGAAGCCATGCAGGACGGCGTTCTGCCGCTCGATGGTGCACAGATTGCATCCCTGCACGAGGAGACCGCCCTGCTGACCCGCCTGGTCGCCGATCTGCGGCTGGTGTCGCTGGCGGAAGCAGGGCAACTCAAACTGGAGCAAACGGAAGCGGACCCGTCCGAACTGGTTCGCAAGGTGACCGAACGGCTGCGCCCCAAGGCTGATGAAAAAGGCGTTCGTCTGGCGGTGGAGCTGCCGGCGTCCCGGTTGCCCGCGGTTTACGCTGACGCCGATCGGATCAGCCAGGTTATCGGCAACCTGGTCAGCAACGCCCTACGTTACACGCCGGCCGGTGGTACCGTGACTGTCGAAGCACACACCGCTGTCCAGGATAAGCAACGACCACAGATGGTGTTGATCACCATCACAGACACGGGGACAGGCATCTCGGCCGCCGATTTGCCGCATATCTTCGACCGTTTCTATCGGGCCGACAAGTCACGCACGCGCGCCAGTGGCGGCTCCGGCCTGGGCCTGGCCATCGTCCGGCACCTGGTCGAGGCGCACGGCGGCAAAGCCTGGGCCGAAAGCCCCATCTTCCCCGCCAACGGCGACCAGGGCTCCGGCACTCGCATCTCTTTCATCCTGCCAGCCGCGCAACCCGGCCCAACCTGACGACAACGATCACTGATTCCGAACAGGGCCCGGGACGTCGCGACGATATGGCCCTGCTGCACCAGTGCGCTTCATCGGCTCGTGCACGATCGCTTGTGCCTGAACATCTTGGACGCAGCCGTATCTATGTGTGGCGCTCAAGTGTTATCCTATACGGGGAGGAATCCTACGTGGGGACTGCGGACTCGCTGCTGATACAGCGGGCGTGTAGCGGTGCCAGTATAAGCCGGCGAGCGCAGTATGCCGCGCACCGAGCCGACATTCCAGCGCTGACCACCGCGCGGTGTCGGAATCTGCCGCTCACTCAGGGTTTTAGCGACCCAGTACAGCGTCGCCGGGATCTGCGGATCAGTATACCAGGCAAAGATCTGCTTGACAATCTCGGCTTTGATCGGATCCAGTCCGACACGACTGGGATCACGAGGTCGTTCAGGGTCAAGAATGTAGCCATACGGTGCACGTGTCCAAGGCAGTAGGGTACCGCCTTGCAGTTTGGCCTGACGACCCCGGCGCATCCGCTCGGCGATCAGGCTCCGCTCGTACTCAGCCACGGCACCACGAATCTGCAACAGGAGTTGGTCGTGCGGGTCATCACTCATCGGCCGATCCAGGAACTCAACCTGACAGCCCCGGCCCTGCATCTCATCGATCAGCAGTACCTGATGCACGTACTTGCGCGCCAGACGATCTGGGGCGGTGATCAGTACCACCTCAAGGGCGCCCAGCGCCGCATGATCTCGCAGACGATCCAGACCTGGTCGATTCAGCGATGCACCGCTATAGCCGTCATCTCGGTAGACATGATCCTCAGCCAGATGCCAATTCGGCTCCATCGCGACTTTGGCTCGCAGCCGATCCAACTGCTGCTCAATCGTCTGCGTCTGTTGCTGACGGCTGGTCGAGACACGAGTGTACAAAGCAATCTCCATACTGATCCTCCTGAAGGTATGATGGGGCAGGTGCAACACCTGCGGAATTCTCCATCACCCAACGCAGGAGAGACTGGTAGGCGTAATCCCAGCGTCGTTGACCATCACTGCGACCGGCTACGGACCGGCTCACGCACCATTGTGACTTCATGCTTCCTCCCAGAGGGTGATTGGACCCCTGGGATGATACCACCGTCCGTCAGTATGACGCGTTTCGCAACCGTAGGGGCCGCCGCCATCACGATAGTGCGAGCGCGCCCCGCCGGGTCAGGCAGAATTTGTCATTTGTGATCATACCATTTAGCGCCTGATCAATCGCCTGAAATAGTTCCGCCGGCTCGCCACGCGCTACGACAAGCGAGCAGAGAACTATCGGGCCATGTGGCTCATCGCCGCCACGATTCTGTGGCTATAGTTTGCATTCACGCCCTAGCGTGCAACAGGCTGGACACCGAGCGCTTCCAGTCGCTGGCGGATGACCGGCACGGCCAGCTTGCCGCCGCTGATGACCACCTGGTTGTTGACCAGTACCACCGGCAGTTGCGCACCCGACGGCAACGGCGGACAGGTCGCGTCGAAGAGGTCGAAGTATGCGACCTCGACCTGGTCACCGTAGCGCGCGTGAATCTGTCCGGCCGCCCATTGGGCCAGCTCGCGCCATGTGTCTTTGACGCCATCGGCGCAGGCGACGGGGGCACCCACAATCGACACCGAGGCACTGGCGGCGCTCATCCGCAGCACCCGCCGCCTGCACCGCACCCACAAGCCGGAGCGCGGGCAACCGTGGTCGCACCGGTCGCGCCTCGCCCACTCAAAAGCCACCCAGCGGTGATCAACTGGTGGGCGTGTTGGCCATTACACTGCGGACACATCGGCTCCAGACCCTTTTCTTTCTCCTGAAACGAAGCTCGCAGGTCGAAGACTGCCTGGCAGTCTTCGCACTCGAAACTGTACAAAGGCATTGTGACTCTCCTCATCCTTGATGGTGCATGCCAGCCATCGTTGCTTATCCGCAGCAGTCGCCACGCCGGCGGGCCAACGTGGCAAATTCGACGCCCAGCCACTGGCTGATCTCCTGGTTGACTTGCTGCAGAGTGGCGATTGCGTTATCCTCAGCTTGTACGTATGCGGAAATGAGCAGGTTGGCTTGCGCCTCAGCCTGCAAGGTGCGGTATTGGATAATGTCGGCTTGCGAAAGACCGCCATTGCTCTGACGTGCGCGCAACATAGTCTGCGCCTCGGTCAGGCTGCGCATCAGGCCACTGGCCTCAGGATCGGCGTTGAAACGCGCATATGCCTCGTCAAAGGTCACAAAAGGCACAGACGCCACCAAAGTCTGGGCCAGCGATTCGACAGCCTCGACCAGATTGGGGGTGAGTGTAGTGGTTGTCATGGGTTGCCTCCTAACAACAGCCGCCCGACCCACAGGCCGCGGCGAAGTCGAACCCGATGTAGCGCGAGAGCAGGTCGCCCACCTCCTGGCACAGTACCTTCAGGTCAGCCTCGCTCTGCACATAAGCCTGAAAGGTTGATCTGCTGGCAAAGGCCTGGTAAAGCCGGGCCAGCTCGGCACGGTCGTCGGCGCTGACGGCGTTGAGCATCAACATCATCTGCAACGATTGCTGCTTGGCCTGGTAGGCTTGCAGCGCGGTCTGGGCCGCCTCGTCCTGCTGAAAGGCATAGGCTGCCTCCTCGAAGGCGCTGAACTGCGGCGCGCCCGCGAGAGCCGCAGCAAAGTCGTGCGCCGCCTGCGCCACCATCTCGAGCGGCGCTGCCTCCAATTCATTCAACACAAGGTCCTTCATCAGTTATCTCCAGAGTATTGCATCAGTAACGCAGGAATCTTCAGCGCAATGTCGTCGCGCACGGCGCGGAACACGGCCATCACCTCTTCATCGGTTCCTTCGGCCTTGGCCGGATCGGGGAAGCCCAGGTGAACCCGCCGGCCGGGACCCAGCCACAGCGGGCACTCTTCGGCCGCTGAGTCGCAAACAGTGACCACCAGGTCCAGCGGCATGTTACGAAACTCGTCAGCGTGTTTAGAGCGGCCGTCATGTTGGATGCCGATCTCCGCCAGCACCTGCAAGGCTCTGGGGTGGATGTAGCCAGCCGGCTGGGTGCCGGCCGACACAGCCTCCCACGTATCGGCCATGCGGGCATTGACGATCGCCTCGGCCAGGTGGGATCGGCACGAGTTGCCGGTGCAAAGAAAGAGGACTCGCCGCTTTGTACTCATAGGGCGATCACTTTATCTGTCAGCAGGCTCGGAGACTGAATTGCCAGGCCCTGCTGCAGCTCAGCCGGCACATCACCCATGCCGTTGCGGGCAAAAAGCACTACAGCATTATGCACGGCTCATCTCCTTACGAACCTGGATCGACGCTGTCGCGTGTGAACCATTCCCGTAGATTTGTTCACCCAGCCTGGCCAGGGTGCCCAGGCCCTTGATTTCAGCCGGCAGCAGGGGGATCTGCACCACAGGAACCGGGAAGCGGCGGGAGATCTCAGCCATATACTGATCCTGCATGGCGCGCCGCGCCTGGGTGAAGGGGGTGGTGGCCTGCTCGGCCGGGATGACGAAGTTGGCCACGACCAGCCCTGGCTCGATGCCCACGGTGCGCAGCTCCTGGGACGCACGATAGGCCTCCAGAATCGGCGTCGATTCGGGGTACATCACGAAGGCAAAGGTGCTCTGGGCAGGATCGCGCATCATGTCGATCACCCGGCCGAAGCGTTGTTTGGCCACATCGTCGGCCGCGGCCGTGTCCACCGAGGCAAACACCTTGACGTCGATCTGCTTGCTCCAGTCCATGGGCAGCTCCAACAGGCGCAGGGTGTGGCCGGTGGGCGCGGTGTCAAAGACGATGGAGTCCCACTGCGCCTGGGAGGCGAAATCGATGAAGAGGTCAAAGGCCGCCATCTCCTCGGTGCAGGGCGAGTCCAGCTCCTCTTCCATGGTACGGATGGCGTGCTCAGGCCGGCCGCGGCGGCGGGCGTCGTCCAGGATACGGGACTTGTAGCTATCGGCCGCCGCTTTGGGGTCGATTTTGGCCGCCCACAGGTTGGGCACGCCGGCCACCGGCTCGGCTGTGTCACCCACCGGCACGCCCAGCACGTCGCCGAGGTGCGCAGCCGGGTCGGTGGTCAGCAGCAGGGTCTTGTGCCCCTGGCGGGCCAGCCAGACGGCGGTGATGCACGAGGCGACGGTCTTGCCGACGCCACCCTTGCCAGCGAAGAACACCGCGCGATTGTGGCCGTTGGGTGACACCCGCTCAGCCACGCCGTCCAGCATAGGCAGGGAGGTGATGGCCCGGAGGGACGCACCGTTCTGGCCAAAGCCGGCGGTCGCGGCGCCGTCGAAGAAGATGGCGCCTACGGCTCGCAGGCGCTCGGCACCCTTGATCTCGCCCGGAAGCAGGGCCATGGTGCGAGTGGGCACCGGTAGTTCCTGCGTGATCTGCGCCAGATAGCGGGTTTGCATCTCGGCGCGGGCGGCGAAGAGCGGGTTGGAGAGTGCCTCGGGTGGAATGACACTGTTGACGATTAGTTGGTGGTTGGTAATGCCCAACTTGGCTAGCTCGGCGATTGCGCGCCGGGTTTCCTTGATGGCCACGGCTTCGGGGTGCAGGACAAAAGTGAAGATCGTGGCCGCCGGGTCACGCATCAAAGCAATCGTTCGCTCGTACTTGTGCTTGGCGTCCTGGATCGCCGCCGCCGGGCCGATGCAGGTCTGGCCGCTGCCCTGGCTGGCGTCGTCGATGGACTGGCTCCACTGGATCGGCAGCTCCAGCAGGCGTAGGGTGTGGCCGGTGGGCGCGGTATCGAAGATCACGACGTCGAAGGTTTTGCCGTTGGCCGCGGGCACGTCCAGGAAATCGGTGAAACGGTCGAAGGAGGCCACCTCAGCCGTGCACGGTCCACTCATCTGCTCTTCCATCACCTGCACCATCTGTAGCGGGAAGGCCGCGCGAATCGGCGCCATGGCGCGGTCGATGTATTCCTGGGTCGCCTGGTCGGGGTCGATCTCCATGGCCCACAAGTTGGGCACGCCGTCGATGGGTGTGATCTGGTGGCCGATGGATTGCTCAAAGACATCGGCCAGGTTAGAGGCCGGATCGGTGGTGACGATCAGGGTGCGGCGGCCCTCATCGGCGTAACGTACGGCGTGGGTGCAGGCCATGCTGGTCTTGCCGACGCCGCCTTTGCCGGAGAAGAAGACAAAACGGGTACTCATTGAACAGCTCCATTCAGGTGGGGGCGCAACTCAGCCAGGCTGGGGTAGGCGCCAGCTTTAACGACTTGGCCGTGTACGACGGTGATGGGCAGCGCAGCCATCTGCTGCTCACGCACCAGCCTCATCACCTCGGGATTGTTGAGAAAGGCGTGGGGAGCGCTGGCCATCTGGTAGCGCGCGACGCCCAGTCCCTCGGCCTGCAAGGCCAGGATCATTTCGCCCACGTCGAGCAGGGTTTGATCCAGGGTCGGGCCGCAGAGGCCAGTGGGACAGCACATCGGCGGGTCGAACAGCTCCACAGGGGGGCTGTCGAACGGTTGGGCCTTTTCGGCGATTAGTGTAATGGACTCGGTCACAGTAATTCAATCTCCGTTGAAGTAGTTGGTTAAAAAAAATCAATTCCGCGCGAAGGCAATCTCATCCGCCCGGATGAACGCGCCCTGTGGACCGCAGGTGGGCCGGCGGGGCTTGATGCGCGCCGGGTCGAAGAACCCACCGAAGATCGCATTTAGTTCCATGAGTGCCTGGCGATTGATCGAATAGTAAACCCAGCGAGCGTCGATTGCGTCGCGTGCCACGTCCACAAGTCCAGCCTTGCGCAATACGCTTAAGTGGTGCGAGATCAGGTTGGGTGCCATCTGCAGCGCGTCGCCCAATTCGCAGTTACACTGCACCCCTTCCATCAGCAGGTGCAGGATGAGCAGGCGCTTAGGCTCGGCCAGAACCTTGAGCCGCTCAGCCAGGTCCGTCAGATTGGTGGGAGATGGCGCAACATCCAGCATACTTACACCTCCGCGATATAGTTCAATATACATTGAATTATATCGCGGTTCAACATTTTGTCAAACTCATGATCCTCACACGTACAATTCCGCACCTATCATGATGTCGGGACTTCAACCGGTGACAGAGCGACCCAAATCCCGGCTGAAGGCTCGACACTGAACAAACTCTGCGGGGTGTTCTGATCCTTTGCACGCTGCATATCCCGCTGATGGGCCAGAAACGAGGGCGACTGCTGGTCGAAAGCATCACTGGGTGCAACGTGGTCATGGTCCACCAATTGCTCAATCGACTCGACGAAGCCAAGACCCAGCTCCTCGAAGCCGTTGCCCTGGATAAAGCCATCGACCATCCCGACCCAGAAAGCGATCGAGAGGCGCTGGAAGAAGTTCGGACGGCCCGACGCGCTCAGGCAATTGATTCCTGGCCGGCCCCTTGATCATGACCACAGTCAGACCTCATCGCGATCACCGTGCCATGACCAAGTCGGCGCGAAGCTGCTCCCGCTGACATGGATCACTCACCGGGCCGCCGTGGCGCGTCACCATGCGAAATGAGGGGTCAACCTTAAAAAAATGGACCCGCCAAACACCCAAGACTTGACAAGGGTACAGGGGGCAAATATACTCAAAAGTGTGGTCCCACAGGATATGGACCCGCGAACCGTGTGTCGCAGGTTCGAGTCCTGCCGGGGGCGTATTTTGGAGTATTCTTTGCTGGTAATTTCGCCTTTTGATTAGGAAACCGTCGCACGTTTTTGCCTTCTCGGATTAGGAAACCGTATCCCGATTTCACCTTCAACCTCACCAAATTCGTCTCACGGACCGCCT